>JBDRAL010000001.1:0-54085 GCA_039793685.1 Blastocatellia bacterium NZW_1522
TCCTCTCCTTTCAATTGCCAGCTTAAGGCATTTTTTTCTCGTTTGGTTATCTGGGTGGTAATTCACTGCTCCCCCTGTTTCCGGAATTGCGTCTAAAAACCCTACATACCATTCAACATTTTTTTTCAAATCGGTCATCACTATTCCGGCGATTGCATCGCATTTCAGTTCAATCTCGGCTAATGCAGTAAGACTGGTCTTCATTTGTTTTTCTTGATTTCCCCTTACTGCTGCATTGAACTGAGATTTGAAAACGATCGAATCAACGGCGAAGGCTGCGTGAGCGATTTCATGTGCAACGGCTCCAATGAGGGCCTCGTCCGAAAACTTCAACGCGCCAGTCGAAATGACGAGCAGGCAGTTTGAATCGGTCATCAGGAAAGGAAGCGGGGTGGCGATGACAATTGGTTTGTAATCAGGCCCACCGGTTACTTTTCTGACATCGGCAATGATCCGCCCGACTCGCATTTCGGATTCGATGTGTGAAACTCTGGCATTGACGATTTCCCTTGGAAGTCCCTTTTCGGCCGCATCCACTGACCGATCCGCTGTCACGGATCGAAAAAGGGTTTTGATCTCTTTCTTTTGGATTTGATCGACCAGGGTCCTGATTCGTGCTTCTTCGATTCGCTCGGGCCTGATCGGATTGGCTCTGATCAAATGAGAAAATAAAGACAAAGCCATCAGGAGCAGCAATGGAATAGATTTTTTCTTCATTTTTCTCTCACCTTTCGTCTCTCGTGTTTACTATGTTACGAATCGTAATCAAAAGTTCTTAAACATCAATAAAAAATGCCCGGAAACTCAAAAAAAAAGAATTCAGTCCCACCCCCTTCCGAAATTGATTCTTCGGAACTGCTCGACCGTATCAAACGTGTTCTTGGCGTCGATTCTGATCATGACTTAGCCAAACAGGTTCGGTGCCATCGGACGCAGATTGCGCGCGTGCGACGGATTGGTTTCCCCCGGTATGTGGCCTCCATGTTTGCCCTTGTGCTTCCACTCGCGGAATTGGAATCTAACCCACCCCAGGGCGAAAACCAAACAACGTCGGATTAGCGTTTTTTCGGCATGGCTCTGCCAAACTGCTTGGCCAACGCGAAGGAATTCTCGACGATTCTGCGGAAATCGTTCGGCGCCCATCTTCTGTGCAGCTCGTACCAGCTTCTGATCTGGACCGGCAGGTCATAGGGGATGATCCGCAATCCGTTGAATCGATCCTGGAGGCTGGCAAAATCCGGGTCGAGTTCCTTGTCCTCCGAGGGACGCAGGTAATAGAGATCGTAATTCCCTTCGAACGTTCCCGCCGGAAGTGATCTGCCACAGTGGCGAATGGAGATGGCTTCGTAGCCGTGATGCCACAGGATCAGGCATTCAATCTCGCTTCGGCACAGAAACAGAAGCGGTCCAGTTACCCGGTGCAGGCCGAAGACCGCGAACGGTTCGGCGACGACGCGCGGAACTTTCCAGAACGGATAGACCGGACAAAAGGACGAGACTTCGACGTGGGGTATCCGGCACGGTGCGCCGGCTTCCGAATTGTCCGGGAAGTGGATGATCCCGACGGTCTTTCCCTCGCTGTTCCGGTATTCGAGGGGGAGTCGGTCCTTCTGGGTGTCGGACGTGCCCAAGGGGCGGTAGTGGATGACGCCAACCGGCTTGCCTTGCCGGTTGCGGTATTCGACCGCAAGCCGGTCGTGGGCGCTGTCATAGATGCCTTGGGAACGGAGCCACTGGAGGCTGACGCCGAGTTCGCGAGCGAGGTGGGTCGCCAGTCCGGTGAGTTTCGCCGGGCGTTGCCAGTTTCGTTCGATGGGGTTTACGCGGTTGAGGACTTGCTCGGGCATCGGGATTTCCTGTATCTGTTTTCGTGGTGAAGCGGTGAATGGTCACCGCTTTTCCTTTTTGACCTAATTTTTGGGCTTCCCTTTCGTGGGAAGCCCTTTTTTTCGGCGTGAGTCAGGCGGCCACCTTGATGATGACTTCCTGGTAGATCTCCGTGTCGTCCCACCTGCCGAGCAAAAGAAGCTGTGGGGTTTCGGTGAAGGACTTGAGCGGGGCTGAAACCTCGTGGGCCTTCAGCGTACTTTCCGGGACGGTCTGATCCTTGCCCGACCAGGTGAAGGTCACGTTGTAGAAGTTCTTTCCGTTGGCGGTCATGGCGGCCTTGACCGTGCCGGGTCCGAACCGTTCGCTGTAGACTTTTTCTCCGGGTTGAAACTGGAATGCGTGAAGGTAGCTCATAGGAGTCTTCTCCTCTCGTAGTGAATTTCGATAAAAAGAGAAACAAATCCCGTGCCACACTTTTGAAAAAAATAAGTCGTTATAAAACAATGACTTAGCTTGTGATGCACTGGAACAGTGCATCTGTGTTATGCTCTCTCGGAGTGCAAGATGCACTGAGACAGTGCATTGTGCCACTTCCAAGCGTCTGATAACTAGATAAAATTCCAATCTCTTTTCTTTCTTTTCCCTCTCTTCCCTTTCGCTCATTCGGCAGCGGGTCCTGCATCCCGCGCGTGAAAAAAATAGAGGTCTCTTTCCCTTCTTATAGGTGTTCCTATGCCCCCACAACCGGTTCTGCTTCGGGATTTGATCCAGCGCGAGTTGCCGCTGACGGATGTTCTGACCTGCGGTCGCTATTCGCTTCCGCCCGCCTTCGGGAGCGGAGACGGCTCGCTTGGTACGCTGGCCGCGGCCGTGGACCGGTGCGGCGCGGTGCAGGACCAGATCCGGATACAGTCCCGCCAGCCGGGCTTGTCCGACATCCCGGTGCAGTTGCGGATCTTTTTTCAGGAGTTCGGCGATACGGCCGATCTGTTGCGAAGGGTGACCGACCAGGCCCGTGTCTGGGGCCTCGGGCCGGACATGACGCTCGGCCGGTTTGTCTCAACCTTCGGGTGGCCACAGGATGAGGCCGTCAAGGCGCGGGTCATCGAGCAGGGGCGGTCAATGCTCGGCGACACCACCCCGGTGCAGATGACGGTCCTGCGGCCTGACCAGGCGATTTCCAACAGCCGCCTCCTGTCGAAGTACGGCCTGACGGCCCGCGCCTTCGAAATGCTCGACCAGGCGATTCTGGCCAATCCGGGCGAGGCGTCACTGTTCGAGGCGGCGATTGCGATCTGTCGGCAATACGCCCGGCGGGACCGGCTCGAAGCCTACACCCATTCCCTCGCCCAACTGCTCGCCCAGCGCGGCGACACCGGAGAGGCTGCCTCCCTGCTGGAATCTCTGAGTGGTTCGCCCGAGACGCCGCCCACCGTGGCGCCAACCGGGGATGACCTTCCCGACCGTCCGGCCACCGGGCATCCCGTCGCCGACGGCGAACAGCTCATGGTCGTCCGGATGCCGAAGGTTTTGGTCTTTGACGTGTTTCAGGTTTTGGAGAACGGCCGCCACACGGCCGTCGTGCGCCTCGACGCCCCCGACCTGAGCGGCGTTGTGTGCCTGGAGGACGGCCGCATCGTGGACGCCTTCGCCGGGGATGATCGGGGCCTCGACGCGCTTCGCCGGCTGGTCGCCCTGACCGAAGGGACCGTCACGGCCGGCGAGTACACCGGAACCTTTCGGGCGACGATTCAGGCCAGCTCGAACACGTCCCTGCTGCTCGACCTCCTCCGGGAAATCGACGAAGCGAATCACGAAGAGGGTGGGTGGCTTGATGAGTGACCGTGGGGGAAGTTAGGTTTACCTTTTTTTTCGGTTGGTTGGTGGCGTTTGATCCTAAAATTTTATCGGACCCAGTTTCACCGGATACCCGACCGTGATTCCGCAGTACCGACACCATCCGCGAAACTCGATCTCGATGGCGAACGATCCGCACTTGCGACAGGTCGTGTCGTTTTGGTCGTTGAGGACGTGGCGGCTGGCGATGAGCGAGAAGCACGGGGCCTTCCCCTGGAGCGCCTTCAGGCCGTCGTAGCGGGCAAGCGCCACGCCCCATGCCAGCACGTCCTCGACGTCGTAGAGCAGCCCCCGATACTTCTGCTCGCCCCCGTCGTCCACCGTCTTGAGTTGCCGGAGAATCCCGCAGTCGGTGAGATGACGATACGACCGCCCCAGAATCCGCTCGACCTGCGAGAGCGTGTAACCTGTCACTGGATTGACCATAAACGAAACGTTTTTCATTTTTCCCTCAGAAAAAGAATGTCAGGAATGACAAAAACCGTCACTTTTGCCCGTTCTGCTAAACCCTTTGGCTTCAATGCTTTATAAATTATTAAAAATTATTACGCTTTATTACACTTTCGGGACTGTAACCCAAGTAATTTGATGAGTTTACAGCCACTCTTACAAAAGAGAAAGACCCTATCCTGTTCAATCAAAATTATTACACTTTCAAAATTGGCGAAAACGTTCAAAAAAGCCTTTTTTATTGCTAGGGCAACTTTCCCGGCTTCCTGCCGTTTTCCTCGCACTTCACCGCCCCAAAACCGCCCTCGCCGTCAACCCGGTTGACAGCGGACCGGGAGCGAGTCCGGTCGGATCTGCCCTTCCCCACCGACCGCCGGCGTGCCTCGGTCCTTGGCCTGAAGGGTCGGTCCCCCCGTCCGCAAATCCGCTCGACGAGCCTTGCCCGGTCGGCGTGAATCGCGACAATACCTTCCCTGAAATGGTCCATCCAGTTCGGATCGTCGCCGGTCCTGACGAACAGAATCGGGATCTGGTTCCGCTCGTAGACCTCCCGCCGGAAGTCGTAATCCGCCCCCGGACGCCCGACCACCTCGACGTAGATACCCAGGTCCGGAAGGAAGAAATCCGGAGTCCACAGTCGGGGGCGACCTTCGGGATCGATGACGAACAGCCCCGGCTCGTACCGCCACGCGATGCCCTGCGACCGGAGAAAACCGGCCACGCGCCGCTCGGCGAGCGTCATTTTTCCGTACAGATTTCCCATGCTCGGGCCTCCATTTCCGTGATTGCCGTTATGCCGCCGCCACATCAAACAGCGTCAACCGGGCCTCCCCGATGCGCTCGTGGGCGAGCCGGACGTACTCGGGGTTGAGTTCGATGCCGACGAAATTGCGCCCGGTTTTGAGGGCGACGTACCCGGTTGTCCCGCTCCCGGTGAACGGGTCGAGGACCGTTCCGCCTTCGGGACACCCGGCGAGAATGCACGGACGGATCAGGTCCGGCGGGAATGCCGCGAAATGCGCTCCGGGGTAGGGCACGGTCGGCACGGTCCAGACCGACCGCTTGTTGCGCGTCTCGCCGACGTCGTAGGTTTCGGCGAGGGCATTGCCGCTCGGGGTCACCCCCGCGCCCGCCGCCTGTCCCTTCGAGAATGATTTGGGGCCGAGCGTGAGGCGCTTGCCCGCATGGGTCGCCGGCTCCCGGATCGCCTCGTGGTCGTAGTAATAACTCGCCGACTTTGACAGCAGAAAAATGTACTCGTGGGCCTTCGTGCAGCGGTCCCGAACCGATTCCGGTTGCGGATTCGGCTTTGCCCAGATCACGTCCTGGCGCAGCCTCCAGCCGTCGGCGCGCAGGGCGAAGGCCATCATCCACGGGATGCCGATCAGGTCCTTCGGCTTGAGGCCTTCGATGCCGCCCGCGCCGAGCCGCTTGTCGCGGTTCTCGCGACCGTCGGCGTAACCGTTCTTGCCGTCCCGGTTCGGGGTCGAGTTGTTGTAGCTGTCGCCGATGTTGACCCAGAGGGTGCCGTCACCTCGAAGCACTCGGCGGACCTCGCGAAAGACCGCGACGAGACGCGCGATGTATTCGTCGGGGGTTTCTTCCTGCCCGATCTGGCCGGCCACGCCGTAGTCCCGCAACCCGTAGTAGGGCGGCGAAGTGATGCAGGTCTGAACACTTCCGTCGGGCATCTCGCGCAGCCGCGCCAGAGCATCCCCCTCGAAAATCCTGTACGTCAGGCTATCCATCGGTCGGCGTCCTCTCAAAAGCAGTTCAAGTCATTGGTAGAATTGTCTTTAATCCCCCTTAAAAGTCAAAGAAAAAGAGTAAAAAAACTTTTTTAACGGAAACCCCTAGACCCGGCACGAGGCCAACAGGTCGGCAAGGCCGCTCAGGACCACCAGATCCAATTTTGACGGCCGACTTCCCGCCCGGCAGACCTCGATGGACTGCGCGAGGATCGAAGTCACTTGAATTCCGCGCCTTCCTCGTCCGTGCCGCGCGGTGGGTTCCCTTGCATGTCCCAGGCGTTGAGTGTGCGGCAAAATGTTTCCGCCGCCTCGCAAACCGCCTTCATCCGCAAGTTTTGCTTCATTCCTTCAGTTTTGTTGATCGCGGCCCTCAGATCCGCAATACAAGCCAAAACCATCAACCTCTCGGTTCGTTTGACTTCGTATTTCGGCCCAACTTGTGGACGCATCGCCTCGGTTTCGTCTTTCAGTTCAGCCGCAAGGCGTTCCCATTTTCCAATGAGGTTTTCGAAAACTTCAAGGGTCATCGTTCTTCTCCATATCCCCGTCACAAATCCTGCCTGATGATTTCTTCCAGACGGCGTCCGGTTGCTCGAATAATGAGCAAAAACTCTTTTAATTGAAAACCCTAGACCCGGCACGAGGCCAGCAGGTCGGCAAGGCCGCTCAGGACCACCAGATCCATTTTTGACGGTTCACGTCCCGCCCGGATGGCCTCGATGGACTGCGCGAGGACCTCGGCGTAGTAGGTCGCCTCGTCACCCCGGACAAAGACGCCGGGCCAATCCTCGCCGAAAGCCACCGGGCCGGTCTCGACGCGCTCAGGCTGGGCGGGCAGGTTGCGCGGATGCTCGATCATGATGACCACCTCCCTTCGTTTTTGAGATACTTGCCGGTCAACTCGTGCAGGTTGCGACGCGCCTCCTCGTGTTCAAGAAGAAGCCGCGCGATTTCCGCGCCTTCCTCGTCCGTGCCGCGCGGTCGGTTCAGGTGCGGCTCCCAGGCGATGAGTGTCCGGTAAAGTGTCGCCGCCGCCTCGCAAACCACCCTCATCCGCTCGGCAGACCGCTTCACTTCCCCCAGGTCCCGCCTGAGTTTTGCGTTTTCTTTGGCGAGCGCCTCGGCGCGTTTCTCGGCCTGGCGGCGGGCTTTCTGCCCGGACTCGTTCACCGAAACGATGATGTCGAGTTGCTGTCCGAGCCGCTCAACTTCCGCCAGCAGCCTGTCGATGTCCTCCGGTGTGTGGTGGCTCATGGCATCAACTCCATCTCTGCCAGCTTCCGGGCCTCTCTCATCGAGCGAAACCAGTCCATCGTCAGCACCCGGTCACCACAGTGAGGGCAGTGTCCGCGCCCATCGCCAATCCACCCACAGCGACAATCGCCGGGATATTCAACCTCGCAATGGCATTCCTGTTTCTGCCGGCTGGTTTTCCAGCCGCAATTTCGGCACTGTGCGTCCTGGCTCATATCGCCTCCCCAGTCCGGTCGCCCTCCCCCCAATCCGCGTCGATCATTTCCGGAGCCGGTCCGGTCGTTCCGGTTTTCGTCAGTTGAACCAATGAAACAAACTCGACGATCTCGGTCGCTTCAAACGAACAGATCGATCCGTGGTAGCCGAAGCCGCGTTCTCCCAATTCAATCGCCGCCTTGGGATGCCTCCTCGCGATCCCCTCGTCGAGTTTTGTCCACAGGCTTCCGTAAGCAAGAAAAAGCTCGCCGTCCGTCAATTCGCTGAATTTGACATTTCCCATAACCAACCCTCCTTACCCCCGGTGGGGATGGTTGCCCGATTTTGTTTCACCGCCGGCGTCCGATTGACCGGAAGCGGAACGTGTCCCGAGTTCGCCCCGGATTTCCGCGACCGCCGACGCCATCCCGTTGTATCGCTCCCCTTCTTCCCATGTCTCGGCTTGCACTGCGCGTTGACCCGAACGGCGCTCGATGTCGTCAAGCCAGCTCCGGATGGCGTCCAGAACGGATTCCGTGTGTTCGAGGCGTGCGCGGGTGGCGTCCAGATCACCCCTGACCCGGCCCAGCTCGGCCGCTTGCCAGGCATTCCCGACAATCAATTCTCCCAGCCACACCGGCGCGCTCGCGACGAAATCCGCAAT
This sequence comes from Blastocatellia bacterium NZW_1522, assembly GCA_039793685.1. Taxonomy (GTDB): domain Bacteria; phylum Acidobacteriota; class Blastocatellia; order Chloracidobacteriales; family Chloracidobacteriaceae; genus JAAFHI01. The sequence continues at coordinate 8,002 of JBDRAL010000001.1, forward strand.
CGCCATCTTTTTTTCGAGGGGAAGCCAGTCCGGCAACCGGAACAGCGACTTGTCGCCGCCATGCGCTTCAACCCACACGGCGTCCCCGTCCCGAGCAACCCGCCACGGCGTTCCGGTCAGCTCGTCAACGACCGTCAGAAGGTCTTTCGGGTCGGGGAGGGTTTCGATCCCCGTGAGATCCCCATCATTTCTTCTTTCATTGATCTTCATCACATCTTACCGCCGGGCCATTTTGATTTCATACTCAGTTGGGGCGTAGTGTTTGTTAACCGCCTCGACAATCATCATCGCTGCTGCTTGCAGGACGTCAGGATGGATCGGATCGCCTCCCTGTCCGCCGAGTGACGCCACCAGCATTCCATTGGCGGCTATGATTTGTCGCTCTCCATACTGTGTGGCGATCTTCCACGGCAGCGGGAAATCTTTTTTGGTGAGGTTCTTCATTCGAAGTCGCTCCCTTAATTCCACCGGCCATTGTTCGTAAGACATTTCACTGATACCTCCATTTTGAAGATCGATAATGTGGCCGTCGCCCGCCGGAACGGTTTCGATTTCGAGGGGATGTGCCCGTTCAGGCCTTCCCGTGCTTTTTGAGGATCGCCTCGCCCACCTTGCACAAGGCCGCGAGTTCTTCGAGCGTCAAATCGTTCCACCCGCAACCCTCGACCGGCATTTCCCCAAGTGGCCAGCTTTCCATAGCCACGGTCAGGGAGACGGTTACCACCCCGCCGCGCTTCTCGTCGGCCAAACAAACCCTCTGTGATTTTCAATGATTTTCATCGTCACATCCTCTGTGAGTGTGGCGAGCGAACCCGCCCCCGATAACTGGTTGGCAATTCACCACGGAATGTCGTCATCCGCGAGGGGTTCGAAATCGCGAGCGGCATAGACAGGTTCCGGCAGCTCGGCGAACTCGCGACGCATCGCTTCCATATCAGCCTCCATCGCCCGGCTTTCGGCTTCGTACCGCTGTCGGATTTCCTCGTCGCTGATTTCAGGCTGCCAGTTCGAGCAGTTGGCGCAAAGCCAGGCCTCGTGCCATTCGCCGTCCTCGTCCTGCCAGCCGGCACATTCGGCGCGCTCGTCGATCTTCATGAACTTCCGGCATTTTTCGCATTTGGCCATCTTGTCCACCTCCTGATTGTGTGATGCCTTCGCGGGCAATGGTCCTACGCCTTCTCGATGGCTTTCCGGAGCGCAACACGCGCCTCGTCAACCCTCTGGTTGTGTTTCAACGCCTGAACAAAATCGAACCCGGCTTTTGAGATTTCCCGCTGGTCGGGGTGATCCTGAAGCCAGAGGCGGGACGCTGCCCGGTACCGTGCCTTGTACCGCTCCAGTCCGGTCCGGTAGTCGTGGGCCTCCAGAAACTCGCGGTTCGCCCGGACCAGTTGCGCCCGCAGGTCCTGGGCCTGCTCGACGGAGATGAACTCGCGAACGGACACGTCCCCGTCAATGACGTAGGCCACAAGGACTCCGCGTTCGTCTTCGAGCCGCGCCAGATTGTCGGTGGCGCACGCCCTGCATTCTTCGGGCGAATAGGGGTACGCCACGTCTTTGCCGGTCAGAACTTCCCGAAACACTGTTGCCGTGGTACTGGCGATCATCATCGTTCTCCTGTCTTGGATTCGCCGTCCGCTTCGATTTGGGCGAGGGCCTTGACGCTCGGGAAATTGTCATCCAGCGCGACGCTGGCCAGGTGCGCGACCGTCCACCCTTCGTTGTAGGCTCCCAGCAGACGGACGGTTTCCATCGTCGAGGCGATGGCGGCCTTCAGGAACTTCTCGTTGAAAAACGCCCCACACGGCCGCCCTTCCCTGAACGCCTTCACACCGGCCTTTTTCGCTTCCCGAATCGTCATTTCCACTCGCCCCCGTTTGTGATGGGGAAATCCTCTCCGACTCGCCTGATATGTCAAACAAAAATAGTAAAAAAACTTTTTTAACCCGGTCGGCCTTCTTCATGAAACTGGCATCCAACTCACCTCCTGAACCAATCGGGGTTTTCAGGGATGGCCGCGCCGCTCAGGACCGCCTCGATGTCCGAGCGAAGAAACGCCCGCCGGATGATGACCTCGCCTTCGTGCCGGAAAACCTTCCCCTCGACCTTGATGTTCAGGCCGGGAAGCGCGGGGATTCCCCCCTCGGTATCCGAGCGCCCGGCCCTGGGAGACGCCTCAAGCTGGGGAGGCGGCGTAATTGCCGGAAACAGTGTTGGAGAATAAAAGAGGGGGGCATTCTCGCCCCCCCTCTCTACCGGCCGTCAGGGTTTGAACAGAAAACGCCAGACCGCCTCGTTGATTTCGCCGGGCCGAATATCGGCGAACGGGCGACTTCGGGTATTCGCCTCGATGTCGGCCGTCCGGTCCGCCACCACCGTTGCACGCTCGTCATAGACGCGCTCGCCGAGGGTGCGTGCCTGTTTCGCATGGATCACCTCGATGTATGCCTCGACGCGGCGGCCGTTCGGAAACTTCACCCGCACCCAACATCGCTTGGTTTGCGGGCAGACGGTCTTGATGCTCGCCTTGTCCACGGAGACGACAACGCCGCCGTCGGCCTGGGCAACTTCGGTCCACTGGCGACCGGGCGATTGAATCAGAAGAAAGAGAATCAGCAGAATGTTCATGGTTTTTTCCTTTTTGACCGAATCGTTTTTGTTTTAGGTGGGGTCGTGGAGTCCGTCCCCGACGCCTTCAACCACAAAGGCGTCGAGCTGCTCCTCGAAGCGAATCGAGGCGTGGCGAAAATCGTCCAGGTCCTCGACGAGAATCGTTTTCCGGCGGAAAGCCGGGGCCTGCTCGGAAAGCAGGTCGATGAGTTCGTTGACCGTCATGGCGGATTCCTTTCGGGTCAAAGGGGACGGCGTGGCGACCGCCCCCGCGTGGAGAGAGTTCAGGCGGCGACCGCCCAGACGCCGCGTTCGACGTTCTGGCCAATCTCCTGTAGCGTGGCCCGCACGCGCGCCTGCCAGTTCGGGCGTCCAGTGACCATCTCCGGCGCGTCCTGCTCAACCATCGCGTAGATGGCCTGCAAGTCGGCCTGCCCTCCCAACCGCATCAGGGCCTCCCGGCAAACCCCCTTCCAGTTGGCGTTGGCGGCGGCTTTGAGCCGCTTGGAGAGTTCGAGCGCGGCATCCACCATCGCGTAGAACCGGTCGGTTCGACGCCACCAGACCAGATATTCGTGGGCGATGCGGCACAGCTTCCTCCCGCCGTAGGTGCGGGTGTCGCTCAGGCAGTTGTGCTGCTCCTTGATGGCGACGCCTTCGAGACTGCCCGGCCCGATGAGCCGGAGGTCCAATCCAAGCGGGTGATAGGTCCCGTTCTTCTTCCAGTCGCCAATGAGGACGCCGTAGACGCCGTTGCGGGAAAGCGCCCGGTAGATATTGCGAAGCGCGAGGGCGAGCTTTTCGAGGAAATCGTTGTAGTCCGTGCAGTGGGACAGGTCGTCCGGGTGCGCCTTGTCGCCCCACTGGTTGCCGGAGTAGGCAATCATTCCGGCGTAGGGCGGGTGGAAAAACACAAGGTCCACCGGCGCTTCGGTTCGCTCGATGAGCGAGTCCTTGAGCAAATTGAATCCGTGCCGGAGGTCGAACCCGTGATACCGGATGTCCCGGCCCTCGGCCCGCATCCTCCGCACCACGTCACCGGTCGTGTCCGAGCCGCACGCTGGGTCACAAACCGACTTCGGTTCGTGAAATTCGATGAAGTCCCGGACGACCTGCGGGGCACAATTTCCCCGGTATTTCGGATTGCCGCCGATGCCCCGTTCGGGGTAGCTGAGAATGCTCGTTTTCATAAGACTGGCCTCGTGAAATGAAATGGAGTTCGCTCCGTAATCCTAACATAAAACAATGCTTTTTGCAAGCGCGCAGGGGCTGCGGCGGGCACGCTCGGCAACCGCCTGAATCCTTTTTTTTGGAACACCACCACCTGCGACCAACGCCGGAGAATCCGGGCGAGAAACGAAAAAAGCGCCGGGAATCCGGTCCAAACCGAATCCCCGACGCCACGCATTTTCTTTTTTTTCCGCTCGCCGCCTCAGTCCGACCGCTTCGCCGAGTTCAGCTCAATCCACCACCGGTTGTCCTGCCGAAACCGGCGCACGCCGAGCCGATTTCCCGCATGGCACAGCGTCCAGTCCGAAAATCCCGCTTCCGCCGCCGCCACCCGCACGACCTCACTTGCCACCGGTCCCTTTCGCCTGGCGAGGAAGGTTTTCAGCCAGCCGGCACAAGCCCCGCGCTGCCGCTCCGGATCGAGCGCATTTCCCGAGGCCTCGGCGTGGTGCTTGTGGGCTGCCAGCACGCTGACCACCTCGACGACCTGGCCTTTCCGCAATCCCTCATTCTCTAGGTTCACCTTGGCCACTTGCGCCTCACGTTTTTTTGGAAAATTTCCGACCAGATACGGGAATCGTGCCCCGGGGCTTTTCAAAATGACGAGATACACCGGGGGTTTTCCTTTCGGCGCGGCAAGTGTCAAGGCAAGAGGGTAAAAACCTCAGTTTTTCCTCGAGGGAACCACCACCACCCGCACACCAACGTTGGAGTACTGAGAGTAGGGTCGGTAGTACGAACTTAACCGGAACGCCGAACGACAATCCGCGGCGATATTAAACCAAGAACCGCCGCGCACGACGCGATCTACGGGTTGCGCTTCTACCTTAATTGGATTTCTCCCCGTTGGGACACCAGAATTTTTTTCCCTTTCTGCTTTCTCCTTTTTATTTTGATTTTTATTTTTATTTGAATCGTTTGGCTGCGCGAAATGCGCGATTGAAGCGACCGAATTCGCGACTGGGCGGGGCTTGAATTCGGCCTGCGGTGGCCCCTTCGGATCGTTGGTGGGACTGGTGTTGTAATAGTTCCCGCTGTACGAATCTGCGCACCATTCATTCACATTCCCGTGCATGTCATGCAGCCCCCACGCATTCGGCTTCATCTGACCGACTGGGTGCGTTTTAGAACCTGAATTCACCTTGTACCACCCAATCGCGTCGAGATACGCCGCGTAGTCACCTGTCGTTTCGGAACGGCAGGCGTATTCCCATTCGGCTTCGGTTGGGAGACGGTAGGTATACCCATCACCCTTGGCGTTCAGTTTCCGAATAAACTCCTGACAATTGTCCCAACTCACGTTCTCCACAGGACATTGCGGGCAATTCTGGAAGTAGCTCGGATTCATTCCCATAACCGATTCCCATTGCGCTTGGGTGACCTCGTACTTCCCCAGAAAGAACGGCTCAGAAATCACCACCCGATGCACTGGCTTTTCATCCCAATATCCATTCTCCGATCCCATCTGAAACGCACCCTTCGGGATGTACATGACCTCAATCCCCGAAGGCAATTTGATTGAATCTCCAATCTTGCCAGTTATCGAAGGCCGCTTCGTGACCAAATACCACGTTGCCAGTCCGCCGCCGCCAAAAACAACCAGAAGCAACGCGAGGCCGACATAGATAAAGGGTCGCTTCGAAGCGGTTTTCAGTTGCTTCCTATCGTCCTCAAGACGTGCAATCACACCGGAGACGTTCGGCGGGGGCGGCGGGGGCAATGTCTGTGGAAGTGGCGCAGGGCTGGGCGCGGGAATCGGAGGCTGTGTGACCGACGGACGCGGCGACAAGGCGCGGATCATTTCCCTCGCGGTCTGAAACCGGTCGCGTGCTTTGTTTTGGGTCGCCTTATCCAGCGCATCCGCCAATTGTGGGCTGATACCCGGAGCGAATTTCCGCCACTCGAAGCTCAAATCCGACAGGTCGTACAGTTCGACGGGCTGCTTCCCGGTGAGAGCGACCATTGCGCTTACGCCAAGCGCGTAGAGATCGCTGGCCACGACCGGCTGGCCCTTTTCCTGCTCGGGCGGCATGAAAAATGGCGTTCCCGCCGTCATCGTCATTGTGCCGTCATTTCGGATGGTCGAGCGTGCGGCAATCTCCTTCACCACGCCGAAATCAATCAGCACCGGCGCGCCGTCGCTTTCGCGGATGATGATATTTCCTGGCTTGATGTCCCGGTGAATGACGCCTCGGAATTTCTTGCCCTGAGTGTCGGTGTACTCAACACCGTGAATGAAATCGAGGGTTTCGAGAATCCTCACCAACCAGCCCCGGACCGTGGCCTCGTCCTGTCTGCCGACCCTGGCGATGCAGTCCGCAAGCGTCGGTCCTGAAACCAGCTCCATGACGAAAAAGTGATCACCAGACTGCGTGAAGTAGGCCAGAAGATTCGGGATGCGGCCCTGGGCCTTGTGGCCAATCTGTTCAAGAACCTCGGCTTCCCGTTCAAAAAGTCCTTGGTAGAAGCGGTTCTGTTCCGGGGTGGCCACCAATTTCAACTGCTTGACGACGCACTGCCGTTTGCTCGGCGACCGGGTGTCAATGGCGATGTAGGTTTTTCCAAACGCCCCCTCGCCAAGCTCCCGCGTCACCTGATACCGATTGTCCAGGAGTGTCATGTCGTGTTGCCTAAAGGGATTATTCGGGTGTCGGGCCGAATTATACCTGTGGATGGGTCGAAATCACCATTCGGTCAGGAATCGAGGTGAATTTCTTCCTGGTCGGAACGCTTGCCGAAGTCGGGTTGACTGGTGTGAAAACGTGCCGCGACAGATCAGCGAAACAATCCCTCAAATAAGTGAAAAACAAAGGGATTTCGGAGTTTTTTCTTTCGAAGAAACTCAACTCCGAGTATAATTCGGCATCTTCGTGGAAAGGAGGAAAGCAAGCCGTGGAAACAAAGCGATTTTCGCTTTGCGAACGGATCGAGGCGATTTGGGCCGGCCTTCGGGTTTTGTCCCAAAGCATCAAGGCGCTCGAACAGAAGGTGGCACTTCTGAACGAACGCCTTGATCGTCTTGAACAAGTTGTTCAACGGAATCGGACCACGAAACCGTTGACCGATTAACTCCTACCGGGAATGGCATCAGGGAAACCCGATGTCGTTCCTTTCCACGAAGATACTAATTCGATGAACCTGATTCTTCAACATCCTTTTGAACTGGAGGCCATCCCCATGACCGGAGCCGAACTGCGGGCCTGCCGCAAGAAACTCGGTTTTACGCAACAGCAATTGGCTGTCCACTTGGGCCTTGCGCTCAACACCATCTCGCGGTGGGAACGTGAAGCCCTCATCCCCGAACACCAGTTGATGCTCGAATGGGCGATGAAGGGCCTGCTGTACGAACTCGGCGGCGAGAGCAAGCGCGAGCGGAAGTTGCGAATGGAAGTTCAGGCGATGCTGGCCGATCTGCCCGTTCCGGCCCCCTCGAAGCCGTCTCGGCGGCAATCCCCCGCTTTGCCCGGCTGACGGGTACAACTTTTTTGGACGCGCGGCTATTCGAGGGATGGAGCTTCCTCGAATGGCTTCGCCTTTTTCCGATTGAATGAGGCGACGCCCCGTTCAAATCAGGGATTCAATTTGATTGAATCGAACATCCTCTCGGTTTCTTGCGAATCAAGCGCCTCATCCGATGGCGAAAGGTAAAGGATCAACAGGACTTCACCTTTTTTTGAGAAGATCAGGCCACGGCCGTTCATGATCTGTCCCGAAAGTTCACCCGTAAATCGCAATTCCTGGCACGCCACCCCACCACGCACGATAGGCTTCGAACTGAGGATCCGGCCTTTGAAGGATTGAATGATTCCGGCTGTAATGCCTTCGCGTACTTGCGCGATCTGGGCTTTGGTGTTCATCTCCCGGATTTCAGAAAACCGCGACATGATCAAAAGGCCGGACGGGCCGGAAGAAAGAAACTGGCTCGCCTTCATTTCCCGAATTCGACTGGCCAGGAGTTCGCTCTGGTCGATGGGTTCCTGAAAACCGGGAGCGAGTTCGATTCTGAACGAGCCATCCGGGGCTTTGAAATCCAAGCTGGCTTCCTGTTTTGGAGCTGTCGCCTTGATCTTACTGAGGGGAAGAATTTCAAACGTTTCGAGGGCGGCAGTGATGTCCGCATCGTCTCGGTTGTCATCCCCAATGGAAACGAAACTGACCTCACACCACAAATGATCGGCAGAAAGAAACCAGAATCGAACGAAGCGGGGCTGGTTGTTGAACCGCCCTTTGGCGTAAATCTCAAACCCCACTTCCCCTTTTCGATTTAGATTCCGCTCTTGCTCAGATTTCACTTCGAGCGCCTTCATCGACTCGTCGGCGGCCAACCGTAGGAAGTGAATCGAGTTATTGATCCCGGTAGGAGCCTGGGCTGGAAAAATATTGAAGGCGCCACGGTCACCCAAGCTAAAGAACACGGGGTAGGAGGAACCGGTTTTTTTGTTCACTCTGTATTGTCTGATGGGATCACGAAACCCCTTGGGCAGACGGATTCGAAACCCTCCTTCCGCAGACTCGAAGACCCTTCCTTCGGGCCGAACCGCTTCGGGCTTTGGGGTGGGGTTTGTCGATGGCATCGCCTGACCGAACACGAGGCCGGTCGAGGCCAGCATCATTGCGGCCATCAAAAGAGTATGGAGAGCTGAAAAGGGAGTGGCCCGTTGAAGGAATTCCATGGCTTATCCTGCGAGCGGAAGATGAGTTTTGCCCCTCAATGATACTTCAAAAGAAGTTTTTTGATTGGTTTTCCGCCATGAAAAAACCGGGTGGCCGAAACCACCCGGTTGAAAAAGGACCGCCCTGGGAAGTTTAGTTCCCGTCCCAATCTCCGACGATGGGCGTGTCATCCGCCGTGCCGTAGAAGAAACCGAAGTCGGCAAAGCCGGTGCTGTTCGAATTTCTCAGCAACCACTGGTTTCCGCGCACGATCCCGATGGTGTCGATGCCGTCCGCGTTCCAGTCGCCGGCGACGGGCTTGTCGCCAGCCGTGCCGTAGAAGAACTCGATGTCCGCGACGCCGGTCGTGTTCGAGTTCCGCAAGTAGACGAAACCGTTCGTCGGTCGAAACGCCCCGATGGTGTCGATCCCGTCGCCGTTCCAGTCGCCAACGATGAAAATGTCGGTGGCATTCCCGTAAGCGAACTGAATGTCGGCAAACCCGGTCGTGTTCGAGTTGCGAAGGAAGACCGTGTTCCCACGAACGATCCCGATGGTGTCGATTCCGTCGCCGTCCCAATCGCCCACAATCGGGAGGTCGCCCGGCCCGCCGAACGGTACGGCCAGATCGGCAAAGCCAGTGTTGTTGGAATTGCGAAGGAAGAACGTGCCGTTGCGGTAGATGCCCACGGTGTCGATTCCGTCGCCGTTCCAGTCGCCCGCGACCGGAATGTCACCGGCCTGGCCGTAGAAAAATTCGGTATTGGCGAATCCTGTGTCGTTCGAGTTCCGCAGGTAGACGAAGCCGTTCGTCGGGCGGAACTGCCCCGGTGTCGAGGCGTTGTTTTGAGTGCGGATTCGCGCGATTTGATTGACCGGAGTTCCGTTGAAAGCGCCAAAGGTTCCACCCAGGATTGCCTTCCCGGTTGACTGTCCTGCGAGAATGTTCCCAGAGAGAACATTGCCCGAAATCGAAGCCCCAGGGGTGAAAGTTTGATCGAGTGTTCCGTCGGTATTGAACAAGGCCAGACGGTTACGAGTGATGCCCCGCGCGGTCGTAAAATTGCCCAAAACCATCACTTTCCCGTTTGGCAGGATAGCGGTTTGGAAACCAACACCTGAAGGCACCGCGTTGATGAATGAAGGATCGACCGTTCCATCCGAATTGAGCTTCAGAATAGCCTGAGACGAAACTCCATCCAGAATCATTGAACCGGCCAGAATGATTTTCTGATCCTGCCCCAGCTTGATGGACTCCCCGGAGCCAACGAGACGGGAGAGGATATTGGCGTTGAAGGCTGTGTCCAGCGTTCCGGTAGCAGAAAGCCGAACCAACCCGGTTGTAGTCTGACCGTTAAAACCGCTGAATCCACCCGTTGCCAGCACACGCCCCTGATTGTCGGTCGTCACACCGTAGATGATCGAAACATCCCCCGTTCCGGCGCCTGTTCCAATATTGAACGTGGAATCAAAGGTTCCATCGGTGTTCAAACGGGCCAGGCAACGCGCGGGGATATTATTGTAGGCCGTAAAAGCGCCCCCAAGCAGAACTTTCCCGTCCGACTGAATGGCAAGACTGTACACCGTAATTGGCGTGAGAAGACCCGCCCCGGTCAGTCCCGTTCCAACGACAAAGGAAGCATCAAGTGAACCGTCGGCGTTCAGACGGGCGATCTTGCTTCTGGCTGAACTCCCCACAAAATCAAATTCGCCGCCGATCAGAATTTTACCATCGGGTTGAACGGCAAAGGACCGCACAAGCCCATTCGGGCCTGCGCCCGGATCGAATGTTGTGTCAAGCGTCCCATCAGCATTGAGGCGGGCCAAGCCTGGACGATTGACCTCACCGACAGCGGTAAACTGACCGGAAACGAGAACCTTGTCGTCCGGCTGGACGGCAAGCGCGGTGACGGAAATCCCCGTTGCACGAAGGTTCGGATTGTAAGCCGGGTCGAGCGTCCCGGCATCATTGAATCGTGCCAGCTTCCGACGTGTCGTACCGCCGATGGCATTGAAACTTCCACCGAGAATAATGTTTCCCTGGACATCGGTCAGGATCGTTTGGCATTGGGTGTCGGCTCCCGCAACCGTAAAGCCCGTGTCACGGCTACCGTCGGAATTGAGGCGAACGTAATTCCCTGCCGGCTGCCCCGAGACGGCTGAAAAGGTCCCGGCAAGGAGAATTTTCCCGCTCGGTTGCAGCTTCATGTCGAGCAAAAACGGCGTGGTGGTAGGGAATGGGGTGCCGAAACTGGTATCGAGTGCCCCGGCACTGGTCAGGCGAACAATCCCCCGACGACTCGTTCCGGCAAAGGTATCGAAGCCGCCCGCGTAAATGAGACCCCCATTGGCCAGCGGCTCCATAAAGGTATTGCGAGAGACGGTGTTTGGTCCGCTTCCGACATTGAAGGACGAATCGAGGGTTCCATTGGCGTTCAGCCGGGCCAAACCGGGTCTGGGATTCCCGTCATAGGTATTGAATGACCCTGTAACGTAAATCCGTCCATCGGATTGAACCGCGAAGGCCCAGACGGTCGAATTTGCTCCAGTGCCGGGGGTGAAGCTGGTGTCCACCGAGCCGTCCGGGTTCAATCGGACCAGGTTGTTGCGGGCAATGCCGGAAACGGTGGTGAAATTTCCCCCGACCAGAATCTTGCCGTCGGGCTGAACGGTGATGGATTCAATGCGGTCGGCGGAAGCAAAGCCGGCACTGAAGGTTGGATCCACCGTCCCATCCGGATTCAGTCGGGCAATATTGGTTCTGTTGATGCCTTGGACCGACTGGAAGAATCCAATGAGGTAGATGCCCGAATTGGGAGCCAGCGCGATCCGGTTCAAAAAACCGTTGGAAGAGATGGAAAAGGTATTGTCCACCGTTCCATCCTGGTTGAACCGGGTGATGAGGTTCGATGAGCTGGGAGAAATGATCTTGTTCCCGGCATAGTTCAGGAAAGAAAGAGTCACCAGTTTTCCGTCTGGTAGCTGAAGTGCCTGAACGACACCCGCACGGTCGAAGAACAACTGCCCCTGAAAAGTCGGATCGAGTCGCCCGCTCTGGGCAAGTGTCTGCATGACGCAGACCACCGTGAGAAACAGGGAGAGAAGTGCGCCTTGAAGACAGACGCGTGGCGAAGAGAAGCCTTGGGAGAGGCTCCCCGAAAAACTGATTTTCATGAAGATTTTCCTTTCGTCTAACCGTTGGTTTTTCTAAGACTGGCCTTGTTTTTTCGCATTTTGGCCAGCATCGAAATATACCATTTTCAGTTAGGTTTGAGAAGCGATTTCGATGGTTTTTCGAGAAAAAACGCGGGTCTCGAAACCGCCCTGGTGATCGCCCCGGAGGGCGCGAAAAAGGGGCCTTCGGGGAGGTCCGAAGGCCCCTGGAAAGCGGTCACTGCCCGTCCCAATCCCCGGTGATGGGCGTATCGTTGGACGTTCCGTAGAAGAAGCCGAAATCGGCAAACCCGGTCGTGTTGGTATTTCGCAACAGCCACTGGTTTCCGCGAACGATGCCGATGGTGTCGATCCCGTCGCCGTTCCAGTCGCCCGCAACCGGCTTGTCGCCGGCGGTGCCGTAGAAGAAATTGATGTCGGGGTCGCCAGTCGTGTTCGAGTTTCGAAGGAACACGAACCCGGTCGAGGGGCGGAACGCGCCGACCGTGTCGATGCCGTCACCGTCCCAATCGCCCGCGACCGGAATATCCCCAATCGTCCCGTAAACGAAACTTAGATTCGGGAAGCCGTTCGTGTTCGAGTTTCGAAGCAGAAACGCCCCGCTTCTGAAAACGCCGATGGTGTCGATGCCGTCACCGTCCCAATCGCCCGCAACCGGAAGGTCGCCAGCCCCGCCGAACGTGACCTGAAGATCCGCGTTGCCGGTCGAGTTCGAGTTGCGCAGGAAGAACGTCCCCGCGCGGAAGATTCCGATGGTGTCGATCCCGTCACCGTTCCAGTCCCCTGAAACCGGAATATCGTTCGCGATCCCATAGAAGAATTCGGTGTTGGCGAAGCCCGTGTCGTTCGAGTTTCGCAGGTAGGCGAAACCATTGGTCGGACGGAACTGCCCCGGCGTGGAGGCATTCTTCGAGAAGCCCTTGAACACATAGGCCGCGCCGCTGGAGGTGTTGAAGGATTCAGAAACATTTGGGCTGCCGACAAACGCCGTTCCGCCATTGAGCGATACGGCACTTCCGAACGAATCGGCGTTCACGCCGTCCGGCGCAGTCAGTCGCTGGCGGTACGTCCAGGTAAGGCCGCCTCGCTGGTGAAGATAGATGGCGCCATTCGGCGTGCCATTGACGACCGCGCCGGGTGCGCCGACGAGTGCATTGCGGCCAGCCAGGGCAACCGACGCGCCGAATCGTCCATTGGTGGTGGGGTCCGGAGGGGAAAACTTCGTCGTTTGTCCCCACGAATTTCCACCGCGGTCGTTGAAAACATACGCTGCGCCCTGGTTGGAACCGGACGTTCCAGAAACCCCCGGTGCGCCGGCAAGGGCCGTCCGACCATTGATGGCAATCGAGGTCCCAAGGTTATGGTTGGCGTTTCCGTCGGTCGCGAGGAGCTTGGCGACCTGTCCCCACCCGATGCCATCCCGATTCTCGAAAATATAGCCCCCGCCCTGATCGATCCCGAGGTTGTCATTGCCGGGCGCACCCACAGCAACAAGTCGGTCGGAAATCGCCACGGCCGTTCCGAAACGGTCATTTGCCGCCCCGTCGTTGGCCTTGATCTGGATGGTTTCCGACCAGGTGCCCCCCGCCTGGGTGAAGACGTAGGCCGCGCCCTGATTCACCCCAGTGATCCCCTTCCCCGGAGCGCCAATCACCGCAACATTTCCGAAAATGGAAACTGAGGTGCCAAAAAAATCATTGGCCTGGGTATCCCTCGGGAGCAATTTGGCCTGGAAAACCCATGCGCCATTGACCCGCGAATAGATGTACGCCGCGCCCTGGCCAACCTGCGTTGTAGTGTTTCGGCTGGAACCGACGACGAGCGTGTCCCGATAGATCGACACCGAACAGCCGAATTGGCTGTTTGCCTGCGGGTCGGGTGGCAACAAAGTTTGCCGAAGACTCCAGACACCGTTTTGAACCGAGTAGATGTACACGGTCCCCTGCCCGGTCTGGGACTCCGAAAACCCCGGCGCGCCAACCGCCGCGGTATCGAGACTCACCGCGACCGCGCTTCCAGAACGACTGAATGACACCGGGTTCGGTTGGGGGAGCTTTGACGCAAAGGTCGGGACGGCGTTCACCGCAACCGGGGACTGATACGCGTCCTGGGTTTTGGGGGTGATTGGTCGTGACGCCGCCAATGCCGGACACCCCGACGACAGCATCAGAAGAGAGATTGAGAAGATACGAAGCGATTTCATTTTTTTTCCTCGAAGGTTGAAAAGTGACTAAGTGGAATGGAATCGTGGGCGTTATTCAGTGATCGTTCCGGTCCCCCGGCATCGGTAGCAGAACCGCTTGCCGTAATTGCACATCAGGCAGCGTTGGCGACTTCCGCCCCAGATCTCAAAGCCGCTGCCCGAACAATTCGTGCAGTTGGTCATCCCGCCGCCATGACAGTTCGAGCAGGTTCGCCGAACCGGACCGAATCCCGGCAAACCGCGCAGGGCATCGGGGTCGTTCAGAATCCAGCTCGAAAAAAACAGCGCGAGCAGGAGTCCCAAAACGACGAAGGGCCGGAAGGGCGCCGTCTCTGGACGCGGCGGCGGAGACGTCTCCTTCCCCAATGCCTCTCGGAGTGTCTGCCGCTGGCCGTCGGCCTCGACGATGAGGTCTTCCCGGACGAAACCGCCCTGAAGCAGTTGCTCAATTGAGCCGAGTGGTGCGTGGTACACCTCGCCCTCCACGAAAAATCGGTATTCTTTTCTGGTCATCGGTCGCCCTTTCTCGGTTGCGGACACAAAGGTCCCCCAAGACCCGACAATGTTCGGGTCGAGTTCGATGGAAATGGTTCAGTGCTTAAAAGCGAGTCGTGCCTGAAGGGACTCGGATTGGTCGTGGGGAGACTTCGACGGCGTAGTCGCGCTCGGTGTAGTAATCCGAGAGCGTTTGCGCGAGCGAGTCGCTGATCGCAAATGTATCGGCAAAAGTTCTCAAGGCGTTTTCACCCGATGCGCCGAGCGGCCGGCCGGACATCAAGGAAAACATCACTCGGGCCTTACCGATGATCAGCAGTCTGGTCTTTGAGTAGACACGCCGTCGCCCACCCGTATTGCCGGGGACTGCCCCCCAGACGATTTCATCGAATTCGACAATGTTTAGGGCGATTCGTCGGAAACCCAGAACCTGTCCGCCGTCGCTCTCGGCGAGACGAACGTATTCCTTCCTTGCGTCGTCGGTATAACCCGGTTCGGTCAGATCACCACCGAAGTTCAGGCGCAGGGCGTAGAACAAATCCCCGTCTCTGAAAAAATGTCGACGTGATCCGTTTTGAAAGCTGATCTGGTTGGCGACGCTCGGCCCCGCGTAAACATAGCCGCCGTCCAGGTCGTACCGAACCCAGGTCTCGGGTATCCGGCACCGCGTCGGGAAGACCAGTCGGTCGCGGACAACCGCTTTTGCGGCAGGTGAAGATCTCCGGACCTGGCCGCTTGCAGAAAAGGGAGCTGTGGCACAAAGCCCGAGAAGCAGAAACAGTCCGAGGCGCATTGCACGGTGGCCTGGCCTGGCGAATTGGGGAAATGACCCGCGACCGTCCTCTACGGTCCGGCCGTTTCCCCGTTGCTCGAATTGAATGGATGTCATTGAAACCTCACGGAACGGAAATCGTGTGATTTTCCTAAGACAATCCGCGTGCCAAAACCGCCCGACAATTCAATTCAACTCGAAACCCTTTTTTTTCATACACTTGGGAGAACTGCACTATTCCAGTGCATCCAAGGAAACAGGGGCGGATGCGCCCTCGCGGAGTGCAACTGCACTGTGGTTGTGCAATTCGACGAGTTGGGAGGGCATTTTCGACAGAACCCCGCCCGAAGCTGTTTCCGTCAAAAAGAAAAAGAGGCCGGTGAATCGGCCCCTTTCTGGATTGCAGTTTGGTCCGGACTTCAGTGATTGGCGTCGAAGTCCATTCGCCGAAACCGGCGGTCGGTGAAAAAGAAAACCATTCCAACAAACGCGACCAGAAACAACACGCTTGCGGTTACGCCATGATCTCCGTACTCATCTACAAAGAACCGGAGACGACCGACATACACAAGGCGCGCCTCCAGGTTGCCCAGATGGTGCAGAGGCGTAAACCATGCCGCCTTCGGTGAAATTTTCGTAACGAGGTTCAAAAACGGAAGAACAAAGATCCCCGCCAGCAACCCGGCGATGGATGAACGCGAAAGCAGAATGGTGAGGGCCGTTATCGAGCCGTAGAGGAGCATTGAAAAAATTGCAACCATCAACAGTCCTCCAAAGACCTCGAACGGAAAGGCGTCAGCGAGTCGGACCGGCTGGTGAATCACCAAGCTTCCAATTCCTCCGGACAACAGGGCAAGGGCGCAACTGATCAAATTCAATCCCACAAGGAAAACACACATGGCGATCAGCTTGGCCACAAGGTACTCACTCCGCCGCCGGTATTTTGGGAGGGACATTTTCAGAACCGAAAGTTGAAAATCCCCCCCCAGGGCCAACACGACGAGTAGAATGCACAAATATGGCGAAAATGCGGACTGGAGTTGTCCCCAATGACGGAGATTGAGGGGAAACGAAAAAATGCTTTTGAAATTTTTGGTGGTTCCGTAGTCGCTCCAGGTCCACACGCCATCAAGCACAAAAAGACTTACCAGCAAAACGATCCAGACCAACGCCAGGACAACTGGTCCGGGCTGTTTCCGAAGGCGGTTCAATTCGCCAAAGGACTGTTTCCAGATTCGGCTCATCACGGCTGCCCCTCCTTGATCACATCGAAGAATCCCTCCTCGATACCTGAAGAAACCGGACGGACTTCCAGAACGTCGATTTCCGCGGCGACAAGCGCACGCACAATCACCGGCGCGTCGGACAGGGCCGTCTCCACAATGATTCGGTTTTCATCGACTCGAACCTGAAAGGCCTCGGACAAAATTCGCAGGGCCTTTTCTTCGTCGCCGGTGTGAATGGAAATTGCTTCACGAGTTCGGGTCAGGTCCTCGGTTTTCCCGGTCCACCGAAGAATTCCCTGATCCAGAATTCCAACCCGGTCACAAACGCTCTGAACGTCCCCGAGCAGATGACTGGTATAGATGATTGTCTTCCCTGCATTTGAGAGATTTCGAATCAGTTCCAGCATCTCCCGGATACCGGCCGGATCGAGACCGTTTGTCGGTTCGTCGAGAAAAAGAATCCGGGGGTCGCCCAGAAGCGCGGAAGCGATCCCAAGACGCTGCTTCATGCCAAGCGAAAATTTCCCGACCTTCGTTTTGACTCCATCCAGTCCCACAAGACGGAGAAGATCAGAGATCGTCCGTCCGCCCGGCTTCACAAGGCAGTTTGCAAAAAAGGCCAGATTCTCGGAGGCATTCAGGTACGGAAAAAAGGTGGGCACCTCGATAACGGCGCCCACCTCGTCTGAAACAGTGGCCGGATCAGCGAGAGCGTTCCGGCCACGAATGAAGATATTTCCTGAAGTGGGTTTTACCAGCCCCAGAAGCATTCGCAGGGTCGTGGTCTTTCCCGCCCCGTTCGGTCCTAAAAAACCGAAGACACACCCTAGGGGAATCTGAAGGTTAAGGTCCGAGACGACCACCTTGTCGGCGTATCGCTTTGAAAGTTGACGTGTCTCGATGGCGAAGTTCATGAGTTTGAAGACCCCTCGCCCTCAAGTGGGGCGGCCAGTCAGTTATGGACACCGGAAAACGAAGCAGCAGGAGAAGCAGGAGGAGTAATTGAAATGGTCCCAGCACACCTGCCGACACACTCCATAACGCGCACCAGGATCATTGTCCGAGTAAGACTCAAGCAGATCCTCAACTTGGGTCACCTGAAGCGCGGCGACATTGGACGGGACGGTGGAAAGCGAATATCTGACGTGCCGGGTTTCCAAGATCTGAACATCAATCTCGATACTCCCCCGGAGATCCTTTGCTTCCGTGTTGTTGGAAAAAACAAGGAAGAGGGTGATTTTCCCTTTCATCGGGCATTCCGGACTGGCGAAGACCTGTTGGCTCACCTTCTTGTTTTCGCCTTCACCGGAAACCTGGACGAAGGTAACGGCGATTTTCTTGGACTTGAAATTGTAGGCAAGGGTGATGGTTTCGATCCCGTTTTTCGTTTTGTAATCCTTCGCGACGAGAATTGTCTCGTCTGTTGTATCCGTCGGCTTCGCCTGATCGCTTCCGTCGGAGGAAGCGGCGAACGCCGGGGTCTGGGTGAAGAAAACACCGACAAGGCAGAGAAGAAAAACGAACGTGAGTTTGAACCGTTTCATTGTGGGATTGATCCTTTCGAAGGGTTTTGAACATTGATTCAGCGTTTTCGCTGTGCCCTCCATAAAGACAATTCCCGTGCCAAACTCGACCGAACCCGCCATTTCCCTCGTAACCGATTTACTTTGAAACCTTTGCGGCGGCTGCACTGGATCAGTGCATCGCCAGTTCCGGGCCGATTTGCGCCCTCGCGGAGTGCAACTGCACTGCTACAGTGCAAAAACATCATCGAGGAACGGCCGGATGTAGAAGTGGAAGGACTCAAAAACGACCCGCTGCCACTTCTCGTCCAGTCCCAGAAATTCCTCCCGAAGTTTTTCCATGCGGCTGGCCCGTTCCTCGCGCGACAAGCCCTCGGCCTCCGCGGCGAGGGCGCGGGCGTGGCGCATCAGGGTATCGGTCGCCGGGTTCTCGAATTTCTCGCAGCGGGTCGTGATCAATAATCCCGCCTGTCCGACCAGCCCGGAGTCCAGCTTGAGATCAAGCTCGAAATCGAGCGTGTAGTCGTATTCCCATTCCGTCGCCGAAATCCGGATCAGTCGTTTTGCAAAATCGAAGACCAGCACCATATCGACTTCGCCGTGGCGCTCGTTGGTCGTCCACTCGCACGAGAGCGCATTCTCGACGGAGGCGTAGATGTACGGCTGATCGAGTTGTTCATTCGCGCAAAGGCGGTACAGGAATGCTTCGGCGAGTTCCAGGTCCGCTGGGTCGAAGGCCTCGCCCTGCCCATCGAACCAGCCCGCGCGGTACGCGGCGATTTCCTTGATACGTTCTCGAATTTCAGGCATCGCGTGATCCTTTCTTGCTCCGGGTCTTTTTTTTGACCCGGTACGGAAGACGAATCGGGATGGCTTTCCCTGTCTTCGAATTGAAGACGACCTCCTCGATGACGGACTCCACGGTTTTCCGACGGAAGCGTCCGTGGCGGAAGTTCGGGTGGTCGTAGCCCTCCGGACTTCCCCGGTGGACCGCATCTAGGTCGTCGAGGCCCGCGACGGCAAGCAGCGCCCGGACCAGCTCGCTGACACTGGTGTCGAGTCGCTTCGCCTCGGCCTTCAGGTGTTCGGCGTCGGCGACGTCGAGAAAAAAACTTAACCGTCCCGGTTTTGCGTTCTGCTCTGGTTTCAAGAGGGGGTGCCATTCCTTTGAGAATCTCCGCTGATTCCGACGAAGAATAGTAAACCGAACAGAATCAGCGGAATACGTTTTTCGAGCGGCTTTAACATTCCTCTACCGATAATTTTCAGCCCCCTCAACCACACTGGTTTGGTTCGTTTCCCCTCAACTGGAGAGGATGGCGTGAGCCAGGGGCCTCAACCGTCCCCCGTCGCGCCGTTCGTACCGGTCGAGGAAATCCCGGTCGGCGATGGCGGTCGTGAAGTATTCGCGCTCCAGTCTCAGGCGAACCTCGGGGTCGGCCGTGGTCCTGATCCGGAGCGCCTCCATTTTGGAGAGGCGCGGGACGCGCGCCGGCGGCGGCGTGACGACGGTCCGTTCGATTCTGGTCCGTGTCGGTGAATTTTTCGCTGGTCTACCCATGATCCTTTTTCCTTTCGATGTACCCGCCGCGCACACAGCGCGTGGGCGTTTTTTTGATTCAAACGATCCCTTCAAATTATGCTTAAAGGACTCCTTTTATGCTAGTGCAAAAAAACAAATGTAACCGCTACTCATGAAAGGGTTTAAGTGGCCCCGTACAACCTTGTACGAGGCCACGGATTTTCTAGCCTTTTCTGGCCTGTTCGATCTCGTCGAGGGCACGTCGGAGCGCATCAAGAACATCGATGTCCTCGCCGAAGCTCTGCTTGATGACCTGCGCCAATCCGGCGCGGAAAACAGGAGGGGCGATCTCATTTCTGCGCGCCTGCACAACCACGGTGAAGGCGACGGCCTTCTCCTTGCCGGGTTCGTCCGCCTTGGCAATCCACTTGGTCTTCCCGGCCAAAAGACCCTCGGTTACGGCTGGTGCCGGGGATTTTTCTTTTTTGCCGTTCGCGGACGGGCCGGCGGGGGAAACCGCGGCACGAATGTCGGCAACTGAAAGACTTGCTCCGGAATTCCACAACTCGATCAGCCTCAGTTGCCTTGCCACATCGAGATCGGAAGACGCCAGGTCATAAAGCCGCTTGAACCCAAGGCCCGCAGCCCTTCCCGCTTCGGCGACGTCCGGGTTCAGCTCGTTGAGTTTCAGGTAGCGCTGAATGGTGACGGGTTTGCGACCGGTGGCTGCTGCCATTTCTTCAACGGTCCCCCCCTGGCTCACAAACGCCAGAAAGCTGGCGGAGACTTCAAAGGGAGATAAATCTTCACGGTTCAGATTCTCGACGAGCGCAATCATCTGCAACTGCCGCTGTGTGATGCTCGGATAAACCTTGGCCTCGATATCCGTCCACCCAAGACTTCTGGCGGCCCGAACTCGGCGCTCTCCGCACACGATCACAAGCCGTTTGTCGGCCCCGCCCGCGGCGACCACAATCGGTTGGAGCTGGCCATGCTCCTTCAAGGAATCTGCCAATTCCGCCAATGCGTCCTCGTCGAAGGACTTCCGCGGCTGGAACGGGTTCGATTCGAGCAGGTCGAGCCGGACCAAACTGACGGAAGGACTTTTGCCACCGTCCTGCACAAGAACCTGCTCGACCGATTCCTGGGCCTTGCGCGTGGCGAGTTCCAACGCATTGGGAATCTGTCTCAATGTTGGCTTTGCCGTTTTCAGAGTTGGTTTCGACATTATCCTTCTTCTCCTTCGGGAGCCATTCCGAGCGGGCCGGCCAGAGCCAAAGCAAGCGCCTCGAACTGGCGAATTCCGTGTTTTTTCGACTCTCTTTGGCTCGATGTCTGAGCAGGAAAACTTTCAAGGGTGATTCCGGCCGAAGCGGCATCCTTGATGACGGTATTATGTTTGATGCCCGGAAGAACTGGAACCCCGATCATTTCAGCCAATTTGGGTAATCCCTCGAGGAGAAGATCGTGGCTTTTGATTCTTACATCGTAAATTGCCGGAAAGATCCCAAGATAGCTGACCGGCGAAAAGCCAGAAGCCTTCCTCCCCGTATCCACCTTTTCCGCGATCATTTGTTTTACATCGACCAAATTCTGGAATGCCCAGACCTCAGCCTGAATCGGAAAAATAATCCCATCCGCGGCGTGCAGGGTTTGCCAGACATGACCTTCTTCCGGGGTACTCGGGGGACAATCCACGATCACCACATCGAAGGGTTTCGGAAGCCTCGGAAGCCGACGCAATGCCTCCCGCATCAAAAAGCGGCGGTCTTCCCCCTTGAGCATCGCCTCGACACCCCAGGCCGCTTTTTTCACCATCGCCCCGAGGTAGATCCCGCTTTCCGTCTGGATAATCGGGGGAACCGTGGCCTGCCCGGCAAGTGCTTTGAAAAAATAATGCTCGTCCCGGAGGTTCTTCTGCTCGATACCCAGATGGTAGGTGGCATTCGCTTGCGTATCCGCGTCGATCAAAAGGACGCTGAGGCCCATCAAGGTAAATTGTTCGGCCAGTCCAACGGAACTGGTCGTTTTCCCGACGCCGCCCTTCTGGTTGTACATCGCAATGGTGTACATACGGTTAATCCTTTCCTTTCTTTGGTTCTCCCTTGATCATCTTTCCGGCCTTTCTGGCCCGAATCTTCGACCGTCCCTCGCGCAATTGCCGGCGCCGCCGCTCCGCCTGCCCCTCTTTGAACCGGTTATGAAACTGGATGAGGTCCTCGATACAGGAACGTGGGTACAGGTAGATCGGTCGGGTCCCGGTCGCGATCAAAATGAACGGAAGACCATTCTTGTCGCGCTCTCTGGCCAATTTGTACAACCACGCCTTTCCATAAGGGCCAACCTCGACGACTTCCTCCATCGTCAGCAATTCGAGTGATTCAAGCAGTTTCCTGAATCTGGAAATTTTTTGCCGAATTTTTTCCTCCACAACGGCCTCGGCCCTCCTTTCTTTGAAATTGGGACGGGGGCTTTGCGGCCCCCCGCCGATCAAGCTTCGCCCTCATCCTTCTGGACGAAATACATTTCCTTCTTCGCTCGGGTCAGGGCGACATAGCGCACCCGCATTTCCTCGGCCAACTGCTGAGGGGTTTGCCGCTTGTGTATCCGGGGAAGCAGGTCCGGTCGCAAAATCCAGACCCGATCCGCTTCCAGCCCCTTCGCTTTGTGGACGCTCGACAGCCAGACCACGCCGGTTTCGAGGTTGTCTCCAAAAAGGGCGGTTACATTTTCCGCGAGTTCGTTGACGGAGTTCGCCGGGTAATGCGCGAAGATGGCCAGAAGGCTGTCCACGAGGTCCTTCAACTCAGTCCGGGCGCGGTCATCATCCGGGCGCAAGGTCAGCTCGACGCGCCCACCCCACGCTTCCACATAGGACGGGAACTGGTCGTAGGTGAACCCCGTCATCTGACCAATCTCCCGGATGGTCGAGGCGAGCATTTTCGCCACGTCCGAACCGCGTACCCTCGCCGGAATCCGCATCGCGAGCATCTTGAAGCAGGTCGCAAGCAAGGGCGCATTCGTCCGGCACAGCACCAGGTCGCCCGGCTCGACATTCCGGAGGAATTCCTCGCGGGTGATGTCGGCCACGTTTCCGACCTCGGCCGTTTCCGCCGCCTCGATGTGCGGCACGATTTCCTGTGCGCGAGCAATGACGCTTCGGGGGCAACGGTAGCAAATCGACAGCGGCATTTCCTTCGTGCCGGCGGAAATCTCCTTGATCTTGTGAAAAGCTTCCGGGTCGGCGCCGTTCCATCCATAGATGGACTGATACGGATCGCCTACCGCGTAGAGCCGACCGCCGCCGCGCATCACCTTCCGGACGAGCGAAAGCTGGAGTGCATTCCAGTCCTGCACCTCGTCGCCGAAGACAACTTCATAGGTCGGCGGCTGCAAATTCCACTTCTCGGGCAGGTAGAGCATGTCAAGGAACGCGATCTTTCCCTTGTGCGCCATCATCTCGCCCGCCTCCAGCATTCCCACGATAAATGCGGAATAATGCTCGATGAAGGGCAGGTAGTAGCCGTGGTGACCAACCAGTTCGTCCAGCGCATCAAGGTCCGCCGGGTAGGTATTCGTCATCACCGCAAGCTGGAAGGTCCGAAAGAGCCGATCCTTGACTTCCGACTGCTCGCGCTTGTCCAGCCGGAGAAAGAAATCCGCGGCCGCGACAGGAATTTTGACGACCGTCATTTCGTGGCGGTCGCGATACATCACGCCCTCCCGAAACTCCCCCACCATCCGGGTCGCATTGCGCCAGAGTTCGCGGTACTTGAGATCGTCCAGTTCGAACTTCACCGACGGGAAGCTTCTCCGCAACGTCTCGTAGCCGAGACTGCTCGTCGTCTGCACCTTCACATCCTGCGGCAATCGGCTTTTCAGCTCCTTGACGATGTGGTTGTTGAAGGCCAGGAACAGAATATCGGTCTTGCCTTTTTTCCGAAGGGCCTTGGCCGCTCCGACGACGCTCGAAGTTTTTCCGCTGCCGGCCACCGCGTTAAGAAGGATGTTGGTATCCCCCTTCAACACGGCCCGGAAGAAGTCGGCTTGGTAGACGCTCGGACGGGCAATCCCGGTCAGTTTGGCCAGATCGTCCTCGTCACTCACCGGGGCGACGACGGGCGCGGGCGCGGTGAGCATTCCAAGCCGTTGCCGTCCCGCCACCGGGGTCTGGACGATTGCCATAGCGTCAGAACCACCCCCGGCGAGCATTCCGAGTCGCGGCCTTCCCGCTTCCGCCATCACCAGTCGCTTGAAACGTTTGAAGTGCATCCTGTTCACCTTTTTTGTTTTTTTCGGATCCGAGGTGAGGGTGAGGGGAAGCCACAGGGCCTCCCCTCGGACGATCAGAACTTGTCGAAGATTGCCGACGGTTCATCTTCGCCGATGTGTGTTTCGGGAACGCCGGGGTGAACTTCTTCCGCTGGCGGCAATTCTTCCGCACTCGCCTCGTCGATTTGACGGCTCATCGCATCAAACGCCGAGGGACGCTTGAGATCCGGGATCACATCCGTCTCGACGGCGGCCCACAGATACTCGGTTTGTTTCGTGTAATCGGCGAACTTCTTGCCGTTTTGATACCGCTCGCCCACAGGCGGGAGAACATTCTTTTCGAAGCGTTCCTTCAACTGAAGGTCGTAGAGGGCGTTAAACCCGCCGCTCAATGCGCCATCAAGGTCGTCAGTAACCGCGACCTTGAGCCATGAGTTTTTCTTGCCGGGATTCTCCTTGTCAGGACTCTGGGTGATATAGAAAACGAAGTCCTGAGAAAGCTGTTCCGAAGTCAGCCCCGCCAACCGGTTCAAGGTCGCTCGGGTGTTGTAGCCCTCATAACCGAGGGTGATGATGTAGGTCTGATTTTCGATCTCATCGTAGAGACCGAGTTCAAAGCGCACGCCGTACTTGTCCTGTTCGTTGCGCTTGATCGCGACGAGCTTCCCGGCGAGATAGTTGACGTAGACTTCGTGAACGATGCGACCTTCCTTGTTTTCGCGTTCTTCCGCACCCGGAGTTCCCTTGGGAACCTCCTGCGCGAAAACACCTTTCGCACTGAGAAAGTTGAAAAACAGAATCGGGCGACGTTTGAGGATTCCTTTCGACATATCAAACTCCTTTTTGACCTGTGGTGAATTGCGGCGTTTCGCCGTCTCGTTTCTTACACAGGCATCATAAACACCCCCCTTACTTTGTCAACAAAAAATAGACAAATGTCTAGTTTTTGTTGACCCAAGAAACGCGCCACGGATTCACTTTTTGACGGATTCCCGATGGCTGGACGGCTTCGAGGGTCGCGGGCGAGCCTCGCCCTGGACACCTTTTCCCGTCCCTTCGAGGGCGATTTGCGGCGTGAATTCCGGTCTGCGAAACGGGTGTATTTTTGGTGGCAGGATGTATGCCGAGGAAATTCGACGGGCCGAAAAACCTCCCCGGAATGGCCGTAGACTTCCTCAAATGACTTTGGTAGCCCCGAAAAAGCTTCGGAATCCAGCCAGGTCAATCACAAGAACAATCAACCTGGAGGCTTCAAATGGCCAAAACCAAGAGAACGAAAACCAAAGGAGCCGGGCGGCGCGCTCAACATCGAAAACGCCTTAAAGCAAAAGCAGCCATCGAGCGGGCAAAACACATTCCGCCAGAAATGCTTTCGGCAAGAACCGAACAGACAGGGGTACTTCAAGGGGCGAAATCAGTTGACTGGAAATTCCTGACCGGCCTGCTGCTTGATCTACCCGTCGTACAGGAATGGCTTGCGAACACGATCCAGTGGATCTGGGCGACGCTGCTCGCGCTCCTTTCTTGAAGGAAAGCAGTCACAAGATGAATTGCCTCAACCGATTGGCGGTGCGGATTTCGTACCGCCGGAAGACTGGAGAGGGGCCTGGGCGTCAAGATACCCGCGCCCGCCTCGCTGTCGGGACGGCAAGAAAGATCGCGGTTCCGTGAGCCATAACGGGACCGCATCCGCAAGGCACTTTCTCATTTCAAATGCCCCCCGGTTAGCAAGAGCCGGGCGACCAGGACGCTAGAAAAGTTTTTTTATTCTAATTGTTTGACATATCAGGCGAGCCGGAAAGAATTCTCATCAGGCAAGCAACGACGAATTCCCGAAATTTCAGAAAAGGCGCGGACATGAAAAAAATCCATATCTCGACACATAATCCGTTCATCGCAATTTGTGGTGCCGGCCACGTCAGGGGGCGCGAATCAAACGGTGTCCATACGACGACCGCCAAAAATTTTCGCTCGGAAGCCGAATCAAGCCAGTGCGCGAAATGCCGTGCCAAACTGGCGGAACGTGACGCAAGGCGCACGGAGACGAGGTTCACTGAAACCCGCCCCCGGTAACGCACCTCGGGGGCAGTCAGGCAGGGGGCGGAAGGGGAAGGGAAGCGGCCCGAATCTCACCGCCGCCGCCGCATTTCTCAAGGCCTCGGCGCAAACGTTTCCCCGGACGATCCAATTTCAGCTTCAAATGGCCAAAGGAGGCCGGCCTGAAAAACGTTGCTCTGTTTTCGCTCGCTTTCGCCTTTTTTCTGTCAGTCATCGGCCTTGCGATTTTGTTGGCCTCGCCCACCGGCAAACTGGCTTCGACCGCAATCAACGGCGTCGAAGTTGCGGCCGGACTTCTCGTCGTTGCCGTTGCCGGGGGAATTGCATTTTTCGAAACCCGCCGCCTTTAACCGCGTGAAGGGTCTTGCCGAACGCGCGGCAAAAAATCAACGCAACGCAAAAAAGCCTGCCCTTACCGGCAGGCTTTTTGTCTGTGGCGTCATCCCAGACCTATTCGCGCCTCGTCCTGGCCGGGACATACGGATACTCGACGACAGCGTGCCAACCTGACCGGCCCTTTTCCGGATCTGACCAATGGGCGCCCACTTCCACAATTCTTCCAACCAGGATTTCCCCTCGACCGTCGAAACCACCCTGATACTCACCCCCGACCGTCGGACGGCCATCCGGACTGTAGACCTTCTCCCACTGAATCCGAGGCGTACCTGGTGGAATGATTCGGTCACGCTGCGCGGTGTCGGCAAAGCGGGCCTCGTGGAGTTCCAGCGTGGTCGCCTCAAGCACCAACCGTTCCGGGACAACCTCGCGAATATCCCGGTCGTAAAGATCGGTCATCAGGTAGTAGTGGTACTCCCCATCGTCGACCTCGATTGTGTATTCCGATGATCGTAAACAGCGATTCCTGCCGATGGTGAACGCCTTGAAAGCGTGAGTCGTGTTGTTGGTTTTCTACTTTGAACGTCCTGGATCGTCAACCGGACGGTCTTTTCAGGTTTCGTTCAAATCGTCCAAAAACTGGTTTCTTTGTTCCGTCAAGGGTTGCGTTCTGAACGGGTGTGCCGAATTCTTTGGGAATCTTGCTCATGTTGGCGATCTCCTGAAAAAGGTGACGCGTTGTCGGATACGACTTGCGGGTTTGACTGTCGGTGGCCGGCGGTTTTCGTTTTCTGAGCGAGTCGCCGCCGAGGTCGATGCGGTGGCAGCGATGGAGGAGTCGGTCGAGGATGGCGTCGGCGACAGTCGGTTCATTCAGATATTGATGGAAGGCGGAGACCGGAAGCTGCGCGGTGATGATGGTCGAGTGAATCTGGTGCATGGTAAGCGATGGATTCGGCACTCCAACGATCCTCCTTGAAAAGAGGCATCGTCGTCGCCGACGGTCAGATTGTCGCTCACGTTTTCAAGCGCTCGGGCTGAACCAGCCGGAGCAATACCTTGCTCCGCTAAACCGCCATCCGCCGAAGCCGGAAGGTAAGTCAAGGGCGAAGCCGCCCGGAGGGTGGGCCGCAGGCCCCTTCCGCTCCGACAAGAGTTCGGCCACTCCTCGGTCCGGAAGGGTGTTCACGTTCGTCGAAATCGTCCATTTCCAGCCGGATGGTCGATTCCGAACCATCGCGAACACCCGTTTACGATCTCTCGAAGCACTACACGCAACTCCATCCAAAAAATAGTTTGAATTCTTTCTCTGGCAGAACCTAACAGAGCTAGATATTCGAGGAGTCACCGCAATTCGATAAACTGCTGACTCCCAACGACTTATCTACGAATTTAGGTGAATTTAAAAAAAAGACTTGACTTTTCATCGCAAAGGTATTATCATTAGTGTCTTTTTTTTTCTTGCAAGGCCCAATTTCTTTCCACTAGTCTTACTAAAGCAAAAGAGCGCCCGAAATGATCGAGGCGCTCAATGAGCAGCAGTACCCAAAAGGTTTCCTAGGCCAACGTGGGTACCTGCACCACCAGGTTCCGGTCGGAACACATGGCGGGATGTTAAGAACTTTTGGACTTTATCCCTTTAGGGGGGGAGACTGCAAATTTTTTCTTAACCTCAGACATTTGCAATGACCGGAGCCATAACTTGGGCTTAAACCCGGGAGGTAAAGTTATGGTATTTAACAAAAGATGGCGAATCAAAATCAAAAGATGCCAAATCAAAATCAGACGCACTTTTGTCTGGTTGAATCCAATTCTGTCAATACTTCGAATCGGTCTCGAAGTATTCTGGCACTGGTAGCCAGAAAATTCGGCGGCTTTCAATAGGAGTGCCTTTGGCTTGAAGGGCGGGGATTACACCCCCGCCCTTTATTTGCGGGATCGCCTCTTTCCGGGGCTTCACCTCCCCGAACATCCAACACCTTTGGTTACTTTCAAAATCGGGACGTTCCATAGTCCTGACCGACCGGAATGATTTCCTCGACGTCCGTGAGGACATCCGGGGCGGGGTTCCCATCTTTCGAAGGCGTGTACTGGAGCCAGTCCATAACGTCCTCGTGATTGGCGGAAAAAACCCGACCATGCTCGATGACATGGAAATCAGTGTAATCCGGCCATCCTTCCTCGGTATTCACTTCGCACACCGACCAGAATACGGCCCGCCCGGTCACCAGTGGCGCGACCTGAAGAAAAAACTGGTCGAAAGCGCCGTGGTCGAAGCCGCGCCCATTGACCAGAAATTGCCGCCCGTCCACCGAACTCGCGGAAATCCCAAAGTCGGCGAACGTTTCGACGATTCGGAGAAATTCTTCCGGGTGGGAAACGGCGAACATATTTGATTCGAGTGAGTAGCCTTGAACCAACAGGGGAGACTTGATTGCGTCCTCCAGTTGCGTGCGCTGCTCCTCGTCGAGCGCCACGCAGCGAACGAGCGCGCTCAGAAGATCGCCGGGAATCGAGTACCGGCGCTGCGGATCAATCGGGGCCTTGGTTTTGTTATCCATGAGAATCGCCGCTCCTTTCCCGAAAATAGGCCGACAGCAAGCCCGTGATGCCGTCGTCGAACAAATCACTCATGGTCCGAAAGAGTTTGAAGTCGAACGCTTCCTGCTCGGCCCGACGGCGCAACCAGTTCAGGAAATCCTCCTGATCGCCGGCCGAGAGCCGCGAGACGCGCGGGTGTTCGGTCACGTCATCCCGACAGAAGCAGGTCAGGATGGGATTCTCGATGGACGTGTCGAGGATCTCTCGGTGCTGTTCCCCGAGGGCCACACCGTCAAGGATTGCTTTCAGAATGTCCCCTCGAACCGAGTAAAATTGGTTTTCGTTGATTTCAGCCATCGTCTTTCCTTTCAAAATTCTTGGAGTCCGTCGTCGAAATTCCATCCGCACCGGGTACAGGGACCGTTACCATCCTCGTCGAGTCCGTCCTCGCCGCACCGGTGACAGGTTGTTTCGGGCAATGCGTCGCAGGGGTCGGAAGAATCGCCCGGATCGGCCCACGTCGAGCCGGTGCCGGTCGCCCCCCATCCACCACACTGTCGGCAGTGATTCGGCCAAGTCTCGGTCCATTGAGCGTTGCGCGCCTCGACCGCGCGACAGCGTTCTTCTTCCTTGGCCTGCTCGCGCGCTTCGTCCTCGTGCCACGCATTCAGTTGCGCGAGGTCTTCGGGCGTGAAGGTCGGCGCTTGAGGCTCGACCGAAAAATCGAGTTCATCCGGCGAGAGGCGGCGGCGGTAATTCGATGCTGGACAGTTGAAATCGGCCATAAGCGGTTTCCTTTCTCCTAACAACTACAAATCTACACACAAAACGAGAAAAGTAAACTTTTCTTTTCTTGACTTGAAAAAAATTTTCAGGCAAAAGCCTTCCGTGAAGGGAATTCGCCATGTCGCCAAAAAATCGAAAACTCATTTCCCGCGTCGAGGCCCTGCTGGTCGAACTGGATCTGCTGTCACTGACCGAGGCGGCGCGACTCTGCCCCTATTCGGCATCCCGGCTGTACGCGCTGTCACAGGACGAGCTGGCCCGCGACCAACTTCCTTTTGTCCGGCTTCCGCTCCCCGGCGACAGCGCCCGCGTCAAGGACCGCATCTTTGTGCCGCGCGGCGAGGTGCATCTTTTCGAGGCGTACCGGCGGCGGCGTGGAAGTGAAGCCGCGACACTTCGCAACCAGCGGCGTCAGCCGAAAGCCAAACCCACGAACTGAAGGACCAACGTCATGCCGAGAAAGAAAGCGGCCACCAAGAAAACTCGCCACAGCCTCTACATCGACGAAGCCGTCGCGGCCTATTACACCAAGCAGGCTGATCTGACCCGCACGCCGTTTTCGGAACTCGTCGAGACGGATCTGCTCCGTGCCATCACCCAAAAGAAGAAGAAGCCGGGACCGGATTCGGAGCAGCGAGAGGCACTTGCGCGGATTTCCGCCTTAGAGCGGACCGTCGCACAACTCGAAAAACAGGCGGACGCGCTGCGCGGGGAACTCCGGATGGTGCATTCGAGCCTTCTCAGGGTGGTCGGCGTCACGGAGTCAATTTTCCGCGCGACCTCCGCCCATCGCCTCGGCATGACAGATACCCCGGAATCAAGCCAAGCCCTGACCCAGATCGAGGATATCGCCTCGGGATACGCCAGCCACCTCGACACCATCTGGCCGCTGACCGCCCGGAAGGCCGATGATGCCACCCCGGAAGAAATCCCTGACGAAATCCCTGACGATGAGGAATACGATTACGATCAAGATGTCGTATGAGGAGATAACCGATGGACGACCATAACGAAAATTCTCGCCAAAAAAGCCTTGCCAGTTTGCTTTCCCGTTCCGCGCCGCCGCCTCCCGGCCGGTCATCAAAGTGGTCGAAGGCCTTGGCATCACTGTTCAGGGTCGATTACGGCCAGCTCGACGAACCCCGTCGGCGTTTCCGGAAAAAATTTCGGGAGACGGTCGAGGCGAATCAGGCGAGTCCGGCCGATTACCTTCGGTTTTGCATCCATTTCTGGGAATTCGAGGACTATACGTTTGCGAATGCGGCTATCGGCTACTGCCTGTCGGGCATCGGTGAACCGTCGGACGAGCCGGATGAAATGCGGCTGTACACACTCGCCTGGTACTGGCAGGGAAGGCTGATGCTCCGGACTGGTGACGTCGAGGAAGGGATGCGAATCATCGACGAGTGCCGAACGCTGTTGCCGGAACTTCCGGTGCCGCCCGAAACACAGCGGGTAGGCCCGTAGGGCTTGGCTTGACAGCCAAGCCGCGAGTTGGCAGGTGGTATCCACAGGGTCCTGATTCGGACACAGTGGGTGCCTTTTTCACTGCTCGGCCTTTTGCGCCTCACGCTTGCGCTTACGGTCCACGGCCTCCCACCGGCGTTTCACCTCCTCGTAGGGAGGGATTTCCACATGGACGATTCGACCGTACATTTGCCGTTCACATTTTTGGCGAAACCGAACTGCCTGGTAAAAAGCGGCCTCTTCCCCAAGTCCCTCGGCCGAAAATAATTTCTTCCTTAGTTGGTTCGGCTCGGGTGACCAGGAAACTTCAAAAAACAATCCCTTCAGAGGATTGTTTTTCATTTGCGCTTCCTTGTATACACGTTGGACTCCGTTGATACCCAGGCGGCTTTTGAAGTTCGATACCACCACGATCCGGTCGGTCCGGGGCTTGCCGAGTTCTTTTTCGAGGGCATCCCGGTACTTCACCGCCTTCTTGAATGCTTTCTCCTTGCCCCCATGAGTACCGTCACCAAAAAATTTGGAGTGCATCTTCCGATCGAAACACACCCGAACGTACCACCCATGCGTGTTCTTTGATTCATTGTCAATCCGGCTGACGCCTTTTTCTCCGCTCGTTGGCTTTTTCACTTGGTTGAAAACCCTTTTTTGAGTTGTGGTATTTTTGGAAGCGATTGGCTGCCAAACCAATTATTACAAATCAATAAAAGGAGACGCAATTTTCGATGACCGACCAACCGCGCACCCAGAAAGGCATTACCCGGCTGGATGATCCGAAGAAAGGCTCTTACGGTTGGCTTGTGCGCGTCACCTTCGAAAAAAAAGTTCATTCGAAGTTTTTCGGCGATACCAAGTGCGGCGGCTCCGACCAGGCACTCGCCGCCGCGGTGAAGCACCGGGATGCCCTCGAAAAAGAACTCGGCAAGCCCCGGACGGACCGGCGTATCAAGACGAGATCGGTCAACACCCAAACCGGCGTTGTGGGCGTGCAGCTCGTCAGCCGGCAACTCAAGAACCGGGTCAACGCCTACTACGAAGTGTGCGTCAGCCCCGAACCGAATCTGCTCCACAAGAAGCGGTTTCCCGTCACCGACGGGAACTTCGACGCTGCCTTCCAGGCGGCGGTCGCCTACCGTCAGGAGATGGAACGGCGCGTCTACGGCCGAGTCATTCAGGAAATGCCCGCCGAAGGCTGACCCGCCCGCCGATTCCGGTAAAAATCCGGTTGTCTTCCTGAACCCCTCCATCAAATAAATCTCATTCTTCTCAAGCATTTACGCTTGACAAAGCAGCCGCCTCCAGCACAATAAACCTAACAATGTATTGCAGGTTTACAGGAGGACGGGATGCTTTTCGAAATCTGGCCGATCATTTCAATCTCGCCGCCGTCGCCAACCGCACCGACACCTTCAATCCCTGAAGTCTCCGACCGGTACGAAGTCGAGGCGGCCTTCCCGAAAAGCTGGCCGATCAAGGCATCGGCCTGCATCAAGCCGGGCGTCATCAAAAAAAGGTGCGCCTCTGAAGTCCTGACCTTCGACGAACAACTGAAGGGGGCCGAAAGCTACTTCGTCGGAGCAGGGAATACGGACGAGTACCTGAAACGCTGTCGTCGCGGGATGGCCGAATGGGAACGCAAGGCGGCCGCTTTTGCCTTTCACGCACTCGTGCCCGGTGATACGCGCGCGCTCATCATCGACACGGGGCGGCGCGCGCCGGACGCGGGGCGCGAGCAATTCACCATCAGCCACACGATCCACGGGTTTATTTATATGTACCACAACGTGCCGTATCGGGCTGCCCTGAACGAACGCGCATGGATCACCAAAGACTGCCGAATCAAATACAAAATCGACGAAGACTAAGGAAAGGACACAACAACAATGGCCAACATCTGTTTCAACCGGCTTCGCATTCTCGGCCCGCAATCGGCGGTCGTTGCAGCCTTTGATCGCATCAAGGCGGCGATCATCGATCCTGACGACCAAGACCTTGCAATGCTCGATTTCTCGAAACTCTTTCCCCTCCCCTCTCCGAATGTTGACGAGCAGGGATTTTGGGGAACGTCGAGTCCCTACTCGGGGGTTCGCGACATTGAGCCGCCGGAGGCTTCGGACAATGGATTCGAAACCACCGAAGATGGTTTCGAAGGCTCGATCCATTTTTTCACGCGCATCACCCCGGCGCGGGGCGTCATAGAAAAACTCTCCGGTCAGTTTCCGACCGCTTCGTTCGTCCTCGGGTACGAAAACGAAAACGACGAGTTGCGCGGCATTCTCGCCTTCCAGTCGGGCGAAGTGAAGTACCAGCGGTCCATTCGGCCCGCCGACGTGAACCTCGAAGACGAAGCGGAAGAAGGCGCGCTGGACGAGGCCCTTAACGACCTGATGGGTGAATCCGAAGATAAAGCGGTCGAGGCACTTCTTCTTCACAAAGAGGCATACACCACCGTCGAAACCTTCCTCGGCCTGTGCCGGAAAATGGCGGAGGCGGCGGGTGTGACAGTTGAAGTCAACGAGAAGGAGATTCTGTTCAGCGGCATCGTCAAGAACGTGGACCTGCGGTATTCGCTTCCCGAAGGCCTCGTCAGTGTTCGCCCGCGCGAATACTGTCCGGGCTACGACGGGTCGCCCGATGCCCGGTGGTTCATCGTCGAAACCATTCAGGACCACATCGAGATCGCCCAAGGGGCGCATCGGGAAGGTCCGGACTGGCGCGAGGTTCTGGACCGGATGCCCCAATGCGACGAGGACTGAGTTTTTGCAAAACAATCCGCGACCGGACGGGAAGTCAGCTTCCGTTCGGTCGCACGAGAACAACAACCAAAACGAAAGGAAAAATCCATGTCGATTCAAGAGACAACGCTCTATTTCCGCCAAAATGGATCGGACAAGGTCTACCGCGCGGCCATCGAGGAAACCGACGGCGGGTTCGTGGTCAACTTCGAGTTCGGTCGCCGCGGTTCGGCCCTGAAAGCCGGGACCAAAACCGCCAGTCCGGTTGACCGCGCGGCCGCGGTGAGGATCTACGAAAAGCTCGTGAACGAGAAGCTGGCGAAAGGATACACGCCCGGCGAGGACGGGACACCCTACGCGGGGGGCGATCTGGCCGGCCAGGTTTCCGGCTTCAACTGCCAGCTCCTTTCGGTCGCCGATTTCTCGGTCGAGGCCTACGTCCAGAACTCGGCCTGGCTCGCCCAGGAGAAGTTCGACGGCGAGCGGTGTCCGGTTCAGGTCAACTGTGAAACCGGCGAGGCGCGGGGAATCAACCGCCGGGGCCTGTTCCGCCCGCTGCCCGAACCGGTCGCGGTCGAGGCGGGCATTCTGGGCCGGGCGTTTCGCGACCGGGCGACCACCATCATTTTTGACGGCGAGTTGATTGGCGACCGGTGGGTGGTCTTCGATCTCGCCGCCAGTCGGATTGAAACCGACGCGAGCGAGGCTGCCGGCGGAATCCAGGATCAGGATTTTTTGACCCGGTATCAGCGATTGGCGGCGGCGTTCGCTGGCAACTTCTCGTCCGTGATGCTCGCGCCGTTGGCCCAGACCGATGATGAAAAGGCACGGCTCGTCGCGGAGGTGCGCGAACGCAACGGCGAAGGCATCGTGTTCAAGCGAAAGTGGGCGGCTTACGCTCCCGGTCGCAGTCTGGACGCGCTCAAGGTCAAGTTTATCGAAACCGCTTCCGTCATCGTCGGTAAGCCGAACGCCTCGAAGCGAAGTGTCTCGATGCTCGTGCAGGGGCCGACCGGCGAGCTGGTCGAATGCGGCAACGTCTCGATCCCGGCAAATCATCCTATCCCGCCAGCCGGCGCAATCGTCGAGGTTTCGTACCTGTACGTTTTCCCCGAGTCGAACCGGCTCTACCAACCGATTTTCAAGGGCGAGCGCACCGACATTCCGGAAACTGATTGTGTCCTCGAACAGTTCAAGTTCAAGGCATAGAACACCGGCAGCACATCATCACAACCTGAAAGGGGCCTTCGGTGAACCGAAAGCCCCTTTCGAATTGCCCACCGCCATTTGCCACGAGTCAGAAAGGCCGGAAGAAAAACCCGCGCGATTTGACTCCTTCGCCTGCCCGTCTCACCCATTCGCCGCCCACGACGCGGGGTAGCTCAATGCTCTCGATCAGCGGATAGACCACGACCAGGACCTTCCTCTTGATGGCTTCCTCGATGGTCATCTCGGTTCCCCGCGTTCCCGCATAAAACGCCACGAGTCCGGAACCCTTTCCGCCGGTGGCCAGGTCGTCGAGCATTTTCAGCGTTCTTCCGCGAAGTCGCCATCCCAATGGTTTTTCCAGACGCCCACCGGCGAGATAGACGACCTCACCACCAGTCCGACCGTATCTGAAAACTCCCTCCGCGTTTGTGTCCTTCCAGCCACCGGCACCCGTTTCGTCCATAATCGTGTAGACGAGCGGGGAGAGGCCGCGCCGAATGGCTTCCTCGATCACCTGGGCGTCCACGCCGACCGCGCACCCGGCCAGAAGCCTGCGCCCGCACACCTCGGCGGGAATCGGTGTCGAAAGGACGGATGCGACCACTTCGGCCACGAAGGGATTCTGGTCGGCTTCGAGCCTGCGCGGGCCGGAAAAAGCGACCAGTTGCAGATCGGGGAGTTTCGGTTTGGACTCAAGGAAATTGCGACTCAAGATCTTTGCTCCTTTTTTTGCCACGAACTCAGGGGCGGTGTTTTTTTTTGACTATCTTCCTGTTATTTTCGGTTAGTGTTCTTTCCGCGTATTGGAGGGTGAAATGGCACGAATAATTCGAAACATCCCAACTGAATTGCCCAATAGGTTCGGCTATCAACTGTGGGAAACCGAAGGAGAAGAGAGGGCACTTTCTCCAGTGTTTCTGACCCTTTCAGACCTCATTGATTGGATGAGGCAGCACCGGGAAGAATCAACTGAGGTAGAGAAATTTCCCAATCCCGTCTCTCAGTCTTTTCCTACCGGTCATTTCGGCTGCTCTGTGCGGATCCGTGATGATGGAGCGCTCGAAATTATTGGTAAAGCTTTGGGAGGGGAGCTTCACCCCTGTAGTTCGGTTTTCAATAGATATTGAAGAATTTTAGAACCTGAGCCAACGACAGGTCCATGACCCTGGTCCGGCCCTCACCTCTTTTTTCCTTACCGACTACACCCACTCGAACATCCCTTGGTTGTTGAATTGAAATTTGCGGACAGGAATTGTCGCGTCCACCGGTGTGATCTCGGCGGTCACAATCTCCCCCTCGTGTAGATCGTAATCGTGAAAGTTGAATTGCCGGGCGAATGACCGGGCGGCATCCCGAAAGGATGTACCGCTCCAGTCGTTTGTGTCGTACCGACCGGCGTCTGTATCGATGAGGAAGTCCATTACGGTTCACCAGATGGAGATGCTGCGATTCGAGCTGCTCGCTTCAGAGGCCGGAGGCGCCTCCGGGATCAATCGTCGAGCGGCTTTTTGTATTTGGGGGCTTTCTTCTTGGCGTTCGTCATTCGCGCCCGGCGCTGGTTGACCAGAACCGGGATTCGGGAAACCGAAATCCGGTTCAGGTCTTCCTTCGAAATGGTGTTCTTGGCCGTCACTTTCCGCTTTTTCATAAAAACCTCCCGTTAGAGAAACCGAAACCCTTACGCCCAATTCAGAATGCCGCGATTCGAGCCGTCCTCGTTGTGGCCCTTGAGGATGGTCAGTTCGAAAATGTCCGTGATTTCCTCCGGCAACGGGGCTTCGTTTTTCACGCAATTGACCACGGCCTTGTAGATTTCCGGCATCAGGGCCTCGCCGGTGTTGTTGACGAAAACGGGGTTCTGCATCGCACTGGCTCCTTACTGAAATCGCCGGGAAGGGAATATACCCCCGGCGGGCGAATTATACGCCTAACTGCTAGGAATAGCAAGATGGATTTAGGGTGGGCATTGCAAGAGGGGGGGTCGGAACGGACGAAAGCAAAAGGGCATCTCGACTCCAAGACAAGGTTTTGACCGGGCGGCTTCGATTAGGGGTCTGAGTTACGGCCCTTCTCGAACGACAAGCTTTCCGGTAGTGCCGAAAAGAGGAAACCCGGAAACTGGCACGGCGGTTCGAATCGGCATCCTCCCTTGCAGGACGAGAAACCGAGGCGATTTCGGTTCAACCTGGCTGTTTCCGCCGGTGCGCCCGTCTTTCACGATAGGTATAAAAACCTATTGATAAAAGATACGACCCGCCTACCATCCTCTTACGCAGGAACACCCGACAGAAAACAAAAGGACACCCTGGGAAGGAATCGAAATGCCTTACATTCACAAATTCATTGGCATGAAACACGGTCGCCAAGTCGCCGAGTTCACCCTCCGGGATGATCTCAAGCAATCAGTTCTGGGGCGGGTTTCCGCACAGGACGGGAGAGCGAATCAGGAGGGAACCTTCATCCTTTTCGAAAAAGGCTTCACCTCAAGACAGGTTGATCGGGCTTGGGTATTTATCGAGCGGGAACTGGAAAAGGTTTCCGTCACCACCTACGGCCCACACCTAAAAGGACTGCGCCACGAGAATACGGAGTTTTACACCACGAGCGGCTTCTTTGACGCATGCGCCTTGGTCGAAAAAATACTCTCCGAACTGCTGGCGAATCCGAAGCAGGCAAGGATTGCCCACTCCTAAAACCAATTTGACGATCCGGGAAATGGTCTGAGCGAGCGAAGGAATTGTTCGAGGAAGTATTTCCGCCGGTTGCCCTGATGCAGCGCGGCATGGTGGAGGGTGGCCTGCGGTTGCGAGCGCGGCTCAACTCGGTCCTCGCCGAATTTGGGATCAGAACAGCGTCGGGCGAGCCTGAAATTGATTTTGGCAGGCTGACGGTTCGAACCGGTCGTCGAGGACGGAAGCCGTCTCAATCTCCTTCACCGGCGGCGGCGGCGCAGCGTCGGAGCCGTGCGGCCCTGGCCGACCGGCAAGCTGCGAGTCCGACCAATGGTCTGGCCGGCGGGCGCCCCCGCATGTACGCGACGGATGAAGAACGGCGGGCGGCGATGGCGGCCACGGCAGCTCGTTACCGGAAACGCAAGCGCGAGGGGAAACCGTCTGGGACAGCCGAGTAAACTGGTAGGAGGGCCTGCTTCCCCAGCCTGTAAGCCAGGTTTTTGGAGGTAGGCATAACCAAAACTACCAGCCTGTTAGCAAGAAATCGCTGAAATCCCCCCGTTGGGAACTTGCGAATTGAGGGGCAAGGGACTGAAGCCAGTTGGGCTAAAGTGAAAAGAAAATTGCCCGAACCTAAAAAAAAGGCG
Source organism: Blastocatellia bacterium NZW_1522 (assembly GCA_039793685.1). Lineage (GTDB taxonomy): Bacteria > Acidobacteriota > Blastocatellia > Chloracidobacteriales > Chloracidobacteriaceae > JAAFHI01. Next base: position 46,133 of record JBDRAL010000001.1, read on the forward strand.
AGAATCAAAGAAACCCAAAATCTATGACCGCGAACGGACGGGCGCACTCAAGCGGCGAGTAGATGGGCAATGCCCAGGATTCGTTCATCCGAACGCATCCGGTACGGGGCCGAAAGCGGTCTTTCGGCCAAGGTAATAACCAAACCAACGGAAGCAGGCTTTCCCACCTTATTTTTTGGGAAGTTTGGTCTAGACAATGGGTAGCCCTTCAGTATTCAACTCATTGTTCTTCTAATTTTATAGGCCAAAGACTTACGATTGGTATCCTACCCCCAAAGAGTTTTTCATGAATATGTTTTTCGTCTATGCAATGATTGTTGGAATGTATTTAGTGGTCATTGTACTGGCCATTTGCACTATTTCAGTGATGAAGCAACCAAAAGATAAACAAGATCAGACGGGAATGGAAAAAATTCTTTCTTCTGCGGGCCTTTTCGTTCTCACTATTTTAACTGCTTGTTTGGCGGTTTCTTTAACTTACTTTATATTAAAAGAGTAGTTATACGACAGGCAACATTGTGGTCAATTGCACACCTGCGTGGAGTAGAAGCAATAAAAGCCCCAAGGCCAAAAGCCACCTTTTATTCGGTTTTCGGGATAAATCGTGCCGATTAACCTTGGTCAAATGTGTTACCGGAACAAAAGTTTCGAAATACTGTAGGAAAATCAGAACTAGATGACTGTTTTAGGTATTTTAATTTCACCTTTCCGAAAGGTAAAATTGATATCAAGGCTTGAAAAAGCTTCCACGACTTGGTCAGAAGTGGAAGCTAAAAAAGCGGTGAATAAATCGAAGAATCACCGCAAAAAAAAGCAGCGATTCTGGCAGTCGTTGGTCGGATACCTGCCGGAGCCGCGCCGAAAACGGAGCGGCAAAGGGTAAAGACCAGAGCGTACGAACCGGCATTATGTCCTCGAGGAATGAACAACCACCCGGAAGCCGACGCTGAAGTACCGGCGAGTCGGAGCGTACCCACTGCGGTACGCCGAGCGGCAGCAATTGGCGTAGACGCCCCAAGAACCGCCGCGCACGACGCGCTTGTCGCCGGTGGATGGTCCGGTCGGGTCAACCGCTCCGCCATTGGTGTAGTATTTCTCGTCGTACCAATCCGCGCACCATTCAAAAACATTCCCATGCATGTCGTAGAGGCCAAATGCGTTTGGACGTTTCTGACCGACCTGATGGGTTTGACAGCCATTCGGCTTCACCGCGTTTTCATAATACTTCCCGTAGTCCTGGTTGGCGTCACCATAAAAAGCTTGGTATGCGTCAATTAGGCTTCGTCCAGAATTGTTGGCGTACCAACCCATCGCGTCAAGGTCGGCGGCGTAATCTCCGGTCGTCCCCGCACGGCAGGCGTATTCCCACTCCGCCTCGGTCGGGAGCGCGTACTCAAACCCGTCGCCAAGCCGATTGAGGCGGAGAATGTATTCCTCGCAGTCTTCCCAACTCACCCGCTCAACCGGCAGGTCGTCGCCCTTGAAAAATGAAGGCGAGGCATCGAGATCACGTTTCACCTTGGGCAGCTTTTCAGCCACATACCGCCATTGCCGCTGTGTCACCTCATACCGGCCCATGTAAAAGGGACGACCGATGGTGACCTTCCGGGAGGGACGCTCAAAACTAAAATCTACCTTCAGATTGAATTTGGCAAACACATCCCCCGTCCACCGGTCTGCATCGGCCTGCTCCGAACCCATTATAAATTCACCGACAGGGATGTTGCAGAATTCCATCTCGACGCCGCCGGGTAGAATGATAGTTTTCGTGTCCCCGACCCCGTGAACAGGTGAAGGGGAGGGAGGGGCGTTCTCGATTCCCTTTATTTTCCCTTGGTTCAAAAGGGCAAGGCCTCGGCTTGCCAGGGATGAACCAGTTCCCGAAGGGCGGACCAACTGTTCGCCCGGTCGTTTGGTAATCTCGTTCTTTTTGTCGTCCTGGCTCATGGTCAGAATCCCCGCTTTGACTGGTACCAGCCTTCAACCGCCTCAATGATCTGGGCGTCGAGGTTTGCTCGAATCGTCTCGAAGGGATCTTCGCCTTCGTCCTCGGCTTCCTCGATCTGTTGACGCAGTTGCGCGAGGTCGCCGTTTTCGAGATTTTCAATTTCAGACGCCACTTTTTCGATGCGGTCGCGGATGGCCGCAATTTTCCGGATGATCCGGATTAGTTCGGCCACCACACCATCCCCAAGCGAGTCATCGCCGGCCGCACCGGCAAGAATTTCTCGAAGTCGATCCTCATCGCCGGCGGCGAATGCTGCGTTGATCTCCTGCATCAGTCCCGTCCGGCGTCGTTTTTCCGCCTCGTCGGTCGTCAGGTCTGGATGGAACTTCCGGCATAGCTCTCGAAACAGCTTCTTGAGGTCCTCGCTGACGGTTTCCTTTCGGGCGGACTCGGCTTCCTGATGTGCTGACCGGTTTGCCCGCGCGGTTTCTTCCGCCTGCTCACGCGCCTGGCGGGCCTCTTCCTGTTTTTCCTGATCGGTCGGCGTCCGCCGGGCTTCATAGGCGATTCGTTCGGCAACCAGCTCGTCGAGCCACGCCATGCGGGGACCAACTTCTTCGAGGTAGCGGATTTCGAAGGCGTGCAGCTCGGCGGCGAGGGTCGCCAGTTCCGTTTCCCGGTCGATCAGCTCGGACTGGAGGGAGGCATACTCAACCCTTTTTCGGTCCAGTTCCTGTTCCTCGGGCGTCGACTTGCGGATGAGTTCAGGCATTCCGAAAAAAAAGAAAAATTTTCAGGGTGGTGAGACGTCATTCTGCGGGGACTCCCCCATTTCCGCAAGCGGCGATGAGTCACATTTTCGGCCGGATCGAAGCTGCTTCACTTTTCCGAAAAGGCCAACCTGAATCCGATGCTCCCGTCACAACTATTCGGATGACAAAAATGCCGCTTTGCAGATCGACAAGAAGAAGCCGGGTCTTGCCACGATCCTCCCCTGAGAACCTTGAAACCCCCGAAGGCTCGCCCTTTGGGGTCAAACAATTCACCGTCCTGGTAATAAACCTCGTCGTACCAGTCGCTACACCATTCCCAGACATTGCCGTGCAAGTCGTAAAGACCCCAGGCATTGGGGATTTGAAAGGAACCAACCGGACTGGTGTTTCTGGAAAAAAAATCGAGTTGGTTATTTCGGTTCCTTTTATCCCCAAAATTCCCGTGTCGATGCGTCATCCGGGAACCAAAGGAGAATGGGGAAGTCGTTCCGGCACGACAGGCATATTCCCATTGTGCTTCCGTAGGTAAGGAAAAGGACTTGTCCTTCACTTGAAGATTTATCCTTCCCAAAAACTCCCGGCAATCAAACCAACTCACATTATCAACCGGACGGTTCTCCCCAAATGACCAACTCGGGAAGATTTCGAGTCCGCCATCAACTTCCTCAGTACCATCAATAACGCTACCCCATTGGTCCTGCGTCACGGGGTACATCCCAAGCCAAAACGGCTCGGTCAGCACAACTCGGTGAAGAAGCTCATCCACGCTCCGCCCTTTTTCCCTCTCTGGTGATCCCATCCAGAACTCACCCGCCGGGATATAGCAAAACAGCATCTCGACACCGCCGGGAAGGATGACGCTTTTCGTGTCGCCGACCTTGAAAGTGGGCGAGGGGGTTTTCGAGGCGGTTTCAGCAGGCTTGGATCTTCCCTGATTCAGCAGAGCAAGGCCTCGGCTGGCAAGTGATGGGCCAGTCTGGGCAGGGCGCATCAACAAGTCGGCGGGTCGTTTGATGATCTCGGTTTTCTTGTCGTCCTGACTCATGTCATCCGCCAAAGGGTTCAGGGGGATTCAGGGTGAATACTGGACCGACTCGCCGGTTTCGGCAAGCAGTGCCAATGCTCGTATCAGGTTACCGTGAAAAATTCTTCTTGGGGATCAAAGCCGCTCAACCTCAAGGTTTTTCGGACGTTTTGATTGTTGTTTGTTCGATTGCCAGCGAGAGCATTTCCCGCTTCTCAATTAGGTCACGGTGAAGGAAGCCTCGTCGATAATCACCTTGACGGCACTGGCCTTGCGAAGCATCCCGGCCACACGTCGAAAAAACCCCTCCCCGGACTCGTCCTGGAGGATGGGCGGGGCAGGGAAAAGGCGCGGTTCCGCTTTGGCGCGTTTCCAGAAGATCGGTGTGGTGATGACGCGGGCGGCGTGCTGGGCGAGGAAGGCTTCGAGGGAATTTAGTCTGAGTGCGTGCTGAAATTCTTCCATTCCGGTCGGGGCAACGTCGGTGAAAAAGACGACGGCGTGCCGGGTATCTCGCCAGCGGTCGCCGAAGGTTTCGAAGCGGATTGCCCGGTTGTCGTCCGGTTCGGCGAGAACCGTGGTGAGGTGGCGGATGCGGGGGCCGTCGGAAAATCCGTGGCGAATCTCGAAGCGAATCGCCTCACCGGCCAGCCGGTACCAGGTTCGCAGAACCGGAAGCCGGTCCGGATCGACCTGTTCGGCCACCAGCTCGGACAGGGGAACTCCCCGCCGCCGGGCCGTCTCGTCGAGGGCCTCGGCGTCCGGATGGGTCGCGGCGGCGGCGAGGATCTTCCCAAAATCGAACAGTGAACGGTCGTTGATGCCAAATCGCTCGCGCGTCCATTCAAACGTCGCCCTCCGGCGTGCGTCTTCCATCGGACGTTCAAACGGATGGTGCTGCCGCGCCTTCCAGACCAGAAGGCTGACGGCTTTGTTACGTTCGATTTCGGCCTGAAAAGCCGGATGTGGCAGGACGTTTGGTGTAACGGTCATGATTCAACCAGAGTACGCACTCGAAGCCGTTCAAACCAGCACGCCTGGGGAGATTGTTCGGTTTGGAGCGCGGAATCCATCGTGGAATTGGGGGCAGGTGCGTACTTGCGTTGAAAAATCCGCCGAAGGTTTCAGAAGTTTCAAGCGTCACCCTGAAACAAACCTCCGGCGGTTCGGCAAGTGTATTCGGCTCGACCGGAAGAACGTATCTGAAATCTCACGTTTGATCCGGCGCGACGCTCCTGGCTCAATTGATCGACCACCGAAAATCGAAGCGATCCACCTGCGAGTCCGAGCGGTTCGTGTGATTCGGAAAGTGGTCACACAGAAATCCGGCGAGCAATTTCTCGGCGGCATCATTGGTGAGCCTGGCCGGGCAATTTTCAGGATTGAGCCAATCGACCGAACCGTCGGGCCGGGTGAGAAAGTCTTCCCGTTTCGGGATTCGGATTTCGATTCCCATCGCCATGGAGTAGTTCGGCGTCACGACCGAAACGCCTTTGACGCCAATCTCGCGCAGGAATGCGCGAACCAGTTTGGCAAATTCCTTTCTGGGCAAGTTCCGAGGTGCATCGGAAGGCTTTTGCGGAAGGACGGCCGCAGCCAACTGCCGGTGAAATTCAAGCGTGGACTCGGCAAGGATTTTTCGCTGCTCGGCGTCCACTTCTTCGTCATCATCTTCCAGGGTGGCCAGAAGATCACGGAGGTCGTCATCCGTGCCGATTTCCGATCCGCCTACCGGGTGATGGTCGATCCAGTCCAGCGTGAAGCCGGTCTTGGCGCACATCGTACGGGCCTCGTCCACGGTCGGGACGGCCACGGCGTCGAGGGTTTCAGTAGTCTCCCCGACGGTGGCGTAGAAATCGAGCAGGCCCTCGTTGTATGCCGCTCCGAACCGGACGCCGAGACGACCGAGCGATTCGAGGCATTTCTTGGTGGGGAGTTCGATGCCTTCAATCATTGATGTTCCCTCCCTTGCACGCGATCAGTCGGCTCATGTCCTGCTGGAATTGAACGCGGTAGAGCGTCGCCAACTGGCTCGCACTCAGCGTCACCTCGAACGTTGCCTGCAAGTCGAAGTAATTCGCCTGAGTCGTGATGACCGCCTTGCGCCAGATCCGCGTCAGTTCTCGGCGGAAATGCCATTTGGCATGGCGCTCGCCTTCCTCGTTATCCGGCACGAGCCGGTCGAGGCCCGTGAACTCTCCGTTCCATTCCAGTCCGTACCGGGCCAGTCCGGCACTCTGGATTCGCCCCAAAAGAACCACATTCCACATACATCACTTCCTTTCTCGATTTTTAACGACGTCTCGGGCACGGCGTTGCGCTTTCCAGAACCGCTCGTTGCAGGCGTAGACCTTCCGGGAATAGTCCATCGGTGATTCCCCGAACTCGGCCTCGTACTCGTCCCGCGTGATCACCACGACGCGCAGGGTTTCGAGGCACTGGACGCGGACCTTTCGCCCGGCGACTTCGGCTTCGACGGCGGACATTCCCCGACCGGTCCGCAATGCCTCACGAAGACGACTCGCCAGAACTGGAACGGTTTGACGGGTCTGCTTGAGCTTCTGGTATTTCACGGCGCGCCCCCTTTGGAGAACCCGGAGGTCGCGAACGCCTTCCGGGTTACTCATTGGTGGTTGGTATTGTGGTTGGGGGGAGTTCCCCCGCCGCTTCTGTTCCTTACTGCCTGTTCAGGCCATTCGAAAAAATGACCGTCACTTCGAAGGTATTGAACCCGTAGGCTTCGCCTTCGCCGAGTGTTCCGTCCTCGTTCGCCATCAGTTCGTCGTACAAGTCCTCGGCATCAACCCCTTCGGGAATGTCGTCTTCGTCCCGCAACCGGGAAATCAGGTCGTTGACGGCAACTTCCCCGGAAGCCCCGAGTCCCGAATAGGTCGGGAGGCCGTTTTCGGCCAGTACGGCGACATACATGTTCGCTTTCTTTCCGGAGTCGGCGGGCAGAAAGGTAAGCGTGTGGTCGAAGCTGTCCACCGAATAGCTTTCCGATTCACGGACGGCTTCCAGAAAACCGTCGAGGTCGTCGGGGTAATCGGCGAACGCCGGGTCGTCTTCGATCAGATCAACCATCAGGGCCTTCAACGCTCCGTTGGAGGTCTTTCCGATGGCGACCTGGGAGGGGATTCCGTCTTCGGCCAGAACCGCCACCCACAGCGGGAAGGGCATCGGGCCGAGCGTTAAAACATTTATTTTCATCCGGGTTTCCTTTCGTTCTTTCGATAGGAAAATGATCCACGGACGGGCTGACGTGTAAAGAGTTTTTTTACTCTTTTTTATTTGACATATCAGGCGGGCCGGAAACAATCCGACCAAATCACCTCATTCTGGTCAAAAAGGAAAATGCCAACCATGAAAACAACAACGGCAACGGAACTCGTCAACCCGGAACGTCTGTTCAGCGTCGTTAAACGTCTTTTTCCCAATTCGGAAGACGAGATTCTGGGCGAACTGCTCCAGAACTCCCGCCGGGCGGGGGCAACCCGGATCGACATCCAGTTGAAGAACAACATCATCCGCATCATCGACAACGGGGCGGGAATCCCCAACGGCGAGGAAGGTTTCCGAACGCTGCTCTCCATTGCCGACAGTCACTACAGCGAGGAAGTCGAGCGCAACCAATCACCGATGGGAATCGGGTTCTACTCGCTGCTTTCACACGAAAAGATCCTGGAAGTCTGTGTGCGCTCTGGTCGCCACACCCTCACCATCGATCCGAAAAAGTGGTTTTCCGATGCGGAATACCGGACCAACTGGCGGGACCAACTATCGCGAGTGAATCAGCCACATGTCGGAACGGTCGTTGAGGCGATCTGTCTTCCAAACCTGTTCGAATCCTTCAAGTCGCTTTTCGTGTCGGACTGGTACTCCAAACTCCAGTACATTCCGGCGTGGGTCGGTCACGCCCGACAGATCCCGGTGACGCTCAACGGGGACCTTCTGCCCCAAGACCTTCCTGAATTTCTCAAGCCTCAACCGTTGTTTGAGACCGAGTACCTCGGCAACCGTTTGATCGTCGGATTGGTGATTATGGCAAGTTGACCTGGCCCACTTCGGCACGCTGATTTGGCCCCCCCTTTGGACACTTTTCGAATTCGATACTCTGGTTTGGCGGAAGAGACAGCCTGACCGGAGGAACGAATGACGAGGAGAAACAAAGTGGAATTGTTTGAGTCGATACGGCGTGAATTCGAGTT
>JBDRAL010000002.1:0-223826 GCA_039793685.1 Blastocatellia bacterium NZW_1522
AAAACGAACGCTTTACTCCCGACTCCCGACTCCCGACTCCCGACTCCCGACTCCCGACTCCCGACTCCCGACTCCCGACTCCCGACTCCCGACTCCCGACTCCCGACTCCCGACTCCCGACTCCCGACTCCCTATTCCTCAATCGCCGCCAGAAACGGGAGGTAACGGAATTCGTCGTGGACGCCCAATCCGTACCCCACAATCATTTTTTCGCTTCGAGTGAATCCGACGAAATCGGGCGTGAATTCGATGTGGCGGAAATCCGGTTTGTCCACCAGGGCGACCAGCCGAATGTTTCGGACACCTGCGTTGCGGAAATGTTTGACGAGGTAATCGGGCACGACGCCCGTGTCCACGACGGTTTTGACCAGCAAAACGTCGGCATCACGCAAATCGACTTCCGTCATATACAGAATGTCTTTTTCGCGTTCGTCGTGATACTCGCTGACTTTCAGGAAAGAACACTGCATTGGAACGTTGATCGCCCGGATCAGGTCGCTCATGAAAATGAAGGAATCATCCGCTGCGCCCAGGACGGTCAATTTCTGACCGGCGTAGGCCGCCCGGATTTCCCCCGCCAACTGTTCAACCCGTTCGGCAATCTGTTCCTTGTGAATGAGCGGCTTTGGCGTGTTCGACATGGCGCATCCTCCTGGAGGTGGAAGTGTTACGTTCTTGCCTCCAATGTACACCAAGCCTCACGGGAGGGCATGGGGAATAGGGGATGGGAATGGTAATTTGCGGGTCTGAAACGTTTAGGGAGCGGGGCAGGAATTTTCATGCCCCATCCCCCATTCCCCATGCCCCGCCTAATTCCCGGCGGTCCGCGTTAATGAATCGACGTAGGTTTTAATGCCGCCGAACAGGGATTCGGCGATTTGTTGGCGGAATTCGCTGGTTCGAAGGGCTTCGCCGTCCTTGGGATGACTGAGGAAGGAAACTTCCGCCAGAACGCTCGGCATGTTCGCGCCAAGCAGAACCACGAACGGGGCTTTCTTCACGCCCCGGTTGAAGGAAGCGGACGGGCTGACCCGACCGATGCCGCTGACGAGGCTGGTCTGGACGTGTTGCGCGAATTCGCGGGATTCGTTGATGCGGGTGTCGGTGACGATTTTTTGAAGGAGCGATTGAAGCTCCCCAGCGTTCCGGGTGGTCAGCGCGTTTTCACGGGTGGCCACGTCGAGTTCGTCCTTGTTGGCGTCAAGGCTGAGAAAATAGGTCTCGATGCCGCTCGCCTGTGGCGCGGGACTCGAATTGAGATGGATTGAAATGAACAGGTCGGCTTGCCGCGCGTTGGCGATGGCGGTCCGTTCGTCGAGCGGGACGAACTTGTCGGTTTCCCGCGTCATGATGACTTCGACGTCCTTCAATTCACGCTGGATGACTGCCCGAAGCCGCAAACCGATATCAAGAACGATGTCCTTTTCGAAAGAACCGTCGCGTCCGATGGCCCCGGTGTCGGACCCGCCGTGTCCGGGATCAATCACAATCCGGCGAACTTTCAGTCCAAGGGCGCGCATGAGCGTCATCGAACCCGGCGTCCCCGGCTTGACGGCGGGAAGCGCAGGTTGCGTTTCGGCGATTTCCGCTTCGTCCCCAATCGGACGCGAGCCGCGCAGGTCGGCGACGAGTCGGGCGGGATTGTCGAGCGAGAAAATGGCGAAATCGCGCAGCCGTGAACAGTCGATTCGAATTTCGACGGCGGAATCCTTCGCGCTGAGGCGGATTTGTTTGAGCATTCCGCCCGGCGCGGACACATTTTGAAGTTGCGAAATCAGCGGGGAAACTTTCGCTGTCGGCAGCTTGATGACGAGCGACGAGCCTTCCATTTTCCGTTCGTACTGCGTGGTCACGCTCAGATCGAGAATGACCCGGGCATAATCCGGGCCTGAAAAATGCCGTACCTGGCTGACCGTGGCAATTCCGGCGGCGTCTTCATCTGAGTGAACTTCAATGACGTCGTTCCCGTTGATGCCGCCCGACCCTTTCTGAAGCCGGACGAGACAGGCTTCGGCCTCACGGGCGGTCACGGACTGAGGGAAACGCCGAATAATGTCGGAATAGGCGCGAGCGGCCGCTTCCGGTTCCTGTAAGTCGTGTTCGTGAATGTGCGCCATGCCCGTTAGGGCGCGCGTCAGGAAGGGACCGTTCGGGTATTGCTTGAGAATCGCCCCGTAGCATTCGATGGCACTGTAGAAATAACGCTGTTTCTTGAACTGGAGAGCCATCTCGCGGTAGGTCTCGGCGGCGGCGGCCAGCGCGGCATCGCCCGTCATCCGAGTTTCGTCGAGCCGGACCGCCCGTTCATAGACCCCGACCAGATTCAGGTATTCGGATTCTTCGCGCGACGCGGCGTCCCGCCGATGCAGGTCGCGAATCAACAACGCCGCGCGGTGCATCAGTTCATCGGAAGCCGAAAGCGAGTACTGCGACGGTTGTTGGGCGTGGTTTTCGCGAAGGGGAGCCGCCAGAATCATCAAAATGGCAAGCAACCCGGCGCAGGAGAAACGAATTGAGCGTTTCACGGAAACATTTCCTCGTCAGCCGGTTCGAACGAGCCGTTCCGGCCATCCTTCTTTCAAACTTCCCTGGAATGTATGGAAATGACGCCCGCTGGTTCTTGAGTCCGGGGCATAGTAGCACAACTCCAATACCCGCCAAGCTTTGGAAGGGATTCGACACCTACCATTTTCCCTGTTTTGCTGAAATTTTACTGTTTCTTGTCTGAAAAAAGCGCTTCACCTTTTGAAAAGAAGGGAAGATGGTCCTTTTTCACTTCAAAGGGGTTTTTCTTTCCAACAAGGGCACGCCCCGTTAAACCCGTCCACACCGGATGAACCTTGGTTCACGGGTGGTTGGCGCGGCGGGAAAGTTCGGGATAAGATGCCCGACGCTCGTTTTTCCAGACCAACCTTCATCATTCCACTTGCGAACGGAGCACTGTTCAATCCGATGCGAAGCAAAACACTTGCCGCACTTCTCCTGACCGCCATGACTTTCCCGCTGGGCCTGCCGGGCCGCGCCGAGGAAGGCATGTTCCTGCCGGACACGGTCGATAAACTTCCCCTCGCCAAAATGAAAGCCAAGGGCTTCATGCTCAAGCCCGAGGACGTCTTCAGCAACACCGCGCCCAGTCTCAAGGACGCCATCGTCATCATCGACGGCGGCACCGGCGAATTCGTCTCCGGCGACGGCCTGCTGCTGACCAACCACCACGTCGCCTTTGACGGCATCGCCGCCCTCAGCACCCCGGAAAAGGACTACGTCGCCAACGGTTTCACCGCCAAGACGCGCAGCGAGGAACTTCCCGCCCCCGGCTACACCGCGCAGGTGATCGTGGAGGCGAAGGACGTCACCAAGGACATCCTCGACGGTGTGACGCCGCAGATGAGCGGGGCCGAACGCGCGGCCAAGGTTGACGCCAACCGCAAGAAGGTCATCGAAGCGGTCCCGAAGATGGGCGGTCGCAATGCGACGGTCAGCGAAATGAACAGCGGCCTCATCTATTACCTGTATGTGACCGACACCTACCGCGATGTCCGCATGGTCTACGCGCCGCCGAAAAACATCGGCTTCTACGGCGGTGACCCGGACAACTTCGAATGGCCGCGTCACTGTGGCGACTTCACGTTCTTCCGCGTCTACGCCGACAAGGACAACCGTCCGGCCGACCACAACAAGGACAACGTTCCGTTCAAGCCCAAGAAGCACCTGACGATTTCGACCGCCGGTTACAAGGAAGGCGATTTCACGATGGTGATGGGCTATCCCGGCCGGACGAACCGCTATCGCGAGTCCACCTCGGTGGAAACCAACGAATTGCTTCAGTTGCCTTTCGTCGTTTCCTACTTCAATGGCCAGATCGAAGTTCTCAAGGAAGCCTCGAAGGAAAATCGCAAGGTCGCGCTCGAACTGGCCTCGGACATTTTCGGTCTGAGCAATTCGATGAAGGCGTATGAAGGGGCGATTCGTACGCTCCATCGCAGCCGTTTCCTCGAAACCCGCAAGAAGGAAGAAGCGGAGTTTGCGAAGTTCATCGAGTCCACGCCGGAAAACAAGGCGAAGTACGGCGACGTCATTGAACGTCTCAACAAGTTGAACCTCGAACAGCGCAAGGAACTCATCAAGAATTTCCTGCTGCCGCGCATTGCTCCCGGCAGCAGCGGAGTCCTCTCGCTCGTGAATTTTGCGGTCGGTCGCGCCCTGAATGCCGAAAAGCCCGAAGGCCAGCGCTCGCCGCAGTTCTCCGACGCGGCGGTCCAGCGGGCGAAGGGCGCGGCGGCGACGTTTTTTGCCGAACGGCGGCCGACGGTCGAACGCAAGCTGCTCCAGCTTCATTTCCAGTTGTCCGATGCTCAGAAACCCGAATATCGCGTTCCGTTCATTGAGGGGCTGTTCGAAGGCAAGACCGGCGAAGCGCGCGAAAAGGCGCAGGCCGATCTGGCGCGTGAAATCGTGGATTCGCCCTACTACAACTCGCCCGGCAAGTTGAAAGTGCTGTTCGACCTGTCGGCGGCCCAGTTGCGCGAACTGAACGATCCGGCGATCAACTTCTTCCTGAAGCTCGCCCCCGAATCGCAGGCCGCGCAGCAGCGGACCGCCGCCTACAACGCGGAAGCGACCGCGCTCCGTGCGAAGTACATCGAAGGTTTCCTCGCCAGCCGCAAGGGCTTCACTTCTTATCCCGACGCGAACCGCACGCTGCGGTTTTCCTACGGGGAAGTGAAGGGATACACGCCGAAGGATGGCGCGGTGTACAAGTACTACACGACCTTTTCGGGCGTCATCGAGAAGGATCGCGGCGTCGAGCCGTTCGACGCGCCGCAGGCCCTGATCGACCTTTACAACCGCAAGGATTACGGACGCTGGGTTGACCCGACCTTCAAGGATGTTCCGGTCGATTTCCTTTCGACCAACGACATCATCGGCGGCAACTCCGGCAGCGCTATCCTCAACGGAAAGGGAGAAGTCATCGGTCTGGTGTTCGACGGGAACTATGAAGGACTCGGAAACGACTTCGTGTTCGAAGCCGGACTGGGCCGGACCATCAGCGTGGACATTCGCTACATCCTGTTCCTCGCGGAGAAGATGGGTGGCGCGGGCTACCTGTTGAACGAACTGACCTTCGCGGGCAAAGCGGCCGCCGCCACGAAGTAGAAGAACGGCAGCCAAAAATACGGCAGCCTGACCGTCAGGGAGGGCTGTCCTTGCAAACAAGTCGTGTCCGTCGCCTCGCTCAACCTGGCGACGGACACCGACCGCAGGGAAAGTCGAAGTACCGTTCGTGATTCAATTCAAGAAACTCATTTCATTTTGCTTTTTGATCGCTTTTCCGTTCATCACCGTTTTATCGACAACGGCACAGGAAAAGAAAAAATCCGAGACGACTCCATCCGGCATCCGCCCCGACGACCCGCGCTTTTTCCCCCTCAAGGACGTGAAGCCGGGGATGAAGGGCGTGGGCCGGACGATTTTTCAGGGCGACAAGATGGAGGAATTCGGCGTGGACATTCTCGGCGTCCTGCCGGGAACGCCAAATGCCGACCAGTCGCTCATCGTCATCCGGTTGAACGGGGCCAATGTCGAGCGGACGTTCGTTTTTGCCGGAATGAGCGGCAGCCCGGTGTTCGTTGACGGAAAACTTCTCGGCGCGGTTTCCTTCAGCTTTCCTTTCGGCAAGGAGCCGCTCGGAATGATCACGCCGATTTCACAAATGGCGGTTGTGTTTGAGGAAGGCGCGAAACCCGCGCAAAGTTCAGGCTTTACCTTTCGCGATCTGGCGGAAAACGCTCCGGCGGCCTTTTTCGGAATTCGCGGATTGAAGCCGGTGAAGGTTGACGCCAGCGCGGCAAAAGCCGTACCCGCGTTGAATCCCTACATCGGACAGACATTTCAACCCATCGCCACGCCGTTGACCGTTTCGGGTGTCCCGAACGGAGTTTTTTCGACATTCGCCAATGACTTTGAAGCGGCGGGGTTCAAACTCGTCGCCGGTCCGGGGTCGCCCGCGCCGATTGCGCCGCTCGCGAAAGTGGATGAAAACACGCTCGCTCCCGGCAAAACCGTCACGGTCGATCTGATGCGCGGCGACATGGGCATCAGCGCCGCCGGTACGGTGACGTGGCGCGACGGAGATGAAATTCTCGCCTTCGGGCATCCGTTCTTTTCACCGGGCGGTATCGGCGGGGTCGGCTTCCCGATGACCGAAGGAACCGTCATCACGGTCGTGCCGAATCTCAACAATTCCTTCAAAATGACCATTCCCAACGCGCCCGTCGGCATCATGACGCAGGACCGCTCATCGGCAATTCAAGGGAAACTCGGAAAAGCCGCCGACATGATTCCGGTCACGGTCAACGTGACCACGGCGATGGGGAAGGCCAAGGCGTACCATTTTGAAGTGGTGAACGACACGTTCCTGACGCCCATCCTCGTCAACATCGGCGTCACGTCGAGCCTCTCCGCCACCGAACGTTCCATCGGCGACTTGACCCTGCGTTCAGACGCCACGATCTCTCTTCAGGGACAGCCGCCCCTGACGCTGGCGAATTCCTTCACGTCGAATTTCAACCCCGGCGTCCTGCTCGGCGTTTCCGTCGCCCAGCCCATCGCGGTGCTGCTCAACAGCGGATTTCCCGAGACGAAAATTCAGAATGTGACGGTTAACATCACCGCGACCGATGCCCGCCAGAGCGGTACGCTCGAACGCCTCTGGGCCAACAAGCTCGAAGTGAAACGCGGCGAAACCATTGAACTTCAGGCATTCGCGCGCAATGCGTACGGCCAGACCTTTGTCGAACGCATTCCCGTGAAAATTCCCGAAGACGCACGACTTGGAAAAGCCACGGTCCTCGTCGGTGACGGTGGTTCGGTCAACGCCGTAGACCGCCGGGCTGGGTTCAGTGTCCCGAACCCGCAAAACGTTGGTCAACTGGTCAAGGCCATCAACCAGCTTCGCAAGAACGACCGCCTCTACCTCAAACTTTACCGTTCGGAGAACGGCGCGGTGGTCAACAATGAGGACCTGCCCTCGTTGCCCCCGTCGTACCTCTCGACCATTTCGAGCAATCGCGTCTCGACCGGTTATTTCCCGCTTTCGGTCGCGACCATTCTCGAAAAAGAACTCGAACCCGCCCGCTTCACCATCGCGGGACAACAATCATTGGTAATTGAAATCATCCAGTAAGAAGTCTGGAGTCTGGAGTCGAGAGTCTGGAGTCTGAAATTGAAGAGATGGGGAGCAAGAAAATTAGAAACTCGGGTAAATTGCCAGTTTCGATTCTTTTTTGACTCCAGACTCTCAACTCCAGACTCAGAACTTTTTTTCTGACTCCAGACTCTCGACTCCAGACTGAAAGACTAACCATGGAGCGTCTTCCCCAACATCACGGATTCATCGAGGTCATTGCCGGCGGCATGTTCTGCGGCAAGACCGAGGCACTTATCACCCGCCTGCGTCGCGCCCTGATTGCGCGCCAAAAGGTCCAGGTTTTCAAACCGCGCATTGACGACCGGTACGAAAAGGAATTCATCGTTTCGCACAGCCAGATGAAGCTCGAAACGACGGTCATCGACCGCGCGGACGACATCGAGGGTCTGCTGCATCCCGAAACGGAAGTGGTCGGCATTGACGAGGCCCAGTTTCTCGGACACGCCGTTATCGAAGTCTGCCAGAAGCTGGCCGACAGCGGTCGCCGGGTCATCGTCGCCGGACTCGATCAGGACTATCGCGGACAGCCGTTCGAGCCGATGCCGCAGTTGATGGCGATTGCGGAGTACGTCACGAAACCGCAGGCCATCTGCATGGTCTGCGGCAATCCGGCCAATTTTTCACAGCGCCTGATTGCGAGCGAGGACCGCGTGGTGGTCGGGGCGGAAGGATTGTACGAAGCGCGCTGCCGTCGGTGCTTCGTGCCTCATCCGGTGGAGCCTTCATTCCTGAAATCCTCGAACTAAAACCGGAACCTTTGTTCCCGGAATGGCGTTGGTTGGCTGGTAATTCGCCAAACCCTTCCGCGTTGAAGCTCACAATCCCATTTTTCAGTGGGGAAGGCTTCTTTCGTGGAGTTGTTCCGCCGAGGTGTCCGGTTTGCTTCAGGTTTCCGGTTTGAAAATTTGGAAGAAATCCATCACTTCAACGAGTGGTTTTCTGATTGTCTGCTTCCTGGCGGTTTTTTTCTCCTTTGTCCGTTGGGTGGGGATGTTCGGGCCGTCGTCGCTGCGTTTTGTACTTCCGCTGGGTTTTTTCATCATGGCGGTTTCACCCTGGATTCTTCTCGGTCCGGAGGGAAGGCGGCAAATCGGTCTCAAACGTCCGATTCGCTTTCCGGATTTCGGAACGGCTTTCCTGCTGGGGAGCTTGGCTGCCGCTACCTGTTTCGCGCTCGGTGTCGCCCTGTTCGATCATTCCCGGGACAACTGGTTTTTGACCATTGCTGACAACTATCGGAAAACCGTGAGAACGGCGGGATTTTCAACCCTCCAGTTGCATCTGATTTTCACGACGCCGGCACTGATTTTCAGCCCGTTTGGAGAGGAAATTTTCTTTCGGGGCGTGTTTCAACGCGGACTTGAGGAACGATTCGACCGAAAAACTTCCACCTTCATCGAGTGCGCGGTTTTTGGAATCGTCCATCTCTGTCATCACGGGATTCTTGCGACGACTACGGGGTTGACGGTCCTTCCGCTTTCCGGGGGAATCTGGATGGTCCTGATGTTTGGGACCGGATACCTTTTTGCCGTTATCCGGAAACGCAGTGATTCCCTTTGGCCTGCGATTTTGTCCCACATGGCGTTCAATTTGACCATGAACGGGATTATTTTCTCCGTGTTATGGTGAGATGGGTTTTAAGGTTTTTTCGAGGAAATTATGAATTTTCGCATTGGAACTGGCTACGACCTGCATCGGCTGGTCGAAGGCCGCAAACTGATTTTGGGCGGGATTGAAATTCCGCATTCGATGGGGTTGCACGGTCATTCCGACGCCGACGCCGTTTCCCACGCCATTACCGACGCGCTGCTCGGCGCGGCGGCGCTCGGCGACATCGGACAGCACTTTTCCGACAAGGACCCGCGCTGGAAAGGGGCCGACAGCCTGATGTTTTTACGCCACGCGGTTTCATTGCTGGCCGAAAAAGGGTACGCCATGGTCAATGTGGACTGCTCGATCATCGCGGAACGTCCGAAGATGGCCCCGCACATTCCCGCCATGCGCGAAAAACTCGCTGAAACGATGGGTTTGCCGCTCGATTGCGTGAGCGTCAAGGCCAAGACCAACGAAGGGCAGGATTCGATGGGCCGCCAGGAATCCATCGCCGTCCACGCGGTCGCGCTGATTTCAAAACTGTAGGACCGGTGAGGCGATGGTCACGTCCGGGAACTTTTTCGAAACCCTGAAAACGGCCGACAACGTGGGGGAGCACTGGGCGTTCACCGAAGGATGCGTCCGCGAAGGCCGGTTCGACGTTCTTGAGGGCATCGGCCGGCAGATGATCGCCGAATGTGACTTTGCCCCGCCCGATTGGCGGGAACGCTCGGTTTTCGACCATCTGATGACCTGGCTGGCACTTGAAGATGATGAACGGGGGCCGTCCCTCGCGCTTTCCTTCTTTTCCGCTGTTCCAGTGAACGTTGTTCCGAAGTTTTTGGACATCGCCCGTGCGGAAACGGCTTCAAAAGTGGCCTCCGCCCAATCTCCGGAGACAATTGAAAAACTTCTTCTCAATCTTCCCGAACTTGAAACGGCCGCCCTGTTGCTTCACGAGTCGGTTGTACGGGGAAAACTCGTCGGTTTTACACCGGCGTCGTTTGAGTTGAGTCGAAGATTGTCATCCGTCAATCATCCGCTTGGATGGTTGCCGCTGGAACTTCTGCACATCGAAAACCGGCTTCCGGTGCGTGACCATTCGCGGACGGGAAGCGGTTGGAGCATTCCGAAAATCGACAACCTTCCCGATCCTGCCGACCTTGAAATCCTTTCTCCGGACCGGACGTTTGTCGAGGTCCACAATTTGAAACGGGTCGAATTGATCGGGGCCGCCGACGCGGACTGGCGCAATTTTTCGAATGGCCGGAATGAAGTCCGAATTTTTGAAGCTCGGCCATTCGGCCAGGTTTCATTGGCGACAACCTTGCCGGGACTGGGACTGGAATGTGTTGCTGACGAAATTGAAACCATTGAAAACGTCCCGGTCGAAGCGGTTTTTCAACAGCTTTTCGCCATTTCTTCAAATGGCGGGGCGTACAATCGGGGATGCTTCGGGGCGTACGGCCGGCTGAATGCGTGGAAATCGCTCGCCGGATTGTGCGGGGCCACGCTCGAAGGGAACGCCGAGGATATTCTCGAAAGCGCAATGGCCTGTCGGTGGGGCAAATTTCAGGGCGGCGACTGGTTTTACGACATCTTCTGGGATTTGGGCGTCGTTTGTTTGAACCCGGAACGCGGAGAACTGGTGGTGGTGGCCGCAACCGATGTTGATTGAAGCGGTCGCGGCCATTTTACTATTTTCGAAACCGTTCAGAGTCAACCGCTTATGGTTTTTGAAAAATTGAACCGGTAATAAAAGGCGCGAATGCGCCGGCAGGTAATAGCCCCACCCGTCAGGGTGGGGTAACAGACGGCGGAATGCCGAGCCGCAACGCGGCGACACAGGAAAAATGGACAATTGACAATGCACAATGGACAGTGAGCCGGAATTTCATTGCCAATTGTCAATTGCCCACTGTCAATTCTCCATTCACTGGTGTGTGCCGCGTCTTCGACGCTTTGAAATTGGCTCAAACGCCATCCCACCCTCACGGGTGGGGCTATTACCTACCGGCGCATCCGCGCCTGTCCGAGGCAATATGGCCCATCGTTATGACTGGAATAATTTTTCAAAAACAAAATAAGAGGGTGACTCTGAACAATTCCCTTATCTCTTCGCCGGAACGAGCGTTGCCTCCAGTTGCTTTTCGTACTGCTCGACCGCTGTCATCGCGTTTGCGTCCGATTTATATTTTTCGCGAAGCGCACCGAAGATTTCGCGCGCGCGAGGATCGCCCAGTTGCGTGGCCAGCAGCACGTTGTTGAACACGCCGTGAATGTCGTCTTCGGCCATTGATTTCCGAAAACGTTCAAGAATGAGCGGGTAGGCATCCGCGCCGCGACCGAGTGCGACAATGGTGTCCGCCGCCGCGATTCGCAAATCCCACACCGGCGTCGGCAATCGCCACCGCTTCAATTTCGAATCCGCCAGCGCGTTGTAGGCAATCTCGTACCCGCGCGGGTCGCGCAATTCCTTCAACCCGTTCAACGCGCTAATCAGGCTCTGATTTTTCCACGACGGTTTGTCCTTCAGCTTGACGAGCGTGTCGAACGCCTTTGGGCTTCCACTTTTTCCAAGCGACGTGGCGGCGGCGTTGATGACGCGGTCGCTTTCATCATTCAGGCACGACAGATAAAGGTCGGCGTATTGGGGATTGCGCGTCATTCCGAGAAAGTTGATGGCGGCGGTTCTGACCCACGCGCGGTCTTTTTTGATGGTTTCAAGCAACACGCCGATGGTCGCTTCATCGAGCGCGGCCGGTTTCGTTTCTGTAGTCGGAGCAAGCAGACCTTGAAGCAGCGAAAGCGCGTTCAGGCGCAATCTCCAGTAAGCATTGCCTGAAATGACGCGGCGAAATCCGTCGTGGATTCTGGCTTTATCGGCGGGCGAGGTCTTTTCATTGCCTGCCAACGCGACGAGTTCGTCCATGGCCCAACGACGGCCCAGAATGTCGCGGTCGTGGTCGAGTTGATACAACAATTCGTCGAGGGACTTTTCGAAAACGAGTTCCTTGATCCACGTACTTTCAAAATCGAAATTGACCAGTTTCGGTTCGGCTTCGGACTTGAACGAATATCGGTTCTCGGCTTTTGGCTCGATGCCGACTCGTTCGATGCGTCCATCGATTTCGATTTCAACGTCGCCCGCGAAGTATTCGACGGTCGGATAGATCGCGTTCGGGTCGGGTTTCTGGGTTTGCGTGACGGTGAGAATGAGTTTCCGGTTTTCCGCGTCATATTTTTTGACGACGGTGAAGGACGGATGACCCATTCGATACAGCCACTGATCGAAGAACCAGTCCATCGGCTGGCCGGTGACGGTTTCGACCGCCTTTCGAAAGTCTTCCGTGGTGACGAACCGGTTGGCATTCTCCTCGACGTACAATTGAATGACCCGCCGCCAGTGTTCTTCTCCGATGTGCTTGCGGAGCATGTGCAGCACCGCCGCGCCGCGCTGGTTGGCGTACCGGTCGTTGAAGAACATGTCCACGTTCGGGTAATTGCGCGTGACGATCGGATGGCGGATGCCCGCGTTCCAGTCGCCGACCGCTGCCTGTCGGTCTCCCCGGATATTCCACAGAAGAAATTCCTCGTGGCCGTTGCGATGTTCGTTGTAGAGGCCGTCGAAATAGCTCGAAAAGCCTTCGTTGAGCCAGATGTGCTGCCAGTCGCGGCAGGCAAGGTGATTTCCGAACCACTGATGGGCGAGCTGGTTGGCTTCAAGTCCGTCCCAGAGATAGAGAAAATCGGCGTGGGTGCGGAAATCGTCGATCATGTTTTCGGTCTGCGTGGCGACCGAGGTGTTTTCGAGTCCTCCGCCGAAATCGCTCACGAAAATCTGGGTGTAACTCGGATATTGATAACGAGCGCCGGTGAGGTCCGTGAAGAACTTCATCATGTCTGGCAGCCGTTCAACACTCGCCTCAACGGCGTCGGTTTCATCCTTGAATCCGTAATTGTGCAGCGGAATTCCGTCGTATTCCTTCTTCACGTCGGCGAATTCGCCCACCACGAACCCCGTCAGGTGGCTCGGATGCGGCGGGTCCAGTTTCCAGTGAAAGGTTCGCGTACCGTCGGGATTTTCCGTGGTTGAAACGAGAACGCCGCCGGAAATCGCGGTGAGCGACTTGTCCACCGTGGCGATGAACTCGGTGGTCACGAAGTCGTTGGGCGAATCGTATCCGGGAACCCAGTAACGATTGCCGCCGTTTTGCCCGCACGACCATATCTGGCGCGGCAAATTGGGGTCGTTCGAGGTCGGCGAGAGAAAGCGAAGACCTTTTCCGAAACTTCCCCAAAGATTGTTCGGATCGGTCTGGTTCTGGTGGTTCGTTCGATAGGAGATTCGGATGTTCAGGTCATTTTGCGCCGGGTAAACACGGTCCAGCCTGATTACAAGCCCGTTGTCGCGGTCGCCCCCGTCATATTCAAATTTGAGGGGCGTTCCGTCGGGAAGCGTGACCGAGTCGATGGTCAATTTTCCCGCGTCGAGGGCAATCCGGTCAGTCGGCTGAAAAGGGGCGAGCGTGATGGTTGTTGTTCCGAACGCCTGTTTTTTGGCCCAGTCGAATTTCAGGTCGATGATTTGATGCTTGAGGTCGAAGCGGCGTGCCCGCGCCCATTGCGGAGCGGGAAGCGCTTTCTTTTCGGGCGTGGCGTCGGCGCGAATGACTCCGGCCGGTATCGAACCGGCCAGAACCAGAAGCAGGCAAAGCGCGGGCAGTTGGCGAAGAAGTCTGGTTGGGCGCATCGCGTCCTCATTGTGTTTTGTATTGTTCACGGATGATCCGGAAGTGGTGGTTCTGGTGTCCGACGATGGTGAAACCGAAGGCCAGCGCGGACAGTTGCTGTTCCGAGACGGTTCCGAGTCGCAGGGCGGAGGCTTCGTCGAACGTTGTAAACATCAGGGCCGTTCCCCGGCGGACGATTTTCATTTCCTCGATGAGCGTGTGCATCGGGCGTTCATTGGCGTTGACGTTGGCGGCGAGAATGTCCTGATCGAAACCGGGAAGGGGCGTCGGATCGTGGCGTCCGAGCCGGAGGGCGCGATAGGCCAGGATTCGTTCGCAGTCGATCAGATGCTGGATGATCTCCTTGATTGACCACTTGCCGGGTTCGTAACCGGTTTCCGCGAAGCGTTCCACCACGTCCGGATCGAGCGTGTCGATGGCCGTGAGCGATTGTTCGAACGCTTCGGCGAGGTCTTCTTCCACGACTTGTGAAATGTAGCGGTCGAAGTAACAGGCGGGGTGATTGAGACTCGATTTCTTCATTGTGTTTTCTCCGGAATGTTGATGGTGAGCGCCTTCATCTCTGGTTCGTCGAGGAAAAACCGCAGTTTGGTTTTTTCCTTTGCTCCAAGGCGGCGATAGAACCGGATGGCCCCCTCGTTGAAATTCGGGGTCTGCCATTGAACCTGTCGGCAACCAAGTTCGAGCGCCCGTCGTGAAACCGCCCAGATGAGAGACCGTCCCAAACCTCGGTTTCTTGACTCCGGACCCAGGTAGAGACAATCGAGATGGAGGAAGTAGCTCGCGCTCCAGGTCGAAAACTCCCTTGAAAACGTGGCGTAACCGACAATCTCCCCCCGTTCGTTTTCGACCATCAGGCAAAACAGCGCCGGACATGGCGAGAACAGGTGTTCCGATAGCATTTCGGCTTTACCGGACGGTTCGTAGTCGCATCGTTCATAGGCCGCGTGTTCCGCGCACAGACGCACAAGGGCCGGAACATCCGCCGGTTCGACTTCGCGGATTCGTTCGTTCATCGGTTCACACATTTCCGATCAGGGCCTTTCCGAAATAGGCGTCGAAATCAGGATTCGGCGCTTTTTTCAACACTTCCTCGACCCACAAATCCCGTTCGAAGGCGATGATCGGCAACTCCCACACGCAGGCCATGAACGCCTTCGCCGGGTTGCGGATGAAGGTGTCCGGTTCGCGGTAATCGGTGTAGTAAGTCGCGCTCTGGAGCATGTCGTCGGCCACCCAGCGGTTGACGAGACTCCACAGTCCGTCCGCGCCTTCGTGAAAGATCAGAAAACCGATTTTGTGGGAATGCCACGGTTCGGACGCGGGCGGCGTCAGCCATTCGGAAAGTCGGGCAATGGCGTTTTCGAGAATCGCTTCGGATTCGAAGGTCTCGCGGGGCGTGACGACGTAGATTTTGACGCGCCAGCCGTCAACGAGATGGAGCGGGCGGGCGATAATCGTTCGGGGGCGGTAGGTTTCCATTGGTTTCACCTCGTGCCCGTACGTTAGGCCAGAGAATGAAACCGGGAATTGGATGGATTTAACGTGTCCGGAACTTTTTGCCGCAATTCGGGAGGCGGCTATCGAACCAGTTTTCGGAATTCCTTCGGAGCCAGGCCCAGGAATTCGCGGAAGCACCGGATGAAATGGCTCTGGTCGGAAAAACCGCAGGCGGCGGCGATTTCCGTGAGCGACAGGCTGGCGTCACGGAGGAGGGACAGGGATTTTTCGACGCGAATCCGTCGGATGTAGGACCCGAACGTACAATTGAAATGCCGGGGAAATTCGCGTGAAAGATGCGCCCAGTGGAGATTGAGGTCGAGCGCGAGTTGTTGCAGCGTCGGCGGCGTGGCGAGGTCTTCGCGAAGGCGGTCTTCAATCCGCGTGACCCAGTCCGGGCGGCCTCGCTCCCTTCCGACGGTCAGACGGTTCAGGGTGGTGAAAATGTCCACCGCCAGCGCGTCGATGGCGAGCGGGGAAGCGTCGTCGGCCAGTTTCGATTCCTTGTAGAGGTTGTAAAACTGCAACTTGACGGCGGGATGGGCGATGATGGCGCTGTCCGGCAGCCGGTCTTCGTCGAGTTCGAACCGGCGAAACCAGTCTTCCGAGACTTCGAGTTGAAACCCGCGCGTCAGTCCGGAAGGCTTCACGTTGTAGTGTGGTTCGCGGCGATTGTGAAACAGAAGCGTATCCGCGCCGTATGGAATCTTTTCCCTGCGGTTTCCGACGCTGGTCGTACCCCGGAGGGTGAGTTCGAAGTGGGAATGTTCGTGAAAATGCCAGTCGATGAACTCGTAGGAATACTCCGTGTCAGTGATCGTCAAGCCGGAAAGATCAAGTTTCTGGGTTGTATTCCCGAAAAATTGTCCGGTTTGGGAAAAATGCATGGCGTACCCGTTGTTTCGAACGATGGCGTTTCATTCCGATTCGCTGACTCTAATTCCGCTCCCGTTCGGCGTCCACACCTGACCACTGGTGACGGATTTTTCCAGTTTTGAAGAGAAGCGGGAGCAAACGGTGCGCCGAAGAAGTCTGATTGATTGAAAAAAGACCCTTGGGACGACACCGATCGAGATATTTTTCCCAATCAACGGGGTTGGGACGAGTTTGATCGGGGTTGGAACCGGATTGATCGGGGCTGGAACCACATCATGCGGGGGTTGGGAGGCGTCTGAACAGGGTTGAACTGGAAAAACTCTCGTGAGGGGGCACCTTTTCCGGGGTTGGAACCGGATTGATCGGGGCTGGATCCTGATTCACCGGGGTTGGAACCAAATTTTTGTTCCTTGGAACCGAATTTGCCGGGGTTGGGACCACTTCGAACGGGGTTGGAACCTGATTTGCTCCCCCTGGGATCAACTCGTTGGTCTCACTTGTCCCGCTTGTTCTGTCTTGGGGGGTAAAAGCCTTGAATCGGTTGGCGGCATTTTCCCGCCAAAAGTGTTTTCACCCAACTGGTCCGGTAGGGCAGGCTGGGGAATCATCCGTTGTGGGGAAATGACGGTCCGAAGAAATTTTGGACCCAAAGGAGACCAGCCTTGAAATACCTTTCACGTCCTTCATTTTGGGTGATATCGGTTTACCTTTCCCTTGTATCGGTTTCAATCGGATTCGCCTGTATCGGGAGGGAAACGGTTGAAACAACCTGGTTGTTGGTGGTCATCGGATTGACCCTGCCCTGGAGCGTGGTGACGTTTTTCCTTATCTGGGCGTTGATTCATGGGGCAGGTTTAGCGTTCTTTGGTTTGCTCTCCTTCTTTTTCGCCCTTCTCAACTGTTTTCTGGGACTGCTGATCCGGCATTTTTCGAATCGCGCGGAGAAATGGCGAAAAACTGTCCGGAACGTTGGTAATCAGTCGTGAAAAGACCCGTTCGCCGTGCTATGGTGGCGTTTGGTGTACTTCCCCGGAATGACTTTCGAGACTGGTTTTCTGATGAATACCGAACTGATTCGTAATTTTTCGATTATCGCCCATATTGACCACGGCAAGTCCACGCTGGCCGACCGCCTCCTCGAACGTACCGGCGCGCTTACGCAGCGCGAAATGTCGGAGCAGGTGCTCGACGCGATGGACCTCGAACGAGAGCGCGGCATCACCATCAAGGCTCACGCCGTCCGTTTGAACTACAAGGCGAAAAACGGGCGCGATTACGTCCTCAACCTGATCGACACGCCGGGCCACGTCGACTTTTCCTATGAAGTGTCGCGCTCGCTCGCCGCGTGCGAGGGCGCGCTCGTGGTCGTGGACGCCACGCAGGGCGTGGAAGCGCAGACGCTGGCGAACGCCTATCTCGCGCTCGAAAACAATCTGGAAATGTTCCCGGTCATCAACAAGATCGACCTGCCCTCGGCGGAACCGGACCGGGTTCTCGCCCAGATCGAGCAGGTCATCGGGCTTGATCCGACGACGGCGGTGCTGGCGAGCGCGAAGACCGGACTCGGCACGGACGACCTGCTGGAACAAATCGTCAACATCATCCCGCCGCCGACCGGCGATTCGGACAATCCGCTGAAGGCGCTGATTTTCGACTCGTGGTTCGACCCGTACAAAGGGGTCATCGTTCTGGTCCGCGTCGTGGACGGCACGATCAAGCCGGGCATGAAGATTCGGTTTATGGCAACGGGCCGCGATTACCTGATCGAAGGCGTCGGGGTCATGACGCCGAAGGCGCGCGAAATCGCCGAACTCGGCGCGGGCGAAGTCGGTTTCATTTATTCAAATATCAAGACGGTCGCCGACGTGCAGATCGGCGATACCGTGACCGAGTCCACGCGGCAGGCCACCGAACCGCTCCCCGGCTTCATGGAAATCAAGCCGATGGTGTTCGCGGGGTTGTATCCGGTGGAAAGCGATCAGTACGAGGAGTTGCGCGACGCCCTCGACAAGCTGCGGCTCAACGATTCGTCGTTCTTCTTCGAGCCGGAGCATTCGGCCGCGCTCGGTTTCGGCTATCGCTGCGGATTCCTCGGCCTGCTGCACATGGAAATCGTGCAGGAGCGGCTGGAGCGCGAATTCAACCTCGATCTCATCACGACCGCGCCGAGCGTGCGTTTCAACGTCTTTTTAACCAACGGCGAGGAAGTTGCCGTGGATAGCCCGGCGCGCCTGCCCGACCCGAGCACCATCGAACGTATCGAGGAGCCGATCATCAAGGCCACCATCATGACGATGGACGATTTCCTCGGGCCGATTCTGAAATTGCTCGATGAAAAGCGCGGCATCCAGCGCGGGTTCGAATACATCGGCGAAAAGCGCGTGATGCTGACCTACGACGTGCCTCTGCTCGAAGTAGTGCTGGATTTCTTCGACCGGCTGAAGTCGGTGTCGCGCGGGTATGCCTCGCTTGACTACCACCTCAACGGCTACCAGACGTCCGATCTCGTGAAGCTCGACGTTCTCGTCTCGGGCGAGCCGGTGGACGCGCTG
Organism: Blastocatellia bacterium NZW_1522; assembly: GCA_039793685.1. Taxonomy (GTDB): domain Bacteria; phylum Acidobacteriota; class Blastocatellia; order Chloracidobacteriales; family Chloracidobacteriaceae; genus JAAFHI01. The sequence goes on from JBDRAL010000002.1 coordinate 18,486, forward strand.
TCGCTCATCATTCACCGCGAAAATTCCTACTACCGCGGCAAGGCGCTGGTCGAAAAGATGAAGGAACTGATTCCTCGGCAGTTGTTCGAAGTGCCGATTCAGGCCGCTATCGGAAACCGCGTCATTGCTCGGGAAACCGTCAAGGCAATGGGGAAGAACGTGCTTGCCAAGTGCTACGGCGGGGACATTTCGCGGAAGCGCAAACTGCTCGAAAAGCAGAAGGAAGGGAAGAAGCGGATGAAGAAGGTCGGCCGCGTGGACATTCCGCAGGAAGCCTTCCTCGCCGTGCTCCGGGTCGGCGAAAACGGCTGAACCTTTCAGGCTCTATACAAAGGCCGCACTTTTCGATTTCCGAAGAGCGCGGCCTTTTTTCTGTTCATTTTCCGGAAGCAGACACCAATGTGAACTCAAGGGTCTGGGTGGCGGTTTTTCTTTTTGAATCCGATTGATAAAGGTCGGTGACGGAGACAACGGCGGTGTATTCGCCGGATTCCATCGAGTCGGCCAGGGCGATTGCGCGTGTGATTTCAAGCATCCCGTTTGGGGTGAGGGAAACTGAAAATTCCTTCCCGGAATAAATCTCTTTCCCGTCCCGGAGAAGTTTGATTTGAGCCGTCACGGCCGGCTGTTTGGTCTGGGGATGGCTGACCGCGTTGTAAACATAGCAGCTCACGGAAAGCCCGCCCCCGCGAACGAATTCCCGGACCGCCGGGCTGGCTGAGGGTGCTTCGGAAAGTTCAAGTTGAGGGGAGGCATTCGGCAGGGCCTTGCTTTCCAATCCGTACAAAATCAGTCCGGAAAGTGAAATACGGTCCTTCTCAAGTTTCGGCGTTTCAAGAACCTGACTGGCCGAGCCGATTTTCTGGGTCGTGTTGTCGCGGACGGCAGCGCGGATATGGACTGTCCCGGATTTCTCGACCGGGAGGTCGAGGGTAAAGACAAATCCGTTCCGAAGCGCGGCTTCATAGGTTTTCCCACGCAGGCGGAGCGTCTGATTTTGGCCCACCTTCTTCAGGAGGTCGCCATTGTCGTCGAACATCATGGCGAAAAGACCGACCTCGGCTTTCTTCCACCCGTCCCCGTTGTCCGAAAAGGTCAAATCTCTGGCGTCGAAGAACAAAAGCGATCGAACCATTCCAATCTGTTTCCCGGTCGGCTGACTCTCGGCCAGAAAAAGTGGGGTGAGCCGGACGTTGACGTCCGCCGTCTGGAACGGCGAAACAAGGGATGAGACCAGTCTTGATTCAGGCGTTTCCGAACGTTTGATTTCGGTGTCAGTTACGCCGAGGAATCCCTGCCGGGTTCGTACGGTGAGTCCGGGGCGTTTGACCTTGACGGTGATCTTTCGGTACTGCCGGGTTCCGTTGGATTGGGAAACGAAAGCTGTCTCTTCAGGGGAATAGGCAAGAAGGTAGTAACCACTCTGGTCTTCGATGACCCGTTGGAACGCTTCCTTGAAGCCGTTTGTGTTGATGAAGGGGATGCCTCCGGTTTCCCTGGCAAGCGTGAGGAGGCCATCCTGCGGGTCCCGGAAACTCTTCCGTTGCTGGTCGAGAAAAGCTGACGGATTTCGGGTTGATTCGGGAGATTGAACCGAAGCGTCGTAGTTGAGCGTCCGAAGTCCACCCATATCGACCGGATAAATCGTGACCGATGCCCTCGCGGCCTGGTCCGTCAGCCTTTGATAATCCCAGACCGTTCGTCCGCTTTGGATTTTCGTGGTCGATGAATTTCCTTCAACCGAAGTCGGGAGAACCAGCTCTCCGGTCGGTGGCGATTGATTTCCGTTGGGGTTGGCCCGATCCCGATTGCCTTCGTCCTCAACGGCCGGCTGGGTGGGAAATCCATAGGAAAACAGGACGATGGATTTGCGACCGGGCAGGTCCTTGAGGCTTCGAAGCGCGCCTTTCAGGGCAAGTTCGGCGTTGAATTGTGCCGGATCGGAAAACCCGAACGAGGTTCGGGGATAGATTCGTTCAATACCCGCCAGAAAGAGCTTTCGGTCGGTTGTCAGTTGTTGAAGTGTCCCGCTTCCGGAATGGGTTCGAATGAGAGCCACGAGATCGTTCGGTCCGACCTGGGTGGTGATGAAATTTTTGAGGGCCGTTCGAACCGGTGACACATCCTCCGGTCTCAAAGCCTGGTCATCCACGATCACGACGATGGTTTTCCCGACCTGCGCGGGCGTGAGTGATGGCGAAATCCCATTGGCACGAGGGGCGGAGGTCGGGTCCTTGCGGCCTTTCGGGGTGGAAAGGTCGATGAAGGAAAAATTCGTCAAGTTCTGGCGGGTTTTCCCCTCGAAGATTTCGAAATCGTCCGCCGTGAGATCGCGAACGATTTTTCCGTTTCGATCAGTAACGACGGCATCGAACTGAACTAGCGAAGTTCCAATGCGGACGACCCCTTCCTCGTCTTCGTCCTGCGCGGTTGCCGGTGTCGGCGGGGATTGGGGCTGGGGCGGCTTACTGGTTTGAGGTTGTGGCGATTGTCCCGCGAGAAGCGAGCCGTTCGACAGGAAAAGCAGTGCAAGTATCAGACAAAACGGTTTACTCATGGCAACCGTCCCCTTCCCGAAAGTCGTTTGACCGGGAATGATCCGAGGAGGGGAAATTATTCCCCTCGCTCGTTTGACTGTTTGAATGAATCACTTGGTAGTCGGTTGGGAATCCACCAGCGTGAAGTCAAGCGACTGGGTGACGGTTTTGCGTTTCGGGTCGGTCTGGTAAAGATCGGTGAGGATGACAACGGCGGTATAGTCGCCAAGTTCCATCGAGTCGGCCAATGAAATGGCCCGCGAGAGTTCAAGGCGGCCGCCCGAAGTGACGGGCAACAGGAATTCCTTTCCGGCGAAAACTTCCGTTCCATCCCGGTACAGTTTGATTTGGGCGGTGACGGCCGGTTGCTTCGTTTGGGGATGGACGGTCGGATTGTAGGCAAAGCAGGCCAGGGAAAGGCCGCCCCCCCGAACAAACTCGCGCACGGCCGGTCCGGCGTTCGGATTTTCGGAAAGAATGAGTTGCGGTGAGGAATTGGGGGCGGCCTTGCTCTCCAATCCGCTCATAACCAGACCGGAAACGGCGAGGCGTTCCTTTTCGAGTTTCGGAATTTCAAGGTATTGATAGGCCGAGCCGAGTTTCCGAGTGGCGTTATCGCAAACGGCGGCCTTGATTTGGAACACGCCGGTTTTGCGAAGCGGAACGTCAATCGAGAACACAAAGCCGTTCTTTTTCGCTATTTCCAGTGTTTTTCCACGGAAACGAAGCGTTTGCGTCCGCCCGATGTTTTCGACGATACCGCCGTTGTCGTCAAACATCAGGGCGTACAGTCCGACCTCCGCCTTTTGCCAACCATCACCGTCATCCCTGAATGAAAGTCGTTCACCCTCGTAATAGAGAAGGCACCGAACGAGGCCGTTTTGTTTTCCGTCGGGTCCGGGTTCGTTCAGAAACAGCGAGGTCAGCCGGACCTTCAGGTCGGAAGCAAGGAACGGCGAGGCAAGGGTTTCAATGAGTCTGCCTTCGGGCGTCTCGGCCTTGGCGAGTTCCTCGTCGGTAATTGCCCTGAACCCTTTACGGGAACGAACCGTAAGACCCGCCTTTTTCACCTTGACTTCGATTTTTCGGAAGGATCGATAACCGCTTTTCTCGGGTTTGAAAATTTCGTCATCGGGCGAGTAACCAATGAGGTAGTACCCGCTTTGGTCGTTGAGGATTTTTTCGAACCCGCCCTTGAAATCATTGGTGTTGCGAATGGGGATGCCGCCGGTTTCACGAGCCAGGGCGAGGAGTCCGTCCTGCGATTCATTGCTTGTTCGACGACTGTTGACGATATCCTCGGAGGGCTGATTGATGCGGTAGGGAATCTGGTTTCCAAGACTGTCGAATCGGTACTGGGGGCCGGTTGCCGCGTCGTAGTTCAAGGTTCGCAATCCCTGCGAGTGAAGCGTGTTGATGACGACCGAGGATCGGTTGGCGAGGTCAACCAGTTGGCGAAACCGGTCGAGGCGGGCGTCATTGGTGGACTCAAGCTGGATGCCGCCGACCGGAAAAAAGCCTTCGGTGAGTGAAAGGCCGTCCGAAACGAGAATGATGGATTTTCGTCCGGGGAGTTTTTGAAGGCTGCGAATGGTGTTGCCCAGAATGGAATAGGAGCCGAAAAAGTTCTGGTTGAAGTCCCGGCCGGCGAAGCGCGGGTAAATCCGTTTGATGCCCGCCTTCAGAAACTCGCGATTGTTGGTGAGTTGTTGAAGCGCGCCGCTTCCGGAACTGGTCCGGATGATGGAAACGAGGTCGTTCGGCCCCATCTGTTTTTCCACGAAATTGAACAGGGCGCGGCGAACGAATTCGATTTCGCCGGGGGCGATCGAAAGATCATCCACCACGATAACCGTAGTCCGCTTGACTTCCTCCGGCCTGAGTTTCCTTCCGGTTGAGAACAGCCCCTTTTCCGTCTGGGTTGGGGGGCCATTGGGGGCGTCAATCGCGACAAATGAAAAATTGGTGATTTCCTGTTTCTTCCCGTTTTCAAAAATCTCGAAATCCTCGGTTTTCAGATCGCGGACGATTTTCCCGTCGCGGTCGGTAACCACGGCATCGACCTGAACGAGTGACGTCCCGATTTTTACGACGCCCTCGTCATTTTCGTTCGGGTCGGTCGGGTTAAGAGAGGGGGATTGTGGGGGAGAAGCAGGAGATTGGGCTGGTTGGGATTGTTGGGCAAGGGTTGCCGGGCCGAAGAAGAACAGAATGGAAAGTAACGAGCAAAGGATTTTATTCATTGAATTCCCCAAGTGATCGGACCAATTCTGAATTTTGGAAACTGTTGGGGATTCTAACGTCCTATCGCCTCAGAGTTCCATAGTTTTTCCGGGCCGGAGATTAGAAGACGTTCATTCCGTCCATGATTTGGAGGACTTTTTCACAATCTTCGCCTGAAACATCGTGGTGTGTGACAAATCTGACTTCGTGGGCGCTCACGGCTCCGGCCAGAACCCCCGCCCCGGCCAGTCGTTCAACAAACGTTGCCGCGGTCAGGCCGAGGTTTCCGACGCTGAAGATGACGATGTTGGTTTTGACCGAGTCGGCGTCGATGACGATGCCATCGAGTTTTGAAAGTCCTTGGGCGAGTCGCCGTGCGTTGGCGTGGTCTTCCGCAATCCACGCCGGGCCTTCCTCAAGGGCGATCATTCCCGCCGCGGCGAGGACGCCAACCTGACGCAATCCGCCTCCCAGCATCTTCCGGACCACTCTCGCTCGTTCGATGAATTCCCGTGAACCGCAAATGATCGAACCGACCGGCGCGCCCAAACCTTTCGAAAGGCAGAACATGACGCTGTCGGCACCCTTCACGAGTTCGCTCACGGGAGTTTGAAGCGCGGCGGCGGCATTGAAGATGCGCGCCCCGTCAATATGGACTTTCAACCCCTTTTCATGGGCCTTTTGGCAGATTTCCTGAACCCGCGCGGCTTCGCAGGCCGTGCCGCCATGCATGTTGTGCGTGTTTTCAAGGCAGACGAGTGCCGTTTGGGCGCGGTAGTACACCGGGGGCGCAATGACGGCGACAATGTCGTCCCACGTCGGATGACCGTCGCGGGTTGCGATGAGCCTCGGAACGACACCGGAAATTGCAGCGAGCGAGCCGAGTTCCCAGTTGTAGATATGGGATTTCGCGTCGAGAATGACCTCCGTGCCCGGATCGGTGTGCAGCCGTACGCAGATCTGGTTGCCCATCGTGCCGGTCGGGACGAACAGCGCGGCTTCAAGGCCGAACAATTCGGCGGCGCGTTCCTGGAGGCGGTTGACGGTCGGGTCCTCGATGTAGACATCATCCCCGACTTCGGCCTTTGCCATTGTTTCACGCATGGCGGGGGTGGGTTTGGTGACGGTGTCACTCCGCAAATCGATTTTGTGCATGGAGAAAGAAACCAATGAAGAAAAAGTTGGATTCGAAGGGAAAAGCCAAAGTACCAAACCCCGGGGAAATTCAAAACCTTCCCGCGTTTGAACAGGTCTACGCCTGGGTTATGTGCATTCCTCGGGGGCAGGTGATGACGTACGGCCAGATTTCAAGGTTGCTGGATGAACGGCTTTCCGCGCAGGGCGTAGGCTGGGCCTTGAAAGCCTGCCCGAGCGACAGCATCCCGTGGTATCGCGTGGTCAACGGGAAGGGCGGGGTGAGTACGAGCAAGATTTCCGTCTACAACGGCGACCGGCAGCGCATGTTGCTCGAAAGCGAAGGGATTGAGTTTCGGGAAGATGGAACGATGGATCTGGCGAGCTACCAGTGGAATCCTCGCTGACGGACAGTGTTTCGGTACCAACCTCACAATCAGAATGGAAATCTGAACGTCAGTGGTAGAGGCCGCGGAGGGAAGCAAATTCGATGAAATACTCGGTTTCAGGCGTGGCTGACGTGGGATTGGTTCGACAAGTCAATGATGACATGTTCCTGGTCGTGGGCAATCGGCTTTATTGGGGCGAGGGAAAATATTGTGAGGCCCACTCCAGTGGAGACGGTGACTTCCTGGTTGTTGTCGCAGGTGGGATGGGCGGTGGACAGGCCGGTATCGTCGCCGCGCGGACAGCAGTGGAAATGGTGTTCTCAGCCGTTTGGAGTAAAAACTCTTCGGCTTCGCTGCATGAAATTATCCTGACAGGTTTGGGAAATGCCAATCGGGAAGTTCTCAAAAAGTCCCGAAAAGACCCCGAAACATCGGGACGCGCCGCGAAACTTGGTCTCCTGATGTGCAGGGGAGCCGAGGTTTGTCTTGCCCAGGTTGGCGGTATCGGGATTCGGATTCTTCGGGGAAAAGAGCAACTCAGGGCATTCTGGGAATACGAAACCGACCCTTTCCTTTGGTGCGGAGGTTATCCGGAAACCTGGCCCGAAAGGCCGGTTCGTCTGGAAAACTACCTGCACACCTGCCTCGGTGCATCCGAAGAATTTGAATGCGCGATTGTTGATTTTCGAGTTCGACCAGGCGATTCCGTGCTGTTGCTGACGGACGGTGTTTTCGACCGGGTTGCGGATGCCGAAATTCTTGATTCCATAACGGAATTGTCACCGGAAAGTGTTTCCAGGAAGCTTGTAGAACTTGGAAAGCAGCGAGGTGGAGAGGACAACCTGACGGCGGTTCTGTGCCGGTTCAACCGTGAAGACACGACTGATGTTTCCAATATTCCCCTTTCCGGGGATTTGAACAAAATTCGAAGTCCATTGGACTTTGAGGGCAAGTTCGGGGTGTATCTGACCGGAGTTGTACGTTGGTACCTGGAGAATGGCCGTTTGGATGTGGCCAAGCGGCTCACCCGTTCCGTTCCGGATGGGCCGCTTCGGGATTTCCTGATTCGTCTTGTGGACTGATTTAGTTTTTCACTGGAACCCAGAGGATGCCTGATCTCGTCACCTTGATTTGTTGGGGCTGGAGGCCGATGACGAACTCGTCGCATTCCGAAACCTGCTGGATGCAACCGGTACAAAGGTCGTTGAGTTTGCGACGCGTTTCCTGCTCGATGCGTTCGAGGGTTTCGTGGAGTTCGCGGTTTTCCGGATCGAGGGCGGCGAAGGACTCGATTTTGTCGTCGTCGGTCACCACCAGACGCTCTCCGCTTTGAAAGAGATGTTCGAGCCGTCCCTGACTGGTCAGGAGTTCGTTCCGCCGACCCGTAATGACGGAATTGAGCTTGGCTTCGGGAAGCTGAAGCTTGCGGCCCTTGCGTTCTTCCGACTGACGGACCTGTGCGAGTTTCAGGTTGACGTGTGAAATGAGCTGGGCCAGATCGTCTTCAATCGAACCGGCGGCTCGGTCGCTCAGCCGTTCGATGAATTTCTGACGGGTTTCGCCCGGGTTGGAAAATTCATCGAAATTCTGGTTGAACCACAACCGCAGCTTTTCGGTCCGGGAAAGATCTTCGACGAGAGATTCAAGGTGGGATTCAAAAAGGGTCTGGCCGAGTTCGAATCCCTCCTGGAGATGCGGAATCTCGAATTGCGGACCGGTCCAGATGCCCCCATCCTCGATGGTGGGAACCGGATTGTGGTCCCAGTTTGGGGAACCTTCGCCACGGGGAACCCAGGTGATGTACCGTCGGTCCTCCGTGTGTTTGATGTGCGCGCGAAGGTTGTGGAACTTGAAACTGCACTCGACAAAGAAGGCCGGACGATACGCCGTGAAATCCGAAGCGTCCGAATCGGATTTCAACCAGTATTGGGGTATCGACAGTTTGGGAGACGACTGGATGTTCATGGCGGTTTTGAAGGACCGTGCCGTGGTGGCGGGTCAGTTGGTGTTTTCTTCCGGGGCCGAGAGGACATACTCGGCGAGTCTGCGACCGAAGGCTCGCGGGTGGGCCGGTCCGCTGCAATTGAAAACGATACCGTCGAGGGGGAGGGCATTGAGTTGGGCGAAAAGTTGCTCGCCGCCAACCCGGACCGGAATCGGTTCGAAATCGGCCTGGGCCAGAACCGTTTCGAAGAAGGCTTCAAGGGCGTCCTCGGCGGTGAAAACGGCGGCGAGGGATCGCCCCTGTTCATCCGGGGCCAGCACCAGTTGGGCGGACTCCTCGCCGGTTTTCCGAAGGACCAGAACGTAGGCGTCGTAATTTTTCAGAAGTCCGAGCGGCGTTTCATCGACATCAACGGTTTCGAGGGCATGTTCAAGCTGGACCGCGCGCGACCAGTGTTTCAGGACCGGGATGTGTTCGGTCACATAGTGGATTGCGAATTCGGACTGTGGATTGATTTCGATTCCGGCAAGGTCGTCCTCAAGAGCGGAGAAAAGGTTGGCCCCGTTGGTTACGAGGCACTGGTCGGCGACATCCGCGCCTTCTTTTTCAAACCAGTGTTCCACCGCTTCGGCATCGGTAAACAGTTTGAGCCAGCGACCGCCGCTCTGATCCACGAAATTGACCAGCGCCGGTTCGCCTTCGGCCCCGGCCCGGGCCGGAATATGCCAGTTCTCGTGTTCGGTGAGGCAACGGAAGAGAATTGAGCCGGGCAGGTTACCGGCGAGGTGTTCGCGCACCGCAGTACGCGCATCGGGAAGCGGCATCGGGAATAACTCCAGTGGTTCTGAAAATCCGTTGGAACAAGTCGGTGAGCCTAGCGGAAACGGCTTCACTTGAGAATTCGAACCGACGAGTTCCGGGCCTGACTCGCGGAATTGAGTCGAGGCTTTGTTTCGGAGTATAGTGGTCCTCCACCAAACAACCGAAATTTTTTTAGCGCGGGTTGCGACCCGCCGGAGTCAGGGCGGATGACGGATTTTTACGAAATTCTGGAAGTCACGCGGGAGGCCGCTCCGTCCGAAATTCGTTCCGCCTATCGTCGGCTGGCTCGCGAGCATCACCCGGATGTCAGTGAGTCGCCGGAAGCGGATGAGAAATTCGCCCGGATCGCGGAAGCCTACCGGGTTCTTTCAAATCCCGAACTGCGGGCGAAATACGATCGCGGTTCTTATGATCCGCGTCCGGTGAGAACCGAACCTCCGCAGGAAAGCGCGAGGCGAAAGGCTGCCCGCGTAAGGGCTTACAAGGTAAAGATCAACAGCGTCATCAATGACATGCTTGAAGCGGAACGCCGTGAAGCGCGGTTTCGTTCGGAAGCGGTCATGATCACCGTCACGTTGTTTCTTTCGACACTGATCGTTGCCGCGGCGCGGCCCTCGGCGGCCATCGGGCCTTACGACATTCTCACCCGGATTGTCCTTTGGGGGCTTTGTATTCTCGGTCTCTGGCAGTTTGTTCGAAGTCTGCACCTGGTCCTCAATCACTTTACTTATCGTCAGCAGGTATTTTCCGTGACGGACGAGGAATCCATTCCCGCCCAGCCATTTTCAAGGGCCTCGGCGTGGGGTTTTCTGATTTTGGGGTACGCGGTTTCGCTGACCCTCGGCGGTTTTATCGGTCAAATGGTTTTCAGCGACCCGAAGGAAACCTTTACCGCGCTGGATTTCGTTCACGACGCCTGCGTGTATCCGCCCATTGCCATTCTGGCGGTCATCAATCTCCGGCGGCTGGAAGAATTTCTCCAACGCATCTGAACAATGAAACATCCCCAGTTCCGACCCCGCGAATTTCGCCTTTTCATTGAGCCGACCCGGCCACTTGCAAAAACTCCCTCCCCGGTTGTCCCGTTGGATTTGCCTCAGGCGCTTCGGGGACTTTCCCTGTCGGTGCAGTCTTTTCTGGAGTTGAATCCGTTCAAGCGGGTGTTTCACGAAACCTTCCTCCGGACGTCCGGGGGAGGGGAATTGGTTCAATCCCGACCCACGTTTTTCGTGGCCGATTTCCAGTCCTCGGAAACCGATGAGGGGATCGTGGGAGATGTTTTTGAAATCGGGGTAACCGGACCGAAACCGGAATTTGTACTCGATGTTTCTCCGCCGGGGTTTCGCGGATGGCGTGAGGAAGCGGTGAAATATGTCGAGCGTTTCGGTGTTTCGGAGGTCTTTTTCTTCGTGCCCGAGGCTCCCTCCCACCTTTCATTTCGGGCGTTTCGAATGAAGGCGGGAGAACTCGCCGTGGTCGGGCAATGGTCGAAACTGTGGCACAGTTCGACCCTCGAAATTGATTTCGCGGTCAGGGACGAACTGCCCGTTGCCTTCAACCCGAGGAACGGCGAACGGCTGGCGACGCCGATCGACTGGTTTTATCGAAGGTTTTCAAAATAAAGGCGCGGTTTCATCACGAGTGGGCCAAACGTCAAAAAACGCCGCGTGGGGAATCATCCACCACGCGGCGTTTGGTTTTGCAGAATGGGTTGGTACTACTTCGCGGCTGCTTTGGCGGCTTCCGCCGGCTTCCACCGCAGGACCGGATTACGCGCGGCAGCCGTTTCATCAAGACGTCCGAGCCGGGCGTTGTGCGGCGCGGATTTCACCAGTTCGGGGTTTTCCTCGCACTCGCGGGCGATGGACTTCATCGCATCGATGAACAGGTCCAGTTCCTCGCGGCTTTCGCTTTCGGTGGGTTCGACCATGATCGCACCCGGAGCAACCAGCGGGAAAGACATGGTCGGCGGATGGAAACCGTAGTCAATGAGCCGCTTGGCAATGTCGCCGTTCCGAATGCCGAAGGGAATCTGCTTCTTGTCATTGAAGACGACTTCGTGCATGGCGGGACCGTCGAAGGGAATGTCGTAGTCCTGTTCGAGGTGGTGACGAACGTAATTTGCGTTGAGCACCGCCGTTTCCGTCGCCATTTTCAGGCCGTCCGGACCGAGCGCCCGAATGTAGGCCAAGGCGCGGACCATCATTCCATAGTTGCCGTAAAACGCTTTCACTCGACCGATGGTCTTGGGCCGGTCGTAGTCAAAGGCCGCGCCGCCGTCTTCCGTCCGCTTGATGGTCGGGTAGGGAAGATAGGGTTCGAGTTCCTTTGATACCAGCACGGGACCACAGCCGGGGCCGCCGCCGCCGTGGGGCGTCGAAAAGGTCTTGTGAAGGTTGAGGTGCATCACGTCCACGCCCATGTCGCCCGGACGCGCCACGCCGACCAGCGCGTTCATGTTTGCGCCGTCCATGTAGACGTAGCCTCCCCGCGAGTGAATGAGTTCGCAGGCTTTGGCAATATCTTCTTCGAAAATGCCGAGGGTGTTCGGGTTGGTAATCATCAATCCGGCGACCGTTTCGTCCATTGCCTTGTCGAGAGCTTCAAGATCGAGCAGGCCGTTCGGTTTCGAAATGAGGGTGATGACCTTGTATCCGCACATCACGGCGCTGGCCGGGTTGGTGCCGTGGGCTGCATCGGGAATGAGGATGAACTTGCGGGCGTCGCCGCGTTCTTCCAGCGCGGCCCGAATCATCATGACGCCGGTGAGTTCACCGTGCGCGCCCGCCGTGGGTTGCAGCGAGCAGGCGGCGAGACCGGTGATTTCGCACAGACTTTCTTCAAGGTCCTTGATGAGCTTCAGGTTGCCCCGAACGGCGGCTTCCGGCGCGAGCGGGTGCGAACGGGCAATCGCGGGCAGGCGCGCGGCCCATTCGTTGAATTTCGGGTTGTACTTCATCGTGCAGGAGCCGAGCGGGAACATCCCTGTGTCGGTTCCGTAGTTCCACGTCGAAAGCCGGGTGAAATGCCGAACGACTTCCGGTTCCGAAACTTCCGGCATGCCTTCGAGATCGTCGTGACGCAAAAGGTTCGCGGGGACCAGCTCATCGGCGGCTGGCGTCGGGACGTCGGCCGCGGGAAGATGAAACGCGCGCGTACCGGGCCGGGATTTCTCGAAAATCAGCCCTTCGTTCTGGCTGATGTGGGTTTTGACCTTCTTGATGCGGGCATTGGGATTGGACATTCGTTTCCTCTGTACGGGGGAGCGGATGAATTACGGGAAAAAGGGAAAAGGACGAGTCAAGGGGTATGACTCGTCCCGAATGTAGCGTAGTCGCTATCGAAAAGGAAAGTTGGCCCGGTATCTCCAACGTATTCGCTATGGCTGTTTCGCACCGGGTTGCGGTCCTGTGTTTAAGACTCCGGGGTTGGGGGTTGAAGCAACCGATCCGCTTTGTGTGGCGGGGGGGACATTCTGTCGTTTGAAATTTCTGAACAATTGCAGGAGATCAATTCCTGCCCCGATGCGGTAAAAATCCCGGTCCGCCTGCGGACTTGAAATGATAAGTAGCTTGGTATCGTTGAATCCCAGTGAACCGTCAAAACGGGGCAGGATCAAGGCATCCTGAATTCCGACCCGACGGGTTGTTCTCATTAATGCCGAGCCATAGATGTAAACCACCCCGCTGAGATCAGTCGTGCCCAATTTAATCGGAATCGGGAGAGGGAGAAATGCGTCAAATCGGGCTACGCCGCCTTTCAGCCTGCCGCCCGTTACCGCTTCGTTTTGTCCGAATCCAATGTCGATGATGCCGGGATGAGATTTATTCTTGAGATAAAAGGTCTCAAATCTGAATCCCGCAAAATATTGCCGATTAAATCGGCTTCGTTCCTGACCAACAAACACGACTTTATCAAACTCGCTGTTTATGGTGGACCCATCCGCAGAAAGGGCATTCGGCGGGAGTACCAAAGAACGATTTCGGGAAACGAAATTAAACAGGCGAGATCGCAACTGGGGAGAATCAATACTGAAAGGTTCAAAAACCTGGTTTGGTGGATCAATCGGAGTGATGCCGCCGAATCCCGCATAGAGGCTGGTGAAAAAATGAGTATCGCCGATTCGGATTTGTTTTGGGAATCGGTACTGAGCACCTATTTGAAAGGCAATGGAATTCACGGATTGGGAGATCGGGAGGGAGCTAAGCGAATCTGTAAGGGTGCTTACAGAATCACTGATAATGCCGGTCCGCTTTTGCGCTGGAATACTGGTTAGCCGCAGGTCCCCCCAAAGAAGGAGGTTGTTGCGGACCAAGGGGCGAACGCCGTAAAGATTCAGGAAAAAATTTGTCGAGGATGGCGTTGAGCTTGCTCCGGTTTGTTCAAAGCCGATGATTGCCCGGTAAAACTGAAGGGGTTGTTCTGGCTCGCCAATTCTGTATTGGCCTTTTCGGATTAAATTAATCCCAGCCGGTCTCGGAGTCACATCCCTCTCCGTGAGTCTGAAATAGACTGTACCGGAAACAGGAATGGTCAAATCCATAGGGGTCTCCGAGTATTCCGCCGCTCTCGCACTTACTGTGTACTCCCCTGGCTTTATCCCCCTCAGATCGTACTCTGCGGCCTCATTCAGTTGAATCCCAGGTAGGTGTGGCCGTATTACCCAAGCAATGCCTGGCAAGATTTTGTTAACTAAAAGGAGCATTGGCCCGTCTTCTCCAACCTGTTTGCCATCAGGTCTAAGAACAATGAGTTTGGCGCTGGAATTTTCGCCAGTGGCCTCGGGCTTGATTCCTGCTGGGCCTTTCTTCTCATCACTCTTTTTCTCGTTTTCTGGAAGAACGAGGAAGAGGAAAGAATTTGTCGATTCAGGATCGATTTCTTGTTTACTTATTTCCTGCCCGTTTTCAATAACTCGGAGCGTTAAATTCGTCTTAGGTAAATTCTTGAATGAACAAATCCCTTTTTTATTTGTTTTCTTACTTTTTTGTACGGTGGAATCATCCTCATCCCAAGAAACGATGACTGTAAGATCAGGAATGGCGTTGTCTCCCCGAGTTACTTTAACGGAAAGCTGTGTTATTTCCTCCTTCGTTACCTCTTCCGTTGTAGTTTTCTTGGCACCTCCATCTTTTGGCGCAGTTTTTTGGAAGGCTTTCGGAAACGAAGAAAAGGAAACAATGAAGGCAATGAGCAAAAGAAATCGGGTCGTTTTTTGGAGAGCCATTGAATTATCCTTTATTAGTTTTTGATCGTTTCGAGAATCTTCAAGTGGTTTGTTTTTGGAAAATGTTGTTTTCTTTGTTTTTTAGTTCTTCAGTTGTAACCTTTTCACAAAGTTGAAAAAGGTTGTTTGAAAACTCGAAAAGTAAAAGAACTGATCTTTCTTTCGGTTTTTTGAAAAAAACGACCAAATGGAAATTCCCGATTTTCTCTTTTTCAACTTAATTGCAATTAAACGAAAAAAAATTAAAGTTAAAAAAAAGAATTATGAAATTTGTCCGAAAAATCTCTCGGAAAAAACAAAAAACGCTGGAAACCCCATCGGGATTTTCCAGCGTTCATTTAAGATAAAGTTGAAAGGGAAGAATTTAACTGATTTCGTTGATATTACCGTCGGAAATTTCGAAGGTCAGTTGTCCTTCCTCAGGTAACGATTGAATCCAGGCGTCAAGGCGTGACTTCAATTCCTGCTTGGTCAGTGTTTCGCCGAGTGTGAAGGGCGCGGGTGGATGGACGGTCGTTACCGCCGAATCGAGCGCTAGGGCTTCATTGATCCGGTCGATGGTTTCGGCGGAAAGGCGAACTTCGGTATTCGGGTCGAGCGCGCTGAGGGCGGCGACCGCGACCGAAACCTGGCGTTCTTCCTCTTCGGAAAGCCCAATTGTCTTGAGATTGGCGAGGATTCGCGCCCGATTTCCGGCAATCAGTTTGCGGTGGTAGTCAATGCCGTTGCGGACGACGCCCTTGATTTCTTCGAGAATTTCCACCGGCGAATCCGATGGGGCGAAGCGGAGTTCGTCTACCACCATCGGACGAACTTCGAGGAAGGGTTCAAGCGGAACGAACGTGGGATGAAAATGCATTCGTCCGACCAGTTCACGGGCAAGCTGAAGGTGGCGGCCGTTTGAAATCGCAAGTTGGGTCAGGGTTTCAAACAGTCGCCACGAGGGGCTGGCCAGAAACGCCTGGAGCGGCTTGGGGTCGGTTTCCTTGAAAGCCTTCTGGCGTTCGAGGTGTTCCTCCATGTAGTGCCGGTGGAACGTTTTGAAAACCTGTTCGAAGCGGGAGCGTTTGTCCTCGTCGAGGAGGCGGTGTGGGTGCTCGAAAAAGTTGGTCAGCTCGCGTCGCGCGCTGACCGCCTCGGGATGTTTCACCGGTAGGGCGCTCATCGTGTAGGACTTGGCCCAGACATAAATGGAAAGCCAGTCGAGGAACTCGACCAGGATTCTCAGGTCGAGGACCGCCCGTTGATAAATCGTCGGATTGGCCGCGAAGATATCCACTACCCTTGCGAGTCCCATTTCAATCGAAATTCGTTCATAGAGAACTGCCTCGATTGCTCCGGCGGTCGTTTCGAAGTAACGCTTGCAGGTGATGATGAGCTGCCACGTCCGGGTGGTCAGCATCTCCATCGGCAGTTCATTGAACCGGGCGGCCAGATCATATTCGAGCCAAGTCCGGTGCCATTTGGCGAGGCTTTCCCGGACCTGTTTCCGGCCTGTCGTGAGATCCGGCAGGTCGGGTCTTTCGGTGAGCAACCGACACCATTCGGAAAGCACTTCGGAGGAATAGGTGATGGTGGCGGTTCGGCGCATCGTGCCGTACTGCCGGAAACTGACGTCTTGTGTAAGTTCGGCGGCGCTGAACACCCGAAGGCCCGAAACGTCAATGAGTTCGATGCGCCAACCGGCCACAAGGGCCATGATGATCAGTTGCTGCGCGGGTTCGAGCAGACCGTACGGCTCGCGGCGGAGGGTCTGGTAGACGACCTGTACCGGGACTGCGTCGTGTGCATTTGCCTCGACCAGCCGGAGGACTTCGCTGATGCAGGGCTGGCTGAGGGCTTCGTCGCGGTCCATGGCCAGTTGGTATTGTTCATCCCTGCGTACCACCATCTGGAACGGGACTGCATAATTTGCGGCGTGTTCCTGAACGGTCGGTTCGTTTGGGTTCAGTCCGCCAAGCAGGCCCAGAACCAGTCGTTTGACCTCGCGTTCCGTCAAAACCTCCTTGAACACCGGGTGTGCCGGAAAACGGATGTCGAGTGGTTTCTGAATCGCCGAGGAGAGAAAGTCCCAGAAGTGTTTGGAGGTGTGCTCGCTTGTGAAACGCTTGAGCGGCTGTTTTTCCCCGTTGACGGAAACCAGAACCCCGTTTTCGAGGTAACATCTTTTGAAAATTTCCCGGACTTCCGCTTCCAGCATTTGCCGGCGCTCGGTCAGTTCAATTCCGAAAACCTCTTCGCCGTGGGTATAGGCCACCCAGAGCGATTTCAGTTTGCCGCGGTCTTCAAGCGTCAGTTTTTCAGGCTGCCAGAACAGCAGACTCGGAACCGTCGGAGTGTTTTCGGGAATGACCGGATTGACCGCGGAAAGCATGAGCAGTTGCCAGTCAAATTCGCAGCATTCGTCAGCCCAGTGGTAGATGATGGAAGGCTTCAGGTCATCCGCGTCACGCATTGGAATGATGATTCCGGAGGGCGTGAAGGTTTCACCGCTGCGTTCGATTTGAACCGGAGGAATCGGCGTGACTTCAATCGGGCTGTTGAATCCGACGACACCGCGACGCAGGGTATTCCGCCAGAGGGCAGTGGTTTCAAGTCTCAGCGAGGTCGCACCACCGAGCAGAAGGGTGTCGAGGGTAAAGGGAAAATCAATGAAGTGTCCCCCGCCGAGCGTGATGAGCAGCGCCTCCAGATGAGGATCGTTGTCTGAAACGTCTTCCAGAACGTGTCTGAGCCGAGAATCGGGATCGAAGCGTTCGATGACGGTGATGCTGTACCGACAGGCCCCACCGTTGCCCTGCTTCACAATCTGTCCTTCGGAATGAGTGAACAGGTCGTCCAGCAGGGCGGAAACCTGCTGATAGCCGTTGTCATACAGCATCAACGCATTGGTGAGTTCGTCGGCGCTCACCGGCTTGTTGACCAGCGAGTAAAGAAAGAGGCCCTTGAGAATCAGTTTTGCGGGAATCCGTTGATCCGAGGGCAGGGCCGGAACCCGCATGGTTGCAAGGTAGTCGTAAACGGCGAGGGCCCGTTCGAGGAGCGGGTTACGTTTGAACTCGAAGTCATACTGATCGAACAGTTCATCGAGGGAAATCAGTTGGAGCGGGTGCCGACGCGGACCGAGGGCGCGTCCGACGGCCGCGTTGATGAAACCGAACAGTGTGAAACTGTCGCAGTAAGCGGAAAGACCCGGCGCAACTTCAAGGACCGCCGGATGAAGCGGGTAGAGGTCTGAAAATTCCTCTTCGCTCCAGTGAAACCGGGGCAGGGACTTGAGTGCTTCCTGATAGAGTTTTGAAAGTTCTGTCCGCTGGGTCGGGTTTTTTTTGAAAACGGCCTGATCGGAAATGCGTCGGAGATTGTCGGCGGTCAGCGTGTCGATTTGAAAATCGGCGGCGAGTCGGGCAGCCTGGCCGGTTTGGGGGTCCATCACGTCCTCGTCGAGAACGACCAGGGCGGAAATTGGGAAACTTTTGGCTTTGGCGGCCAGGAACGCAAGCCAGGTCAGGGTATGCTGAATAATGTCGCGGGATTGTGACCGGAAAATGGCCGAAAGGTCGTCAACGCAGAACAAATACGCCATTCCGGGAAAGAGCTTGCTCGCCAGAAGTTCAAAGATGTTTCCGGCTTCGACTGCCTGAAACCATTGGGCATCGTCGATTTCGATCTGGTTGCCGGGAATGTTCCGAAGGGCATGGCGAAGGGCCCCGATAAAGTCCGTGGTCCCTTCAAGGATGGCCCGACCATCGATCAGGACGGGGAGGAAGGTGTTCCCCTCAAGTCGTTTGACGGCGTTGGCAACCTGGGGATTGCTAATGACCAGATTTCGGGTTTTGGGGATTGAGGCCAATGTCCTGACAACTGAAGCCAGATGACTTTTCCCGGTGCCTCTGGAGCCGGTAATGATTCGTGTTGAATTGGTGGACTGAAGACTGGCAACGCCTTCGATCAGGCGCGCGGCGAGGCGCCCCAGATCTGAGGTGAAGAAAAAGGCCCGAACAATCCGCTCTCCGTCGGTTTCGAAGAAATTGGACAGTGGATCGAGGGGAAGATAGTCGATATACGCACGGATATTGGTCAGCGCCATCGGGCTTGCAACAAGTTGAAAAATGAAAGCGTTACGAAGTGAAGAGGCCCGTCGAATCTAACACGCGACCCCTCCCTTCGCAACGCGAGGAACTTTCTTCCATTCCTGAAAAAAGTTTACCGAATCGTGATTTCAAGGGTGTATGTGGCATTTCCGCGCGTGGGAGCGACTTCGATCCGGTAGTCGCCACGCGAGGGAAGTTCACCTGACCAGTCGTCGATTTCTTCGACCAGCGTCGCGCCGTCCGGGGCGGTAATGGTGAAGGTTGCGTTGTTTTCCCGGGATGAAACATGGACGGTCATGGTTTGACCGGCTGCGGCGCCGAGCAGGTAGGCATCGCTCGTGCCCCGAACCACCGCCCCCTTCAAAATGGTCGAGGTGCGACCTTTGGGAAATCGGACGCGCTGAGTTTTGCCCTCCTGGGCCTGAGTCGTTTGTAAAAGAAGAAGCGTGGCGCCGCCGGCCAGCACGGCGCCGAGAAAGTGACGGCGGTTAATCGTCATCGGTTGATGTCCTCGCGAATTGTTCAGGATTGGTCGATCCGCAGCCCGATGGGCTTTGCTCCCGCTGTCTTTATCACGTCGATTGCATCGGTCACAATTTCGTAATTCAGTTCCGATGCGGCGGAAATCCAGACCGTCCGTAGTTCCTGCGGCCGTTCGCCGAGCGTTTTTGAAAGGATTGCGAGAAGTTCCCGCCTTGAAACCGTTTGGGTATTGAGTTTCAGTTCGCCCGTTCGGGTGACCTGAACCACCAGACTCAGTTCGGCTGTTTTTATCGTGGCGGGCGGCTGTTTGTCCGGGACCTGCGCGTTGAACTTTCTTTCATGTTTGGGCGTTACGACCATCATGATGATCAGAAGGACCAGCAGCACGTCGATGAGCGGCGTAATGTTGACGGAGGGACGGACGGTAGCGGAACCCATCGTTTGAACTTCCTTTCTTTTCTGTTGGGTATCCGTTTTGAACCCGTTGTCGGGGAAAAGTTCCCTTCGAGGCTGCGTCGCCACGAATGTCCCGATGACCTACAAGGTTGGTCATGTCTTTCTTTGCCAGTTTGAAGCCCCATTACAAAGCTCATTTGCGGCTGGCCATTCCGGTCATGTTCTCGCAGATGGGACACGTCGTCGTCCAAATCACCGACAGCATGATGCTCGGCCACTACGACACGACCGCGCTTGCCGCCTCGACCTTCGGAAGCAGCGTGTTCGTCATCGGCCTGGTGGTTTGTATCGGGTTTTCCTTTGCAATGACGCCGCTTGTCGGTGCTGCGGCGGGAGCGCGTGACGTGAATGCCGCCGCGCGCTGGTTTCGGACCGGTTCAGTGGCAAATCTCTGCATTGGCCTTGCCATTGCGGCAATCATGCTTTCGCTCTACCCGTTTCTTGACCGGATGGGCCAGGCGCCCGAAGTCGTGGCGCAGGCAAAGCCGTTTTATCTGTTGATCGTGATGTCGATTGTGCCGCTGGCCGTGTTTCAGTCCTACAAGCAATTCGCCGAAGGACTTGGAAACACGCGCATTGCCCTGCTCATCACGATTCAGGAACTGGTCCTGAACATCGGGTTGAACGCGGTCCTGATTTACGGTCTGTTCGGATTTCCCGAACTCGGGATTGTCGGGTCGGGAACGGCTTCGTTCATCGCGCGGCTGTCGATGCCCGCGGCATACATCTTCATTTTCAGGAAGCTCGATTTCTTCAAGCCCTATCGCGAGCCGATTCGGGATGCGACCCTGAAGATGGTTGACCTGAAAAGGTACGTCTCGCTCGGGTTGCCGATGGCCGGACAGTTTCTCCTCGAAGTCGGCGCGTTCGCGGGCGGCGGCATCCTCGTGGGCTGGCTCGGCAAGAATCCGCAGGCGGCCCACCAGATTGCGATGGGCGTGGCCTCGTTCACGTTCATGGGAGCGAGCGGAATCGCCGCCGCCGCGACCATCCGGGTGAGCCATTTCTTTGGGGCGGGGAATCGGACCGAAATGAGGAAGGCCGGCATCGCGGCGGGACACATCGTTCTGGCTTATATGTCGTTCACGGCCATCGCATTGGTTCTTTTCAGGAAGTTTATTCCGATGCTGTACACGAAAGACCTGCCCGTCATCGCCATCGCTTCCGGGTTGCTGTTCATGGCGGCGCTGTTTCAGCTCTTCGACGGGTTGCAGGTCGTGATGCTTGCCTGCCTGCGCGGACTCACGGATGCGCGGATGCCCACCCTTTACGCCTTCATCGCGTACGTCGTGGTTACACTTCCGATGAGCTATGTCTGCGGATTCAGGCTGGGAATGCGGGAATACGGTATCTGGACCGGCTTCATTGTCGGACTGATCGTGGCATCGCTTTTGTTCGCGGCGAGGTTT
This sequence comes from Blastocatellia bacterium NZW_1522, assembly GCA_039793685.1. Classification (GTDB taxonomy): domain Bacteria; phylum Acidobacteriota; class Blastocatellia; order Chloracidobacteriales; family Chloracidobacteriaceae; genus JAAFHI01. The sequence continues at coordinate 39,205 of JBDRAL010000002.1, forward strand.
TTGAAACTTACCGGCAAACTGAATGTCATCCCCACTGCCGAAGTTTGACCGCCCTTCAGGACAAAAAAGGCCACCCGACTCGAAGCAGGTGGCCTTTTTCTTTTTATAAACATTTACAGGGATTCACGTCAGGCTTCGCATTGAAGCAACGCCGTCTCCACAAAATCGTTCCCGGTGGGATTGACCACCCGAACCTCCATTCCGAGTTTTTCAGAGAGTTCGGCGAGGGTCATGTTGTCGAGGAAAATCTGATTGTCGCCCATCACCATTTCGCTCGGGATGAGCAACCGCTTGCCCTTGAACGACTCCCGGGCGAGGTAAATGTCGCTTCCGGTGACGAGACCCGCGACGTTCACCTCCGGTCCGAAATACTCGTTGGTAATGCCGACCGCATGCAGTTTGGTACCGAACGTCGCGTTGAGTTCGTCGGCCAGCGCCTTGAGATTCGAGGCGAACAATGAACCCGTCGCAACCGTCGTGACCGGGAACTTTTTCGGCAAAAGTTCCGGTTTGGCTTTGTACTTCCTGACGGTTTTGCGGAAGGTATCCTGAAAACGGCGGACCATCCCGACGCCGTCCTCGATTTGCGGGTAGGGGCCGTAGTGAGCCGGGCCGGGAATCGGCTTTCCGGCGCGGATATAGAACTCATCTCCCAGAAACGCGAAAGTTGTCCCGAGCTTCTTGCGAAATTCCTTCTGCCACGGCGTAACCAGTTCGATGATCTCGGCTTCCCATTCATCCGTTGTCGGTGTGAGCAGATGGCGTTTCTTGTGGTGCTTCGTCAGCCCGAGCGGGACGATGGCGACCGACGTGACGCCCTTTTCGTAAAGGTCGGCGAGATCGTGGACGGTCTGTTTCAACACCTCGCCGTCGTTGATTTTCGGACAAAGCACAATCTGGGCGTGAAGCTCGATGTCGTGCGCGAGTAGGCGCTTCATCGTGCCAAGAATGTCATCGGCTTTATTTCGACCGAGCAGGTGGCGGCGGACTTCGGGGTCAGTTGCGTGAACCGAGACGTACTGCGGGGAAAGTCGCTGCTCCACGATCCGGTTGAATTCTTCTTCCGTGAGCGTGGTCATCGTCGTGTAGTTGCCGTGCAGAAACGACAACCGGACGTCTTCATCCCGGAAAAAGAGCGAGGGCCGGGCATCGTCCGGATTCTGTTCGCAAAAGCAGAACAGACATTCGTTGCCGCACTGGCGGGGCGCAAACTGTTCGAAATCGAGGCCCCAGATTTCGCCTTCCTCAAGTTCGACTTCGAAGCGCTCGGTTTTGCCGGTGGTCCGGATGACTTCAAGTTCGATGAAGTCCTCACCGCCCGAATAGAACTGAAAGTCGAGGTAGTCGCGGACCTTGTTGCCGTTGATGACGGTGATGCGGTCGCCGGGCACAAGGCCGATGGCCTCTCCGGCGCCGCCTTCGTCAACGGCGGTAACGGTCACGCCCTTGCGTCGTTTCAACTCGGCGATGGGATAGATCTGTTCGAACTGAAGACTGTACATAAACGCTGGCGGCTTTCGGGATGAAGTTTGTCCAACCTGGACGCAAACCTGAAATCTACCGTGCGTTTCGGAAAACTCAACCCGGAAAACCAAGTATTCGGCGGTTTTCAGGTCAGATGGCGAGACGCTGTTCGAGTTCCTGAAGGGTTTTTTCGAGCAACCCGATTTCCGTTTTCACCCTTCCGCGCGGAGAGGCCGGATGCGGGTGAGCGGTTTTCGGCTCCATTGGGACGTGTTTCGCGGGTTTGATGAGCGGCACGCCATGCCGTCCGAACGTGGCCTGGAGTTCGGGGAACTTTTCGTTCAGTTGGTGGGTTGCGGTTTCATATCCGTGGGTTGCGATCGGAATCCGGGCCTCGTAGTCCATGATGTTGTGGAAGAACATCTTGTAGTCATCCATCCGCGGTTCGATGAGGATGATATCCACGTTTGGGTACATCCGTTTGTACCGCTCAAAACCGAGTGGAATCCGCGAATGGAGCAGCAGCCGGAGCATCTGCCACCAGACGTACCCGAAGCCTTTTTCGCTCAGGTAGCGGCCTTTGCCCTCGAAAAGGGGGACCGCCTCGCGCTCCACGTCGTTGTAAATGGGCACGACGGGGTTCACGCAGACGATGAGTTCGGCGCCCTTCTTTATTGCAATGTCGATGTGGAGTGTCTTTCGGATGGCGCCGTCAACATATTCGCGACGCCCGATTCTCACCGGTTTATAGAACAGGGGAATGGCCGAGGACGCCTGGACGGCCTTTGAAATCGGAACGTGATCGTGTCCGGTATCGCCGAAAACCGTTCGTTCGCCCGTGTCGAGTTCCGTTGCCACGACGTAAAGGGCCTTCCGGAGCCGCCGGAAATCGTTGGTCCGCCCCGCCTGATGCAGGTTTTCCCGCAGGTACTGTTCGACCTTGTGGTTGGTGAAGATTGCCGATGGAAGGATTTCGTCGAACAGGCTGATGTAGGGATTGCCCCCGAAGGTCATTCGGCGAAGTTTTTTGGCCGCGTTTGAAAGAAGGGTGACCGGAAGGGTTGCGGCACGCTGGATGAATTCACCGAAGTTCGGGCGGAAGACATCCCATTTCGGGAAGGGCGTAATGGTTGCGTCGGGCCGTTCGTGGAGCGCCGTGAGCATTTCCGAGGGGGCGACGCCGTTGGCGAGAAACGAACCGACAATCGAACCCGCCGACAGGCCGACGATCATGTCGAAATCGAAAATTGAGAAGTCGTCGCCGAGAAACTGGCTCAATGCCTGAAGAACACCCATTTCATAAACGACCCCGGTAACCCCGCCTCCGGCAAGGACGAGGGCGGTTTTATGACGTTTCAGGGAATCCGTTCCGGCGGTATTGATTGGCGCGCGTCGGCGCGAAGGCTTGGTAGAGGCCATGAGTGAACCGGGGCCGACCGACGGCCGAATCCAATATTGAAACTGGTTGGGAAATCATTTTCCGGAAACCGCCGCCGCCGAGTAATGCTCGTAAATTCGGTTGAGCCGCTTCATTTCGCGTTCGTAAATGATGTCGTTGAACCCTTCCACGCTGGCCGTGTCGCGCATGGCATCGTAGCCGCGCTGGAGCATGTCCACGATGTTGTCCTTGCTGCTGCTGAACAGGTGAGAGGTGAGCCGGGCGGTTTTCAGAATCCAGCCGATGGAACGATACCGGGTCAGCGCGTGGGTGAAGTCGAAGCATTCCACGATGAGGTCGAGTTGTTCGACCCGGCGATCGTAGTTGTCGCTCAGGTAATAGGCTTCGTCGTACTTCTCCTGGCTGATTTTCCCCTTGACGCCCATTTTTTCGAGGGTCACCACCATCAGGTCGTCCATGTCGTCCGACATCTCGTAAAGGTCAAGCAGCCGGATCAGGCCGTGAAACAGCTTGTCGCCGAGCGAGTTCCGGAAGTAATTGGAAATCTGCTCGAAACTGCGGTTGCGTTCCTCGAAATCCTTCGGGGCGTAAATATCGTTCGCAAAGAAATGGCACAGCTTGCCGTATTCCTTCGAGTCGTAAATATCACTGAAGTTTCGTTGGAGTTGTTTGACCTGGAAGTCCTGCAACTCCCGCTTCATTTCGATGCTGACCGGAGGTCGTTTTGCCGGTTTTGTCGATTTCTTCGCCATATGATTCAGCCGATGGTCTTTTGGAAGGAAAGGCGTGGTACGGTATTTTCAATATACTCCGGTTGGTTGAATTGGAAAAGTCGAGAAATCCCGACGGTTTTTCTGAAATTTGAGGTTGGCGCTTGATTCGACACCCATTTTTTATTTTTTTTATTGTCCTGTTGGCGGTGGGCCTGGAATTTCCGCTGTCCCGGTCACTCTTTTCGGCGGAGGCGCAATCGCTTCTCACGATTCAGGGCACCGTCACCAATGAAAACGGCCAGCCGGTTTCCGAGGCCAAGGTGACCTGTACGGGGCAGGGCGGCGCGCTGGTTTCGGTTCTTTCCCAGGGTGACGGAAAATTCACCATCACGGTCACCAAGCCCGGAACCTATACCTTGACGGCCAGTGCCAACGGTTTCCGCGCACAATCCCAGAAAATCAGTTTTTCAAAGCCGGAAGAAATTCCCTCCGGGGTGAACCTCCAGTTGACCCCGACCTCGCTGCATGTCGTTTTGCGTGATGAACGGGCCAACGAGCCTCTGGGGGGCGGGGTCGTATCGGCACGGCTGCGGGATTCCGGGCCGCGCGATGGTGTGGCATTGCGGGCGCTTGAAAATCGGCGGGGGGAATACTTTTTCGGCAAAATGGCTGCCGGGGTTTATGAAGTGACGGCGGTGGTTCCGGGGTATGAGGCCAAGGTGATGGGGAGCGTCCTCATCAACGACCGGGCCACGGCTGAACTCCCGCTGCTGCTTTCCCGAATTTCCGCCATTCCCCTTGGAATCAAGGTTATCGATCGGTCGTTCGTCCCGCCGAAGTTGCCCTCTGGGCTGGTTCATTCCATTTTTTCCGACAGCAACGGGGCGGTCTGGTTTGCCACCGACAAGGGGGCCAGCCGGTACAACGGAAGAGATTTCGAATCGTCGGAAACCTCCGAGTCGCCGCTCGGGCCGCTTCAGGGAAAATCGGTCAACGCCATTGCCCGAGCAACCGATGGAACCCTCTGGTTCGGCACTGACCGGGGGATTTTCATTCAATCCGAACCAGTGGGATTGGTGGAACCCCTCAAAATCAAACCGACCAATCTCGGGAACGGGGGACTGGACGGAAAGCCGATTCGGGTTTTCGAAGTGGGTCGCGGAAATGAGATGTGGATCGGGACCTCTTCGGGGCTTTATCGCTGGTCGCCGGAAACCGTCCTCGGGTGGAAAGCGGAACAGGGTTTCACGGATGCCCCGGTCAACGCCATTCGCGTTGCGGCTGATGGGAGAGTCTTCGTGGCGACCGACGACGGACTTTTCCGGTTCGAGGCCGGAGTCTGGAAAAAGCTGGCTTTTCCCGTCCCGGCCGGCACAACGGTCGGACCAACCCGCGCCTTGTGCGAAGACCGGAACGGAACGCTCTGGGTGACGACCCAGCGCGGTCTTTTCTCGATCATCGCTGAATTCATCACCCCGGTTTCGCATCCCTTGCTTGACCGTCCCCTCGGCTCGGCCTGCCTCGATTCGGTCGGAAATTTCTGGTTTTGCCTTCCGGGAAGGTCAGGGGTGGTGGTTTTCGATCCCAGACGACCCGAAGCGGCCGAACTCCTTTCCGAAAGCGTGGTGCGAACGGTCGCCACCGACGCCGACAACAACCTTTGGTTCGGTACGGAGAAAGGTGCCATTCGGCACGACGCCTACAGCTTCGTGACGTTCGATACCAGTCGCGGCCTGCCGGAGAGCGACGTCCGGTCGCTGGCGGCCGGGAACGGCGAATCTGCTTCATTGTGGGTTGGGACTGCCCGGGGCGTCTTCGAATTCAATGGGGCAACCTTTCTCCCGCTGGTCAAGCTTCCGAAAAATGTTTCCGTTCGTTCCCTTGCGACCGATGGAGGAGAACTCTGGGTCGGCGCTGATGACGGTGTTTGGCGATGGAACGGTTCCGAGGCAAAAAAAGTGGAAGGAACCGGCCTGACGAACATTCGTGGCGTTTTGCGGGATCGACGCCGACCGGTGGTCTGGGTTGCCACCGCGTCCGAGCTTTTCTCGGTCAATCCCTTGACGCTCAAAATTGAAGGTGAGCCGGTTCCGATTGACGGTGAAGTCAAAAACGTCATGCAGGCCACGAATGGCGCCCTGTGGATTGCCACCGACCGGGGAGCCTATCGGTACGAACCGAACAGCGCCGAACTGGTTGTCATCGGGACGCCGCAAGGTCTTGAAAGCCTGGATGTTCGGTGCATCATCGAGCAGCCCACCCCCGGTAAATTCTGGTTGGCGACCGGTCGCGGAATCGAGACGTTCGATGGAAACGCCTTCGTTCCCAACCTGTTACGGTCCGCCTCTTCGGGGTCGGATGTCCGAACACTTTTTCTTGATCACACCCCGAACGAATCCTTTCTGTGGGTTGGAACCGGAGACGGCGGGCTTCGCAAATTTCTCCTGAGCCAGGAAGGAATCGCCCAGACTTACCGAAGGGACAGGTATGACTTTGCCGGGGCGCAACCGCGGATGATTTTGAAAACGCCCGACGGGGCACGATGGATTGCCACCGAATCGGGATTGACCCGGCATCTTTCAAATCGGCGCGCGCCCTCCGTTGAAATCAGACTGGAGGTCGATGGGGCGGAAATTCAGAATCCGAACTCAACCTCCCTCAAGGCGGGGCAGCACCGGGTCAAATTCAAGTTCACTGGCGTCAGCCAGACCGGCGATGTGACCTATCTCTACCGAATTGATTCCCAGGGATGGCGGATTCTGTCGGCCGAACGCGCCGGAAATGACCGAACCGAGTTTTCAGTATCGAATTTCGGCTCCGGCGAACATGTTTTTGAGGTTCAGGCCCTGAATCGCGACCTGTATGGAATCAAATCGACTCCCCGGAAATACATCGTCTGGATTGACCGGCCGTTTTACCTTCGAGCCTGGTTCTGGATTGTCTGCTTCGCGGTGGTTTTTTCGGGAAGCGGCGGGGTTTGGGCCTATCAGAAACAGCGGAGCCGTGAATATGTGCTGCCGCCGCACTTGAAACAGTTCAAGGCGATTGAGCGAAATCCGTATGTGGTGGGAAATCCGATTCGCAATTCCGCCATGTTTTTCGGTCGGGAAGACGATTTCCAGTACGTTGCCCGCAAATTTGAGGGAGCGCAACAGGGGCTGGTCATCGTGTTCTGCGGTGAACGGCGAACCGGCAAAAGCTCAATTCTTTACCAGATTATGAACGGGCGGATCGGGGACAAGTTTGTTCCCGTGTTTGTGGACATGCAGGAAATGATCATCCGCGACGACGCCGAGTTTTTTCAACGAACGGCAAAACTCATTGCCGATGGCGTAGACAAACTCGGGGGAGAACCGATCGTTCAGCCGGCTTTCGGGGCAAACGGAAACAACGCCTATTCTCAGTTCCGTGAGTTCATCGACGAGGTTTTGAAAAAGATCGGGGAGCGGCAGTTGGTCATACTGGTCGATGAATACGAGTTGCTGGAAGTGAAGGTTGATGACGGCAAACTGTCGAAAGACATTTTTTCATTTCTTGCCGGACTGATTGATCGGCATGACCGGCTTTCAATGGTGTTTACCGGTTCTCGAAAACTGGAAGACCGTGACCGGCGGTACTGGCGCGAGATGTTGCGGCGGTCACTTTTCCGAAAAATCAGCTATTTGACCCCCAACGATACCCGGCGACTTATCACGGAACCCGTAAAGGATACGGTGGTTTACGGGAAAGGCGTGGTGGACGCCGTGGTTCGACTGACCGCCGGGCAGCCGTTTTACACCCAGGTCATCTGCCAGAATGTCGTTGACTGTCTGAACGAACAAAAGCGGCATTACATTCTGCGTTCCGATTTGAAGGAAATCGTGGATGAAGTGGTCAACAACCCCCTTCCGCAGATGATTTACTTCTGGGAGGGACTCGGCGACGACGAAAAGATCGTTCTGTCACTCGTGGCCGAAACGCTCGTGGATGAAAACGACGCCGTGACCGCCGAACGTATCACCCAGAAAATCGCCGACAGCAAATATCCCGTGACCCTGACCGAAGCGACAATCCGACTGACCCTTGAAGAACTGTTTCGAAACGAAATTCTCGACAAGTTCGGTGAAGGGGCGTTTTCGTACCATGTCGATCTTTTGCGTTATTGGATTAAGCGCAGCCATAGCGTCTGGCAGGTGGTACGGGAAGTGAAATCCCTTTAATTGAAGTCGAGAGTCTGGATTGAAAAGTCTGGAGTCGAGAGTCGGGAGGCTGGAGTAAAGCGTTCGTTTATCGCTTTTCCCGTCAATTTCTTTTTTCCGAGTCGTTCACAACTTCGGATTTTTTAAACTTCATCGCTCATCGCTCATTCTTCATCGTTTGCCTGACTTCCGACTCCCGAGACTTTTTTCTTTGGATTGAAGCGGGAGGTTTAGAATCGTCGTCAAACGAATTGACCAAGTGTCCCGCCCCTTTTTGCACTCACCCATCCGGCTGTCGAAGGTTATTTTTCATGAACCCTTTTTTTTCATTCAGGCGCGTCCTGATCGCACTTGGCCTCGCGGTTTTGACCTTCGTGAGTGTCGGCGCACAGGACGCAACGGTGAAGCCGACGACCAAAAAAGTCGGCAGGTTTGAAATCACCGTCCGGATTCCCGAGGGTGGTTTGTATTCGGAGGAGGAACAGCGGATCGGGTTCAAGGTGACGGATACCAGTCGGGTGGACCCCGTTTCGGGGCCGTCGCCGGTCGCGCGCGCGGTCGTCACCGCCGTCGTGGGAATTCCTTCTTTTCCTTCAATGCCGAAAATCAGGGAAACCGCCCAGCCCGAGAGCGTTCCGGGTGAATACGGACTCCATCCCACGTTTTCCCAGGGCGGGGAATACCAACTGGTATTGAATGTGCAGCCTCCCGGAGAGCCGGCTTTTTCCGTTGAATTTCCGTTGGTGGTTACCGATTTCGAAAATCGGTCAAGGAAGGCGCCCGGAATCCGGCCGTACAGCGTGGAAGTAATGGCCGATTCCGGCGCGATCGTCGCGGGGCAGCCGGTGACCCTGAAATTCAAGGTGTTCGTCAGCCGGGAAGTTCGGGGTTCGGACGGGCAGTTGACCGGCAAACGGGAAAACGTTCCGGTCACCGAATTCGATGTCGCCCATGAAAAACCGATGCACCTCATTATCGCGCGGAAAGACCTTGGGGTGTATGCGAAGGAGCATCCGGTTCTTCAGCGGGACGGGATTTTCATTCTGAGGAATTTCCGGTTTCCCACGTCCGGCGAGTATCGGATTTTCGCCGACGTGGCGCCTCGTGGCGCGGGAAACCAGATTTTGGGCGGGGTGATCAACGTCACGGGGAAGGACAAACCCGCTCAGGTCCCCCTCAAAATCACGAATGAGCAGCGTTCGGACGGCATTCTCGTCAATCCGGTCGGTTCGTTGTCGATTCCGGCCGGAAGGACGTCGCTGGTAACATTCGAGCTTCGCGACCAGCAGGCCGGCGGGCCGGTTCTCGACCTTCAGCCCTACCTCGGGGCGATGGGACACCTGGTGATGATTCATCAGGACGGGACCGCCTTCGTGTATTCCCATCCCGACGAACGCGATGAACGGTCCGGCAAAACCGGAAAGGTCACTTTTCCGGTTCGACCGCCGAAACCGGGCCTGTATCGCGGTTGGTTCGATTTTCAGCACAGCGGGAAACTGACCCGGGTGGACTTCGTGTTTACAGTCAGGGCCGCCCGGTAGGGAAATTTGAAATCGACCGGTTGCCGCCGCTTTCGGTTCGCATCCCGTGGCCGGAACGGTGTTCCTTCGAATTTGCTGGAAACGCTTCGGCGAACCCGCCCGTTAAAAATCCCAAATGACGCTTTCAAAAAAGGTTACGGGTGCGGGGACGATTTCATTTGAGAATCGCCTCCGAATTGAATAATCGTGAGAGTGTTGACAATCGCACCCTTGCCCGTGCTAGCGTCAACGGTTTGAATTTTGCCCAGTCCGTTTCGGGATTTTCGATTTTCGATTTTCGGGTTCCAGACGACGCGATTGCGTTTTTTCGAAGCCGGAATGAAATGGGTCGGAATCCCTTATCTTTCGCGGTTTGCGCGCGCCTCATCCTGTTTCTTACGGCTCGTTTCCGGCAAACCAGCAATCATCTGTGGAGGACAACTTGAGTCAAGGTCATTTCCTGTTTTCTTCGGAGTCGGTCACCGAAGGCCATCCCGATAAAATGGCGGATCAGATTTCCGATGCGATTCTGGATGAGGTTCTTCGTCAGGACCCGACCGGTCGCGTCGCTTGCGAAACCCTGCTCTGCACCGGTTTGGTCGTCGTCGCCGGCGAAATCACCACCAGCGCGTTTGTCGACTTCCAGAAAGTCGCCCGCCAGACCGTCGATCACATCGGCTACAACAACGCCGAATACGGTTTCGACAGCAACACCTGCGCCATCATTTCGACGATCAACTCGCAGTCACCCGACATCGCCATGGGCGTGGACACGGGCGGCGCGGGCGATCAGGGCCTGATGTTCGGTTTCGCCTGCAACGAAACACCGGAATTGATGCCCCTTCCGATTCAGTTGGCCCACGATCTGACCCGTCGGCTTTCCGGTGTTCGCCGTGAAGGCCTGCTTGACTACCTCCGTCCGGATGGCAAGTCGCAGGTTTCGGTCGAATATCGCAACGGCAAGCCGCACCGCGTGGACGCGGTGGTCATTTCCACCCAGCACAGCGACAAGATCTCCACCGAACAGTTGCGTGCCGACATCGAAAAGCATGTCATCCGCGAAACCGTTCCCGGCGAAATGCTCGACAAGGACACCAAGTTCCACATCAACCCGACCGGCCGTTTCGTGGTCGGCGGTCCGATGGGCGACACCGGTCTGACGGGCCGCAAGATCATCGTTGATACCTACGGCGGCTATGCACCGCACGGCGGCGGCGCCTTCTCGGGCAAGGATCCGACAAAGGTTGACCGTTCGGCGGCCTACATGGCGCGCTACATCGCGAAGAACATCGTTGCCGCCGGTCTGGCCGAGAAGTGCCAGGTCCAGCTTGCCTACGCCATCGGCGTGGCCGAACCGGTTTCGGTGTACGTCGAAACCTTCGACACGGGCAAGATCGACGAAGGGAAGATTTCCGAACTGGTTCGGGCGCACTTCAAGCTGAACCCGAAGGGAATCATTGAATCGCTCGACCTGCGTCGTCCGATTTACTTCCCGACGTCCGCCTTCGGTCACTTCGGCCGCACCGGCGACACCTTTACCTGGGAACGCACCGACAAGGCGGAAGCCCTCCGCTCGGATGCCGGAATCTAGTTTATTTTCGATTGAGGATTTTCGATTGAAGATTGAAGGAATGGGCGGTCAATTTCGGTTTCGGCGGTTATTCCCGGCCATTTACCACAATCGAAAATCTTCAATCGAAAATCTAAAATTCAAGGAGTAAGAATGAGCGCCAGTACAGGACAAGTTCAGAATTACGATGTGGCCGATATCAATTTGGCCCCGCTCGGCAAGAAGCGTATCGAATGGGCCGAGCGTGAAATGCCGGTGTTGCGCCTTATCCGTGAGCGTTTCGCCAAGGAGCGTCCGCTGGAAGGCATGCGCCTCGTGGCGTGCAGCCATGTGACGACCGAAACCGCGAATCTTTGCCGCGCGTTCCAGGCGGGCGGCGCGGACGCGATCCTGATCGCCTCGAACCCGCTTTCGACGCAGGATGACGTGGCCGCTTCGCTGGTTGTGGATTTCGGCATTCCGGTTTATGCCCGCAAGGGTGAGTCGACCGACGACTACCGCAAGCACGTTCTCATCGCGCTTGACCACAAGCCGCACATCATCATCGACGACGGCGGCGACGTGGTTTCGACGCTCCTCAAGGAACGTCCGGAACTGCTTGAAAACGTCATCGGCAGCACCGAGGAAACCACCACGGGCATCCAGCGCCTCAAGGCCATGCAGGCCGGCGGCGTGCTGCCTTTCCCGGTCATCGCGGTGAATGACGCGCAGACCAAGCACATGTTCGACAACCGGTACGGCACGGGCCAGTCCACGCTGGACGGCGTGATCCGGGCGACGAACCTGCTCCTCGCGGGCAAGACCCTCGTCACGGTCGGCTACGGCTGGTGCGGCAAGGGCGTCGCCATGCGCGGACGCGGCATGGGCGCGAACGTCATCGTGTGCGAAATCAATCCGATTCGCGCGATCGAAGCCGTCATGGACGGTTTCCGCGTCATGCCGATGGCCGAAGCGGCGCCGCAGGGCGACGTGTTCATCACCGTCACCGGCAACCGTCACGTCATTGACCGTGAACATTTCGCGGTGATGAAGGACGGCGCGGTGGTCTGCAACTCGGGCCACTTCGACCTCGAACTGAACCTCGTGGCCCTGAAGGAACTGTCGAGCGACGTGCGTGAAGCCCGTCCGTTTGTCGATCAGTACTCCCTGGCCTCGAACGGCAACCGCATCAACGTTCTCGGCGAAGGCCGCCTCATCAACCTCGCGGCCGCGGAAGGCCACCCGGCGAGCGTGATGGATATGAGCTTTGCCAACCAGGCGTTGTCGGCGGAATACCTCAAGAAGAACGAAGGAACGCTTGAAAAGCAGCTTTATGTTCTTCCTTCGGAAGTTGACGTCGAAATCGCCTCGCTCAAGCTCGAAGCGATGGGTGTGAAGATCGACACCCTCTCGGCTGAAATGGTCGAGTACATCAATAGCTGGGAGCACGGGACCTAATCCCGCCCCGGTTGAACTAAAAAAAAGCGCCACGAATCCTGTTCGTGGCGCTTTTTTTTCAAAGGTCAGGTTTTCAGGCGGCTGCGTTAATCGAAAAGGGATTGAAGGCCGGAAGTTCGATTAAGAAGGCGGCACCGGACTTTCCTGGAATCAATTGAACGTCACCGCCCGCTTTTTGTGCCGCATACTTGACGGAGGGCAGGCCGAGGCCGTAGCCGGACCCTTCCGTTCCACCACCTTCAAACAGGACTTCCGAACGATCTCCGGGAATTCCGGGGCCGGAATCCTCGAAGGTGATGAAGATCCGATCTCCCACCCTTTCACCGGAAATGGTGATTTTCCCGGACCCCTCCATGGCGCGGACGGAGTTTTCGGCCAGATTCCGGATCATTCTGGTCAGGGTCAGCCGACTCAGGCCGGTGGCAAACAGACCGGGAGCGAAATTCCACTCCATGTCGATGTTCTTTTCGGGGATTGCGATTTCAATCCCGAATCGGATGGCCTCAAAAACGTCAACGGCCTTCTCACCGGAGGCTTCGCCCTGTGAGCTGTCCAAAAGCTGATCGAACATGTCGCCCAAGCCGCGGGCATTGTTGAGTGCGTTTTTGAGAAGCCGTTCGACGTCCTCGTGCCGATTTTGGGAAAGGTATACCTCCATCAGCGAAAGGGAGCCGAAGAGCTTGAGGAGCTGATTTCGAAGGTCATGGACTAGGGAGCAGGTTTCGTCAACGTGCTTTGGCATCGGTTCCCCCTTGATATGCACCCGTATTCATATTCAGAAACAGAACGTTTGTGTCCTGGGTGACGAGCAGGCCCGTCCCGCTGGGGGTGATCCCCCGGACCGGACCCTCAATGAACCTGGAGTTCAGATTTGAACAGTCATACAAATTGCCGTCGCCAAACAGGTACCAGTGACCAGCCGAGTCGGCGGTGACAAACCGGGGAATGAAGAAAAAGCGGGTTCGGACGGTGTTGTTCGCAACCAGGCCCTTGCCGGCCGCGGCTTTTCCTCCCCCGGCGGGAGGCGTGGAGGGCGGGTTTCCGACCGGTAAGTTTTCCTGCGCCATTTCTCCGTCGCCTCCATTGGTGATGGGACCAAAGTCAGGGCGATCAGTGTTTGTCGTCGGGGGAACCAGGCTGCCCGCCGGACCGATCACAACCAGTTCGTGACGGACAGGGTTGACACCGAAGTCCGTGGCGGCGCGATAGTCGCGCCAGCCGACCCGCTCGCCCCCGAAATCAGCCAAAAGGTATTCCTGAAGCCTGGTTGAAAATTCAAGGTCGGACAGGGCGTAGCCGTAATTCCCGACAGCACCAAGCTTTTTGACCCGTCCCGGGGAACTGCCGATGGTTGCGCGCCAGTCCTGCCCGACGCGGAAGGCATGAACGAGGATGCTGGAATCCTGACCGGGAAAGGCGGCGAGGAATCCGCCAACGCCATCCGAAGCTGCTTTGGGCGTCTCGCCGGCTGAAAGGGGGAAGCGGGCGGAATAAACCACCATTCCGTTTTCCCCGAGAACGGCCACAAAGCCATTTCCTTCAAAGGGGGCGCCTGAAGTAACAGGGAAGTCTTCCGAATCAGTCCGTCCGACGAGGACGATTTGTCCGGTGGCGGAAACGGCAATATCAGTAGCGGAATCGTTGCCGTTCCCGCCAATATATCCCCCGATCTCAACCGACCCTGTCGAGGAAAGTCTGGCGAAAAAGGCGTCACCGGCCCCACCGGCGAACCCGTAACCCATATCGGAAGAAAAGGCGCCGTCGCCCGCGCTTCCGGCAGCAAAGTGTTGCTCTCCCGCGGAGGCGACCGCGTTGATGGTCCAACTGGAAGCACCTGAGAACGGGGAAGTGTTGAGGGGCTTTGCTCCAAAGGCAAAGACGGGTAAGGTCAGCCCAAGGATGACGGAGGCGGCGAGCAGTGGACGGCTGGTCGCTTTCAACGCGGAAGACAGCATTATTCGAGCTCCTGGGGTTTTTTAAGTAACGGCGAAACTTTTTTTCGGGTGTCTGCGCTAAGAACGTGATGAAACTCAAAAATGGTACGCGACAATTTTTGATGGCCTTTGTCTTGCTGGTTTCCCTTTTTCCCAGGGGAGTCCGAGGGGATGGGGCGTCCGTGTCAGTGGAGCCGTTTGTATTCCAGGGGACTTCGGGAGAAATTGTCGAAATTCTGGTTCCGCAGGAGGGGGCAGACCTCGAATTGACCCTGACTGGCCCCGACGGGAGGCCGAGACTGAGAGTCGATCGTCCGAATGGGGTCTGGGGAAGAGAACGGATTCTGTACCCGCTCGATGAATCAGGAAGTTGGTCAGTGCAGGTTTTCAAAGGGAAATCGGTCGTTTCGATTGATTCCAGGAAAGTGGTAATTCATAAAAATCCGCCGGGAAGAACCAAGGCGGATTCGCTGGCGTTTGTTCATTTTCATTCGATTCGTACGCAGAAGGATTCAAACGCTCTTCAAACGTTAATCCCGAACCTTCCGTCTTGGCTCAGGGACGAGGCTCTGCTGGAGATGGCCCTCCTTTTGGAATCAAGGGCCGATTACACGGAAGGAGTGAAAGTATGGAAAACCATTCAACCCGAGGGATTCCCCAAGGAAGATGCTCTCCCTCTTGAAGCCGCCTATTGCTGGCTGGGTGGCCGTTTTTTCGACCGGACTCAAAATAATGAAGAGGCGAAACACTACTTTCTTGAAGCATCGAAACGGTTTACTGCGATTGGGGATCGGGTCCGGAAGGGAAGAGTCATTGTCGAGGCCGGGCGGATGGAGCGACGGCTGGGAAACCTTGATGAGGCGGAACGGCTTTACCTCGAGGGATTGCCCATGTTGCAGCAAGGAACCCGTGACCGGGTTCTGGGTGATCTCAATTACGCCAACATCCTGATTGAACGGGGACGATTTGGAGCGGCCCGTCGGGTCTTAGGGGTGGCTGCCGGGGTGGCTGAAAAATTCGGGGACTCCCGTTTGAAAATGGGGATTCACCAGGCCCTCGCCCGCGTGGATTGTAACCTCGGGTTTCCGGAAATCGCGGAAGCGAGACTGGTTCGCGACCTCCTCCCGCTCCGTGAAAAACTCCCCGCCGATGATCAGGCCCTCGTTTTGGCGGATATGGCCGAAACCAAACGGCAATGTAAAAAACTGACCGAGGCGCTCAGCCTCAGTCGTGAAGCGGAGACGGTCGCCCAATCCAACTGGCTCAAATACGTCGCCCTAAAAGTGAGGGAGTCGGTCCTTTTCGATCTCGGGCAGACCGATGCGGCGATTGCCCTGGGACGACAGGTATTGGAGAATCTGCCGCCGGCCGATCCCTATACCATCAATGTTCAACTTGAAATCGCCGGGCAACTGCTCCGGATGGGGAAGTCCGCGGAAGGGCTTGAAATCGCCCGAAAATATACGTCAAACCCGTCCTTGGAATTGTCGGCCAAAGCCGCCGTGGTCGCGGGCCAGTGCGCCATTGAAATCGGGGACCGGAAATTGGCGGAATCCTTTTTCGGCATTGCCGCCAAGGCGTATGAAAGCCTCTCCGGCGAGGTTGCCACCGTGGCGGAAAAAAGGGCATTGGGGCGGAAGTTCTGGGTTTTGCCTGGCCTGGGCGCGGCTGCCGTTCCGGACAATCCGGCCGAAGCGGTCAGGCGGCTGGAACGATTCCGTTGCCGCACCTCATTTCCAGTCGGAAAAGACGTCATTCCGGCGGTAACCAGTGCGACCAGAAGAAAAGCCGAGTCCGAACGCGCCCTTTTGCTTGCCAAAGGGGACCCGGATTCGCTCGCGGCAGCCGCCCGAATCGCGGGCGAATTGCTGCTCGATCAGGATGATGAAGCCCCGGCCAACATCCCACCCTTCCCGGAAAATCTCTGGGAACGGCTTGAGCCTGGAGAAGTGGTCGTATTCGAGGTTGCGCAACCTGAATCGTTTTTTCTGGTTTGCCGTCAGGGCGGAGTAGTTCGTTCATCGAAAATTCCGAAAATCCTTCCCGGTGAACGTAAGATTTTCATCCCGGACCCGGTCCGTGAGTCTCAAACGGACACGACCGGGTGGATCGAGGTTTCCAGTCTCGGCCTGTATCTTACCCTGCGTGATTCCCGGACCACGGCCGGGCCGGCCGTTCTTGGGATTTCGCTCACGGGGCAAATCGGTGGCCTGCCGGTTTTGCCGGGCGCGGTGCGTGACCTTTCCGGTATCCAGGCAAATCTGATTCGGATGGTGGGAGGTCCGCTTGATGAAGACCGGCTTCGGGCGGAGTTGACCGAAGTAAAGCCATCAATCGTTCATTTTGGAACCCACGGTGCCCCGGATGAGGTCATTGCGGGGAAAACGGCGGTGATTGTCGAAGGTCGAAACGGCCCGCTCCCGATTACTGCGCGGGTGTTCAGAAACCTTCCCGCCTCGCCCCGGATGGTGGTACTGGCGGCTTGCCGCACGACGTTCGGACCGAGATTCGGGGCCGAAGGGCGCGACGACCTCCCATCGGAAATCATTCGTTCCGGAATTCCCTGCGTGGTGGCCGCCGACGGACCGCTTGAGGATGCTTACGCCGGGAAGTTCTTCCAGGTTTTCTATCGAAAACTGGCTTCCGGAAAGTCGGTTTCCGAAAGTCTGAAACTGGCCCTGGCCGTTTGCGGTGCGCCCCCGGAGGGAACCAGTATCCGACAGTTCGGTTCGGATGTCGCCCCTTTCCGTGAACGCACCACTTCGTGATTCATTTTTTCAGTGGAAACGAGGGGATTGAAATGGTGGCCGCCTCTGATGTGGTGGCTCCGGTTTTCGTCCCGAAAAGCGCTTTTCCCCGCGTCAGGGGTGATGAAAATAGAATCGTCACCGGACCGGATTCAGTCGGAAGAATGAACCCGTTGTTCCCCGAAACCATCGTCAGGGCTTTCTCGCCGGTCATTCCGATTTTCCAGGTTTCCCCGCCCGCGGAAACGGTAAAAAATTGCACCTCAACCGGATTTTGAACTCCGGAAACCGGTTGAACGTCGGAACCCTGAAAACACTGGGCACCTGGAGTAAGACGAATTTTAACGCTGGCTTCGCCACCACGGAAAACCGGGGCCGATTTTTTGGGCGTGACCGGTTTTACTCGCGGAACCGGTTTGACCGGGGGCATCTCGGGACCGGGAAGTTCCTTTGTAACCGGCTGGTTTGAAGGAATGGGCGTCGGGGAGGGGGGAGTGACAACCGCAAGGTCTTCAGTCGGGCGATTCTGAACAAGCATCACGCCTGAGCAGAGGCAGCCAACCGCGACCGCGACACCAACCGTCACGGCCGTGATCCGGCGGCGGCGCGCCGGGCGACGGACCTCCCGATCCCATTTATCAAACGCATCCAGGATGGAAGCGCGTAATTCCGGCCGTTCCTGCGGATTTGTCATGACTTCACTCCGTTCTTTGGTCCATGAAAGAGAGTAGCTTTCGAAGCGTCTGGCGTCCGCGGTTCAATCTGGCTTTAAAGGAAGCCGGGTCAATGCCTGCCCTTTCCGCCCCTTCCTTGAGGGAAAAACCCCGTAAATCAAAATCCTCGATGGCGGCGCGCTGGTTGGGTGGCAATTCAGCAAGGGCCTGGGCCACTCGGGTCTGGATTTCCTTGGCCAGCAAGTCATCATCCGGCCGCCGGGCCGGGGCTGTTTTCGATTCCGGTTCGTGTTCTTCGAGTAATCCCCTCCGCCGTCCCTTTCGTCGTAGATCCTCTAAAAAATTGTTTCTCGCCATACCGCACAAATATGCCCCAAAATCGGTTCCACTGACCTCAATCGGGGTTTTTTTCTGAACAAGTGCGAGAAATGTCTCCTGAACGAGGTCATCGGCGTCCGATTCATTGCGCGTCAAGGCAATGGAAAAGCGGCGGACGCTTACCCCGTGGCGATCATAAAGTTCACCGAAGGCTTCCCGATGGCCGTTCCGGGCCAGACGAAGAAGCTCCGGTTCGGACAATCCTCCGACCGGTGTTTTCGAACCGAACATTGGACTTCCTTTCGAGAAGTAAATGTGACGAGAAATCGAAAGGGTACGGCGTGAAAAGAAAATTTTTTTTCACGAAGATAGTTAGGGAATTCTCATTTGGCAATTTGGCTTTTGAGAATTTGCCGGCGGAGTTGTACCGAAGGGGCGGCAGTCGAAACGATAGGCCGCGAAGCATACAAGGACTTAAAGTGCCGCGCCAAGAGGTGGTACTGGATGCACGATTCCGGTTTTCCGATTCGGCCAACTCCTGAGTTTTATCCATTGCCTGAGGCAACACCTTCGAGGCGGAATGGTTTTGGTTCCGAATTCGTATCCGGTGTTACAATTCATCACCTCAATTTTTAGAGTGAAAGGAATGGCCGTGAACCGAATCCTTCCCGCAACCCTTTTCTGTCTTCTTTCCGTAACCGCGCTTGCCCAGTCCCAGACCGGGCAGACATCCTCATCCGCGCCGAAAGCCCCCGAACCGGCGAAGGCTGCACCAAAGCTGATTCCTGCCAAACCCGAGGACGTTTCGAGCATGGATGGAATCCTCGCGGCTCTTTACAACGTGATTTCCGGGCCGGCAGGGAAGAAACGGGATTGGGACCGGTTTCGTTCCCTTTTTGCTCCGGGCGCCCGGCTGATCCCGACTGCGAAAGCGCCCGACGGATCGCTGATGCCTCGGGTAATTGACCCCGAGGGGTACATCGAGCGGTCCTCACCCTTTTTTGACAAGAACGGTTTTTATGAAAGCGAAGTCTCCCGCAAGGTCGAACAGTTCGGGGCCATCGCGCACGTTTTCAGTACCTACGAATCACGGCACGCCCCCGAAGAAAAACCGTTCAGCCGTGGCATCAACAGCATCCAGCTTTTCAACGATGGAAAACGCTGGTGGGTCGTCACCATCTTCTGGGATAGCGAGCGCGACGGGCTGGCGTTGCCGGAAAAGTATTTGAAATCCGGCCGGTAAATTGCTGATAAACAAACCAAGGGGGCCGTTCCATTCGGGAGCGGCCCTTTTTCTGTTTTGGGGCAGGCCCAAAGGTGAAATACATTGAATCTGTCACACCCCATTTCAAATTCCGCGAGATCCGCTCATGCCGCTTTTTCGCCTTGTCGCGATTCTGCTCGTCGTTTCAGTTGGTTTTTCAATTCCAACCACGGGACAAAACCCCGCTCCGACCCGGGTAACGTTCATCAAGGCCGGGAGGCTGGTTGATGTCACCAATGGAAAAGTGCGTGAAAACCAGGGGATTCTGGTCGAGGGGGCCAAAATTGTTCAGGTTGGTCCGCTTTCCGAAATAACCGGAAAAGTTCCGGCCGGGGCCACGGTCGTCGATCTTTCAAAAGCCACGGTTTTACCCGGAATGATCGACTGTCACACCCACGTTCTGCTTCAGGGCGACATTACCGCCGCCGAATACGACGAGCAGCTTTTGCGGCAATCCATCCCGTACCGCACGATTTTGGCGACGGTCGCCGCCAAAACGGCGCTCCACAACGGTTTTACCACCATCCGGGATGTCGAGACGGAAGGTGCGATGTATGCCGACGTGGATGTCAAACAGGCCGTCGAGCGCGGGGTCGTTCCGGGACCGCGCATGTTTGTCGCCACCCGGGCGTTTTCGGCGACCGGAATGTATCCGCTGCTCGGATATTCCTGGGAGTTGAGGATGCCGGAAGGCGTTCAGGTCGTGGACGGCGTGGACCAGATTCGAAAGGCCGTCCGGGAGCAGGTCAAATACGGCGCCGACTGGATCAAGGTCTACGCCGACCGCGGGTACTACATGAAGGACGGAGTCATCCGGAGCAAAGTCAATTTCACCGATGAAGAACTGAAAGAGTTCGTGACGGAGGCTCACCGACTCCAGCGCCGCGTGGCGGCCCACGCCATGGGGCGAGACGGTATCGACGCGGCCCTCCGGGCGGGCGTTGACACCATCGAGCACGGGTATGCGCTGGACGAAGAACTGATGGACCGGATGATTCGGCAGGGGACCTACTGGTGCCCGACCATTTATGTGGGAATTTATGTGGCCGAAGGCCGCGCCCGCATGGGAGCGACCATCTGGAAAATCATGCCCGAAATCGAGGCCAAGGCCATCAATCTTGGGGTACGGAAAGGCGTCAAAATCGCTTTCGGCACGGACGCTGGTGGTTTTGCCTGGACCGAAAATCAGGCCAAGGAATTTTCATACCTGGTCAAATACGGGATGTCGCCGATGCAGGCGATTCAATCCGCGACGGTCGTATCCGCCCAGTTGCTTGAACAGACCGCCAATTTGGGATCGATTGAACCCGGAAAGTTCGCCGATATGGTTGCGGTTGAAGGAGATCCGTTGAAAGACATCGCCGAACTCGAACGGGTTCGATTCGTGATGAAGGGCGGTGTGGTCTTCAGGAATGAAATCGGGCGCTGAAAATGGGAGAAAACGATGGAAAGGGTTGTACTTGTAACCTTGAACGACGGCCTGATGCTTCCTTCGGGCTTTGTTTCGCAGGCGACCTATGAATGCGCCATTTTCTGCCGTGTCCCGGATGAATGGGTGGCCAATGATTCGTTGCGAACCGAATTTGAAGCACTGATTCCCGAGTTTCTTTACGGCAAACATTTCAGAAACGGGAATGACGATGGTTCGCGTTATGTCTACCAAAACCTCCGGTCAAAAACGCTGACCCCGGAGGAAGTGTCCGGAAAAATCTGGGAGCAGGTCCAGAACTCGAAGGAACGCCGCTATTGGTACTGTCACGCCTTCCCGGCGGCGAACGAGTTTCAATCAGTGGAAAAGTCTTTATTTTAAGGCGTTGCGGTTTCAACAAGAATATCGTTCAGGTTTTCTTGGTTTGGGTTGCCGGAACTTTTGGCGTCACTTAACGTGTGCCGGAAATGACAACCTACAATTCAAAAAAGGAAAACCACGGTATGAAGCAACTCATTCCGCTGCTGGCCCTTGGCCTGTGCGTACAACCCGTTCTCGCTCAAACCCGCGCTGCGCGGCGCCCCGCGACGCCTCCGCCCGCCGTTTCAAGTCAAACCGCCTCACGGCAAGTTCTTCCGCTCAAAAAAGTCATTCTCTACAGCAACGGCGTCGCCTATTTCGAAAGGCGCGGCAAGGTTTCGGGGCGTGCCGAAATCGCGCTGGACTTCAAGCAGTCGCAGGTTGACGACGTGCTGAAATCAATGGTCGTCCTCGATCTGGGCAAGGGCCGTATCGAGACGGTCAGTTACAACACGTCGCTGCCGACGGCCGCGCGGCTGTCGGAAGTGCCGTTTTCAGTCGAAGCCTCGCAGGGCGGCGGGATGCTCGGGATTCTGCGGCAGCTTCAGGGCGCGCGCGTTTCGATTTCGACCGGCCAGCGTTCCGCCGTCGGCGCGGTGCTGAACGTCGAGGAACGGGTCGTCACCGCCGAAAAGGATAAAACGCCGGTTTCAATTCGCACCGTCGTGATTTCGGGCGACAACGGCGAGCTTTCGACCTTCGATCTGGCCGACGTCACCTCGTTGAAACTGCTCGATGGAGATACTCAGAAAGACATCCGGACCTTTGCCGACGCCAAGTCAGCCGAGCGGCGCAAGGAATCCAAGACCATCGTGGTGAAAACCGACGGCGCGGGCGAGCGCGAACTCGTCGTGAGTTACACGCTGGCCGCGCCGATCTGGAAAACGACCTACCGCGTGGTCCTCGACAAGTCGGGGCGTCCATTCTTCCAAGGCTGGGCCATTGTGGACAACGTGAGTGAGGAAGACTGGAAGGACGTGTCGCTGTCGTTCGTGTCGGGAAATCCGTCGTCGTTTATCCAACCGTTGCAGCAGCCGCTGTTCAAATATCGTGAAGTCAAGGGCTTGCCGAGCGATTCCAGCACCGTACCCCAAGGCGTCAACATTCCCGAGGCAACCGGGATGGCGAGTTCTCCCGGACGGGTTGTCGGTGGAGCGGTCACCCCAAATATCCCGGTAAATGGAAGAAATTATTCAAACCTTGCGCTTTTGAGTAATGGCGCAACGGCAAACATGTCTCAGAACTACAGCCCCAGCCCGCCGGCGTTTCGCCGGGAAGAAACCGCTGGAGACACAAACATTTCCGAAGCCATTCGAACCGGCGACACAGGGGTGACGACAGCGGCAAAGGGCGGGGAAGTCGGCGACCTTTTTGAATATCGGGTTGCGCAGCCGGTCACGGTCGAGCGGAATCAGTCGGCGCTCATCCCGATTCTTCAGGAACAGATGGATGGCGAACGGGTTTCACTTTTTAACGCGAAGATGGACGGCGTCCGCCCGATGTTCGGAATCCGGATGCTCAACACCTCGACACTCACGCTCGAAAACGGTCCGTTGACGGTGCTGGATGGCGACGCCTACGTCGGGGAGTCGGTTTTGTACCGGTTCAAGCCGCAGGACCGCCGGTTCATCACCTTCGGCCTCGATCTCAGCACCCAAGTAAAGGTCAAATCGAAGGATTCGATGGAGCCGGTGTTTTTCGTGAAGTGCGCGAACGGCGCGCTGTACGCCCAGTATTCCGTCGCTCAAAAAACGACCTACACGGTGACGAATCAATCCGACAAAACCCGGACCATCTACATCGAGCATCCGGTGAGGGACAACTGGAAGTTTTCCGAGGATACGGAAAAGCCCGCCTCCGAAGCCGACGGGCTGGTCCGTTTCCGCCGCGACCTCAAGCCGAACGAAACGGTTGAAATTCCCGTCACGGAACGTCAGATCGTGACCGATACCTTCCAGCTTGCCCGGCTGACCCGCGAGGATCTCGAAATCTTCATCAACAAGAAATACATCGACGAAGCCTCGCGCCCGATTTTCGAACGGATTCTCGACCTCAACGCACGCATCCAGAAAATCGAGGAAGACAAGGAAAACGGCGAAAAGGAAATCGAAACCATCGAGGAAGACCAGAAACGTCTTCGCGAGAACATCAATTCGCTTGGCGGAAAACCCGAAGCCAAAACGCTGATCCTGCGGTACGTCACGAAAGTCGACGCGCAGGAAACCCGCATCGAACAACTCCGCAAATCCATCACCGACGGCGCAGCCGAGCAGGAAAAACTCCGCAAGGAACTGAACGACGCGCTGAAGGCGTTGGCGTTTGATCGGAAGTTGTAAGACAAAGTCGGGAGTCGGGAGTCTGGGCTGAAAGTCTGGAGTCTGGAGTCGAGAGTCTGGAGTCAAAACCCGGAATCCGGGAAACCTTGAAGGACTCAAGTCAAAAAATTGACTGGACTCCAGACTCTCGACTCCAGACTCCAGACTTATTTCCTCCCGACATGCAGCGCGGCGATGCCGCCGGAAAGGTTGAAGTAGTTCACTTCGCCGAATCCGGCGGTCTTCATTTTTTGGGCCAGTTTTTTCTGGTCGGGGAAGTTCTGGACCGACTCCGGAAGGTAGTTGTAGGCGTAGCCAGAACCGGAAACGAGATTCCCGATTCGCGGCAGAATCTGGTTGAAGTAAAAGCCAAAGGCCTGGCGGAGTCCGGGGATGACCGGGTGGGAGAATTCGAGGATTCCGGCCTGACCGCCGGGTTTCAGGACACGCCGCATTTCACGAATCGCCCCGTCGAGATCGACCACGTTGCGGATGCCGAAAGCGACGGTGACGACGTCGAAGGTGGCATCCGGAAAGGGAAGGTTGAGCGCGTCGCCGACGAGCAGGGAAACGGGGCGTCCGGCCTTTTTCACCTTTTCAAGACCGCGAACCAGCATTGGATGGCAGAAATCGAGTCCGACGGTGCGCGTGACCGAACCGAGTTCGAGTGACAGGTCGGCCGTCCCGCAGCAGATGTCGAGCGCCACGGCGTCGGGGCGTTCGAGCGAGGCCCGGAGTTTATTGACCGTGAATTTTCGCCAGCGCTTGTCGATATTGAGCGAAAGCGTGTGGTTGAGCGCGTCGTAGGTCGGGGCGATGTCGGAAAACATCTGCTGGACGCGGCGGGCCTTGGCGTCCCCCTGAAATGCAATCGGATTGGCTTCTTGGTTCGGCATCGTTTCAGTTTTCCCCGAATGGCGCGGGGATTCGTTCCGTTTTTGGCGTGAAAACGATTCCTCGCGGTTGGGGAACCCGAGGGAAGCGCTTCGTCCGCAAGGGTTAAGGCGGTTTGCGGTTCGGCGCTTTTCCGTTACACTCCGGGCAATCTAGCGAACATCGCAAAGCAAGGGAAAGTCAGACGTACGGTTTATGGCAACACCAGACGACGTTCGGCGGGCGCGACTCGCGGCGGATTACGAGGAAATGCGGACGATTCGGGGTTCGGTCATTCACTGGCAGAACTTCGACGTGCCGCCGACCGACTATGTCATCACCTTTCATTTGCGGAGCTATGTCAGTCCGACCACAACGCGTGACGAGCATCGCATCCGGATTATCCTTTCGCCCAACCATCCCTTTGAAAAGCCGACCGTGATGATGCACGGGATGACGCCGATTTTTCATCCCCACGTCTGGCCGGATGGAAAAATCTGCATCGGCCACTGGGATTACCGCGAGGGGCTGGCGTCGTTCGTCATCAAGCTGGCCCGGCTGTTCCAGTTCGACCCGCAACTGATCGACCCCTACAGCATTGCGAATTACAAGGCGGCGGACTGGTTTTATGCCAACCCGACGCTGTTTCCCTGCGATCAGGCGCAACTTCCGACGCCGGGGGAGAAGCCGTCCCACACGTTCATGATCAAGGGCGTAACCCCGCCGAAGAATCCGAATCAGGGAAATCAGGGTGGGCAGGGCAATTCGGGACCCACCTTCCGGATTCGTTGAGGATTTTATGACCTTTGTCATCAAAAACGTCCGCGAGGTTGAACCCGAACGCCGCCGGATGCCGAAAGTTCTTCAAACCCTCGGGCGGCCGGAAGCCGGAAGCGAGTTCCGGGTGTTTTTATCGAAACAGGCCGAGGAGAAAATTCTCGCCGCCGCGCCGCCGGACCAGCCCCGCGCCGAACTTTCCGAACTCGCCAACACCTTTCTCGGCGAAAACGAATGCGGCGGAATCCTCGTCGGGAACGTTTACACCGCCGCCGAAAATGGGCGCACCGTCACCTACACCGCCATCGTGGACGCCATCGCCGCCCAGGAAGCCGCCGCCGGACCGACGTTCGTCGAAATGGGCGCGAACGACCTGATGGCCGTCACCCGTCACCTTGAAGTTTTGCGTGAACGGACGTCTCGCAACGGAAATGAAGTCCAGCTTCGGGTGGTCGGCTGGTATCACACGCACCCCGGTTTCGGCGTCTTCATGTCCGGTACGGATCAGGCTACCCAGCGCGATGTTTTCGGAATGAACTGGCAGGTGGCCGTGGTGTATGACCCGTTGAACGGCGAGTACGGCATGTTTACCGGCTCCGACTCGCAATTCCTGCCCGGCTGGTATCTTTTCGATGGAAACGAGGAAGGATTCCCGCCTCCCCTGCCGCTCGCAAACCCTCAGGGGGCGGTTCGACGGCGCGGAGCCGTGCGGGCCGCCGAAATGCCGGAATTGATGATGCTCCGCAATAAACTTCTCGATGAACTTGAATCCCTCCTCCGAAACGCCCTCGATGTGGTGGGAGGGAATCCCCCGAAATAATAGTCTTGAGAGTCTTGGGAGTCTGGAGAGTCTTGGGCGTCCATGAGGCGTCCCGGACTTGAAGACTTTTTTCCTTTCCATTCACTGATTTGATACGGTTATTCCGACTCTCAAGACTCCCCAGACTCTCAAGACTCCCCAGACTTTTTTTCAAATGTGGATTGACACCGATAAAACATTCATCGAATTTTGCGGGCGGGCTGAAACATCACCGGTACTCGCGGTTGATCTCGAATTTCAGGGAGAAGGGCGGTACTACTCGCTTCTCTGTCTGGTTCAACTGGGAATCGCGGGAGAATTCGTCGCGGTTGATCCTTTCAAGGTCAATCTCGCCCCCCTCGCTCCGTTATTGGAATCGGAAGCCATCCGGAAACTGTTTCACGCCGGGAATCAGGACATCGCCATTCTGAAACGCGAGGTCGGCGTGGTTCCCCGCAATGTTTTTGATACCCAGATTGCGGCCGCGTTTCTCGGATATGGTGAATCTCTTGGGTATGTTCCGCTGGTCCAGCGAATCACCAAGGTCCCGCTCGACAAAAAGCACCGTTTCACCGACTGGACGCGCCGCCCCCTCTCGCGCGAACAGATTGATTACGCGTTAAACGACGTACGTTATCTCCTGCCCGTGTACGAGGCGATTGTTCAGCGGCTCGATCAGCGGGGGAGAAAGAACTGGGTGGTTGAGGCAAGCGCCGAAATGACAGAGCAATCCGCAAAGACACGGGAAATCGGAAAAGAATATCTTCGGCTTGGAAAACTGTCCGGGTTTTCGAGACGTGAACTCGGCGTCCTGCGCGAACTGGCGATGTGGCGCGAGGAAGTCGCGCGCGAGCGCAATCGCCCGGTCGGGTCCGTCATGAACGACGACGCGCTCCGCCAGATTTGCTACACCATGCCGAAAAACGAAACGGTGCTGAAAAACATTCGCGGCATCGGGAGTCTTTCAAAGGAAAACGTGACCGGCATTCTCGACGCCGTAAAGCGGGGACTAGCCATTCCCGACGCCGAATTGCCGGAACTGGTCACGTCGCGGGAAACCGATCCGTCGATGGAAGGAATCGCCTCGCTGTTGAGCGCAGTGGTCCGGTCGCGGGCCATCGCCCTGGAAATCGCGCCCAACCTGCTGGCGAACCGCGATGACCTGAACCGTTTCGCGAGCTGGATTCTGGCCGGATGCCCGGCCGACGTGTCCCCCGGTTCGCAAACGCTGGACGGCTGGCGGCGCGACGCCGTCGGGGAGATCCTGCTCAACATCGGACTTGGAAAAGCGTCGCTGAAGGTCGATCCGAATGTCCCGGGCGGCATCGTCATCGTCGAGGAGAAGTGAACCGGTGCCTTTTTCCGCTCAAGACATCCTCCGGCAACTCGATGCCTGCGCCGAGCGCTTCGAATTCCCGATGCTCGACAACGGATACGTTTATCTGGCCGAAACCCGGCTGCATGCGTACCGGGACGCCGACCGCTGGGCGCTCATTATTGAAGTTCTCGGAGCGAACAACCGGACGGAAGGCCATGAGGGTATCGACAACTGCCTGCATCTGTTCGGGAACTGCCTGACCGTCGAGCCGGGGACCACCAATGACGGGTTCATCCATCCCACCGCCGACGGACCGGAAGGGGCCACCTTCGAGGCCCGGGGTGTGGTGCGACGGGAAGCCAAAACCATCCGGATTCGGGGGGACGTGGTTGAAATCCCCTCCCGCGAGGTCTTGAAAAACGCCAACGGGGAAGTCATCTGGCGCGGTCGGAAACTGGAAGCGCATCAACTTCTCCGGGCGATTTCGGCGGACCACCGAAACAGGCTCCTGGCGACCGAGGCGGAATTGCGTCAATTCCTGCCGGGCGATCTTCCGAAAATCCTGACACTCGAAGAATGGTTTCATCCCGATCTTTGCGAAAACGAACTTCCGAGCGAGAACGAAACCTTTCAACTTCTGGCCGGAATGCTTGAAACGGGCAATGCGGGGGATTTTTCACCGACCCGCGAACCCAATACCCACTGGAAACACTGGCCACAGGGCGGATCACTGTGAAACTGAGAAAAACCATCAAGGAAGCGGACCGGCGACCGCTCGTACCTCCCAAGGGATTCGTCGATTACGTTGCGCTCGTCTGGGCAACGGGACTTTTATCCGGTTATTCCCCGATTGCGCCCGGAACGGCCGGTTCGTTCGTGATGGCCGTGATGTACTACGCCGCCATCCGGCTCCATCTGATTGACCCGTTTGCCCTGAACTCCTTTTTGCCGCTGCTGGTCGCCAGTTTCATCGTTTCCTACACGGGGACATGGGCTTCCTCGAAGGCGGTGAGTTTTTTCGGAAACAAGGACCCGAACGAAGTCGTTGTGGACGAATTTGCCGGTCAACTCGTCACCTACCTCTTTCTGCCGCTCATCCCGCAATTCGCGAAAATTCCCTACGCCATTGAAATCTGGACGGTTATCGGGTTTTTCGTTTTCCGGACCTTCGACGTTTTGAAACCCTATCCGGCGCGTGATTTCGAAAAGCTCAAGGACGGTCTGGGAATCATGGCCGACGACGTGGTGGCTGGAATTCAGGGCGCTTTGGTGATGATCGTCGCCGGAACGCTGGCCATTCAGTTCTGGCGGTAGTTTTTCGTAACCGTTCAGAGTATCCCGCTTCAGCGGGGACAAATCGTGGTTGGCGACCATTTTTCACGGAAAAATCGGTTGCACCCGTGCTTTTTCGAGAAGCGTCACGGATAAAGGGCCAATTTTTCAAAAATCCCCACTGATGCGGGGAACTCTGAACAGCTACAGTTTTTCAACCTCGACTCCCCCGGAGGTTTTTATGAGCGAAGGACTTAAGCGTCTCAACGACGCCCAGCGCGCCGTCACGGCCAACCCACCCTACGATGTGACGCCGCCCTACACCCTGCCGCCTTCGATGGTGACGACGGGTTTCGATTTGCCGGGATACAAAATCGTTCGCAATCTCGGGATCGTCCGTGGAATCACCGTCCGGTCGCGGTCAATCATTGGAAGCATCGGGGCCGGGCTACAAACCCTGGTCGGCGGCAACATCACGATTTACACCAAGTTGTGCGAACAGGCCCGCACCGAGGCGTACGATATTCTCGTTCAGCACGCCGCACAGATTGGCGCGAACGCCATCATCGGAATGCGCTACGACGCCAACGAAGTCATGCAGGGCGTGACCGAAGTGCTGGCCTACGGCACGGCGGTCTACGTCGAACTCGCCGACCCGTCAGGCTCGGTCTATTCTTGAATTGAAGATTGTAGATTGAAGATTTTCGATAATTGAAGATTGAAGAATGTAGATTTTCGATTGTTTCCCGGTCTTCGATGGGTTGTTTTCTGAAGTAGAAACTCCTGGGTGAAAACCGTTGCAACCCGACCTTCAATCTTTAAACCAAAATCTTCAAACCAAAATCTCCAATCGAAAATCTTCAATCTTCAATCTGAAATTCTTCAATCGAAAATTCCATGGCTGTCATCTACGGCGTTTCGCCGATCATCGAGGCGTTGCGCGCGGGAAAGCGCGACGTAAAGGAAATTTTAATCGCCCGGGGTACGAAAGCCGCGCGGCTGGAGGAGCTTCGCGGGCTGGCGAGGCGCAATAACGTACGAGTCAAGGATGAACCCCGCGAGCGCCTGGACGTTTTAAGCGAAGGCGCGAACCATCAGGGTGTACTGGCGTTTGTTTCAGCCGCCGATTTCGCCGATGAAGACGACATTCTCCAGAACTTGCCTGAAAATCCGTTGTTGATACTGCTTGATCAGGTTGAAGACCCGCACAACCTCGGCGCGGTGATTCGTACCGCCGAATGCGCCGGGGCGAACGCCGTCATCGTCACCGAACACAACGCGGTCGGATTGACAGACACGGTCGTCAAGACGGCCGCCGGGGCCACCGAACACATTCCGGTGGCGCGGGTGACGAATCTGTCGTCCTACATTCAGACGTTGAAGAAGAAAAACATCTGGGTCATCGGCGTCGAGGCGGACGGCGAGCGCAACTACACCGGATGGGACTTCAAGGTCCCGACCGCGATTGTTCTGGGAAGCGAAGGGAAGGGCATTCGCCGTCTTGTTCGCGAGCATTGCGACATGATCGTTTCAATTCCGCTGTGCGGAAAAATCACATCACTCAACGTCTCCGTTGCGGCCGGAATCGTGTTGTACGAGGCGGTGCGGCAGCGGCTCGCCTGAACACACCAATCCCTGATTGAACTTCTCATGTCGAAGAAACGGAAAAACAAACCCGGGATCAAAACCGGTTTGCTTTACTGGGTTACGAAGACGGGACCGTATTCCAATGATTCCGTTGCGTTTTGGGGTATCTCGCCTTTTCCGGGTGGGTTGTTTCGGGATGGGTTGAGTCGGTACGAGGGAAAGTTTAAGACTATTGCTCAAGCGGAATTTCTTTTTGCGGCGGGCTATTTTGGTCGGGCACGTTCTCCCAGATTTGGTTTCTTCCCAATCTGTTGGTTTGATGATCTCGGAAAGAGAGAAGAATTTCTCAATCTGACAACGCCATTCCTGCTCTGTGGCGATACGTCCGCACGGTTGGTTCTCAACGGAACTTTTGAACTTTTCCCAACCGGGTTCATGGACGGGTACTACCCGGCAGGAAAAGGAAATTATTTTATCGCGGGCGAAAAATGGTCAGGTTTTGTTCTCGCCTCCGAAAAAAAGGAAGGCACTTACCAGTTGCAGACCTTGATTTTCTCAAGTGAAGCAGAACTGAGGATTCAGGGTTGTCAGTGTTTCGACTATCAGGGGCGGCCTCTTGGTGAAATTTCCCAAATTCTGGATGCGGAAGCTCTTCCCGGACCCCCCCATTCTGTAAATGTTGAACTGGTGAAATCGGCTCCGGAGTAGGCAGTTCAACAAGATACGAAAACCAAAGATCGCCCCGCAGGTTGCGGCACAGCCGCAAACCACTCAATTTCAATTTCTTCCGGCCTACAAACTTTCCAGTTGTCCCAAAACAGAAACGGGACACCATCGGCGTCCCGTTTCTCATAAAATTATTGGTGGCTAGGGAGGGAATTGAACCCCCGACACGCGGATTTTCAGTCCGCTGCTCTACCAACTGAGCTACCTAGCCTTGTGAGTCCCGAAGGACCGTGTTTGAAAGAACGCGTAGAGTACGCATCGAGTCCGGGGCTGTCAACCTCTTTTTTAGCAGTTAGTGGCTAGCAGTTAGTAGTTAGTAAAAATTTGGACTGGGATCACCCACGTTGAACCACCAACCGCTAACTGCTGACCACTAACCGCTAACTGCTATCCACTAACTACTAACCACTGGCTCGGGCCGGGAATCGAATTTCACCGACAGCAGTTTGGAAACGCCGGGTTCGGGCATCGAGACGCCGTAAATCGAATTGGCGGCTTCCATCGTCCGTTTGTTGTGGGTGACGACGATGAACTGCGTCTGGAGGCTCATTTCCGCGACCTTGTTGGTGAAGCGGTCGATGTTGGCTTCGTCGAGCGGGGCGTCAACTTCGTCGAGGACGCAGAAGGGGCTGGGCCGGTAGCGGAAAATCGACATGATGAGGGCCATGGCCACCATCGCTTTTTCGCCACCGGAAAGAAGCAAAACGGATTGCAGCCGTTTGCCGGGCGGTTGGGCGACGATGTCGATGCCGCTTTCGAGAACGTCTTCCGGGTCGATGAGGATCATTTCGCCGCGTCCGCCGCCGAAAAGCTCCTGGAACATGACCGAGAAGTACTCATTGATCTGGTTGAAGGCTTCGAGGAAGCGCTGTTTCGTCCGTTTGCGGATTTCCTTGAGGGCTTCCTCGGTGGTGGCCATCGAATCGAGGATGTCGGTGCGCTGTCCAGTGAGGAAGACCTGCCGTTTTTCGGCTTCCTCAAGTTCGTCAAGTGCCAGCATGTTGATCGGACCGAGGTTTTCGATCTTGGACTTGAGCGCGGCGATGCGTTCGGCGAGGGCCTCGACGGAGTCGCGGTCCACTTCGACCACCGGTTCCGGGGCGGAGGCTTCCGGGTTTTCGTCGTCCCCGGATTTGACTTCAAGAGCTGTCGAGGTCGGATCCTCGACGGGTTCGATTTCTTCAAGTCCGACGTTGAGTTCGGTCCGGCAATCTTTCTGGAGATAGTCGAAATCGGACGCCAGTTTGGCCGTTTCGACTTCGAGCGCGGCGCGCCGGTCGCGGAGTTTGGCGTTCTGGACGTGAAGTTCGCTGAGTCGGGCTTCGAGTGCGTCCGCCTGTTTGCGGGTGGTTTCGAGGTTTGATTCGGACTCGACGACCTGCGCGCGCAGGGTTTCAACGGCTTTTTGAAGCGTGTCGATCTGTCCGGCGCATTCGTCGCGCTGTTGCGTGAGTTGGGATTCGCGACCGGCGGCATCGGCGGATTCGAGATTCAACTGTCCGATGGCCCGTTCGGCGTCCTGGCGTTCCTGTTCGAGGCGGCGAAGTTCGGCGGAGGCGGCGCGGCGGCGTTCGAGGCGTCCCGCGACCAGCGCGCGAATTTCGGAAAGTTCCAGCGCGGCTTTTTCGAGGGCGGGGCGAAATTCGGCGACCGTTTGCTGCACCCTGACGGCGGACGTTTCGGCCAGTTCGCGTTGCCGGACGGCTTCCTCGTAGTCGCGGACGTTCTGTTCCTGCCGCGATTTCAACTGCTTTTCTTCTTCCGCCAACTGTTTTTGTTCGGCGGCAATGACGTTGCAGTGTTGAACGGCTCGGTCAGCCTCGCGCTTGCGCTGGGTCGTTTCAACGTTGACGGCGGCGAGGGCGGTTTCGGCGCTTCGGAGTTCGGCGTCGTGGTTCTGGCGTTGCAGGCGGGCTTCGGCCACCATTTTTTCGGCGGCTTCAACCTCGGCGGCGGCGATTTGAATTTCCCCGGACAGTTTTTCGATTTCGGAGGCCAGGTCGCGAATGTCGCGTTTGAGATTGAGTACGCTTTTCGGCTCGCCCGCGCCGCCGCCGGTCACAACTAGCGTACATCCGAGAACCTGCTCGCCTTTGGGCGTGATGTACAACCGTTCGCCGGTTTCAGCAGAAAGGGAAATGGCCTCCGCCAGATTTTCCGTGATGGATGCCCCGGCGTAGAGCGGGTAGGCGCGTTGAAACGTATCCCGGAGGTGATCCGGAAGGCCGAGGGCATGAATAAAGGATGCGCCGTTGGGTTCGGGGGCCGAGGCGGCGGACGCGCCGTTCGAACCACCCTGCACTCCGGTTACGAGGAAGGTGGCCCGTCCGGCTTTTCGATTTTCAAGCCAGTCCGCCCCGGCGACGGCGTCGCCGACGGTGGGAACGACGATCGCCTGAACCCGTTCTCCCAGAACGCTTTCAACCAGCGATTCGCGGTTGTCGGCGACGGTCAGAAAATCGGCGAGTGTCCCGAGGGCGGTAAAGTTCGGAATCGACTTGGCGTTGTTCAACAGCGTCTGGACCGCACCGGAATAGTAGGTATGCCGGTTGTCGAGGTCCTTCAGCGAGGCAAGTCGGTCCTCGCCGCGGGTCCGCTGGCGTTGAAGTTCGGAAAGTTTCTGCTGGTTCTGTCGAAGCCGCGTTTCGGCCGCTTCAGTTTCAGTACGGGCTTTTTGAAGCGCGGTTTTCAGTTCGGCAACCCGGGTCTGGGTTTCCTGCTGGCGGGCGAGGCTTTCGTTGAACTCGGTTTCCGTGACGGCGCGGCGTTCGGCGGCGCGCTTGTTTTCGTTTTCGAGGTTTTGCCCCTGCCGGGCGAGGCGAGCTTCCGAATCCTGAAGTTGTTCCTGCTGGTTGCGAAGTCGTTCGGTGCGCGTGAGGTGCGTCACCAACTGGTTTCGAAGCTGTTCAAGTTCGAGTTCGGCCTTGTGGAGCGCGTTTTGGGCGTCCCTGTGTTTCTGCTCGGCTTCCTTGAGCCGGGTTTCGTCGGCGGTCAGTTCCTCGGAAAGCTGCTGGTTGGTTTTGCGGCTTTGCTCCAGCGCGGTGTCGAGCAGCTTGCGCCGCTCGGCGGAGTGGCCGGATTCGTTGGCGAGTTCCTTCCGGCGCTGGCTGACCTGCTGAAGCTGTTCGGAGAGGTGCTTGATGAGGTTGGTGGCGCGGTCGAATTCCAGTTCGGCGTTGGCCGCCGATTGCCGGAGCGTGGCGAGAGTGTCCTCAGCGTTGCGGGCGGCCGCGCGCGCGGCCGCGCTTTCCTCGCCGACCTGAGTGACGGCGAGTCCGGTTTTTTCATGTTCGGCGGAAAGGACGGCGAGCGTTTCCGAGGCTTTTTTCTGAGCTTCGGTCAGATTGGCGGCGGCGCGCAGGAAGTAAATCCGCTGCCAGTTGCGGAGTTCATCCCGTAAGGACTTGAAACGACGGGACTTCGCCGCCTGCCGCTTGAGGCTGGAAATCTGGCGTTCGATTTCCGAAATCAGGTCATTGAGGCGGGAGAGATTCTGCCGGGTGGCTTCGAGTTTCAGTTCCGCCTGGTGCCGTTTGGCTTTGAACCGACTGATTCCGGCGGCTTCCTCAATGAGCGTGCGGCGGTCGTACGGTTTGGACGAAAGAACCTGACCGATGCGCCCCTGTTCGACGATGGCGTAGTGGGCGCGGCTCAGACCGGTCCCGCTGAAGAAATCCTGAATATCGCGCAGACGGCACTGGCGGCCGTTCATCAGGTAATCGCTGTCGCCGCTCCGGTAAAGCCTTCGACCGATGGTGATTTTTTCACCCGCAAGAAGCGTGGGAATGCGGGGACGCGGCGCGCGCCGCTTGACCGGCTTGGCTTCCGGAATGGCCTGGACATCGGGGTTGGTTTCGAGTGCTTCAAGTCCGGCGGGTTGAAGTTCATCCACGATTTGAACTTCGGTGGCTTCAATGTCGATGGTCGGGAGGCCGTCGTCGAAGGCTTCCCGTTCTTCGTCTTCATTGCGGGCAATGATGTCCGCCACGGCGGTGAAGGTCAGCAGAACCTCCGCCATCCCAACCGGCTTGCGGTCGCGCGTCCCGTTAAAGACGACGTCTTCCATCTTGCCGCCGCGGAGATTTTTGGCCGATTGCTCGCCGAGAACCCAGGTGATGGCATCGACGATGTTCGATTTTCCGCACCCGTTGGGGCCAACGATGGCGGTAATCCCCTCATGAAAGACGACTTCCGTAAAGTCGCAAAAACTTTTGAAACCGCGAATTTCCAGCTTGTCCAGTCGAAGCATTCCTACGAACTTCCCGCTTGCAAAATGGGTGAGTGAGCGGTTTTCAGCCGCTTCGGTGCGAAACACAAGATGTGTTACGAGAAAAGAGGCGGAACCCTAAAGGTTGCGGAGGCGAGTTGTCAATTCGCCCGCCATCGAGGGGAGAAAATGAGGGAAATCGGCTGGTCGAGGGTTGGATTTCCGGTTCAATCCAGCGGAATTTCGAACTCCCGCTCCTGGAATTCGAGAGTGGCGGTTTCCCGTTGGTTGTTTGCGGGCGGTGGGGGCGGCTGGCTGGCCGACGGGATGGGCCAGGGAAGGTGAGCGGCTCGGAGAAAAAGTTCGGGGAATTCAGCCGCGGATGGACGGTTTTCGGGATCCTTGTCGAGCAGCCGCGCGACCAGAAGGTCAAGTTCAGGGGGATTGTCAGGGACCCGTTCTGAAAGTTTTGGCGGGACGTCGTAGATGTGCTTTTTCAGAATCGACACCAGATCGCTTCCGTTCATGCGAAAGGGGACCTCTCCGGTCAGCATTTCAAACAGCATGATCCCGAGACTGTACATATCGGCTTTCCCGTCGCATTTCTTTCCGGAAATGCTCTCCGGTGCGACGTAGTGAAGCGTTCCGGCGAGGACAACCTGGTTTTCCAGCGTGTCCATTTTGGCCCGGTCGTCCCGGTTGATGGTTTTGGCGATTCCGAAATCAAGGACTTTGATGACCTCGGTGTGGTCGAACTGGTGAAGAAAGATGTTTTCGGGTTTGAGGTCGAGATGGACGATGTCGGCGGCGTGTACCTTGGCGAGGAACGAGCAGACCGGAATGAGGATTTCGGCGCAACGGGCGAGGGAAATCCGTTTGTGTCCGTTCAGAAGTGCCCGCAGGGTAAACCCGTTGAGCAGTTCCATGACCAGATAGGCGACGCCCGTTTCGCCCAATCCGAAATCATGGACGATGACGCCATTGGGATGTTCGACCCGACTGGTGAGAATGCCCTCGCGGGTGAATTTCCGGATGGCTTTCTGGGTATCGCCTTCCGAGGCGGGGCGGAAAATCTTGACCGCGACCGGGCGATTCAGGGCGATGTGGAGTCCCCGGTAAACCACCCCGAAGCCGCCTTCCCCGATTTTTTCATCGAGCCGATATTTTTTATCCAGAACCGCGCCCGTCGGAAAATCGCCCGTTCTGGCCCCGATCATTTCCACCAGAAGATGCTGCGAGGAAATTTTTCGCCGGTGACCAACCGAGTTGGCTTCCAGCAGTCGGGAATTCTGTTCGCGCAGGTCGCGCTGAAGATTGGCAATCCGCAGGTGGTTGGCGACGCGGGCCAGCACTTCCTTCCCTCGGATCGGTTTCGTGATGTAGTCCACCCCACCGACACCGAATCCGGTTTCCTGGTCTTCCGGCTGGGTCAGCGCGCTGATGAAAATGATCGGCGTTTCCCGGCCCTCGGGAAGTTCCTTGATTCGTTGGCAGGTTTCATAACCGTTCATTCCCGGCATGGCGATGTCGAGCAGGATCAGGTCCGGTTTCCAGCTTTGGGTTCGGGAAATGGCTTCCGGGCCATCTTCCGCTTCAGTGACTTCAAAGTCGTGGGCGAAAAGAAGATCGACCAGAAGCTGGCGGTTGGCCCGGTGGTCGTCAACCACCAGGATCCTGGTTTTCGGTAGAGACGCGGTTTCCATGACGTCCACCCTGGGTCCGGAATTTTGGATGAGTGATTGTTCGTGGAGCTGCCAAAACGGCAAAATTAATCGTTTTCTTTCCTCAAACGCAACAATTTAATTCTCCTTTCAGGGTCTGTTTTCCGTTTGGGTTTCTTCACCGGTTTTACTCCAGTTTTTCTTGATTTTCGTAGTATTTCCGCATTCAAATAGAGGGGAAGCCGGTCGTTGGGGGGGGGCGCCGTTCGTTTTCGGGGTTCCGCCTCCGACCGGTTTGCGGCCCGCCACCCTGTTGGCGCACCCCACGTTCGGAAAACATTTCCAATGGTCGGATTTTTCAAAAAAATCGGTCTCGCGAGCCGCACCATGAAGCGGGCCGAATGGAAAATCGTCATTTTCTTTTTCCTTTTCGGATCAGCCTGGATTCTCACTTCCGATACCATCGGCACGCTGATTTTCCCTGAATCGGGAGATGAATACCTTTTTTCCGTGGTTAAGGGATTGGCCTTCGTGACGGGAACCTCCCTTTTTCTCTCGTTTCTGCTCGGACGTGAGGCGCTTGCCCGCCGAACGGCCTCGGATCGCCTCAAGGAATCGAGGGAACAGATTCAGTTTCTGATGGAATTGAGCGCCGACCCGGTTTTGCTGCTCGACCCTGATGGGCGGATTCATTCGCTCAACCAAAAGGCCGGGTCGATTTTCGAAAACCTGGGGACGCGTGGCGAGGGGCTGGTTCTGAGGATGCCCGAAAATACCGGACAAACGTTTGAGGTTCGTTTTCCTGACGCCGACGGGCAGTCCCGAACCTATGAAATTCGGTTGTCCGACGTTCATTACAACCAGGGCTCCGGTTTCATGGCCGCCCTTCGGGATGTCACGGAACGAAAAAAGACGGTGCAGGAACTGATGCTTTCGCGGGCGGCTCTGGAAAGTCAGTTCCTGGAACTGGAGCAGATTTACCGGTTCGCGCCGGTTGGCCTTTTCGTGGCGGATGAACGCTACCGGTTCGTCCGAATCAACGAAATTCTGGCGAAAATGAACAATTACCCCGTCGATTACCACCTCGGACAACACGTTTTCGAAATTCTCCCCCATCTTGAGGCGGCGCTGGCTCCGATTTTCGAAACCGTACTTGAGCGAGGCGAGGCCGTCCTCGGGGCAGAGATTGTGGACGAAAAATCGAGAATCGAGGGGAAGTCCTACTATTGGTTGGGGAATTATTTCCCGCTTCAGGCTGGGGAAGGCGGGGTGGCGGGGGTCATTGGCGCGGTCATCGACATTTCAGAACTCAAAAACGCTGAGGAAAAACTCAAGCTCGCCAATCTGGCCCTTTCAAACGTGCGGTCGGCTCTCGACCAGACTTCACTGGTCTTCATCACCGGTCCGGACGGTAAAATTCTGGAGATTAACGACAAGTATTGCGAGTTGACCGGATATTCGCGGGACCAGATCATTGGCCAAAATCCGAGAATCCTGAAGTCCGGTCGGCACCCCAAGTCATTTTTCTCTGACATGTGGCAAACCATTCTGAAAGGGGAAGTTTGGCAGGGTGAGGTTTGCAACCGGGCGTTTGATGGGCGGGAGTTCTGGGTGGACGCGACCTGTGTCCCGATTCTCGATACGGAGGGAAAACCCGCCCAATTCATCTCGATCATGAACGACATCACCGAACGGAAAATGACCGAACGCATGTTTCAAAGCATCACGACCGGCGTTTCCGTCAAGGTCGGTCCAGAATTCTTCCCCTCGCTGGTGATGAATCTGGCGGAAGCGGTGCGGGCGGAAGGGGCTTTCCTGATCCGGGCGGGAGATCCGGCGCCCAAGGACCTGAGAACCGTTTCCGTCTGTCGGCGCGGAAAATTGGAGACTGAACTGGAAGGAATCTCGTTGGTAAGAGGCCATTGCCTGAGCGAATGGCTGACCGAGGGAGGGAATCTCCGGATTCCGTCCGAGGTGCCGACTTCGAATCCGTTTTGCATCTGGCTTGACTCAAAAACGACCAAATGCCGCGAACTCCACGACACCTCCGGGGCGTTGGTCGGGCTCCTCGGGCTGGTTTTCGAGACCTCCCGGGAGTTCATCCACCGCGAGCATGTCACGCTTGAAATCTTCGCCGCGCAGGCCGAGGCGGAACTTGAGCGCCAGCGAATTTCCAACGACCTTAAAAAACTCAATCAGGGGCTAGAATTGCGTGTGAATGAGCGCACTCGTGAACTTGAACGGGTAAACCGTGAATTACGGGGACTGACGGGGTTGCAGCAGGCGATTCTGGACGGATCGAACTACGCCATCATTACAGCTGATCTGGAGGGGATCATCCGCATGTTCAATCCGGCCGCCGAACGGATTCTCGGCTATCGGGCGGACCGGGTCGTCAACTTTCAGAGTTTGCTGACGATATTGGACGGGGAGGAGGTCTCCAGCCGCGCGAACCAGCTCGCCGAAAGGATTGGTCGCCCCGTTGCGCCTGATTTTTCGGTTTTCCGGACCATTCTTGAAACCGGATTGCTGGTCGAGGAGGAGTGGTCGTGCGTTCGCGGTGACGCAACCCACATCCCGGCGCTCATTTCGATTTCCCCGATCCAGCCCGAAGGCGGTCCCGCAACGGGTTGTCTCGCCATTCTGGCCGACATGACCGACCAGAAAAAGGCCGCCGAACTGTTGCGGAATCAGGCGGAGGAGAAAAACCGGGCCAATCAGATGCTTTTGCGGATTTCGCGCATGAAGGATGAATTCATCGCCAGCGTCAGCCACGAGTTACGAACTCCCCTGAATGCCATCCTCGGCTTGTCCGAATCCATCCGGGATGGCGTTTACGGAGAGGTTTCCAACCGGGTGTTGCGACCGGTCGCCACCATCGAGGAAAGTGGAAATCACCTTTTAAACCTGATTAACGACATTCTCGACGTTTCAAAAATCGAATCCGGAAAAATGGAAGCCGAACGTTCGGTTTTTTCGGTACGGGAAACCTGCGACTCGGTCATCCGGCTGGTCAGGGAACAGGCCCTGAGGAAAGACCTGAAATTGCGGCTCTCAATTTCTGATGAGTTGGTGACCATGGAGTCGGACCAGCGGCGGCTCAAGCAGATTCTGGTCAATCTTCTGGGTAACGCGGTCAAGTTCACTCCGTCCGGAAAATCCATCGGTCTGGACGTTCTTTGGCGGCCGCAGAACGGTGAAATCGAATTTTCGGTCTGGGACGAGGGAATCGGGATTCCCGAAAATGTCATTCCCAACCTCTTTCAACCCTTCGTGCAGCTCGACAGCCGGCTTTCCCGCCAGTTCGAGGGGACCGGACTCGGACTTTCACTCGTTGACGGTCTGACCCGCCTGCTGGGAGGGCGGGTGGAAGTTCAAAGCACTGTCAATGTTGGAAGTCGTTTCACGGTTATCCTGCCCGTCTCCGAGCTTACCGGGGAGGTCGGGGAGGTCGGTGCGCCGGACGAGTCGGCGGCCCAATCTTTACCGTCGAATGAATTCAAGGGGCGGGCGAGAATTCTGGTGGCGGAGGACAACCAGGAGAACGTCGGTCTACTGGTGGACTATCTGGAAGCAAAGGGGTTCGATGTTCTGGTCGCCCGGGATGGCATCGAGGCCCTCGACGTGGCCAGGCATCACGTCCCCGATCTGATCCTGATGGATCTTCAGATGCCCCGGATGGACGGACTGGAGTGCGCCCGGCAGCTTCGGGCGGAAAGCCGGACACGGACGATTCCCGTCATCGCGCTCACGGCCCTGGCTCGCAAGGAAGACCGCCAACGGTGTTTTGAGGCCGGGATGAACGATTACGTCAGCAAACCGGTCACCCTGAGTTTGCTGGTCGAAAAAATCATCCTCCACCTCGGCATCTCGGCCGGTGAGCATTCACATTGAACGGGCCACGCGGAAACCAATTCCCGGGTGCAGGGTTTCCTCGGCCGTCATTTTTCTGAAGGCAGACCGGCATTCATCCGCCGCGGAGAGGAAATCACCTCCCCGAATGACCCGATTGCCGGATTCACCGCCCCAGTCCCACGCCGTGCCGTCCGTCGGGGCGAAAACATAGGATGAATGCCACTGATCCTGACACCATTCCCAGACATTCCCGTGCATGTCATACAGCCCGAAACCGTTCGGAACGCCGAGGCTTCCGACCCGAATCGGACGTTCGCGCGCGTCGGACGGGATTCCGTTCTGGTAGGGCCGGTGCCCGTCGAAGTTCGCGAATTTCGAAACCAGATTTCCGCCGAAGGAAAAAGGTGTACCGGTACCTGCGCGGCAGGCATATTCCCATTCGGCCTCCGTCGGGAGTCGGTAGGTCTGGCCGGTTTTTTGCGTGAGGCGATTACAGAATTCGACCGCCTCTTGCCAGGTGATCCGGTTGACCGGAAGGGCGTCGTGGGTTTTGAAATCGGCCGGTTCGGGGTCGAGTTCGATGTCTACCTTGGGAAGTTGCGAAACCACTAGCCATTGTTCAAGCGTCACCTGGAATGCGCCGAGGAAAAAAGCCCGGATTTCAACCGGATGCTGAGGTTTTTCACGGGGCGTTCCTTCGGCGGCAAAACTGCCCATCTGGAACTTGCCGGCCGGAATGTACACCAGCCTGAGCTTGACGCCGTCACCAATGACCTCGTCAAAAAATCTGCATTCTCCCGAGGCCCAGTCAACCGGATTCCCCCAGGCGTCGAGCATGACGTGGTCGAAGACGAAGCTGCTGAGCGAGGGAAAACCGAGTTTGACGTTCCGGCCGGTTGAAAACCACGAAAGGGTGGGGTTCAGGGGGCGGGGAGAAATCGGGGCAGTGGTTTTCTCGGGCTGGACCGGGGCAGGTTTGGCGGGTTGCTCCTTTTCGCCAGTGAGCCGCCGGAGGCTTTCCCGGACCTGCGCCCGCAGGCTCTGACAGGACTGAAAACGCTCCCGCGGGTCCTGACTCAATCCCCGGTTGACGATGGCACGAATGTCGGAGGGAATCTCCTCGGGCAGCGGGGGAACTTTCCCGTCGATAATCTCCCTGAGATTGTCGAAGGGAAAACTTCCGCTCAGAAGGCGATAAAAGATGACGCAGAGCGACCACAGATCGGTGATTTCGGAGCGGTATCCGTCGAAGGCTTCCGGGGCCATGTATTTGGTGGTCCCGGCGATGGTCAGGCTGCGGGAGCTTCCGTCGAGCAGGCGGGAAACCCCGAAGTCAACCAAGCGTGGCACGCCATGCTGAAGCAGGATGTTCGACGGCTTGAGGTCCCGGTGAATCACCTTGCGTTCGTGCAGATGCTGCAAGCCGCCGAGAATGCCGAGGACGATCCCGAGCGCCAGTTCCACTGTCGGAGCCTTGCCGTCATGTTCCTCCATCAGTTTGTCCAGCGAGCCGTCGGCGACGTATTCGCTGGCGAGGACCACCTGTCCGTCGTAAATGTCGGCGTCGATTAGGGGAACGATATTCGGGTGGCCGGAGACATAGGCCCACAGCCGGGCTTCCTGCTGGACCTGTTCGACGGGAATTTCGACGTCCCGGGGCAACTTGAGGGCCATCCGGGTCGTCGCGAGAAAGCCCCTTCGTTCTCCCAGCCAGATGACACTGAAGTTTCCCTGGCCAATTCGTTCGATGAGGGTGTACGGCCCGAGTTTTTCGCCGGGGAGAAACGAACCGCGCAACGGTATGGAGGGAGTCACGGGTTCCGGGTTGGGGGGATGAGGGAGTGGGTAATCGGCCGGCACAACTGACCTCCTTGAGCGTCCCTGCATTCCGGAAGCTCGGCGAATGGTCGGAAGCCCGACCTCTCGATGCTAGAAATGAGTTGGATGAATCGGTTTCATCCTAACGGCCGGATGTCCCCTGTGTCAAAACGACGACTTCGGAAGCCGGCTTACCAGTCGCAAGGCGTTGAAGAAAAGAGGAAAGTGGGATTAGTATCCGCCTCATTCTTTTGATCAGGTGACCATCATGTTTGCAAGAAAAATCTTTGGGGGGGGCGTCCGATTCGGGCTGGTGATGTTTCTCGGA
Source organism: Blastocatellia bacterium NZW_1522 (assembly GCA_039793685.1). GTDB lineage: Bacteria > Acidobacteriota > Blastocatellia > Chloracidobacteriales > Chloracidobacteriaceae > JAAFHI01. The sequence goes on from JBDRAL010000002.1 coordinate 81,748, forward strand.
TGTTCGCTGTTACTCACGGGAGAGTCGGCCCTGACCGGATTTGCCGCCGTTGCCGGGGCGAATCTCCGGATTCGGGAACTGGCCGGGGTAAGGGTCGTCAATCAAAGCCCGCAGTTTCCGGCCCGGGCCAACGAACTCAACGGGAAGCTCGTGACCGTCAATGGCTTCATGGTTCCGCTCGGTATGGGGGAAGGGAAGCTTCGGAAGTTCGTCCTCATCGAGGTTCCGCTTTCCTGTTGCTTCGCCGACGGTCCCGGCATCGACCAGATGATCTTCGTGTCCCTCGCGCCGGGGAAAGAACTCGATTACGCGAGTGATTTTCCGGTGACGGTGACCGGACGCTTCCAGGCCGGGGCGCAGAAAAACCAGTACGGCCAGATTGAAAGCCTGTACCGCATCGTTGGCGGAAGCGCGAAAAAACTCGGTGAATAAGGTTCGGTTTTTATGGCGTTGTTGACCGAAAAACGGCTGACCATAGGCATGATCGTCCTGCTTGCGGGGATTCTGGTCGCCAGTATCTTCCAGTCGAAACCGCCCGCCGCGGCCACCGGCAAGGGGCTGGTTGAGACCGGCTCGGGCGTGAAACTCGGTTTCGACTACATCAAGGACGCCGATTACAAGTTCGACGCGAACCTTCCCGCCACCACGGACCAGCCGCCGCCGGCGCAACTGAAAAGCCTTAATGGCAGGACGGTTGAAATTACCGGGTTCGTGATGCCCCTGTACAATCCTGACCCCAAAAAACTACAGTTCATCCTCGCCCAATCCCCCAACGGCTGTTGCTTCGGACTTCCGCCCCAGATACAGCATCTCGTGCTCGTCCGGGTCGATGGTCAAAAAGTCGATTTTCAGGACACCACCATTCCTTACGTCGTCAAGGGGACCTTTTCCGTTGGCATCGAACGGGATTCGGACGGGTTTGTCACCAGCCTCCTTCGAATTCAGGCAACTTCGGTCGTCCCGGCCGCGTAGTGAACATTTCCGTCAATGTTCTTGCGCAGGATGAGAAAATTCTTAGAATAACTTTGCCTGCCAACCTGATAAACCGGGCCGCTATGGTGTAATCGGTTAACACGCCGCCCTCTCACGGCGGAGAGTACGGGTTCGAGCCCCGTTAGCGGTACCACTTGCCCTTCCGTCCCCCTGCTTCCAGTCCGCCAGCCCCTCCAGGTCGCCATTGCCCTCGACGTGTGCCCAATTCTGATTTCGGGAAAGGGGAAGCGGGGATTTGGCCGGTTCATTTTAGGAAATGGCCGCCTTTTTCCGGACCTTGGAGGGAAGTTTGAAACCTTTTTGTAAAGCGCGGGGCGTAAGCTGCGCGTTTCGTTCCGGATGACCAATCCGTCATCCTAAATCTTTTTTTTCGGGAAATTGTTATGTCTTTTCTCAACTTTTCGGTTCGGGCGATTCTGGGAGTCGCTCTTGTCCTCGGGTTGGTGACCGGGGCGGCCGCGCAGGCCCGGGCGACCGGCGGGGCCATTAACGGTGTCGTCAAGGATTCGACCGGTGCCGTCATCGGCGGGGCCACGGTTTCGATCGTCAACACCGACACCGGTCTCAAACGTGAAGTGACCGCAAACGCGGAAGGTGAATTCCGCGCGCCCGCCCTGGACGCGGGCAATTATGAAATCGTCGTCAACGCGAACGGATTCACCGCGCAAACCCGGAAGGTGGTCCTTCAAATCGGCCAGACCGCAACGGTTGAAATTCAGCTTTCCGCCGGTGGGGCCACGGATGAAACCGTGGTGGTGACCGATTCCTCGACCGTGGTCGAAGTAAGCCGGACACAGCAGGCGACGACCATCAACCAGCGGGCTGTCAAGGATTTGCCGGTCAATGGTCGCAACTTTCTCGACTTCATCCGGCTGACCCCGGGGATCAACACCGACCCCCGCGGGGGCGACTATTCCGCGGGCGGTCTGCGCGGAACCTTTAACAGCCTTCTGATTGACGGTTCCAGCAACGACAACACCTTTTTTGGACAGACCCTCGGCCGGACCGGCGTGCGCGCGCCGTACCAGTTTAGCCAGTCGTCCGTGAAGGAGTTTCAGGTCAACGTCAGCAACTTCGCCGCCGAATTCGGTCGCGCGGGCGGCGCGGTGGTCAACGTGATCACCAAGTCCGGGACGAACGAATTCCACGGTGAAGCGTTCGAGTTTTTCCGGGATCGCTCCCTCAACGCCAACAACGGCTTTCTGAAGGCCAACAACCGTCCCCGTCCCCCGTTCCGGGTCAACCAGTTCGGCGGCTCCATCGGCGGTCCGGTCATCAAGAACAAGCTCTTTTTCTTCTTCGCCTATGACGGACAGCGTCGGAACGACCCGGTCGTGGTTTTGCCGGTGGGCGGCATCCCGGCTGTTTCGCCGACCTTCCCGCAGGCGGTCCGCGACCGGCTGGTTGCCCTGACCGCGCCGTACCAGCAGGGTTTCAACCAGAACGTCTACATGGGCAAGGTGGACTGGCAGATTAACGACGCCAACCGCCTTTCGGTCCGTTACAACCGGCAGCTTTTTACCGGAACGAACCTTGAAAACGGCGGTCAAATCCGGGCCGAAAGCGCGACTGGCGACACCATCGCCACGACCGACACGGTGAATGCCCAGATTACGACCATCATCACGCCCAACCTTATTAATGAAGGACGGTTTCTCTTTTCGCGCGACCAGCAACTCGGAACCGCGAACAGCACTGATCCGGAAACGACCATCCTTCTTCCGGGGTCGGCGACGGCGTCCTTCGTATTCGGTCGGAACTTTTTCAGCCCCCGCGAAACCACCGAAAAACGCGGACAGTTGATCGAATCCCTGACCTACGTTCGGGGCAATCACACCTACAAGATGGGTTTCGACTTCATCTTCAACCGGATTTTGAACTTCTTCCCCGGTACGTTCGGCGGACGGTATACCTTTGCCAGCTATGACGCCTTCGCCGCCAACACCCCGGGCGGTCCCGGTGTCGTTTATCAGCAGGCGTTTGCCGGGGCTGGCACCAACGGCCCGCGTTCGTTCCCCAATTCGAACGAATACGCGTTCTTCATTCAGGATTCGTGGAACATTCATCCGCGTCTGAACCTGTATTACGGTCTGCGGTACGACGCCCAGGCGAAAAACCCGCCTCCGGTTACCAATCAGAACGCCAACCTGAACGCGTTCGGCATCCGGACAGGTGGTTTCCGGCAGGATTACAACAACTGGGCGCCCCGCGTCGGCTTCGCCTGGAACGTCTTCGGGGAGAACAAAACGGTCGTTCGGGGCGGTTACGGGATTTTCTACGGTCGAACTCCGTCAATTATTACTGGAACGGCTCATACCCAGAACGGGATCAGCGTTCAGACGGTGACCTTCAACGCGGCCCAGTTCCCGACGGCTGGTTTGACCTACCCGAATGTTTTCAATGGATTCCCGACCGGTGGGACAGTTCCGCCGCTTGAGCTTTTCTTCTTTGCTCCCGATTACGTCGATCCCATGGTTCATCAGGCGAGTCTCGGGGTTGAACGGGAACTGTTCAAGGACTGGTCGGTTTCGGTGAACTACCTGTTCACCCGCGGCATCCGCCTTTCGCGGACTCGTGACATCAACCTTCCGACCCCGACACTGACGACCTACAACATTCGTCAGTCGAACGGCAGCTCCATTCTGGCTACCGACCCTCTTATCGGGACGGTTCAGCTCCCCCGTTTCACCGCCGCCCGCCCTGTGACCGGTTTCGGTCGTCTGTTCCAGTTTGAAAGCACGGGTGATTCGGTTTACCACGCACTGGCGGTCCAGGTGACCAAGCGGTTCAGCCACAACTTCCAGTTGCTGTTGTCCTACACCTGGTCGAAAGCCATCGACAATCGCCCCGACCAAACCGTTGTCACCGCCGGGGATACCGCCCGAAACGTTCAAAACTCTTTTCTAATCAGCGATGAACGGGCCGAAAGCGACATCAACGTGCCGCACCGGTTCGTGTTCAGCGGTGTCTGGGATTTGAACTACTTCAAGGGTGTGAAAAATCCGGTGTTGCGCTACATCCTGAGCAACTGGTCGCTCAGCGGAATCCAGACGGTGGCTTCCGGGCAGAACTACTCGGCTTTCGCCGGCGGTGACGTCAACAATGACGGAACCGGCGCGACTGACCGGGCTCCGGTGGTCGGTTCGAACTTCACGTTCGGCCGCAACACGTTCCGTCGGCCGGTGTTCGCTTCGACCGATCTGCGGATTACCCGGGCGTTCCCGATTCGCGAAAAATACCGGATCGAACTGGTCGGCGAGTTCTTCAACGCCTTCAACCGGTTCAACGTCAACAACATCAACACGAACCTGTTCCGGTACAGCACCAACGTTGGTGGTACGCCCACCTTCGGAACACTGGCCCCGAACCCGGCGCTGACCTTTGGCGCGGTGAACGGAAACAGCTTCGATCCGCGGGTGGTTCAGCTTGCGGCCAAGTTCGTGTTCTGATCGGGATTGATCCCGTAAACCAAAAGGCCCGGGTCAAACCGGGCCTTTTTCCTTTTTGTACTTTCCTCGCAGGTCTCGCCATCGGATTCCGGCAATGTCCGCAAATGCCCGGACCGAGCCGGAGTTGATTCCGACCTTGGAACCCTCGACGTGATTCCATTCGACCGGGACCTCGTTCATCCGTGCGCCGAACTTTTTGGCCAGATAAAGAACCTCCACGTCGAAGGCAAACCCTTCAATGGTCTGAAGTTCGAAAACCCGCTTCATTTTTTCCCGGTGAAAGGCCTTGAAGCCGCACTGGGTGTCGGCGAAGGGAAGACCCGTCATCAGCCGCATCACCCGGTTGAAGGCGCGACCGGCAAATTCACGAAAGGGTGACTGGTGAACGCCAATCTTCGACTCGGGAAGATCCCGCGACCCGAAAACCACGTCAAACCGGTCGTTGAGAATGGGTTCGACGACTTTGAGCGTTTCACCAAGCGGCGTTGAAAGGTCCGCGTCGGAAAAAAGGACAACCGTTCCGAGGGATTCCTGAAATCCGTGACGGACGCTGTAACCCTTTCCTCGATTTCCGGGGTTCTGGACCAGCCGGAGACTGGTTCGGGGAGATTCAAATCGCGGTGTTGCCGCCCGGACGACTTCGGCGGTCCGATCACGCGACCCGTCGTCAACGACAATGATTTCAGTCGAGTAGGGGAAATCCCGAAAAAAAGTTTCGAGTTCGGTGAAGGAAGCCGGAAGGCGCTCGGCTTCGTTGTAGGCGGGGATGACGAAACTTAACTCCATAAAAATGGGGGAAATAAACAGAAAACGAGCCGGAAAACGAAAAAGTGTGTCTTCCGGCTCGTCGGTGGCGGTTTCGACTAGGCGATGGTCACTTCGGGGGAGAGGTAGACATCCTGAATCAGGTTCAGGATTTTGACACCTTCCTCCATCGGGCGCTGGAACGCCTTGCGGCCTGAAATAAGGCCCGTTCCCCCGGCGCGCTTGTTGATGACGGCGGTCCGGACGGCTTCGGCAAAGTCATTGCTTCCGGAGGCCCCGCCCGAATTGATCAGGCCCATCCGGCCCATGTAGCAGTTGGCAACCTGATAACGGGTCAGGTCAATCGGATGATCCGTGGTCAGTTCGGAATAGACTTTCTTGTGGGTCTTTCCAAACTTGAGCGCTTCGTATCCTCCGTTATTTTCCGGAAGTTTCTGCTTGATGATGTCGGCCTGGATGGTCACCCCGAGGTGGTTGGCCTGACCGGTGAGGTCGGCGGAAACGTGATAATCCTTTTCGGCAGTCTTGAACGCGGAGTTCCGGGTGTAGCACCAGAGAATGGTGGCCATGCCGAGTTCGTGGGCGATCTGGAACGCTTCGGAAACTTCCTGGATTTGACGGGTTGATTCATCCGAACCGAAATAAATCGTGGCCCCAACGGCAACCGCGCCCATGTCCCAAGCCTGTTTGATGCTACCGAACATCACCTGATCGTACCGATTGGGGTAAGACAGAAATTCGTTGTGGTTGATTTTGACGATGAACGGGATTTTGTGGGCATACTTGCGAGCCACCGAGCCGAGAACGCCGAACGTCGAGGCTACCGCGTTACAACCCCCTTCGATTGCCAGTTTGACGATGTTTCCACCATCGAAATAAATCGGGTTGGGGGCAAACGACGCGCCCGCGCTGTGTTCAATGCCCTGATCGACCGGCAGAATTGAAAGGTAACCGGTTCCTGAAAGCCGACCGTGGTCGAACAGTTGCTGGATGCTGCGGAGAACCTGCGGACTCCGATCGGTCGCGGAATAAACACGGTCAACAAAATCCGGGCCGGGCAGGTGGAGCATTTCGCTTGAAATACCCTTGGCCTGGTAGCTCAGCAACGACTCGGCATCGTCACCGAGGTAATTCTGAATCTCTTGAAACATGACGGCTCCTCCACGGGATGTGGCTGAAATATCCGCAAATCCTTGGAAAATGAAACGAAAGGGTTTGTCGGCGAGTACGCGGCATCATAAAGGGGATTCCATCTTCAGGTAAAGCCGCGATATGAATCGAATTCAATACGGTAAATTGACCGGTTGGCCAAATTATTTCATTCTTTGACGGTACCTATGACCGCAATCACGAATCCGACCATTCTTATTGTTGATGACGACCGGGCCGTCCGGATCGCCCTGCGCGAATATTTTCGGCGCCGCAATTTTTCCGTGCTTGAGGCCCCCGATGGTCGTGAAGGGATTACGCTGACCCTGGCCCATCAACCCGACTGTATCGTGCTTGACGTGATGATGCCCGAAATGGACGGCTTTTCCGTTTGTCGGGAACTCCGGAATTTGGGCGTTCAGATTCCCATTCTGTTTCTTTCAACGATGGGGGAGCTGAATGACCGGGTGCAGGGGTTGGAACTCGGGGCGGATGACTATCTTCCCAAGCCGTTCAGCATGAGGGAGTTGGAGTTGCGTATCAATGCCATTCTCAGGCGTGACGCCCGCATTCCCGAGGACGACGACATCCTGTTGCGGGGGGATTTGAGGATTGATCTGGGAAACCGGACCGTCTCCCGCCGTGGCGTTGAAATTGTTCTGACCCCGACCGAGTTTCGGATTCTGAACGTTCTGGCCCGGCGTCCGGGGCAGGTGTTTTCCCGCGACCGATTGTTGGACGAACTCAACCTTGGTGAAGACGAGGGATTCAATCGAAACATCGACCCTCATATCGCCCGTTTGCGGACCAAACTTGAGCCCCCAAATTCAAAGCCCGTCTATATTTTGACCGTCTGGGGCGAGGGGTACAAATTCAACGAAAAAGCTCCCGGGGTCTGAACCTCCTTTATGGCTTTTCCCGAATGGCTCACCCGGCTTTGCGAGGAAATCCGCCTTCTTGGCGGACGTGGGCTACTTGTCGGCGGGTTTGTCCGGGATCGTTTTCTGGGATTTCCGTCAAAAGATTTCGACCTTGAAGTATATGGTCTTGAAGGAATTGCCCTCAGGGGATTGCTGGAACGTTCGGGAACCGTCAATGCCGTTGGGGAGCAGTTCGTCGTTTATAAATTCCGCCCTGACGGATCGTCTTCGGAAGAAGTGGATGTTTCACTCCCCCGGCGGGAATCCAAATCCGGACGCGGCCACCGTGGGTTCATCATCGAGGGTGACCCCGGGATGAATTTTTTCGAGGCCACCCGCCGGAGAGATTTCACCATCAACGCCCTGATGCTTGATCCACTTTCTCTGGAGGTCATCGATCCACAAAACGGATTGCCGGATTTGAAAGCCGGGCTTTTACGGGTGGTTGATGCGACGACTTTCATCGAAGACAGTTTGCGGGTATTGCGAGGCGCCCAGTTTGCGGCCCGGTTCAATTTCAGGATTGAGCCGGAAACCATTGCTCTCTGCCGGACAATTCCCCTGGACGACCTGCCTCCCGAACGGGTCTGGGGGGAGTTTGAGAAAATCCTGTTGAAGTCGGCCCGGCCCTCAGTGGGATTGCTGGCACTTGAAACGGTTGGAGCATTGAATTCGTGCTTCCCGGAAATCGCTGGACTCAAAGAACTTCAGGACCATTCCGTTTCCCCTGAAGCCTGGGAAAGAACCCTTCTTGGCCTTGACGCCGCCGCCCGCGACAATTCCGACCTCCCGGTGGAAAAGAAAATTGCCCTGATGTTGGCCGTCACCGCCCGGTTTTTCGAGCCTTCTCCGTTTATCGAAAAGGCGGAATCTTTTTTGAACCGGCTCGGGGTTTACACACTTGGTGGGTATGACGTCAGAAAGCAGGTCCTCGCTCTGGTTGCCGAGGCCAGTCAGCCGGAGGAAATAATGAAATCATCCGGTTCGATTGGTGATTTTCGTCGGCTTTCCCTGCGGGTAGACGGTGAACTCCTGTATCGGCTCGGGCGGGCGACTGCCAATTCGGAGGAATCAATGGAGAGCGTGGAACGATTTTTTGAACGTTTCATCGAACTCGGACTCCATCACGACCTGCCGCGGCCAATTTTTCTCGGCCGGCATCTTCTCGAACTTGGAGTCCCCCCTGGCCCCAGGGTCGGGAGCATCATGCGTGAGGTTTTCGAGCGGCAGCTCGATGGTGAGGTGAATACGTTTGAAGAAGCTCGCGCGGTTGCCTTGGGAATATTGGCCCGCCCGGGGTAACCTTGAACCGAGCCGTCATCCCCAGAATTTTTTCTACTTTGTTCGTTCACCGGTTTTTTCTCGATGACCACCCTTTTGACCGCCCGCTGGGTTATGCCGATTTCATCCCCCCCTATTGAATATGGGGCGGTGGCAATTGAGAGCGGTGTCATCATTGCGGTCGGTCCCGAGCAGGAACTCCGCCCAAAACTGGCACGGCTCGGGCCTCTCGAAACCCTTCCCCTTGGTGAAGCGGCCATCTGCCCGGGTTTTGTAAATGTCCATACCCACCTCGAACTGACCGTAATGCGGGGGTTTCTTGAAAATCTCCCTTTTTTTGACTGGATTCGGACACTCACCCAAACCCGTACAAACCTCCTGACCGCAACCGATCTGGCAAATTCGGCAAAATGGGGTGCGCTTGAATCCATCCGTGCCGGGGTCACCACCCTTGCCGACACGGGAGATTCCGGGGCCGCCATGGAAGCCCTGGTTTTGGGGGGACAGCGTGGCATCGTATTTCAGGAGGTTTTCGGTCCGGACATAATGCAGGCCAAAAAGAGCCTGGCCGGATTGAAAAAGAAGGTTGAGGCGCTGCGGCGGATGGAAACGTCGCTCGTTCGTGTGGGGGTTTCCCCGCACGCGCCTTACACTGTTTCCTCGTTGTTGCTGCGACTTGTTACCGAATATGCCGAGCGGGATGAAATGCCCCTCGCGATGCATTGCGCCGAGTCGCAGGCCGAGGACGACTTCATGCGGCGCGGACTCGGGCCCTTTGCCGAAAATCTCAGGTCAAGGGGGATCAACTGGACCCCGCCCGGCGTGTCCTCCATCCGTTACCTCAGCGATTTGAATGTTTTACGGATAAAGCCACTCCTCATTCACTGCGTTCGCGCAACTGAGGAGGATATTGGTCTTTTGACGTTTTGGGGGGCACGGGTGGCCCATTGCCCCAAGTCGAACGCCAAGTTCGGGCACGGGATTGCTCCGGTCGTCCAGATGCGGCGAAGGGGCGTGGCCGTGGGCATCGGGACCGATGGGGTCGCCAGCAACAATTCAGGCGATCTGATTGAAGAAAGCCGGTTTACCCAGCTTCTGAACCGGGCTTCCCGGGGGGACGGTTCTGTCCTCACGCCCGACGAAATGCTGGAATGGATGACCCTCGGCGGGGCCTTGGCCCTCGGGCTGGAGGCGGATATCGGTACGCTGGAGGTCGGAAAAGACGCCGACATCACGGCGGTTTCTTTCCAGGGCACTCACACACAACCGGTTCATGATCCGGCTGCCGGAATCATTGCCGCCGCAAATGCGGGAGATGTTTGTCTGACGATGGTTCGTGGCCGGATTCTTTTCGATGGAAGGGAAGTCAAAACCCTTGATGAGCCGCTGCTTCGGGGCCACATCCAGGAAATCGGAAAAAGGATGGGACAGGCAAAGTCTGGAGTCTGAAGTCGAGGGTCTGAAGTCAAATCCAGGGAAATGGAACCTTCGGTCGGGAAAAGGATGAAAAACCCGAGACCTTGCGTCCGGTGATTGACTGTTTCTTGTCTCCCTGTCTTTCCGGCCTTGAGTCTGACCCGGGCTTCAGACTCTCGACTTCAGACTCCAGACTTTTAAAGCAGTCCCCGTTCCTTCACGTCCAGATATTTATTGACCAGTTCAATTGAAAGCCGACCGGTCGGGACGTCCAGTGCCAGTCCCCCGAGTTCGGTAATCCGTCGCAAGGCGCGTTCTCGCTGGCCGATAAGTTCTTCGGCAACCGATTGAGCGTAGACCTGTTGCGCGTTTTCCGGAATTTCCTTGACCAGCGCCCGGAGGTCCTTGTCGCCAATGGTGACGATGAGTGGCAGGTGGCGGGGGAGCAGGGTCGAGGTGTGCGCGAGAAGTTCCGCCGAAGCGTCTCGGTCAACCAGATCCGTCAAAATGATGACAAGCGACCGTTTCCGGCAATTCCGGCTGAGGTGCGCGAAGGCCCGCGCGTAGGAGGGTTCAATCAACTCCGCCCGCACGTCGTAAAGGGATTCGAGGACGGCATTCAACTGGCCCCGACCATGTTTCGGGGGCAAAAACGCCTCGACTTTCCGACTGAACGCCAGCAATCCGAAATTATCCCCACCGGCCGTTGCAACATAAGCAATTGAAAGTGTTGCATTTATGGCGTAATCCATTTTGGTCAGGCTGTCGATGCGGGACGTCATCAGGCGACCGCAGTCAAGCATGACCACGATGTTCTGACTTCGTTCGACCTGATATTCGCGGGTGACCAGTTTTCCCCGACGGGCCGAGGCAGACCACGAAATGTGTCGGATTTCATCTCCGACCACGAATTCCCGGAGCGATTCAAATTCCCGTCCTTGGCCTTTGGTACGCATTCGGCGTTGCCCCAGGCGGAGTTCGCGATTCCGTTGGGCGTACAGCTCGTGCCGTTTGGCTTCGAGAATGTTCGGGTAAACCTTGATTTCCTGGGCGGCGGGAATTTCCGCCTGCCGCCAGACCAGTCCGAACTTGCCCTTCAGGCGGACGGCAATATTTCCGAACCGGTACAACCCCCGTGCGGGAGCGAACAGGGAATAACGGAAGGCTTTGCGGGTTCTCCCGCCGAGGGTTAGCGTCAATTCCCGTCCTTCCGCCCGAAGCTCGGGTGGATATTCATCCTTGATCTGAATGGTCAGGGGGAGCCTTTGATTGTTCTGAACTTCAATCTGGACAATGTTTTCGGCGCCAAGAGAGAAACGGCCTTCACAGTGACGTGCGACGGTAAAGGACCCGGGACCTCCCACACTTCGGTAATCAATGAGCGCCGCAATCAGAAGGCCGAAATCAAAAAGGCCCCCCATAATCAAAAGCGAAGGATTGATCCATCCAAGGGAAAAGAGGACGGCCCCGGCGGCGAACAGCCATAAAAACTGGGTTGAAAAGACGAACTTCATGGCATTTCGGCGTGTGATATGAAATCGTAACCGTTCATTCCGTCACCCAAATTCAAACCGGTCCGTGGTTCGGATCGGTGTGTGGGCCATTGTTTCGGTTGTGGCCGAACCTTAGTGGGGAAACACTGGATTGACAATGATTTGCGGTTGAAAGTCAGGCATCTTCCGGTTGATTTTTGTTGGAAAAGGGAAATTGCATGCTCCGAAAGAGTTTTCTTCTCATTCTTATTTCTATTTTTCTTTGTACTTCCGTGTTTCCGGCGTTGGCGCAGAATCCCCAGGCTCCTTCGACCCCGCCGGGAGAGGATCAGGATGAAGATCCGGATGAACCCCTGATTTCGGTCGGGACCCAGCTCCTCCAACTCGACACCGTGGTTGTGGACAAACAGGGAAAGCCGGTCGATAACCTGAAAAAAGAAGATTTCGAACTGCTCGAAGACAAAAAACCGCAGGAGATTGCCTTCTTTTCACTGGTTCGAAATGGCATTCCAATGGGGAAAACGGTTCCCCCGACCGAAACCGCTGGAAAACCTCCCCAAAAGGACATCGAAATCCCGGCAGAGCCTCGCTTTTTCGCGGTGGTGGTGGACGATATTCACATCAATGTTGCGAACATGGTCTACCTCAAGAAGGGACTTACGGACCTCGTGGAGAAAAAAATCTCCGAAGGGGATAGCCTTTTGATCGTCACGACCAGCGGGGCGCTTGGATTTTTACAGCAAATGACTGACGACAAAAGGGTTATGCGGGCAGCCGTTCAAAAGCTGGCACCCCGGAGTCGGCAGACCGGAGCCTTACCCGGCCAAGCCAGAATCACGCCTTACCAGGCGCAATTGATCATTCGAAACGACCCTGACGCCCTTCAGCTCGGGATTCAGCGGTATATCCGGGAAAATCCGGGGATCACTCCGGATATGGCGCGTTCACAGGTTGAGTCCATCGCAAGGCAGATTGCCCAGGAAACCGAAAACGGAACACAGATCACCATTGAAACCATGCGAGCGGCTCTGAAAGCCCTGACCGGATTCCGGGGCCGAAAATCGCTCTTTTTGGCTTCGGACGGGTTTTTTACCGATGATTTCAATGGAAACGGACGGGATCAGGTCACCCGGACGATTGATTCGGCGACCCGGGCTGGTGTGACGGTCTATTCCATCAGTACGGCCGGACTTGAAACCGTCGGAATGGATGCTGGCAACTCGGGGATGGTTGATAATCCAATCCTCGCCAATCGGATTGAATCTCAGGGAATTTCCGCCAAACTCGACGCCATGCGGGAAATTGCCGGGCGAACCGGCGGTTTCACGGTGAACAATACAAACGACATCTTTGGGGCGCTTCAGAAAACGCTGTCTGATAACGACATTTATTATGTTTTGGCTTACTACCCCGACAAAAAGCCGGATGGAAAATTCCACAATATCCAGATTCGAGTAAAAACCGGCAATTACACGGTCCGCGGAAGGACCGGTTACTTGTCGCCCGACGAAAAGGCCATCCAGAAAGCCGCTGAAAAAAAGGCCAAACGCGACGCCAAGCTGACCACTTTGGAAATTGAACGCCGCGAACTCAAGTCCGCCATTGGCGCACTGGCAGCCCCGACCGAAATTCCACTCAAACTGTCCAGCTTCTTTTCGGGGAATGATTCGGATACGGCATTTTCCCTCGCTATTGACCTCAAGGCCATTCGGTTCAACGAGGTCGATGGGAAAAAGGTGAATAACCTTCTTTCCGCCTTTGTGGTGGTGGACATCGAAGGAAATACCGTCAACGCTCTGGAAGATCGGATTACCTTGACGTTTTCGCCCGAAAGATACGCCCTTGTGTCCAAATCGTGGTTCAGTCAGATCAAGGGACAAGCCTTAAAACCGGGTCTTTACAATGTCCGGTTCGGGGTTTACGACCATGTTTCGGGTTTGAAGGGAGCGGTATCCAGATGGATCGAGATTCCTGACCTGAGCCGGCCGGGAATGGCCATGTCCGACATTCTGTTTTTAAGGGATGCCACGACCGGACCAAAAACCCCGAACGGTGGAGGAAGTGGGGCGGCCACCACCGTGCCGGGCTTGCCGCCGGGCTACGTTCCCGCCAATCAGGCGCTTCGGTCGTATGGTTTGAAGGACAAACTGGCCTTTATGGTGCGGGTTTTCAACGTTCCTGTCCCACAACCTGCCCCGCCGAAATCAAACCTTGGCGTGCAGGTCCAGATCTACCGTGGCTCAAAACTGATTTTTGCTACCCCGGTTCGTCGGACTCAAACCATCCCGGTGGCAAATACCCCTTACACTTATGCCTCGGAGTTGCCACTGGATGGGATGGCTGCCGGGCGGTATGTACTCAAAGTGGTGGCTTATGAAACCGGGACCAAAGCCACGGTGGTCCAACAATCGGATTTCGTCATTGACTAGCGGCGTCAGGGAAGGACCTCGACTTCGACGGGGTCCGACTTGCCGCTTTCATTTCCGAACACATCAATCGCCGAGACCTGATAACGATAGGTCTTACCAGCGACTCCACGGCGGTCCTGAAATGTCGTTTGCGTCACCGGGTTGGGCGTAAGTTTGACGGCTTCACCTGTTCCGCCAATTTCCGTCCGATAAATAAAATATCCTTTGATGTCCCGCTCCGGTCCCGAAGGGAAGAACAGGTTGACGATTCCTGCCGCCGAAGCCCCGGTAAGATTGACCGGTGGTGCGGGTGGAAAGGTATCTACCGGTTTAAGCGAAAGAACTTCAGAGTTTGCGCTTTCGATTGGTTCACCACGGTAAAACGAAACGGCGCGAACAACGTACTCATACTCGGTTTCAAAGCTGAACCGGGTATCCGCAAAGGTGGTTTGGGTCACCGGGGTTGGATTCAACGGCCCATCAAAAGCATCTCCCTTGCTCCGTCGATAGATGTTGAAGGCGGTGGTGCCAGTGGCCGACCCGTCGATGTTTTTGGCCGGGCCGTTCCATCGAAGCGTCAGCGCATCCTGCGAAAGGGTCGATGTCAATCCGGATGGCGTCTCGGCAACCCCCGGCGTCGGGTACGCAAGGGCATAGTTCGAGAAGGGGCTTGGACGACCATTTTCATCAAAGAAACGGACTGCGTATCGGTAACGCCTGGCCGTCAGGGAAGTATCGGTGGCCTCAAGTGGATCCTCATACGCCACAAATGGCCCGGAATTGTACAACTGGCCACCCCGAACCGTGCCAACCAGCCTTGCCTTGTCGGAAAAAACCTCGATAGGGAGTGCTGCCGGAGCATTCGCATCTTCAGTCAGCCGAAATACGTCCGCTCGGGTGACACCTCCGAGGTTGGGATTCCGGGCGGGGCGCGGAAAGGTCACAAGGATGCGGGCGCCCTGTTGACGGGCTTCCAGTTGTTGTGTGGTGGCCTTGATGGTTCGGGCCGGGGGGACCGGGTCGCCGACTTTGCCGCAACCGGCTGAAGACGCAGCCAAAAGAAAAAAAGCGAAGCCGTTTAGGATGAATTTACTGCTTCTGTACTTCCGAAAAAAAAAGTTTGAGGCTTGAGAATAAATTTTTATTTCATTCCCAATATTTATTTTTTTCATCCTTCTATCCTCATTCTTTTTTTAAAGAATGTATTTGCTCAGGTCTTCGTTCTGGACAATTTCGGCAAGCATCTTGATTACATACTCTGCATCAATTTTAAAATGCTTGTTTTCAAGGTCCGGGGCGTTAAAAGAAACTTCATCCAGAACTTTTTCGAGAACAGTGTGGAGTCTTCGCGCGCCGATGTTTTCAGTTTGTTTGTTGACCGAAAAAGCGAAGTCGGCCACCGCCTCGATGGCGTCCTCGGTGAATTCGAGGGTTACCCCCTCGGTCTCCATCAAGGCAATGTATTGACGAACCAATGAATTGCGAGGCTCGGTCAGAATCCGTTTGAAATCGTCCTTGGTCAAGGGATCGAGATTGACCCGAATGGGGAAACGTCCCTGTAATTCAGGTATCAGGTCCGACGGTTTCGCGACATGGAAAGCGCCCGCTGCGATGAAGAGGATGTGGTCGGTCCGGACCATGCCGTACCGGGTGTTGACTGTCGTTCCTTCAACGATTGGAAGAATATCGCGCTGGACACCTTCGCGCGAAACGTCCGGCCCGCCCCCGCCTTCGCGTCCGGCAATTTTGTCAATTTCATCCAGAAAAACGATGCCGGAATCCTCGACTCTTTCCACCGCAAGCCGGGCG
This sequence comes from Blastocatellia bacterium NZW_1522, assembly GCA_039793685.1. GTDB lineage: Bacteria > Acidobacteriota > Blastocatellia > Chloracidobacteriales > Chloracidobacteriaceae > JAAFHI01. The sequence goes on from JBDRAL010000002.1 coordinate 97,431, forward strand.
ACCTGATCCATATCGACCAGTTTTTGTTCTTCTTCCTGGAGGAGGTAGTCCATTGCCTCCTCAACCGACATTTTTCTGCTTTTCGTTTTTCCGCCAGGGAACAATCCGGGAATCATTTCCCGGATATTAATATCCATTTCTTCAATTCCTTGCGGGGTAATAATTTCAATTCCCTGGGGGAAATTGCGCTCTTTTGTCTCCATTTCGACAATTCGGTTGTTGAGTTTTCCTTCCCGAAGTTGCTGGCGCAATTTCTCCCGGGTTCGGTGGAAGGAATCGTCGGGATCATTGGAGTCATCTTCGCCGACACGGGGAGGAAGAAGCAGGTCAAGCAACCGTTCTTCCGCGTTGTGCTGTGCCTTGTCCTCGATTTCGGTGATTTTTTCCTCTCGAACCAGGTCGATGGCAATGTCCACGAGGTCCCGGATGATGGATTCGACATCGCGTCCCACATAGCCGACTTCCGTAAATTTGGAAGCCTCGACCTTCAGGAACGGGGAATTGGCAAGTCGTGCCAGCCGACGGGCGATTTCGGTTTTCCCGACCCCGGTCGAACCGATCATGATGATGTTTTTGGGCATGACGTCCTGCGCGAGATCCGGGGCCAGTTTCTGCCGACGGATACGGTTTCGCAGAGCGATTGCCACGGCCCGCTTGGCCGCTGCCTGACCAACGACGTGTTTGTCGAGTTCGTGGACAATCTGACGGGGAGTCAAGTCGTCCAAGTGGGGAATGTCTTCAACGTTTCCGGAAAGGTAGATGACCATAGGATTGAAAAGTGCTCGGGAAGGAATTGCGGCTGATAATTAAAGTTCTTCGTAGACAATCGACTGGTTGGTGTAGATGCAGATTTCACCTGCGATTTTCATCGCCTCCTCGGCGATTTTCCGGGCCGAAAGTTCGGTGTGTTCAAGCAGTGCCTTGGCTGCTGCCTGTGCGAAAGCACCACCCGACCCGATCGCCATGCAGTGGTCATCGGGTTCGATGATGTCTCCAGTCCCGGAAATCAACAGGGTGGCCTTTTCGTCCGCAACCAGCAACAAAGCCTCAAGGTGTCGAAGAAATTTGTCGGTTCTCCACTCCTTGGCGAGTTCGACGGCCGAGCGTTGAAGCTGGCCATGATACTGCTCAAGCTTGGCTTCAAAACGGGTAAACAGGGCAAAGGCATCGGCTGTCGACCCGGCAAAACCGGCGAGAATCTTGTCATTGTAAAGGCGACGGATTTTCCGTGCGCTGCCCTTGACCACGGTGGAACCCATGGTGACCTGACCGTCCGCGGCCATAACCACCTGATTGCCCCGTCGAACCGCCAGAACCGTCGTGCTCCGGATTTCCGGCCGCAGTTCGGACCGGCGTTGGGTTGCGTTTTTCCCGACTTTTTTCAAGGTCCTGTCTCCGCTGGTTGGTTTTTGAAAACGGGCGTAAGGTTTAGCACAAAGGGACTACCTCGTAAACACGGCGAAAACCGTGGAAAAGGGAGTCCGATTGCTTGTGACATTTGTGAAGGGCAGGCATAATCCCGCCTTTTGCGTTGGCGCAAAAGTACTTTCCCGAAAGCCTTTCACACGGAGCGAGCCAATGCCCAAACGGACGGACATCCAAAAAATTCTCATCATCGGTTCCGGCCCGATCGTCATCGGGCAGGCCTGCGAGTTCGATTACTCTGGCACGCAGGCCTGCAAGGCACTCAAAGCTGAGGGATTCGAAGTTGTTTTGGTCAATTCGAATCCCGCGACGATTATGACTGACCCCGAACTGGCGGATCAGACCTTTATCGAGCCGTTGAACCTTGATGCCCTCATTGGGGTCATCGAACGCGAAAGGCCGGATGCCCTCCTGCCCACCGTGGGCGGTCAGACCGCGCTCAACCTCGCGATGCAACTGGCCGAAAGCGGCATCCTCGACAAATACAACGTCCAGCTTATTGGCGCCAACGTGGAAGCGATCCAGGTTGCCGAAAGCCGAAAACGGTTCAAGGAAGCCATGGACGAAATCGGCCTTGAAATGACCAAGGCGGTTTTCGTAAATCCCGAAACCGATTTGTCGGATGTCATTGCCACTGTCGGCTACCCCGCCATCATCCGTCCGAGCTTTACCCTTGGGGGAGCGGGCGGTGGAATCGCCTACAACGATGAGGAGTTTTTCCACATAGTCGAACGCGGCCTTGCCATGAGTCCGGTCAAGGAAGTGGTTGTCGAGGAATCCGTACTCGGGTGGAAAGAGTACGAACTTGAAGTGATGCGCGATTTGGCCGACAACATCGTCATCATCTGTTCGATTGAAAACTTCGACCCGATGGGGATTCACACCGGCGACTCGATCACCGTCGCTCCCGCCCAGACGCTGACCGACCGGGAATACCAGGTTCTTCGCGATGCCTCGCTGAAAATCATTCGCCGCATCGGTGTTGAAACCGGTGGCTCGAACATTCAGTTTGCAGTCAATCCGCAGGACGGCCGGGTTCGCGTCATCGAAATGAATCCGCGGGTGTCGCGTTCATCCGCTCTCGCCTCGAAGGCGACGGGCTTTCCGATTGCCAAAATCGCTGCCAAGCTGGCGGTCGGCTACACCCTCGACGAAATCGCCAACGACATCACCCGCAAAACGCCCGCCAGTTTCGAGCCGACCCTCGATTATGTGGTGGTCAAGATTCCGAAGTGGGCCTTCGAAAAGTTTCAGACCGCCGACCCGATTCTCGGGACCTCGATGAAATCCGTCGGCGAGGCAATGGCCATCGGGCGAACCTTCAAGGAATCCTTCATGAAGGCGCTTCGTTCTCTTGAAGCGACCGCAGCCAAGATTCCCAGCTATTCCAATGACGAGGACATGCGCCGCCACCTCGTCACGCCGAATCCCGAGCGCATTCGCTATTTGCAAATGGCCCTTGAGCGCGGCTGGTCAGTTGAGGAACTCCACGAACTGACCGCCATCGACCCGTGGTTTCTCCATCAACTCAAGGAAATCGCCGACGCCCAGAATGCACTGAAGGGGAAAACCCTCGACGAACTCACCAACAGCGAACTCCTCAAGGTCAAGCGCATGGGGTTCTCGGATCGCCGTGTCGCCCGCACCATCGGCAGCACCGAGGCCGAAGTTCGCGACCGTCGCCTGAAAAACGGCATCAAACCCGTCTTCAAGCGAATCGACACCTGCGCGGCGGAATTCGAATCCTTCACGCCTTATATGTATTCGACGTTCGAGGATGAATGTGAAGCCGAACCCTCGGACAAGAAGAAAATCATGATTCTGGGCAGCGGCCCGAACCGCATCGGGCAGGGAATCGAATTCGACTACTGTTGCTGCCACGCGAGCTTCGCCCTCAAGGACGCCGGATTCGAAACGATCATGGTGAATTGCAATCCGGAAACCGTTTCGACGGATTACGACACGGCGGACCGGTTGTACTTTGAGCCGGTTACGTTTGAGGACGTCATGCACATCGTCGAACGGGAAAAGCCGGACGGCGTCATCGTTCAGTTCGGCGGCCAGACACCCCTGAATCTGGCCGATGGCCTGAGAAGCGCCGGAGTCCCGATTATCGGGACTTCTCCCGAGAGCATCGACCTTGCCGAAGATCGGGAACGGTTCGGAAACCTTCTGCGGGAACTCGACATTCCACAACCACCCAACGGAATGGCTACGTCGGTTGAGGAAGCCGTCGAGGTTGCCGATCGCATCGGTTATCCGGTGCTGGTCCGTCCCAGTTACGTTCTCGGCGGTCGGGCGATGATGATCGTTTACGATTCGCAGAGTCTGGCCAGTTACGTTGTGGAAGCGGTCGGTATCTCACCGGGTCGCCCGGTTCTGATTGACCGTTTTCTGGAATCTGCCGCCGAGGTGGACGTGGACGCCCTTTCCGACGGCGATGACGTTTGTATTGCGGGCATTCAGGAACACATCGAGGAAGCCGGTATTCACTCGGGCGACAGTTCGAGCGTATTGCCGACCTACATGATCGAACCGTGGCATCTCGACGTGATGCGCGACTACACCCGCAAACTCGCGCAGGCGCTCAAGGTTGTCGGGTTGATGAACATTCAGTTCGCCGTCAAGGACGACATTGTGTACGTCCTTGAAGTGAATCCCCGCGCGTCCCGAACCGTTCCGTTTGTGAGCAAGGCCACCGGTGTGCCGATTGCGAAAATCGCGTCGTTGCTGATGGTCGGTCACAAGCTGTCCGATTACAACCTGCCGCCGATGCTTTCCGTGAACCGGTTCTACATCAAGGCCCCGGTGTTTCCGTTCATCAAGTTCCCCGGCGTGGACCCGGTCCTCGGGCCGGAAATGCGCTCCATCGGTGAAGTGATGGGCGTTGCCGACAACTTCGGAATGGCCTATTTGAAAGCGCAGTATGGCGCGGGAACCAAGCTTCCCAAATCCGGAACGGTCTTCCTGAGTGTCAATGACCGCGACAAACCGAATGCCTTGAAGGTCGCCCAGCGGCTTCACCGGCTTGGGTTCAATCTGGTTGCCACGCGGGGGACCCAGGAAATGCTGGCGGAGGCCGGGCTGCCGGTCGAAGTCGTTTTCAAAGTGAATGAAGGCCGACCGAACGTCGTTGATCTGATTCGCAGCCGCAAGGTTGACCTGTTGGTCAACACGCCGCTTGGAAAATTGTCGCACTTTGATGAAAAGGCGATTCGCAGCGCGGCAATTCAGTACGACATTCCCTGCATCACCACCATCACCGGCGCGGTCGCCGTGACGAGCGCGATTCAGGCGTTACAGAACCAGCAGCCGGAAGTTCACAGCCTTCAGGAATACCACGGCGGGAAATTCAAAATGGCTTCGAAGGCTTAAAAAAATTGCCTGAGATTTGTAGGGGGGGCCAAACGCCCCCCCTTTTTGTTTTCAAAGTTGTCCGGGTGAAACCAGGGAAGGATTGACGGGTTTCAAAATCCGGTAAAAAGGTCCCGAATGACGGCCTTTTGAGGGTTTTGGGGATCAACGATGACCATGATCTCGGTTTGAAGGCCCACGTTCATGGATTGGTTGTTTTCCCTTACCGTGGCCGTCCCGTTATAGGATTTCCCTTGAAACAGATAGTTGAAGTCAATTTTGCCCCGTCCATTATAAAATTCGGTGTTGGTGACGATTGCCTTTACCTCCAAGCCTCTTGAGAAGAGTCCTTTGAAGGCCCGAATTCGATAAATTGCAATAGGAATGAGAAGAATCGTAAAGGCCGCGGCGGCAATCATTAAACCGGGACCGCTCAGGTCGATGTTTCTTCCTCTCCGACCCGGTTGGATGCCCAGCACCCCGAATACCAGGTACATGAGCCAAAGCGCGCCAGTGAAGATAAAAATCGCCGCCGAGGCATAATCGGTGGAAATGATCTTCATCGTTGATGGTTGAAGGCCGGTACCGCGAGGCGCACCCTGGTTCGTTTGGGAGGAAGCCTGGAGTGGCGAGGAACACCGCTGACAATGGGTTGCGGAGGCCCAATTGACCAGGCCGCAATGAAAGCACTTGAGGTTGCTCATTGGGATTGAACTCGAAAAAGGGAATGCGGCCGAAGGTCGGGCTGAAACCCTCGGTGATAAAGCAGCCACAACATAACCAACCGAGGCTTGCCAAACTGAAAATTTGCTTGAAATTAAGTGAAAGAAAGGCGTTTGGCAAGATGGTAATGGCTGGTGTGGTTTTTTTGGAAGGCCGAACGAGGATGCCCCGAAAAAGAAAAGGAAAGCCGAAACGAATTACTTCTTTTTCGGTTTTTCCGGTGAAACCGGGAGGTGTTTTTCCTTGATCTGGCGGAGTTCGGCGATACCCCTTTGAAACTTTCCGCTTAAATCCTGGGATGCAATCGACACCAGCATTTGAGCGCCCGCCGAAAGTAACGGCATCGTCACGGCCTGTTCCACGGAGGAGATTCGAATCGGAAAGGCCGTAACCGCCAGAAAAATGGCCGACCCGATGAGCCACGCCCGGACGAGTCCAAGCCCTGCCCCGCCCACCCGATCAACCGAGGTCAGACCCGTTTTCTTCAAGGTTTTCCGAAGTTTTGTTGAAATGAAACTCCCGGCAAGGACGCAGACACCAATCGGAATCAGAAAACCTACCACCAGGGCGACATTTTCCGATGCACCAAGCCAGGAGATGAACCCCGCCGCTTCATCGTGAAAAACCAGGGCGGCAACAATTCCGGTCACCACCGCCCCGAAGGAAAAAACGCTCCGAATGAGACCTTTCATCGCCCCGCTGAAGGCACTGAATCCGGCGATAAGAAAAATCAGAATGTCAAAACCGGTCATTGGATTTTCGATTGAAAATTGAAGATTGAAGAATTCCGATTGGGAAATCCGGCGTGATGAACAAAACGGTTCGGCTGGGCGGGAAAGATGAACCGGGACGGTCAGGTTCGCTTTCTTCAATCGAAAATCTTCAATCGAAAATCTTCAATCAAAATGGACATCACGATTCGGTCAGGTGGTACGGAGAAACTGGGACGGTCAAAATCGTTTTTCCCAATCGAAAATCTTCAATCTTCAATCGAAAATGCTCAATTCGTGAGTCGGTTGAGCGCTTCGAGATACCGCAACCGGGTAGCTTCGATAATGTTTTCGGGAAGGGCAGGCGCTGGCGGCTGTTTGTCCCAGTCGAGGGTTTCGAGGTAGTTCCGGACAAACTGCTTGTCGAATGAATCCTGCGAACGGCCCGGTTCATAGGTTTGGGCGTCCCAGAACCGCGAGGAATCCGGCGTCAGTGCTTCGTCAATCCAGACGATTGCCCCGGATTCGTCGAGACCGAACTCGAACTTGGTGTCACAAAGAATAATGCCGCGCGAACGTGCGTATTCCGACGCTGCCGAATAAAGGTTTAAAGTGAGATCCTTCAACTTTTGGGTGTGTTCGGCCCCGACGATTTCGGCCATCCTGGATTCGCTGATGTTTTCGTCATGGCCTGACTCCGCCTTGGTCGCCGGAGTGAACAGTGGTTCCGGAAGCCGGTCGGATTCGCGTAAACCGGCGGGAAGGGAAATTCCGCACACCGAACCGTCCTTTTGATAATCCTTCCAGCCCGACCCGGCGAGGTAGCCCCGCGCCACGCATTCGACCGGAAAGGCATTGGTTTTTCGAACCAGCATGCTTCGACCGGTGAGTTGGTCGGTAAAGGGTTTCAGATTTTCGGGGAATTTGGAGACATCCGTCTCGATGATGTGGTTCGGAACGATTGTGGCGAGTTTTCTGAACCAGAAAGACGACATTTCCGTGAGGATGCGGCCTTTTTCGGGAATCGGATTCGGGAGAATGCAGTCAAAGGCCGAAATGCGGTCGGTGGCAACGATGAGCAGGCGGTCGTTCAAATCGTAAACGTCACGGACTTTGCCGCGTCGAAAAAGCGGGATACCGGTGAGTTCCGATTGCAAAAGCGCGGGGGAAATGGCCGTAGCCTCCTTTGGGGATTGATTTTCGACGGGCGCGATTATACCCAAGCGAAAACCGAAACGGGAACGAAGAATGCCCACCGAGACCACCCCTGCCCCAGAGACAATGGATATAAAACGACCGGAAAGAGATTTTCTTTCATCGGCCATCCTTGTGTTGCTTTCCTTTTATGCCGTAGGAGCGCCCCATTCGATTTGGGTGGCACAGGCAAGTTCACTCCTGATGTTCCTCCTTTGGTCCTATCGGTGGCTGATTTTGAAGAAAGTCAGCAGCGTAAAGGGGGTTCCGGGTTTTTACCCTTTGATTGGCTTTTTCGGACTGGCTTTTCTTTCCGCGCTGTTTTCCTTCGAGCCTCGGCTGAGCCTCAACGGAATGCGGAGTGTTCTTTTTATGGGGATGTTCGTGGTGGTTGCCCGGGCACTAAGCCGACCGGTGACCGCGGTGTTTTTGATGGGCCTGATGGTTGTTTCTGCTCAGGCCAATGTGTTGGAGACTTTTTCCCAGGAAGTACGCGGTATCGGTTTCAGAATGACCGGTTTCACCGACGATTCACCTTTCAAGGGGAAGTTCGAAATCGGGGACGTTCTTTTTCTGGCCAATGGCAAACGGGTTCAGTCCCCAACCGACATTTTTCGAATTGCATGCGAAAACCCGATTGAAGGAACGCTCCGGTTTGAGGGAAGGCGGATTGAACTTCGGGTTTCAGGCGAGATTCCCGTCCGGTCCATTCTCGAATTCGGAAAAAAGGACCGCACGCTTGGGGTTTTGTATCAACCAGCGCGGGATTTTCGGGCCAAGGGCTTTTTCGATCATTACGCGACTTACGCGGAGGTCCTCCAACTGCTCATTTCCATGGCCCTGGGCTTGTGGATTTCAGCTTTGAAAAATCCCCGAATAAGGCTTTGGCTGACCGTTTTCATCGGAACAATGGTTGCCGCCCTGTGGTTTACCTACACCCGTGCGCCCCAGGCGGGCCTGATGGTCAGCGTTTTGGTCATCGGATTCGCCGCGATTCGATTCAAACTCGTTCGGGTAAAAATAAATCTGGTCTGGTTGACGGTTGTCCTTGTCTGCGGTGGCGTTGCGCTTGGATTTGCCTATTCGACCCGGGGCATTGGGGTCGGTGATTCCCGCGAGGGAAGTCTTTTTTGGAGACTGGTGGTTTGGCAGGAAGGGGTGGAACTGGTCAAACGCCATCCGCTTTTGGGAATCGGGCGGGGAAGCGACAAAATTCACGCTTTTGATTGGGGACTTTATGCCGCGGGTGACCTTCCGCCGGGCCATTTTCACAATACCTTTCTTCAAATCGCGGTGTGGTACGGAATTCCGGCGCTGCTGGTTTACGGACTTTTCCTGATCACCTTGTTTTCTGGTTTGTGGCGGGGGCTGAAAGCGGCTGCCTCACGGCCGCAGTTTGAGGGTTCAGGCGTCATTCTTGGTGCTTTGGGTGGGCTTTCCGGTTTTTGTGTGAGTTCGATGGTTCACTTCAATCTCGGCGATGGTGAGGTCGCCATGACCCTTTGGCTCATTTTGGGTTGTGCCTTTGCGGTCACCCTTTCCGAATCTGGGAAAAAGGGTTTTTTGCGGAATCTCCCTTTCGGCGTATGATGAGGCCCAAGAAATGAACGGACTCAGGATTCAAAACCATTTCCCCCGACGGATGGACGTTTCGCAATGAAGGTTTGTCCCAAATGCGGCCAGCATTATGCGGATTCGATGAAGTTTTGTCCGCGTGACGGCGGCACGCTTGAAATTTCGCCGGTCCCGACCGGTTCCGGACCGTCACCCGATGCCGAAACCGTCATTGCTCCACCATCCCAAATCGCTTCATCCGCCCCCCAAACGGTTGTTGGCGAGAACCACGACACCCTGATTGGACGGGTTCTCGCCGGACGGTACCGGGTACTGTCTCAAATCGGGCAGGGTGGAATGGGTACGGTGTATCGGGCGCAGCACCAAATGCTGGGCCGAGTGGATGCCGTCAAGGTTATTCGGCCGGAAGTCTCCCAGAATCCGCAGACCATGCAGCGGTTTTTGCGGGAAGCCAAGCTGGCCAGCAGCATCAATCACCCAAACGCCGTGGTCATTCACGATTTCGGCGAGGCTGAAAACGGCATCATTTATCTGGCGATGGAATTCATCGAAGGCCGTTCGCTGGACGACCTCATCCGCCAGGAATCGCCCGTGCCGGTCGAGCGCGCGGTCCGGATTGCAAAACAAATCGCACAGGCCCTTGATGCGGCGCACGGTCTTTCAATCGTTCACCGGGACCTCAAGCCTGAAAACATTCTTGTTTTGCCCAATGACTTCGTGAAGGTGGTCGATTTCGGAATTGCCAAATCCATCGGGGCCAACGAAACCGGAAAGTCGGTTACCCAGGCCGGGTTCGTCATCGGCACACCCAAGTACATGTCGCCCGAGCAGGTTTTGGGAGAACCGGTCGATGCCCGGTCGGACATTTACAGTCTTGCCTTGGTCGTTTACGAACTCCTCACCGGCATGTCTCCGTTTGCCGGAACCACGCCCCAGGCACAGATGGTTTACCGGGTTTCGGAAGCACCGGTTTCAATGAACCGAATTCGTCCCGGTTTTTCCCTCCCCGTTGAAATCGATCAGGTCGTGATGCGGGGATTGGAACGCTACCCGTCTTCGCGGCAGCAATCAGCGGGTGTTTTTGCGGAGGAACTGGAAAACGCTTCCAGGAAATCAACGTTCATTCGAACTCAGGAGAGTCATTTTCCCCGGACCGAACAGTTCAATTCCACCGGCGGGGGAGATGTGGTTTCCACCGGGCCGCAACAAACCGTTTCGACGAGACAGCAGCCACTTGGTCCCACCACCCCTGTATGGGCTACGGGAACTGCTCCTACGGTTGGGGCAACACCTTCTGGGAGTGCGCCAACGCTTCCGCCAATGGCTCCCGCGGGGAATGGCGGTTTTCAGACCCCGGGTGCTTTCCAGGCGCCTTTTCCCCCCGTTTCAAATTCGCAGAGAAGGTCACGGACCGGTTTTGTTCTCGGAATTTCAGCCTTTTTCCTTCTGTCGCTCATTGGTGCCGGGGTCGGAGGATACTGGTTTTTCTTCATCAACCCGAAGCCAGGTGCCGAAATTGGTAAAACGCCCCCCGAAAAACGAAACACGCCAACGGTCCGCGAGTCCATTGAAAAATCACGCGGATTGCGTGAGGAAGCAAAATACGCCGAGGCATTGGAAGGGATTGAGTCGGCCCTGAAAACCGCGGCGGATTCACGGGAATTGATGATCGAGAAAGCCGAGATTCTCTTTGAACAGGAGAAATTTGCCGATTCTGAAGATCTCGTTTATCGCGTTCTCAAGTCGCATCCCGACTTTGCCCCCGCGCACCAGAACCTTGGCGTCCTGAAATTCAGGCAGAACAAGGTGGATGAGGCCATTGCTGCCGAGAAGCGATGTCTCGAACTCAACCCGGAAGCGGAATACGGTTGTTATGCGCACAGCGTTTTGGCCCAGATTTACATGAACCAGTTTTTCGGGAATCGGAAGAAATTTGCCAATCGACTTGAGGAAGCGGAAACCCAGGCCCGTTCCGCCATCAGTCTGGCGACGCGCAAGAGTCTCGAAGTCTCTCCCCGCCTAATGCTGGCCCAGATTTTCGTTGATCGGAAACAGTACGCGTTGGCCAGGGAACAAACCGACAAAATTTTCAAGGACAACGCCCTGAAACGAAAACGCGACCTCGCGGGGGTTTACGCCCAGGTCGCCGTCATTGCCTTTTTCGAAAAGAAATATGGCGAGGCCAAGTCCTCCGCACAAAAAGCCCTTGAACTTGACCCACAAAACAAGGACTACCAGAAGCTGAATCAGGCCCTGGATAAACTCACCAACAAGAAATCGTGACCACAAAAAAAGTCAGGAATCAGAAACCTTGTCCGTTGAGGGCTTTGGTTCGGATTCCTGACTTTTCGTTTTCAACTAACCCTTTAATGCCGCGGCAATCGCTTCATCGAAGATTCCGACGGCGCAATCGACCTGTTCGGCGTCGATAACGAGCGGGGGAGAGAACCGGATGGTCGATTCGCCCGCGCCGAGCAGGATGAGGCCGCGCAGGAAACATTCGTGTTCGATGCGGTTTCGGAGTTCAGGGTCAGGCGTCATCGAGGTACGATCCTTGACGAATTCAACCCCGATCATGAGGCCGAGGCCCCGGACGTCGGCGATGATATCGGAATACTTTTCCTGAAGTTTGCGAAGTCCGGCCATCATCCGTTCGCCCATGTCGGCGGAATTCTTCAAATAGCCGTTGTGGAGCAGTTCAAAGGTTTTGAGGGAGGCGGCGATGCCAACCGGATTGCCGCCGAACGTCGAGGCGTGTGCGCCGACGTGCCAGTTCATCAGATCGGCTTTCGCGATGGTCGCGCTGAGCGGAATGCCGCTGGCGATACCCTTGGCGGAGCAGATGACATCCGGGACCACGTCGAAATGCTCAATGGCGAACATTTTGCCGGTCCGACCGATGCCTGATTGAACTTCATCGACAATCAGGACGATTCCGTTTTCATCGCACACACGGCGGAGTTCCTTGTGGAATTTCGCGGGCGGAACGACGTAGCCGCCTTCGCCCTGAACGGCTTCGACGACGATGGCTGCCACTTCTTCCTTCGGACAGGTCGTTTTGAACAGGCGATCTTCAATGACCTTTACGCATTCGACATTGCAGGAATCCGGCGTCTTTCCATAGGCGCAGCGATTGCAGTTGGCGTAGGGAATGTGCGTCACGTCGAGCGCGGCGCGACCGAAACCGAGGCGCTGGGCGGCACGGGAGGACGTGAGCGAGAGCGCGCCCATCGTGCGTCCGTGGAAGCTGCTGAAGAAGGCGATAAATTTCTGCCGACGCGTGGCGTACATCGCGACTTTCAGGGCGCATTCAACGGCTTCCGCGCCCGAATTTCCAAAGTGAACCCGTTTGGGGAAGTCGCCGGGTGTTTCTTCCTGAAGTTTTTCAGCCAGTTCGGCTAGTTGGGGGTAGTAATAATCAGCCCCGGCAATATGAACGAATTCGGCGGCCTGATCGCTGATGGCCTTCACGATTTCGGGATGGGCATGCCCGGTGGCAAGCACCGCAACCCCGGCGTTGAAGTCGAGGAACACGTTTCCGTCAACGTCCTCAATCATTGCGCCGTATCCTCGCTGGATGACCAGCGGATAGGCCCGGGTGTAGCTCGGGGAAACGAATTTATGGTCTTTTTCGACGATTTCCTTGGCTTTCGGTCCGGGAAGTTCGGTAACGAGCTTGGGAAACTTGATGGCGGCTTGAGCGGTTGCGGACATGGGAATTCCTCCAGGGAAAAAACGCGGGTTGACTGAAAAGCCGTAAAGGCTGGGAGGGAAGGCGTTTTACTGGGAGAAAACCGCTAGTCGGCGAAAAGATTGGCGCGACGGGACAAGGGTGCCAAAGACACCGCAATGCGAAGTTGAGCGGAATGAACGAGAGAATAGGCTCGCATGGTCGTCCGTCGGTTTTGAAGGTGCCGTGATTATGGATTTGTTCGAAAACAGACGCAAGAGGGGACTTGAATGCACCACCGGGTTTCGTGAAACCCCAAGCCGGGACAATTTACTTCGTGTAAAGAACCAGCACGGCCGTAATCCCATAAAGGAGCAGGTTGATGATGGAGGCCGGGTCGTTGAGGAGCGCCTTTTCCGGGCTGCCGCCGAGTTGTTTCTGATGAATGAGGTAGAGGTAACGAAAAATGCCGTACAGCACGAACGGCGCCGTCAGAATCAGATTTTTGGTGTGGAATTTGGCCACGGTTTCGGGGGCCACCGTGTAAAAAAGATAGCTGACGACGGTGGCGGCGGTGACGACCGAGATCATCTGGTCGAGCAACTCCGTGCTGTATTCACCGAGAATTTTTCTGTGGGCGGTTGCTCCGTCTTCCAGAAGGACCAGTTCGTGCCGCCGTTTTCCGAAGGCCAGAAACAGGGACAGCAGCATTGCGCAAATGAGCAGCCAGGATGAAATCTCGACATTGATGACCTGCGCTCCGGCGATGGTCCGCAAAACGAATCCGGCGGCAATGCAGGACACGTCAAGAATGACCAGATGCTTCAACCGAATGGAATAGGCGACCTGGAGAACGAAATAGACCGTGGCGACAATTCCAAAGTGCCAGTTCAGCCACCAGGCGGCGGAAAGCGTCCCGACGGAGCAGAAAAGGAAGGCGACGATTCCGAGTTTCACCGGCAGTTCGCCCGAAGCGAGGGGACGGCGGCATTTGGTCGGGTGCTGGCGGTCGTTTTCGATGTCCAGCAAGTCGTTGAGAATGTAAATGCTGCTGCTCAGGAAGCAAAAGATGGCAAACGCCACCAGAACCAGCGACGTTTCCCTGACTTTGGTGAGGTTTTGTGAAAAGAGCAGGGCGGGGAAAAGCAGGACGTTTTTGGTCCATTGCTGAGGCCGCATTTCGGCGAAAAGGGCGACGGGTAAGGAACGGCGGCGGGTTTCAGCAACGGTTGACATCGAAAATCAGGGCATCCTCAAAAAAATCATCCATCCTGAAACAGGCATGGGTATTTCCCGATGGAATCCCTCAGTCTACTTGGACTTTCCTTTTCGGACGAGTCCTATTGCCAAAATCCGGAAAAGAAAAACGGAAGAAAAAAGGAAATAAAATTTTAAAAGGATTTTACATGCCGTTCGTAGGTTCGGTTTGAATGAAGAAAACGCAAGACCAACGAAACATCCGGCCGAATGTAAAGCAGTCAGCTTCGATTCGGTTTGATTCAGGCCAACCACCCTTCCATTGGAGGATGCAATGAGTTTTCTGCCTGGAGTCCCTTCCTCTCGCAGTTCCGAATCACCCGGGAATGCCATCCAACGAATATTCCTGCCTCTCTCCCTTCTTCTGTTGTCCGCCTTTGTGTTCCTGGTTCTTCTGATGTTGATGGTGGCAAATCAGAAGTTCGAGTTTCTGGCTGCCTACGCCGCTGCCGGAATCGGGACCATCATCGGGGCGGTTGTCATGCGCCGCCGAGCCGAAGGGGGAGAAATTCCACAACTTGGTTTGAACGACCCCTACCTGGTTGCTTTTCTCCGTGGCGGAGCGAATGAAGTTGCCCGTTTGGCGACGATTTCTCTTATCGAACGGAATTTGCTGAAAGCTGAAGGTCAGAAACTCGTATCGGTGCAGCCCGTCGAGTTTTCATCGGTCAAGGACCCGCTCGAACGTCGCATCCTGGGGCTTTTCTCCGGCGGAGGGGAAGCAAAGGCGCTTTTTGCTGACGAGCAGATCAGGGCCTATTGCGACGAGTATCGCCGCGAACTCGAATATCACGGCCTGCTTCCCGATGAGGGCATCCGAAATGCCCGGAAGGTTCGTCTTGGTCTCTGCCTTTTGATGATCCTCGGGGTTGCCCTCACGAAGATACTGGTCGCGATCTCGCAGGGACACTTCAATCTCGGATTCACCGTTCTGATGGCGGCATTCTTTTCGATTGTCCTTGCCGTCATCGCCTTCCCCCGCCGTACCACCCGGGGCGACCGGTTTCTCTCCGACCTGAGAACGATTTACCAGGAATCACGGCAACAGGTGCCAATGCTCCAGTCGGCCGGGGCAGGTGACCAGGTCCTGATGCTTTCTGCCGTGTATGGATTCGCCGCCCTCCCGCTTGGAACCTACCCGTACGCCAAGGAGTTGTTCCCTGCCGCGGCATCCACGACTGCTTCAACCGGTTGTGGATCTTCCTGTGGCAGCAGTTGCGGCAGTAGCTGTGGCGGTGGAAGTGGCTGTGGCGGCGGCGGGTGTGGCGGTGGTTGCGGAGGATGAGGAAGAGGATGTGGGCGGAGGATTGAAGGATGAAGAAGGACACTCAAAAAAGTTACGGTTTACCTGGAACTCGTGAGTTTCATCAACCTCCAACCTTTATCCCTCATTCTTTCCGGGACTGCATCGGCCTCGGGTGGCGTCCTCAACTGGCAATCGGAATTCTTTCCCACCTTGACCAAATCGACATTCTGGAGGTCATGGCGGACGATTTTCTGGATGTGCCGGCAAAGGAAATCACCGCCCTGAAAACGCTGGCCGCCCAAAGGCCGGTGATTCTGCACGGCGTATCGCTCGGCATGGCCTCAACCCATCGGGTTGAAGCAAGGCGTCTGGAGAAATTTGCCCGCCTGATTGAAAAAGTGAAGCCGGAAACATGGTCGGAGCATCTGGCGTTTGTTCGGGCCGGGGGAATTGAAATCGGGCACCTCGCCGCTCCGCCCCGGACCGCTTCGGTTATTGACGGAACGCTCTCAAATCTTGAAACCGCGCGAAAAATCACCGGAATTGCCCCGTTCATCGAAAATGTGGCGACCCTGATTGATCCACCCGGAAGCCGAATGAACGAGGCGGAATGGTTGAACGGAATCGTCAACGGCTGTGAAAACGACTTGCTGCTCGATTTGCACAACCTTTACGCCAACGGGGTCAACTTCGATTTCGATCCGCTTGGCGTGATTTCTACGATTCCCCTCGAACGAGTGGGACAAATCCATCTGGCGGGCGGAAAATGGGTCACGGCGCGAAATCAGGGGGGAAGGCGGCTGCTGGACGACCATCTTCACGACGTTCCGGAGCCGGTGTTCACGCTTCTGGAGGAAGTCGCGTTTCGGAGTGCCCGTTCGCTTACCGTCACCATCGAACGGGACGGCGCGTTTCCGCCGTTCGTTGAGGTTCTGCGGGAAATTGAGGCGGCTCGCCGGGCCATCGCGCGTGGTCGCGAGCGTCGAAGGGAAGTTTCGGCATGACTTCTCCCGCTTTCGAGGCATTTCTGGCCAGGCTCTACACGGATGAAGCCTTCAGGGACGATTTTCTGGACCGACCCGAGGAAACGGCGCGCGGTTTCGGTCTCGATGAGAAAGAAATCGAGGAATTGGAACGTCTTGATCTGACCGGACTGGAACTGGCCGCCGAAAGTTTTTCAAGAAAGCGGCTCTGGAAGGAAAAACATCGCCCGCCACCGAAATGGAAGCGGGCAACCCGGCGGATTCTTGAACTATTGGGTATCGCGCGAGCCTGAGGTGTACTGAACCGGAACCTGCATCTTGTTCAGGTGGGCGGTGGTGTTTTCAGTCACGCTCGGAGGCGTGTCGTAATACGTCGCCGGGGCGGGCGGCAAGTTGACGTATTGAGGTTGCACAGGTTGCGGCGGAATCGCCACCGGCGTGGGGACCATTGCCGGGCTTTGCTGAACCAACACGACCGGCGGTGTCAAATTCGACTTGCGGTGCAAAATCCGGTTGTAGAACAGCAGAAAAATACCGGCGACGGTGAAGAGCATCCCGAACGAGGAGAGTTCTGAGATGAAATGTCCCAGCCGGTTGGAAAGCGCCCCGAATGCGCCACCGAGAATGTTCAGAAAAATCGCGAGTAAAATCCCTCCCCCGATCATTGCCCAACCGATTTTGGAAAGTTTTCTCCGGGTGAGTTCATTCTGGTCCGGAGCAAACGCGAGATTCTGGGTGTTGGTCGGGAAAGCGGGGAGAACGGGACTGGAACCCGAAACACTCAGGGCTTGTGTCACCACCAAAAGGTTGGTGCCGCAGTTTTTGCAGTAATTCTGGTCCGGAACCTGGGTCGGCGTCGCGCAGTTCGGGCAGTACATATCGCTTCTGTGGATGGGGAAGTTAGCGGGCGTAGTTGACGGGCTGGTAAGCCAGCCGGCCAGTCGTATCTTCCGTCACACTGCGCGGTTGATTCAAGTAATTTGAATGTCCGATGGGGAGGGGTGTCGCGGGCGCTTGGGGAAGGGCGACCGGCGCAGCGGCCAGTTCGTTCTGCTGGACGATGATCACCTGCGGCATTTCTGGCCGTTTCATGGCAAATCGGGTAAACAGCAGGAGGAAAACACCCGCCAAAGTCACCGGAATGCCGAAAACGCAGAATTCCGGAAAGGTATTGGTGATGGCTCCGATTATGGCAATGCTGGGGATCATCATCGGACCGCCCAGAAGCATGCCCCATCCGATTTTTCGCAGCATTGACCGGGTGTTGTCTTCCCGGCGGCCAAGAACTTCCATGGCTGCCGTCAGCGCCTGTGGAGAAACCTGGGGCATTGCTGCCACGACCCGCTGCTTCGGCTGTCCGGCTGGAATGGTTGGCGCTTCGGTAAACGCGGGTGCCGGGTTTCGCAGCATTTGCGAAAGAACGGCAATGTTTGTCCCGCAGGTTTTGCAAAATCGTTGCTCGGGAAAATGGGATTCAGTTCCGCAGGTAGGACAAAACATGGCGTCAACTCCTCTCGGGTAAAAGCATCGTCGGTACAATCAAACGCATCAGGCTAGCGGAAATCGACTTCCTTGATTACCATCCGCCCGCGTCGTTCGCGGGGTCGCCCGACGACTTCTTCGATTCGGCAATTTATTATGGCTTGCCCTACGTTTAGGATTTCCGGAATGTTCCGCACGAGTTTTCCCCTTTTTTTCCTCCTCTGTTCCTTTCTCCCGGCCTTTGCCCAAATCTCCCCGAATCAGGGCCGTCTTCCCTCCGTCCAGCGGGACGTCCTCCTGACGGATCTTCCGGTTATCGTGGCATCCAGACCAGGTTCGACTTCCGTCACCGTTTCGGCCGTCGTTAAGGTGGGGGCGACTTTCGACCGGGCTGGCAAGGCCGGATTGGCGCGACTGACGGCCGAAGCCATCCTTTCAGGGGCAGGCGGTTACAATGCTGACCGCTTGAAACTTGAACTGGAAGATAACCAGGCGCAACTCGACCTCTATGTGGATTGGGATATGACCCGGTTTTCGATCACCGGTCCTGCCCGCAACGCACCGCTTTTTCTCGAACTCCTGGGGACCTACCTTTCGTCCCCCGACCTTTCGAAGAAAACGTTTTCCGATGATCAGTTTTTGCCGGTTCGCCAAAATCACATCGAAAACCTGAAATGGGCTCGGACGGAGGAAGGAAAGGGAGATGCCCTCTTCCTGAAATCCCTTTACGGCTCGCATCCATATAATCACTTCGTTGACGGGACTCCGGAATCCGTGGCTGCCATCACCCGATTCGATGTAGCTGAATTCTGGAAGCGTCATTACATGCCCAACAACGCCGCGGTCATCATCGTCGGCGATGTAACGGCCGATCTGGTGCGGTCCGATGCCCGGAAAGCCTTTGGGGGCTGGGTCAAGGCCAAACCCGCGCCCTACTCGTTTCTTCCGCCCGCTGAAATCTCCGGGACAAAAATTGTTTTCCAGCCTGATGAAGGCCAGACCTCCGCTCAGGTCCGGGTTGGCTGGTTTACTTCGCGTTATCCCGAAAATGAACGACTTTCGTGGCTTATTCTGGCTGAAGTCCTGAAAGCACGTTTCCCGGAAACCGGTGTCGCGGTGGAGAACCGGCATCTCGCGGACAGTCCGTGGATGTTGAGTCGGTCAATCGAAGCCGGGAAGGTGCCTGAGGTGGTCGGGAGCATTTCCCGGCAATTGAAGGACCTTCGTGAAAAACCTCCGACCGAAGCCGAAATTCAGTCGGCCAAGGTCAAGGTTCTCAAACGCTATGAAACCGAGGCAGGGAGTAATTTCGACATTGCCATGGTTCTTTCCGTGGCCGAACGGTATGGGGCAAGTGCTCGCGGTGACGCGGATTTCCCTCAAAAACTCAATGGAATAACCGGCGAACAACTGAAACCGGCGCTTGAAAAGCTCGGAGGCAAGGGCCTTCTGATTACGGTCCGGGGCGGGACGGCTTCTCAAAAAGCCGCGCTGGCCGAATTCGGTACCGTTGAAGTCGTTGAAACTCAGGCAACTTCCGCCGTCGTCAAACCGTAACGGGTTCAATCCAGCAACAGTTCCATTCCTGAAGGAGTCGGGGTTTCATGACGGAATTCGAACAGCAAACTCAAACGGCTGATTTCCCGGAAGACGGCGGGGTACGGAGTGTTGAAACTCCCGAATTGAGGGTGATCGACCCATCCAGCAACGGTCATGAGGTGGTTCCGGCCCCCGTAACTGCCGAACCCGATTCGACACCGATTGAACCCGCGCTCGTCCAAAATTCGGATCCCGGCTTCGACGTGGACCAAACATCCGCTCCGGGCTTCAATTCGGACTCCCTTCCCGAAGCCGATGATTCCAACAGGGAAGTGAATGTCCCCGAACCCGTCCGTCCGCTGTTTCGGCCCCTGTGGTCAGTTGGCCAATCTCACGCGCCTTTCGCGGACGTTACCCTTGAAGACGACCTTGGGGTTCAGGTTCATTCGCCCGAAATTGGGCCGCCGCGCTGGCGCCTCTGGGCCAGGGAAAGCATAGGGATTGCCCGTGACGTGGCGCTTGCACTGGCCGTTGCCATTCTCATTGGCGTGTTCGTCATCCAGCCGGTGAAGGTCGAGGGCACCAGCATGCTTCCCCGACTTCACGACGGGGAACGAATTTTCATCAACCGGTTTATCTACAATTTCAAAAAGATAGAACGCGGCGACATTGTTGTTTTCTACTACCCAAAAGACCCGGGAAAGAACTTCATCAAGCGTGTCATTGGCCTTCCTGGAGATGAGATCACCATCAGCAACGGGAAACTTCGCATCAACGGGAAGCTTGTTCCTGAAAACTATCTCTCAAAGGACTACACCACCAATATCAATGCGCCCCATACCTGGGTGGTGGAACCCCATCACTACTTTGTAATGGGAGACAACCGGGATGCCAGCAATGACAGCCGGAGCTGGGGGTATGTTCCCGAGATGTACATTTACGGGAAAGCAGTCTTCCGCTATTGGCCTCTCAGCGAGGCCGGGAGCATTGGCGACGATCCGGCCGATCTCAAACCGCTTCGGGAATTGGGAAGACCGTCACAGTCCGATCCCGACGAGGAATGAAATCCGAGTTTGCGGAACAAACGAGACGCCAGACGGGTTGGTTTCCGCTGGCGTCTTTCATTTTGGAATTTTTTGGGCAATGTGAGGTCGGGAATGCAGGAAAACGCATCCTATATTTGTGCTTTTTGCGGTGAGGAAAACGAGACTTTTCTTGACCTTGGCGGCGGTCGATTCCAGGAATACGTTGAAGATTGCCAGGTTTGCTGCCGGCCGAACCTGCTTCGAGTCGAGTATGACGAAGCCTACGGGGAGGTTTATGTCCAGGCCGAGGACGGCTCCTGAAAAAAATCCTTAAAATTGAGTTCGGATGGCGTCTTCGAGCCGGTTTTTCCGCATGTAATGGTGTATCGGTTCTCCACTTTAACCATACTGTAGTAATTCGGCCTCCGTTGAAAAACGGAGGCCATTTTTTACCCTGCGATGTCGGACCGAAACTGTTTCCCCTTGAAATCAATCAGGTGAACCGCCGTATAGGCTTTTTGGCGGGCGGCCTGGAGCGTGGCACCGGTGGCCGTAATTCCGAGGACTCGGCCGCCATTGGTCACATACTTGCCCGTTTCGTCGTCACGGCTGGTTCCGGCGTGGAAAACCTGAACGCCCTCGACCCGGGCGGCTTCCTTGAGGCCGGTAATCGGCTGATTCGGTGTTGACGTGGCCGGATAGCCCTCCGAGGCCATCACCACGCAGACGGCGGCTTCATCGGACCATTCAACCGGAATTTCACTGAGTTTTCCTTCAGCAATCGCTTCGAAAACATCCACCAAAGGCGTTTTCAGCCGGGGGAGAATGACCTGTGTTTCCGGATCACCGAACCGGACGTTGTATTCGAGAACCTTGGCTCCGTTCTCCGTCATCATGAGGCCGATGAACAGGACTCCCCGGAAGACGATACCTTCCGACTGAAGCGCGGCCAGTGTTGGTTGCGCGATTTTACGGAGGACCTTTTTCTGAAAGGCTTCGTCGAGCAGCGAGGGGGCCGAGTAGGTTCCCATCCCCCCGGTGTTTGGTCCCTGGTCCTGGTCGAAAATCCGCTTGTAATCGCGTGCCGGGGGAAGCGGGGTCATGGAATTCCCGTCGGTCAGCACCAGGAAGGACGTTTCTTCGCCTTTCAGGCATTCCTCAAGGACGATCCGGGCACCGGCCTCACCGAGTTTTTTCTCGACCAGCATCATCCGGATGGCGGCCCGGGCTTCCTCGATGTCATTCGCAATGACAACGCCTTTGCCGGCCGCCAGCCCGTCGGCCTTGACCACCACCGGAAATCCCTTGAGGTAATTCGAACGAAGGATGTCCTCCGCGTCCTCAACCGATTCGCAAACGGCGAACGTGGCCGTCGGAATGTGGTGTCGGGACATGAATTCCTTTGAGAAAACCTTGCTGCCTTCAAGTTGCGCCGCGGCTTTGCTGGGGCCGACAAACTTGAGGCCGTGCCGGGCGAAGGCGTCCGCCACGCCAAGGGTCAGGGGAAGTTCGGGACCGCAAATGGTGAGATCGACGCCCTGTTCGATGGCAAGCTGGACGATTTTCTCCGGCTTTTTCAAATCGACGTCGAGACAGGTTGCATGCTGGGCGATTCCGGCGTTGCCCGGCGCGCAAAAAACCTGTGTCACACGGGGAGATTGCAGCAGTTTCCAGACAATTGCGGCTTCGCGACCACCGCCGCCGAGTACGAGAATTTTCATACGGCCTCGTTGGTCTAGCTTGCGGAAGCGGCTTTCCGCGTCCGGGTCTTGGCAGTCGTCGCTGGGGCGTCAGCCTTTTCCTTTTTCGGCTTGGGTTCAAGCGTGGTGTAACCGCATTCATCCTTCTTCGAGCAGTACCGGTAGGTACCGTCCCGCTTGGTAGTTTTCTCAAGCAGAAAGGGGGAATTGCAGGAAGGACACGGCTCCTCGATCGGTTTATCCCAGTAAACGACCTCGCATTTGGGATAATTCGTGCATCCGTAAAAGGCCATTCCGCGACGCGATTTCCGCTCGGCCAGATCGCCATCGCAACCCGGGCGGGTACAACGCATCACGACCACCGCATCCCGTTTGATGTATTTGCACTTCGGGTAATTGGTACAGCCGGTATATTCCCCGAACCGGCCCTGCTTGATTGCCATTTGGCTGCCGCATTGGGGGCAGTTTTCTTCAATCGGACGATCCGGCTGTTTGACGGCCCCGTTTTTGGCAATCTGGCGGGTCGTTTTGCATTCGGGATACCCGGTACAGGCCAGGAAGTCTCCCCAACGGCCTTTTTTCAGGGCCATTGGCTTGCCGCAGTTTTCGCAGGCCACGCCTTCGTAGGGGTTGGCCGGGGCTTCGCCATTTTCCTCTCCGGCGGGCTTCTGGCCGTAATCGCGAGTCGCCTTGCATTCGAGGTTGGTGCAGGCCAGATATTTCCCGAAACGGCCCAGCTTGAGCATCATCGGCGATTCGCACTTGTGACAGAGTTCGTCGGTGGCGACGCCGTCTTTTGCTTTCTGGATATTGGTGTCTGCGGCTTTCAGTTCCTTGGTGAACTTTTCGTAAAAATCCGCCAGAGCGTCCCGCCAGTTGAGCTTGCCCTCTTCGATGTCGTCGAGCTGCGATTCCAGTGCCGCCGTGTAGCTCGCATTGAACAGTTCGGTGAAATTGTCGGCCAGAACGTCGGCAACCACCGACCCGAGTTCGGTCGGGTGGAAACGGCCTTCCTTTTTCTCGACGTAATTGCGGGTCTGAATCACTGAAAGGATCGTTGCATAGGTCGAAGGGCGACCGATGCCTTGTTCTTCGAGGGCTTTGACCAGCGTGGCTTCGGTGTACCGGGCAGGCGGCTTGGTGAAGCTCTGGGTGGTGTTGAGTTCCTTGCAGTCGAGTGTGTCGCCTTTGGCCACGAGCGGAAGCTTGAGGGCAAGTTCGTCGTCTTCGGTATCCTTTTCGTCCTTGCCTTCTTCGTAAACCGCGAGGAAGCCCTGGAAGCGGAGAACCGTGCCGGTGGCCCGAAAGACGAATTTTTCACCTGCCTCGATTTCGATGGTGGTGGCATCAAACAGTGCCGGAACCATCTGCGAAGCAACGAACCGCTGCCAGATCAGCCGATACAGGGCGAGTTCATCCTTTTCGAGAAACTTGGCAAGGCTTTCGGGAGTCCGGGAAACCGCCGTGGGGCGAATGGCTTCGTGGGCGTCCTGGGCGGCTTTCTTGGTTTTGTAGACATTCGGTTTTTCGGGAAGTTTGTCGGCGCCGTACTGCCCCTGAATGAACTCCCGAACTTCCGCGAGCGCCGTGTCGGCCACGCGGGTCGAGTCGGTTCTCATGTAGGTAATCAGACCGACGCTTCCTTCCTGTTTGCCGAGTTCAATCCCTTCGTAAAGCTTCTGGGCGATCTGCATCGTCTTCTTTACGGGGAAGGAAAGTTTCCGCGCGGCTTCCTGTTGAAGCGTCGAGGTGATGAAGGGGGGAACGGGGTTTCTTTTACGTTCCTTGGTGGCCACGTTTGAAACCACCCACGCCTTGATGGCCTTGAGTTCCGCCTCAAGGGCCTTGGCGGACTTTTCATCACCGATATGAATTTCGTTCTTTTTGGCCTTGTCGAATTCGCCGGTCTTCAGCGTTTTCCCTTCGATTGAAAAAAGGGCGGCGGTGAATTCGGGGGGAAGTTTGGCGGCGAGCCGGGCGGCAAAGGTCCAGTATTCGGTGGCCGTGAACGCCTGTATCTCCCGCTCGCGTTGCACCACGATCCGCAGTGCAACCGACTGGACACGCCCCGCCGAAAGGGCCACGCGGCCACCGCCCAGTCGGCGGTTGAGCATCGGGCTGACCTGATACCCGACCAGACGATCAAGTACGCGGCGTGCCTGCTGGGCGTCATAAAGATTGGAATCAACCGATTTCGGGTCCTGAACTGCGGCCTTGATGGCTTCCTTGGTGATTTCGTTGAACATCAGCCGAAACACCGGCTTGTTTTCGTTCTTCCCGATCAGTTCTTCCTTGAGATGCTGGCAGATGGCCTCGCCCTCGCGGTCCGGGTCGGCAGCCAGATAAATGATTTCCGCGGCTTTTGCGGCGGCTTTCAGTTCGCGAACCGTTTTCTGGTTGTTGCGTTTCTTGCTGTCCGGGATGACTTCGTAGGTGGGTTCGAAACCATGTTCGATATCGACGCCCAAACCCTTTTCGGGGAGATCCTTGATGTGTCCGTAGGACGCCATCACCGAAAAATCATTCCCGAGATATTTGGTGATGGTTTTGGCTTTCGCCGGAGATTCAACAACCACAAGTGACTTCGCCATAGCGCGTTCCTTGAAAGAGCCTTCTTCCGTTCCTTTGAATTGGACCGAGGTCCGCGGGGAACAGTGATAGCACACCCGTCAAGCGGATTTCGTCCGTCGGGTGCGGAAAAGGGGCGATTGTGGGCAGGAAAATCGGTTTTGGCAAGAGCGAAGCGAAAGAAGCGTTTGTCGGCTCAAACAGATTGCGGATTTTCAAAATGGGTTTGAACCCAAATGGTCGTCGGTCCGGTACTGCTCGGTAGATTCAAAAAAATTGTCTCCCAATGGTTGTTTTCATGAAAAAAATCTCACGAAGAACCGGGGAATCCTCGGGAAAAACGCGATTGTGCAGCATTTTTCAGTTCTGTTCGGGTTGACGCTTTTTCATGCGCATCGTTAGGGTGACAACGTCTCCCGCCAACTGAACTCAGGCTCAAGGTTGCTCCTTTCCCACGACGGCCGGATGTTGTCCATCCCCCCGCAGGCCGTCATTTCAGAGGATGAGGTCGTTATGTCGCACTCCGGGTTTTCAAGCTCGAAGGTCTGGTCGAAGTCTGTTTTGAAATCGATTCGGATCCTGCTTTTCCTCATTTCCGCGCTGATTGCGGGTTCCACCGCATCGGCTCAGGTCCCCCCAGGGTGGACTTCCCAGGATATCGGCGCTCCTTCAGTTGCCGGCACCACCGCCTACTCAAATGGAACTTTCACCGTCACCGCCGGTGGTAACGATATCTGGGGGCGGTCGGATCAATTCCGCTTTGTCCATTACCCAATGAAAACCACCGGGATATTCACGGCGCGTCTGGTCGGATTCACCGTTCCGGACCAGTGGACAAAAGTGGGCGTGATGGTGCGGGAAAGCCTTGCCCCCGATTCGAAGTACGTTTTCATTACCCTGACCGGAGCAAATGGCGGGGGGCTTCAGGCGCGAAAGCGGGGAGGGGACGAAACCGATTACGATTCCCTTGGGGCGATTTCAACCCCGTCGTGGATTCGAATTGTCCGGTACGGCAATCTGTTCATCTTCGGGGTGTCGTCCGACGGCCAGAACTGGCGCGACATCCGGAAGGTGGAACTGAAAGTGGCCCCAACCTGTTTTGCCGGTATGGCGGTCACGGCGCATCACTGGAATCAGGTGACCACCGCCACTTTTGACAATGTCTCGGCCAGTGGGGAACTCAAGCCGGAGGGAATTCGCTACGGTGACGGCCTTTACGGCGAATACTTCAACAATATGACGCTTTCCGGAACGGCCGCGAAAACGCGTATTGACCGGACCGTCGGATACGAATGGGAAAACGATACGCCGCTTACCGGAGTCAATACCGATCAGTTCTCGGTTCGCTGGACCGGTGAAGTGGTCGCCCCGACCACCGGGTCCTATGTTTTTTCGACCTACAGCGATGATGGCATCCGGTTGTGGATCAACAATGTCCTGATTATCAACAACTGGACGGACCATGCACCCACCGAGGACCTGGCCGCGCCGATGAATCTGGTAGCGGGACAGCGGTACCAGGTCAAAATCGAGTTTTATGAAAACGGCGGCGGGGCAACTGCGGAATTTTGCTGGGCAATCAACGGGCAGCAAAAGGAGATTGTCCCACAGACTAATCTCTATTCACTCAGGCCAATCACGGGAAGAGGCAACGGGACCGGGCTGCGGGCCGAGTATTTCAACAATGTCACCCAGACGACACCGTTCGCTTTGGTCCGGACCGATGCCAACATCGACTTCAACTTCGGGTCCGGGGGGCCTGGGAGCGGACTTCCGGTGGATGGCTTTGCGATTCGCTGGACCGGTCTGATCGAGGCCCCGGCCACCGAGCTTTACGTTTTCTCGACCACAAGCGATGACGGGGTCAGGCTGTTCATCAATGGTCAGCTTGTCATCGACAACTGGACCGACCACACGGTGACGACCAACGACAGTCAGCCGATTCGATTGTTGGCCGGGCAGAAATACGACCTCCGCCTCGACTACTACGATCGGAGCGGCCCGGCCCAGATCCGTCTTCAATGGAAACGATTCAGACGAAATCCTGAAACGATTCCTCAAACGGCCTTCGCACCCGCCCAGTTTCCATCCGAGGCGCCGATTCCGCCGAACACGGCACTGACTGCCGCGGCCATGGATGCGGGCCGGTTTCTCACCCAGGCCACCTTCGGGCCGACCCCCGAAGACATCGTTTATGTGATGAACAAAGGCTATTCCGCCTGGATTGACGAACAATTCGCCATGCCGCTCGATCCGGTCAACGCCGCGCTTCGGGCACGGCGGGACGATGGTCAGGGTGTCAACATTGACGATACCCTCGACCGTTACTGGATGAAATCCGTCAATGGACGTGACCAGTTGCGGCAGCGCGTGGCGTTCGCCCTTTCCCAGATCTTCGTTGTCTCCGGACGGGCCGCAACGCTGGATGGGGAAACCTACGGCATCGGTTCGTATATGGACACGCTCAACCGGGATGCTTTCGGGAATTACCGGACGCTTCTTCAGGATGTCACCCTTCACCCTGCGATGGGCAGATTCCTCGACATGATGGGGAATGACAAGGAAGACCTGACCGCCGGGCGCCAGGCGAATGAAAACTACGCGCGCGAAGTGCTCCAGCTTTTCTCGGTAGGTTTGTACAAACTCAACCAGGACGGCACCTACCAGCTCGACGCTCAGGGGCGGCCGATTTCCACCTATGGACAGGATGAAGTTCGCGGTTTCGCCCGGGCCTTTACCGGGTGGAACTGGGGCGGAAACACCACCAAAACGGACGGAAACTGGTTTTACCCGCCGGTTCGGGATACCTGGGACCTTCCGATGGAGGCGTGGCCCACGCACCATTCCACTTCAAGCAAGCTTTTGTTGCAGGGGGTGACCCTGCCCGCCGGGCAAAACGCCGCGCAGGACCTTCAGGGCGCGCTGGACAACATTTTCAACCATCCGAACGTCGGCCCCTTCATTGCCCGACAGCTCATTCAACGGCTGGTGACGAGCAATCCATCCCAGGGCTACGTCAGCCGGGTTGCAGGGGTGTTCAACAACAACGGGAGCGGCGTCAGGGGAGATTTGAAGGCCGTCGTCAAGGCGATTCTGCTCGATGATGAAGCCCGCAACCCGACTACCGCGGCGCTTCCGAACTACGGGAAACTTCGTGAACCGGTGATTCGGTTCGTCCATCTGATGCGGGTTCTTTATGCCTGGTCTGACAACGATCAGTACCGCATGGGCAAGCTTGATTCACCCGACAACGAACTCGGCCAGGGGCCATATCACGCACCGAGCGTCTTCAACTTCTACGAGCCGGATTACCGCCCCTCGGGGTCCATTTCACAGGCGGGATTGTTCGCTCCGGAATTCAAGCTGGCGAATGAAACCGGCGTCGTGGGCATCGCCAACTTCCACCGTGACGCCATCTTTTACGGCGTGGGGTACGGCGATGACCGGGTACGGCTCAATTTCGGAGGCTACGTCCAGCTTGCTTCCGACCCGACCCGGCTGGTCGATACGCTCAACCTCACGCTGATGAACGGTCGGATGACCTCGTCAATGCGGACCAGACTCATAACCGCGTTTCCGAATCTGGGTTCGAACAATGAAGCCAGAGTTCGTGAACTGGTCTATCTGATTTCCACTTCAAAAGAATTCGTCGTTCAGCGTTGAACGTCCCGCGATGGAACGGTAACGGTGGGCCGCGGCCCGCCAAAACGGAGGCAACATGAATCGTAGAACATTCCTCGGACAATCGGGGCGGGCGCTTTTCGGCGCGGCGGGAATGGCAATGGTGGCCGATCTCGCCCGAATCGGGGCCTTTGCCCAGACCGGCGGCGATTACAAGGCCCTGGTTTGTGTTTTTCTTTTCGGCGGGAATGACGGCGACAACACGTTCATTCCCCGCAGTACCCCTGAATACAACAAATACGCCACCATTCGCGGGGGCATCGCCATTCCACAGGCCCAGATTCTCCCCATTTCACCACTCAATTCCACCGGAGGAATTGATTTCGGATTCAATCCGGCCATGCCCGAACTTCAGGGGCTGTTCAACAACGGAAAAGCGGCGGTCGTGACCAATGTCGGTCCCCTCGTCAGACCCGTCACGAAAGCGGATTACAACGCCAACCGGAATCTGCCCCTCAGCCTGTTTTCCCACCACGATCAGCAGGTGGCGTGGATGACCTCCAAGCCGCAGGACACGATGACCGGCTCCGGATGGGGGGGGCGGCTGGCGGACGCCATCAATTCACTGAATACGAATCCCCAGGTTTCGATGTCGATTTCAACCTTCGGAACCAACAACTACCAGGCTGCTGACCTCGTGTATCAATATCCGGTCTCCCCATTCGGCGGAAGTCTGGCGTTCGACGGCGTGACCTACGGCGCATCCGACGGGCCTTCGGCCGCGTTCACCGGGCTGGTCGATCAGATCCATCCGGGACTGTTCGAAACGGAATACGGAAAGGTTCAAAAACGGGCCATTGACGCCGACCGGGCCGTGAGGACGGCACTACAGAACGTCACCCTGGCGACCACCTTCCCAAACAGTTACCTCGGGGCACAGTTGCGGACGATTGCCAAACTCATCGCCGCTCGGACCACCCTCGGATTTCGTCGGCAGGTCTTTTTCTGCGGCATCGGAGGATTCGACACCCACGGCGACCAGGCCACGGAACAGCCGCCGCTGCTTCAACAACTGAGTCAGGGATTGAATGCCTTTTACAATGCAACCGTGGAATTGAACGTTGCGAACAACGTGGCCGCCTTCACCATGTCGGATTTCGGGCGCAGCCGGTTCAATGGACGCGGCACCGATCACGGGTGGGGAAGTCATCATTTCGTGGTTGGCGGCGGCGTGAACGGAAAACGGATTTTCGGCCAGTTTCCCGACCAGACGCTCGGAAGTAACGACGATTCCGGGGACGGGCGCTGGATTCCGACGACGGGCGGCGACCAGATGGCCTCGACGCTTGCCCTGTGGTTCGGGCTTCAGCAAAACAACCTTTCGGCTGTCCTACCCAACATCGGCAATTTCGCCACCTCGAACCTCGGGTTTATGTTGTAAAACGGGTTCAGGAAATCACCAGTCCGGAGGGAACGGGCTTTTCATCCGAAATGTGAAAGGCCCGTTCCAGCCTCGCCCTTACCTCCGGAACGGACGCCTCGCGGTTATAGGCAATTCGTACGAGCGGGTCGCCTTTCTTCACTTCCGCGCCGAGTTCGACTTCAATTTTGAACCCGACGCTTGGGTCGATCACCGAATCAAGGGCGAGTCGTCCCGCGCCGAGGACCACGCCTGCCATCCCGACCGCCTCGGTTTCAATGCTGGAAACGAATCCGCCACTCGGGGCCGTGACGACGGCTTCGTGTTTTGCGGTCGGCAACAGCCCGTCGTTTTCCGCGACGTCGGGGTTCCCGCCCTGAGCGGAAATAATCTCGCGCCATTTCTTTAAGGCGGCCCCGGATTTGATGGTGTTGATGACGATTTCCCGCGCCGAATCGAGCGAATCCGCCGCTTTTCCGAGCAGGATCATATGCGCCGAAAGTTCGATGGAGAGTTCCGCGAAGCGTCCGGTAAGCAATTCGCCACGGATGACCTGCTGCGCCTCGATGACTTCAAGCGCGTTGCCCACGGACCAGCCGAGCGGCTGATTCATATCGGTGATGAGCGCCGTGACTCGTTTGCCCATCGCCTCGCCCGTCGCCTTGAGCGAATTCGCCAGCGCCCGCGCCTGTTCAGGCGTTTTCATGAACGCACCATTGCCGCATTTCACGTCGAGCACCAGTGCGTCGATACCTTCCGCGAGTTTCTTCGACATGATGCTGGCGGTGATGAGTGGCAGCGATTCGACCGTGCCGGTGACGTCGCGCAGGGCATAGAGTTTTTTGTCGGCCGGGGCGATTTCGGGCGTTTGCCCGATGAGGCCGACGCCGATGGTGGATACCAGTCGCCGGAAATCGTCGAGGGAGAGATCGGTCCGAAAACCGGGGATGGATTCGAGCTTGTCGAGCGTCCCGCCCGTATGACCGAGACCGCGCCCGGAAATCATCGGGACGGCCACACCCGCCGCCGCAACCACCGGCGCGAGGACCAGCGAGGTTTTATCCCCGACGCCGCCAGTGCTGTGCTTGTCCACTTTCAAGCCGGGTACATCCGAGAAATCCACGACCGCGCCCGAGTGCAGCATGGCGAGCGTGAGCGCGCGGGTTTCCTCGACAGTCATCCCTTTGAGATAGACGGCCATTAAAAAAGCGGCCATCTGGTAATCGGGAACTTCGCCATCGGTATAGGTCCGGATGAAGCCCTGGATGGTGTCGTCGGAAAGGATTTCGCCGTCGCGCTTGCGGCGGATGAGTTCAACAGGAGCGTGGCAGAGTAAATTCGACATGGCAACGGAAACAGTTGAGCGGATGAGGTTTGACTCACACCCAAAAAAAGGGAGTCGAACTCGTACCATACCGCTTCATTCCAGGGCGCACAATTCAGCCCTTGCTCTTTTCGGGACGTTCCCGCAATTCGGAAAGGGAATTGAAGAATCGTTCACGGTCCGCTTCCGACTGGAACGCGGAAAAGGGAATCACCGTGACCGACCCGTCACGTTCATTGACGAAAATGCGTTCCCGGATTTGTTCCACGGAGGCTACCTCCGCCCACGGCAAATCCGTCTCCTCTCCTCCCTCCACCAGTTTCAGCCCCGATTCCGAAAGATGAACTTCATAGGGCAGGGGAAGTTTGAAGCCGAGTTTGCGGAGGTGGAAATCGCGTGAGCGACGGTAAATGAGCCGACGATAGAGGAATTCATCGAGGCCAAGCAGCGGAATGGCGATAGGGATCGCCGCCGCCAGTTTGAGGATTTCGGTCGGAGCGAGAAAACGCCCGGCGATGACCGACAGGAGCAGCACGGCGTAGGTCGAGAGGCGGCGATGCCACGGTCGCAATCTCCGCCTTCTTTTGAGCGAGTGAAAGGTCGCTTCGGTAAAATCGTCGAGCGTTGCCTTGAAGGAAACGTTCATCATTCAGCCCCCAGCAAAGGAAGGGGGCGAACCCCCGTCAGCGATCAAGTGGAATTCGGTTGAGTCGTTGGCGAAGAATGACGACCACGTCGCCGTCCTCGCGCCGCCGTCCGACCGGGCAGATTCCGTCATCGTCCTCATAGCCCCGGTTCACCGCCGAAATGGACATCAATTCATACCCCCGCGCACCGGCTTCGTTCAACCGCTGCGTCATCTGGGGGACGTTCAGGGCGGTCATCATCAGGAAATTGACCCCCCGGACTTCCGTCCCGGCTTCGCGCCCGAACAGCGCCACGCCGTGGATTTCCTCGCTATGGAGAATCAGCTTGCCAAGATAGTCGTACCCCTGCTGGCCGATGGAGCCGAGTTCATCCCGGAGTCGGAAATTGAAGTGGTCCAGCACCAAGTACTCATACTTCCTGGCGGTGACTCCCTCCCGTCGTGAAAGCAGTACGATGATTTCGTTTGGTCGTCCTTTGGCATATGGGCCGTTGACGTCTTCATAGCGAAATCCCTGCCCGCCCAATTCATTCATCCGCCCCTGCAAGGCCAGCGGTCGGGACGCGGCGGCAAGCCGGTATTCAAACCTTTCCGGAATGCTGGTGACTTCCGGTCCGCCGTTGCGATTGGAAAAGCCCTGCCGGCTTGCGCTCAGGCCGATGGGGCGAAACATGATGACCACTTTCACGCCGCCACCGAACAGCCCTGACGTTCCCTTCATTCCGCCGTACCGAAATCCGTTTCGTCCGGCCTCGTTCATCTCCCGCTCGACATTCAGAAGGTTGCCGTCGTCAATCACCTTGTATTCGCATTTCTGGGTCGTGTTGCCAACTTCGCGCTCAAGCACGACGCCAAGGCCCTTGTACCCCTGCGTAAAGGGAACGAACTCGGTGCAGTAGCAATAGCCCTGCTTTCCGGCTTCATTCAGTTCTCGGGACATGGTCCCAACCCGCCGGGTGACGAGAATTTTGTATTCGTATTTGGCCGGAAAGGGATGATTCAGATCGCGGTACATCGCGAGCGCCGTTTCCGTGACGTTTTTGGTACCGCCGCCGCCCGCGCTGTAGCGATAACCCATGCGGCCGAGTTCGTTGAATTCCAGTTCGATGTCCTGTTCGGTGGCGTTGGACGTCCGAACCAGGTTGTATTCGAGTTTGGGCGGAAGTTCGGCCTGTTCGGGGTTCTGGGCACCGTTCACGGAAACGGAGAAAAGAATTCCGAGGCAAAACAGGAGAAAACGGGAGAAATTGAATGGATTGGTTCGAGCGAACATGAGGACACCCCCAACGAAAAGTAAAGGTGGCCCGAACCTATCATCCTGGAATGTGGAATTTGAGTTTTGCTTCCGTTGTGTATCCGTACTTTTAGGAAAAACGCGCGATGAGTTCATCCAGCCGGGAGGTGGATTGGCCGGTTCCGAGGTAGCCTTTTTCACCGTGTCCGGGAAGCACCCATTCGAAACCGAAGTCCTTCAGTTTCGAGAATGATTTCATCTGTTCCGGGAACGAATACCAGCAGAAATCGCGCGAGGCGGAGAGGCCGTTCCGTTCCCGGCTCCACCAC
This sequence comes from Blastocatellia bacterium NZW_1522, assembly GCA_039793685.1. Classification (GTDB taxonomy): domain Bacteria; phylum Acidobacteriota; class Blastocatellia; order Chloracidobacteriales; family Chloracidobacteriaceae; genus JAAFHI01. Next base: position 130,456 of record JBDRAL010000002.1, read on the forward strand.
AGGTGATCGCCCGAAAAAAGGAATTTCCCGCGGTAAAGAAGGACGCAATGCCCTTTGGTGTGTCCGGGCGTGGGAACGATCAGGAAATCCTTCCCGACGGGAATCGGTTCGAATCCTTCGAAAAAATGCTCGGCGTCGGGTTGCGCGGAACGTTCATCAATATGGATCAGCCGTTCGGCCTTGAAATGTCGGGCGTAAGCCGCAGCTTCGGCCACGTCGTCACGATGGGTAAGGAAAATCTTCGAGATTCCGCCCAATTCCTCGAATTTCTTCACCAGATGCTGAACGTATCGCGGCGAGTCCACCAGCCAGTTTCCCTCGGGATGGGTGATGAAATAGCTATGTCCACCGTAGGACTTCGGGGAATTGAACCCGCAGGCAAACACGCCGTCCTCGATTTCAAGCGGGAAATCCTCGATAACGGTACTGGTTTCATTGAAGCCCTGCGTGCCGATGGACGCGGTGGGGCAGGCGAGCAGCGCGCGGAAGGCGAGCCGTCGGTCGTCGGGTGCTTCAGGCTGAACCTTGACGAAAGAATATTCCCCGTCGTCCGCAAAGGTTCCCGGGGCGTACTGCCGACAGGTATCGCAGTTGATACAGGTCGAATCGACGAAGAAATCCCCGGCGACGTTGTTGGGCAATCGTTTCGCGGGGCTGGCCATAAGCGGAAGGATGAAGGATGAAGGATGAATGCATTGAATCGTATGTCACGATTCGTTTTGTCAAGCCATTTCAATAAATTCGGGTTTCATCCCTCATCCTTCATCCCTCATCCTTTTCCCGCTAGTCGTAGTATTCAAGCCCAAGGTGCGTAATGAGGTCTTCGCCCTTGAGGTGGCGCAGCGTGTTCTTGAGCTTCATCAACTGGATGAAGATGTCATGCTCGGGATACAACTGCGGGGCGGTCATCGGGGCCTTGAAGTAGAAGCTCAGCCATTCCTGGATGCCGCGCATGCCGGTGCGTTGCGCGAGGTCCATGAACAGCGCGAGGTCGAGGACGATCGGCGCGGCCAGAATCGAGTCGCGGCAGAGGAAATTGACCTTGATCTGCATCGGGTAGCCGAGCCAGCCGCGGATGTCGATGTTGTCCCACCCTTCCTTGTTGTCGCCGCGCGGCGGGTAGTAGTTGATGCGGACGACGTGCGAAAACTCCTTGTACAGCTCGGGATACAGCTCCGGCTGGAGGATGTATTCGAGCGCCGACAACTTGGATTCTTCCTTCGTCTTGAAGGATTCCGGATCGTCCAGCACTTCGCCGTCGCGGTTGCCGAGGATGTTCGTCGAATACCAGCCGTCGAGCCCGAGCATGCGCGACTTGAGGCCCGGCGCGATGAGCGTTTTCAGGAAGGTCTGGCCCGTCTTGAAGTCCTTGCCGGACAGCGGAACGTTGTTCTGGACGGCGAGGTCCTGAAGGGCCGGAATGTCCACCGTGAGGTTGGGCGCGCCGTTGGCGAAGGGGACGCCGCACTTGATCGCGGCATAGGCGTAAAGCATCGACGGGGCGATGCTCGGGTGATTCGACTTCATCGCCGCTTCGAACGCCTTGATCGTCTTATGCTGCGCCGTCGGCTTGAGGAAGACTTCCGTTGAAGCGCACCACACCATGACGAGGCGGGTGCATTTGTTCTTCTTCTTGAAGTTTTCGATATCGGCCATCAGTTGCTCGGCCAGTTCGAACTTGGTCGGCGCCTGTTTGACGTTTGTCCCGTTGAGCCGCTTGACGTATTTCTGATCGAACGCCGCCGGCATGGGTTTGATTTTGGAAAGGGCTGGTTTGAGCTGCTCAAGCATTTCACGTTCGAGCACACCCGCATGGACCGCCGCTTCGTAGGCCGAATCGGAGAAAATGTCCCACGCGCCGAACACGAGGTCGTTGAGATCGGCCAGCGGAACGAAATCCTTGATGCGGGGGTTGCGGTTTTCGGTCCGCTTGCCGAGGCGGATCGACGCCATTTGCGTCAGCGAGCCGATCGGCTGGGCGAGGCCGCGCTTGATGGCTTCGACGCCGGCGATGAACGTGGTGCTCACCGCGCCCAATCCCACCAGAAGAACGCCCAGTTTGCCCTTCGCGGGGGCAATCGTCGCCGGGCTGTTCATCAAATTGCTTTTATTTTCTGACATTCGGACTCCTTAGAGCATGAACCATGAGGTGAGGATAAAAATGGATGCGAACCGTCGTAACTATCACACTTCATCCGGGAAAGGCACTATGTCTTGGCAAAATTTCAGAAAAACCCTCAATTTCAGCTTTCCGGATTCAATGCCGGTCACTTCTTCAAACTTTTTGGGGAAGGGCGACGTCGAAAATCCCGTTGACCGAATCGTCATCAATCCATTGTTCTTGGATACAAGGAGTTTTCGAAGATGAAAACAACCATCCGCACACGGCTCTTGAGTCTGGGGCTTGCCGGAACCCTTTCGCTGACGGTTTTTTCGCCCCTGGCCGTACTGGCCGAAAAGGCCGATAAAACCGGAACGAAAAAGGCCGCCCGCGACGAACGCATCGTTGTTCACGTCCTGAACCGCCTCGGTTACGGTCCCCGTCCCGGTGACGTTGAACGCGTCCGGAAAATGGGTCTTGAGGCATACATCGACCAGCAATTGCACCCGGAACGCATCAATGACCAGGCGCTGGAGGCACGGCTTCAGCAATTCGAAATGCTGAACGCCTCGACCGCGGAAATCATGGAAATCGAGGAACGTGCCCGGGCCAACCGCAAGGAAATGAAGCAACTTCAGGACCGGCTTCCGAAAGGACCGGACGGCAAGGTCGATCCCTCCCAACTGACACCCGAGCAGCGGAAGGAAGTTCGTGAAAGACTCCAGGCCAACGGGTTTTCGGACAAGAAGAATCCCCGCCGGGTGGTGACCGATCTTCAGCAGGCCAAGCTGGTTCGAGCGGTTTACAGCGAGCGTCAGCTTCAGGAAGTGATGACCGATTTCTGGTTCAATCATTTCAATGTTTTTGCCGGCAAAGGGCTTACTCGGGCCTTTCTCAACCAGTATGAACGCGACGTGATTCGCCCGAATGCCTTCGGAAAGTTCGAGGATCTGCTGCGCGCGACCGCACAAAGTCCGGCGATGCTGTTTTATCTCGACAACTGGCAATCCGTGACGCCTGACGCACAGCCTCCTTTTATGGGGCGGCGGCAGGGCGGCGGACGCGCACGCGGCATTTTCGGCGGTTTTGGGCAGGCACGGCCCCAGGCCCAGCAACAACCCAAGCGCAAAATCGGAATCAACGAAAATTACGCCCGCGAACTGATGGAACTTCATACGCTCGGCGTTGACGGCGGTTATTCCCAGAAAGACGTTCAGGAAGTGGCGCGGTGCTTCACCGGCTGGAGCATTTATCGGCCATACGGGAAGGCCCTCGGCGGACGCGCCGCGCTGATGCAGGCCGATGAAAGCAAAATGGGAACCTTCGTTTTCAACGATTGGGCGCACGACAAGGGCGAAAAGGTCGTTCTGGGCCAGAAGATCGGCTCGGGTGGCGGGATGGACGAAGGCAACCGGGTGTTGAAAATGCTCGCGACCCACCCTTCGACGGCCAAATTCATCGCCACCAAGCTTTGCCGCCGGTTCATCTCCGACAATCCGCCGCAGGAAGCGGTTGATGCCGCGGCGAAAACCTTTCTCGCCACCGGCGGTGACATTCGCGCGGTCCTGAAGACCATCTTCACTTCGCCGCAGTTTTTCGCCACCGAGGCGTACAACTCGAAGGTGAAAACGCCGCTCGAACTGGTCGCCAGTTCACTGCGGGCCACGAACGCCGAAGTCGCCAACGCGCAAGTCCTGGTTGGCGTGATGACCCGGATGGGCATGCCGATTTACGGTTGCCAGCCGCCGACGGGGTACAACGATACCGCTGATGCGTGGGTCAACACCGGCGCGCTGCTGAATCGGCTCAACTTCGGCCTCGCACTTGCCGGAAACAAACTTCCGGGAGTTCGTTCACCAATCGAACAGAACGCCCGGCTGGCAGGGGATCAGTCAAACGTCCTGGATAACCTGTTTGAAACCTATCTTTACGGCGAAGTTTCCGAACAAACTCGCAAGACCCTTTCCGAGGCCCTGGCCAATCCGCAAATGTTTGCGCAAATCAAGCAGGGACCCGAACCGGCCAACGGACAAATGGCACGCGATCCGAATGACGTCATCGACGAGGATGTTCCCGAAGGCGAAAACGGAGAACAAATGCCCGGTCCGCGACGTCGCCAACCTGGCGCCAAAATCAAGGGGCTGGGCAACGCCGGAGGACGCGCCTACGAGCGCAGCCTCGAAGACCTTGCCCGCAGCGGTCAGCCGCTTTCGCAGGTCGCGCAACTCACCGGACTGGTTCTTGGCTCGCCCGAGTTCCAGAGGAAGTAGATGGAAGCAGTTAGTCGTTAGCGGTTAGCAGTTAGTGGTGGTCGGACTATTTCAGGTTCGAATTCTCACAACCCGCCTCAAACGAATTACTAACCACTAACCACTAACCACTAACTACTAACCGCTAGCTGCTAGCTTCAAGCAACTGAACGAAGGAGATGCACATGATTCACCGCAGAGATTTTCTCAAACTTGGAGCGACGGGACTTGGGACGCTGGCCGCGGCCCACGCGATGCCGGAAATGCTGGCGAACCTGCTCGGCGGACGGGTTTCCGCCGATGCGGGCAAGGGAAGCCGGAAACAGTTGATCGTCATCTTCCAGCGTGGGGCAATGGACGGCCTCAATGCGCTCGTTCCGCACTATGACGACAATTACTATTCGCTGCGCCCGACGCTGGCCGTTCCACGGCCGAAAAAGGGAGAGGCCGTTTCCGCGCTCGACCTGGATGGCCGTTTCGGGCTGAATCCGAATCTCGCGCCGTTCCTGCCGTTGTTCCAAAGCGGAAAGCTGGCCTGCATCACGGCGGTCGGTTCACCCGACAATACCCGCTCGCACTTCGACGCGCAGGACTACATGGAATCCGGCACGCCGGGTCGCAAGGCCACGCCGGACGGCTGGCTCAACCGCTATCTTCAGACGGCGAAGATTCAGAACGCCACGCCCTTCCGCGCGGTGTCGATGACGCAGCTCACCCCGCGGACGATGCAGGGCAAGGCTGAAGTGGTCGCGATGGCGAATCTTAATGATTTCAATTTCCGAGCTGGAAACGCCACCGGACGGGTGACGACCAGTTTCGAGGAAATGTACGCAAAACAGGCCGCCGATGCCCTGCGCGGAACGGGACAGGAAACGGTCGAAGCCGTGAAATTCCTCAAGAAAGCCAATCCGGGACGGTTTCAACCGGACAACGGCGCGAAGTATCCGGCCTCGCCCTTCGGCAACGCGATGAAGCAGATCGGCCAGCTAATCAAGGCCGACGTGGGACTTGAAGTTGCCTTTACGGACATCGGCGGATGGGACACCCACGTCAATCAGGGCGCGCCGAATCAGGCGTTCGGAGCCTTGAATCGCAACCTGAGGGACCTTGGGGACACTCTCGGCGCGTTCGCGCAGGACATGGGGACGCGGATGGACAACATCCTCGTGCTGACCATGACCGAGTTCGGGCGGACCGTCCGCCAGAACGGCACGGGCGGCACGGATCACGGACACGGCTCGGCGATGTTCGCGCTGGGCGCGGACGTGAAGGGAGGGAAGGTCTACGGGGATCTGCCGAAACTGACCAACACCAACCTGTACGAAGGTCGCGATGTTCCCGTGACCACTGATTTCCGCGACGTTTTCGCGGAAGTCCTTTCAAAGCACCTCGGTGACCAGAACCTCGCGCCGGTTCTCCCCGGTTATCAGGTCAACAAATCCAAGTTCCTTAATTTTCTTGCTTAATTTCGGTTACCTGGAAACGGCAGCCCAACCGTAAGGGAGGGCTGTCCCTTCCCACAGTCCAAATCAGGAGAACCATACTATGCAAAGTACCAATGTCACGCGCCGTTCGATGTTCGGATTCCTCGCCGCCCTGCCGCTCGGTGGCGTACTGCTTTCCACAATGTTCAATCAGTCCGCTAAAGCCGATCAGCCGAAAATGGAAGCCGCCCTGCGCGATCTTCAATCCGCGTTGAACAACCTTAAGGCCGCCACGGATGACAAGGGCGGCCATCGCCGCAAGGCCATCGTCAACGTCGAACAGGCCATCCGGCAGACGGAACTCGGAATCAAGTTCGACCGAAGAAATTAAGAAAAAAGTCTGGAGTCTGGAGTCCGAAGTCGAGAGTAAAAGCCGAAATCGCCCGGTTTGGGACACTGGCAACTGGCGGCTGGCAACTGTCTACTGATTTCTGACTCTCGACTCCGGACTCCCGACTCCCGACTTTTCCTCCCGCCCTTGCAGCGGCTGTCGGTTCTGGGGCAAGGTATCGCACCTCAACACGCCTCAAGCGGTATCTCCTCCGACACGTTTTTTTCGCTGCCGCAATGCCTTTCCCTCAGCGCGCCATTGATGACATCCGATCCCAGGCCGACATCGTGCGGGTCATTTCGGATTACGTCACGCTGAAGAAACGCGGCTCGACCTTCGTCGCCTGTTGCCCGTTTCATCAGGAAAAGACGCCCAGTTTCAACGTTCATCCCGGAAAGCAGGTCTTCAAGTGTTTTGGATGCAACGTTGGGGGCAACGTGTTTTCCTTCGTCATGAAGGCGGACAACGCGAGCTTCATGGATGCCGTCCGGATCGTGGCCGACAAATGCGGACTGGCGATGCCGGTCGAGGAACGGACGCCCGATGCGCGACAGGCCGAAGCCGAACGCGACCGGGTCCTCCAGTTGAACGAATGGGCCGCCGAATTTTTTGAAAATCAGTTGGAACTGTCCAACGAGGGCCGGATTGCCCGCGAATATCTCGAAGGTCGGGGCATCGAACGTGAAACCGTCAAGGCGATGCGTCTCGGTTATTCGCCCGATAGCTGGGATTCGCTCACGAATTTCCTGCGCCAGCGTGGCGCGAGCAATTCCGACATCGAACGCAGCGGCCTTGTGACCCTGAAGGAAAACGGCGGCGGGTTTTATGACCGTTTTCGCGGACGGGTGATGTTTCCCATCTCCGACGCGCAGGGCCGGACGGTCGCGTTCGGCGGTCGCGTGTTGGGCGAAGGCGAGCCGAAGTATCTCAACTCGCCGGAAACGTCCCTTTATGTCAAAGGTCGGCATTTGTACGGCATGAACCTCGCGAAAGAGGGCATCCGCAAGCTCGGCTATGTGATTCTCGTTGAAGGTTACCTCGATTTTCTGATTCCGTTTCAGGCGGGCATTCCGAACATCGTCGCCTCGCTCGGAACAGCTCTGACCGAAGCGCAGGTGCGCCAGTTGCGGCGGTATCTCGACAATCCTCGCGTGGTAGTCAATTTCGACGCCGACCGGGCCGGGCAGGCCGCGACCCGCCGCAGCCTCGAAATGTTTCTGCTGCACGGATTCAAGGTGAATGTGCTGACGCTGCCTGAAGGGAAGGACCCGGACGGATTCGTCCGTGCCAACGGCGTCGGGGCCTATCGCGATCTTTTGAAAACTTCGCAGCCGCTGATTGATTACCTCGCCAACATTGCGCTTTTTGAACACGATGTCCGCAACCCGGCGGGCAAGGCGGCGGCGGTCAACGCCGTGTTGCCCTATCTCGTGAGAATCAAGGATTCCATCGAACGCAACACCGCCGCCGAACGACTTGCCGACCGGTTGAAACTTGACGACAAACTGATTCGCGAGGAACTGCGCCGGGCCGCCGTCGAACAGCGCGCGGAAATCACGGTCGAGCGCGTGACCGTTTCCGATTCGCTGACCCACGCGGAGCGACAGGTGTTGACGGCACTGCTGGCGCGGCCCGACCTGTGCGGCGAGGCGTTTGAATCCCTAGATGACGAATTGATCGGAATTCTCGGCGGGCGGGTTTTCTTCCACGCCCTCCGTGATTTGTACCGGTCGCGCCAACCGTTCGAGTATCAGGAATTGTGCGCCGCCGTCGGAAAACGCCACCACAGCGAGGCACTGGCGGGAAAGAACGGACAAATTGATTTCTTCCCCGAGCCGGATTCCCGCGTGTATGCCCTCGACGCGGAACTCGAAAACATGGTCGCGGCGCTTTTGCTGGAATCGGACCATCCCGAAGATCAGGAAGCATCCGAAAAGGTTCAGGTGAATCTTCGGTCCGGTCTTGACGCACTGGAACGTCGTCGGACCGACTATCGAAGTTCACAACTGCATGCCAAGGTGCAGATGGCTGACCGGGCCGGGGATCAGGAAACGGCGTTGCAACACGCTTCCGATAAACTGGCGCTCAGACGGCAGGAACTGGCCGCGCGAATCGAAAGAATGAGGCGGAATTGATCCATGGCGGAAACGGAAAACACTCGGGAATCACTCGATGAAGTCGTTCGGCAAAGCCGGGGACGCGAATTTCTCACTTTCGAGGAATTGAACGCGATTCTTCCGACCGACATTACTTCCGTTGACGACATCGAGGCGTTGCTCGATGCGCTCGACGAGGAGGGCGTCAAGGTCGGGACGGAAGCCGAAACCCGACTGTTTGTAGAGAAAGAAGAACCCCCCGCCGAAACCCGGAACGAGAAAAAGGAAGAGGAGGATTCCGAACCCCTCAACCTTGAAGCCGCCGGCGAGCCAAGTACCGATCCGCTGAAAACCTACCTCCGCGAAATGTCGCGGTATGAACTGCTGACCCGTGACGGCGAAATCGAAATTGCCCGCCGGATAGAACGCGAGCAATCCCGCGCCCTGCGACAGCTTTCGAAAATCCCCGCCGCCGCGATGGAACTGTTCAAACTCGGCGAAGGACTCCGCAACGGTGAACTCTTTTACGAGGATATTTTCACCGAACGCGACGTTCGGGAAGTGCTGCCGGAAGTCGAATTCGATCCGTTGCCCGACCCCGCCCCGGTCGTGGCGGAAAAGGAATCCGATGAAACCGATTCGGACGGGGACGAGGAAGCCGACGAGATGGACGTTGTGGAGGGAGAGGACGAGGCCGCCGAATCCGCCGCGCCCGAACTGGTCGAACCCCTTCCCGAAATCGCCTTCGAGGACGATTTTGATGAGGAAGACCGCCGGTTGAGCGAAACGTTTGCCGCCTTTGAAGCGCTTGCCCTTGCGCTCGAATCGTTAAGAGAAGATATCGCCACCTATCGAACCGTTGAAGACGACCCCGAGTCGGCGCGTTGGCTCATCGGACGAATCGGCCGCCAGCGCGTACGGATCGCCCGCATGTTCCGCGACTTCAATCCGGCGGCATCAACGATTCTGACCATCGCTTCATCCATCGAAAAGAAGCTCGACGTGATGGCGAACACATCCGAGGCCGAACGGTATGCTTTCGAGGAAGACATGCTGGTTCGGACGCTCGATTTGCAGCGACTGGTGCGGGCCATGCGAAGCGCGCAGTTTGCCGCCGACGAGGCCAAGCGCGCGATGACGGAAGCCAACCTGCGGCTGGTCGTTTCGATTGCCAAGAAATACGTCAATCGAGGGATGAACCTCACTGATCTGATTCAGGAAGGGAATTTCGGCCTGATGCGGGCGGTCGAAAAGTTTGACTGGCGGCGCGGATTCAAGTTTTCGACCTACGCGACCTGGTGGATACGGCAGGCCGTGACGCGCGCCATCGCCGACCAGACCCGGACCATCCGCATTCCGGTTCACATGATCGAAAACATCAATCGGCTGCTTCGGACCGCGCGGCAAATGACGCAGGAACTCGGCCGTGAACCCTCACACGAGGAACTCGCCAAAAAACTCAATCTCGACATTGCGAAGGTCCGCTATTTCCTGAAAATCGCCCAGCCTCCGGTCAGTCTCGAAACGCCCGTCGGCGACGAGGAAGAATCGCACCTCGGCGACTTCATCGAGGACAAGCAGGCGGCCAATCCGGTGGATGATCTGGCCCAATTCAAACTCCGCAGCGACATCGATGAGCTTTTGAAAACGCTAACGGCTCGTGAGGAAAAGGTCATCCGGCTTCGCTTCGGTCTTGAACCGGGTGGACGGGAACACACCCTCGAAGAAGTCGGAAAGTTTTTCGCCGTGACCCGCGAGCGCATCCGCCAGATCGAAGCCAAGGCCCTGCGCAAGCTGCGGCATCCTTCCAGAAGTCGCAAACTCCGCAGTTTCCTTGAAGGCGACGTTTGAAGAGAACGATGAACGATGAACGCGGAACGATGAATGAAAAGGATTGTTCGTTCATTACCGTTCGATTCCCACTTTTCACGGGTTGTGTTCTGATGTCGGGAAACTTTTTGAAAAACCTTGTGAATAAACGTCGGAATCGGTTTTCGTCCCGTAGGGACGGATGAAAATAGCCCGCCGTTTCAACGGCGGGTCACCGGCGGAACAAGATTCGAGTCCCGAAGGGACGACAGATGGACATGAAACGCTTTGATCTGTCGTCCCTCCGGGACTTTGCCGGATGTTTCGGCGTGTACCCACCGTTCAAACGGTGGGCTATTGTCAACCGTCCCTACGGGACGAAGACAATTTCGTCTTTTATTTACGGTCGTTTTTGAAAAGTTTCCCGATTTCAGATTCTGAATTCTCAATTCCTTCCGGCGCGAGTCTTCGAGCGAATCGGGGGAAACAGGACAGATGAAAAGGACGATAAACGATTGACGCGGAACAATGAATGAACCCCGTCGAATTTGACGAACCGGCAATAAATCCTGAAAATCCGTTTCCGCGTCCGACGTACGAAGTTCCGCATCCGAAATTCCGCGTTCATCGTTCATCGTTCCGCGTTTCTCCCCGCCGAGGCGGGGGTACTCTGAATCACGACATTTTTCAATGAAGAAACTGTTGCTGGAACTTGCGTTTCCGCTGGTTGCCGTGTTGTTCGCCTTTTTGGCGGCGGGCGTCATCGTGCTTTTGATGGGAGACAGCCCGCTGGCCGTTTATGAACTCATCATTTCGAGTTCGTTCGGCTCGGTGGACGGCATCTGCTACACGATTTTCAACGCCACACCGCTGATCTTCACCGGTCTGGCCGTGGCCGTGGCCTTCAAGTGCGGACTGTTGAACATCGGCGCGGAAGGGCAGTTAACCGTCGGCGCGCTCGCGGCGGCGTGGGTGGGATTCACCTTCACCGGACTTCCGTCATTCATCCTGATTCCGCTCTGCATCATCGGCGCGATGGTTGCGGGCGGGACGTGGGGGGCGGTCCCCGGCATTCTGAAGGCAAAATTCGGCGCGCACGAAGTCATCAACACCATCATGATGAACTTCATCGCGGCGGGGCTGGTGAGTTACTTCACGCAGTACTATTTCCGCAATCCGGGTGACGCGATTCTTCAAACAAAGGAAATTTCCGAAAAGGCGCACATCTGGCGGATTCACGATCTGGTTTCGAGCGTACCAAAGCACCTGCCCGTCAACGTCGCGTTCATCATCGCGTTGATCGCCTGCGTACTGGTGTACATCTTCCTCTGGAAAACCAAGTGGGGATATGAACTCCGGGCGGCGGGCAGCAGCCCGACAGCGGCGGAATACGGCGGAATCAGCGTTTCGCGCAACATCATCCTTGCCATGACGATCAGCGGCGCGCTCGCCGGGCTGGTCGCGGTCGGCGAAGTTCTCGGCTACCGGCATCGGTACTACGACGGGTTCTCGCCGGGCTATGGCTTCATCGGCATCGCCGTGGCGCTGCTCGGACGCAATCACCCCATCGGCATTCTGCTTTCGGCGCTGCTGTTCGGCGCGCTGATTCGGTCACAGCTTTTCATCGACATCTTTACCGACAAGGTTTCGAAGGACCTCACCATCGTCCTTCAGGCGATCATCATCCTCGCCGTCGCCTGCGAATCGCCCGTCCGGCGTCTGTTTTCGAAGGTGACGGGGAAGGCCGTCGCCTAAATGAAATGCGGAATGCGGAATGAAAAACTGAAAAAAACGGGAATTTAAAGAAAAGGCTTGAAGCCGCTGGACGGGACATACAATTCGCCGCATTCCGCCTAACGAAAAGCAAACGTGAAAACCATTCTCCAAAAAGTTCATTCCGAGAAAATCGACCATCTGGTTTTTGAAACCGATGATGACACCCCCGATTTTATTGTCGAATCTTTTGTTGAATGGTTGTCTGAGTACATTTCCGCAGGTGCCGTTTTTAAGGACGGGCAAACGCTCCAGTACGGCTTTACCTTGCTGAAATGTCGGGTCGATTCAAGGGTGTTGACCCTGCTTGCTCCTGATTTTACTGGTTTTCCAATCAATTGGGTCACCAACCTGGGGCCGGCCTTCAGAATTGTCATCGCCCACAAATACACGCCGGAAACCTTCGATTTCACTCCGGAAATCCCTACACTCCAAAGTACTGCGATTGTTGGGCGACGGTTCGACCAACTCCCAATGTTCATCAATCGCCTCCAACCAGGTGAAGCAAATCCGAACGATTCAGGTTGGTTTCTGGGAAGCACGGGGGATGACGTCGATAACAACGACCCGCAACAACTCAAGGTCATTTCACTTTATGAAGCGGTTTTGGCTGCCCCTCACATCGTGGAGTTTCTTTCTCTTCCGGTTGATTGCCAGGTCTTTTTCGATGAGCAGGGTAGCCCGTGTATTCTTTGGGAATATGAGGAGTTGGAAATCCCCGAGGGGTCTTATCTGGCACTTCGACTTTCAAAATAATGGTTTTGGGCCAAGGTTTGGGGATGTTTACTGACCTTGGTGCCGGTCAAAACGTTTCCCCACCCGGATGAATCACGGTTCGTACATCGTGGTGGCCGGCCAGCGCCTTGATTTTTTCCCACGCGCGGTAGAGGTCGTCACCGAAAGGGAATTCACGATACACGCGGACCGGAAGCAGGTTTCCGGGATTGTGTCGCGCGGTTTCGGGGTCGTCGTCAATCAGGATGATGCGTTCGATGGGATGGTCAATTTCGGAGAGGTTCTTGATCGGCGTGAACATGTGTTCCGACTTTTGGCAGTGGTCGCGGTGGCGGACGAAGGCGAGTCTTGAAACATCGAACAGCCTTTCCGAGAGTGCCCTGACGTAATCCGCCTTGGCGCTCGACCAGACCCCGACGAGAAAACGGCTTTGGCAGGCACGGATGAGTTCGCGCGCGCCGGGGCGTACGAAGACTTTGTAGTGCGATTCGCCGAGATCAATGGTGAAATCGTCGGGGAACGGACTTTCGGGTTCGCCGCAACGCACCCGTCTTGTAAAGACCAGGGTTTCGTCGAGGTCGAAGACGACCAGCAGATTCGGAATGGAATATGGCTGTTCCAAAGGAAATCACCGGATTCAAAAAAAGCCCGACCGAAACGGCCGGGCTTTTCAGTTTCAGGCAACAATCTCAACGAACGAGTTTTGCCCCTACATTTTGAACGGTGACGGCTGGCGCGCCGTTCCGAGGAAAGAACTTCGCGGAAACGATGGGCGCGCCGGTCTGGTCGAAGCCTTCGATTTCAAAGGCGAGATCCCCAACGGGCCGCCGATCGGCAAAGTTGAGAAGGCTCGTGCCGGACGTTCCGCCACCGACGCTTACGAGGAACTTGAATTTGCGAAGTGCGGGAAGAAGGATTTCAAAGGTGACGGGTTGGACACCCGCCGGGGCGATGTCCCCGCCGACGGGTTGGAGCGAGCCGACGAGGCCACCGCTGGAGCAGGTCGCTCCCTGGGCTGAAATCAGACGGAAGGGAAACGCTGGCGGCGTGCCGGAGGCTTCGGAAAGTTCAATGACCTGAAAATATGGCGCGACGATGCGGGTCGTGCCGTTGTTGATGAGGTTGGCGGTCAGGACCAGCCGGTTCGGATAGGGCGGATTGCAGGTGGTTTCCGGCAGTACGCTTTGGCCGGAAATGCCGAGGGCAACCTGACTGTTGAGGTTTTTAACGAAAACTTCAATCGCGCCGATGTCGGTCCCGTCGCCGTTACCGGCGTTGAGAATGGTCGGAAATTCCTGCGGGCGGGCCACGGCCCGCTGGTCGCCGGTGTTGCCGCTGATGGCTCGCCCGCCGTCTATCGCGACGCTGTTCCCGGCGGGAAGGTGGGTGCGCGTCGGACCGCCGTTGTTGGCGAGGGGGCCGAGCAGGGCATCGGTGGACGGGTGGTCGTTGGGCTGGGTGAGGTTGCCGGTCGCGTCGGAACAGATGTTGTTGTTATCGGAGGTCAGCGTCGAAGTCCCGAGGTAGGGCAGATTTGAAACCTGATCCGAGCCGACCCCGGAAACAATGGTGTTCCGGTAGGTCAAGGTGGCCTGCGCATTGTCGGCCACGGTCGAATTGCAGATTGAAATGCCGACGGTCGGATCGGCGGAAGTATTTTCAGCAAAGGTGCAATTCGTTAATGACGCGGTGGCCGGGAAGGCCGGATCGAATGACGCATTCAGCAAGCCGCCGCCGAAGCCGCCTGCCGCGCTGCGTACCGAATTCCCGCTGATGGTGCAGTTGGTCATCGTCAGCGAGCCTTCGTTGTTGTTGACGCCGCCGCCCTGATAGTCGGCAACGTTGTTGTTGAACGTGCAGCGGTTGAGGACGGTCGTGCCCCGCGAGGCGGTGAGTCCGCCGCCGCCCGCGCCGCTTCCAGCTTCGGTAATGCTGTCGGAAACGGTGCAGTCGTTCATCGTGAGCGTGGCCTGCACGGTGCAGATCGCGCCGCCGAACCGCGTCAGAAAGCCGCCGCTGACCGCAATTCCGTTCCGGAGGGTCAGATTGTTCAGGGTAAGGTTCGAACCGGCTTCGCAGAAAAAGATGCGGAAGCTCGGCGCGGTGGAATCGCGTTCGATGATCGCCCCGTTGCCGTTGATGGTCAGCGTTCCGTCGTTGAGGATGGTCGGGAGTCCGGTCGGACCGTTGCCCGTGACGTTGTTGTCCACGGCGGTCAGCGTGTAGGTCGCGCCGGGCGTCAGGTTGATGACGTCGTTTTCACCGTTCGTATTGGCCGCGTTGATGGCGGCGATGAGATCGGCGACGTTGGCCGGATTAAACAAGGCATTCGTGCCCGGGCCGGCTTTTCGGGCAACCTTGCCGGTCGCTTTCCTTGAACGTTTGAGGTATTCGGACGTTGAACCGACCGACTCGGGGCGGGCGACCTTCTTTTGGGCGATGGTTTCAGAGTTGACCGATAGGACAAGGCCGATAACGGCAAAAAGAATCGAAATCCGGGTATTGAATCTTCGGGGCATGACAAAACCTCGCTCTGCTTGATGGAATTGCGTTGCGCGTGCGGGGCGTCCGGTCGGGACGATGCGATTTCATTGAAAAGAGATGAAACGACAATGTAGCTTTCCCGTTGAATTGAAAAGCGGTTTCTTCTGGAAAATGATGAATCGGTACGACTTGCTGAAACTCCGGTGACGCGAAAGGGAAGTCTGAATGAAGAATGTCAAAACGCTGGCCACCCTGCTTTTCGGCCTGTTTCTGGTTTTTGGGACGGTTTCCGGACAGGGAAAAAAGAGCCAGCCCGCTTACTGGTATGAGTTCGAACAGCCGAACTTCGTCATTTCAAAAATTGAAATCGGACTGGACGAGGGCGGGCATGGAACGCTGGCGTACTGGCAGAAGGACGTTGATCCGGTGAATGTCGAAATCACCCTTCGTCCTGATTCGGTGGCGCGTTTGAAAGGTATGGCCGAAAAGATTTCCCTGTTGCCGGAAGACACGACGCCATCCGACCGGCATTTGAACCTCGGAAAAACAAAGCTTGTCTTTTCTCAAAAAGGGGAAAAACGGGAGGCGGAGTTTACCTACACGCCGAACCAGCCGATGAATGCGTTCGCGAATTTCTTTCGCGGACTGGTGACGCAGCATCAGCGAAAGAGCCAGCTTGAAGTTGCCCGAAAATATCAGCCTCTCGACACCCCAAAAATTCTCAAGGACCTTGAATCCGACCTCAATGGAAGCCGCATCGCCGAACCCGCTGCTCTCGCTTCACTCCTGAAAAGCCTTTCCACCGACGAACGGCTCCCGCTCATTGCGCGCAACCAGGCGAAAAAGCTGTTTGAGCGAGTGGGAAAATAGGGGAAAAGTCTGGACTGGGAAAAGTCTGGAGTCTGGAGTCGCAAGTCTGGAGTCAGAAGGACAAGACAAGGAGAATACGGGTTGACTTGGCGGCTCGCCCCAGGGAAGTCCCTTGTCTCGTTGTCCTTTTTTCTGACTCCAGACTCTCGACTCCAGACTCAAAGACTATTCACCGACTTCCGCGTCGGAGACGAAGCCGAAGACGGCTTCAGGATGGCGGTAGAACTTGAATTCCAGCAGGTTTCCGGTCGGGTCTTCGAGAAAAAAGGTCCGGTGTTCGGTGAATTTCTCCGGATGCCGGATTTTTTCTTCCTGATAAAACTTCAGACCGTTTGATTTGGCCCGTTCGAGGAGTTCAAACCAGTCCTGCTCGTTTGGAAAGACGAGTCCGAAGTGTCGTGGGTAAATGCCGCGCTGGGGTTCGAGGGGTTCGGTAATCCGGTGGGCGACAATCTGGTTGCCGTAGAGGTTGAGGATGAGGGCGGTCGGGGTTTCGCGTCCGGCTTCCGCGCCGAGGCCGTCAACGAAGAAGGTTTTCGTCGCGGTGAGATCGAGGGAGGGAAAGGCGAGGTGGAAAATAGCCTGTTTCATGGCGTTCAGGAGGGGTGAACCGGCGTCGGGACCTTTTTCAACCGGGTCAGGGCAAAAAGGATCAAAGCGGCGGAACTGAACAGTGCGCCAGTGAAAAACGGGGATGCAGGGGTGATGTTTTTCATCGCGTACCCGCACCACGCGGGGGCGAGGATGCGAGCGAGGCTCGCCATCGAGGCGGCGTACCCAAGGGCCTCGCCCTGTTCCTCGGCGTCGCTCTGTTTGGAAATCAGGGCGAGTACAGTCGGGTTGCAGAGCGCCGTTCCGATGGCCATCCCGCCGGTAAGCCAGACGAGAATCGAGACGATTGAAATGGCCGGGGCGACAGCCAGGGTGGCCATCATCAGGACGAGTCCGAAAAAGAGAATGGCTGTTTCGCCCCATTTTCTGACGAGGGGCCGAATGAGTCCGCCCTGCACGATGGTCATCGTGAGGCCGAGAAAGGCGAACAGGTAGCTGTTTTCGCGTTCTCCGAAATTGAACCGGATGTTGGTATAAAGCGGCATCATCATTTGGTAGCAGGAGGCGGCGAAGATAAAGAGAAAGTTGATGAAAAGCAGTGCCCCGATGTTCGGTTTTCGCAATCCTTCGAAGACGTTGAGGCTGCGGGCTTCACGGTTTTGGGCGTTTTCGCGCTGTTCCTTGTTCAGGCTTTCCGGAAGGATGGCGATCATGGCCAGCATGTTGACGAAGGCGATGCCTCCCGCGACGTAAAAGGGAACAGCGGCGTTCGAATAATGGGCGATGACGCCACCAAGCGCGGGGCCGATGGTGTAGCCCAGACCGATGGCCGCGCCGATGAGTCCGAGGCCGTGCGCTCTTTTTTCAGGCGTTGTGACGTCCGAGGCGTAACTCATGGCGATTCCGGTGTTTCCGCCCGAAGCGCCATCGAGCATTCGGGCCAGAAACAGCACCAGAATCGCAGATGTCGGCACGCCGACAAGTGATGCCGCACCGGTGGCGACGGAGGCCACCGCCGAGCCGAACAAACAGAGAATCAGAACGGGTTTGCGCCCGATTCGGTCAGACCAGCGGCCTAAAAAGGGCGCAAAAAAGAACTGAACCAACGAGTAGGACGCAAGAAGCAGGCCGATGACGACCGCGTTGGCCTGAAAGGTTTTCGAATAGGTCGGGAGAATCGGAATGACCATCCCCCAGCCGATCTGGTCAACCAGCGTGATGAGGAAGACCAGCATCAGGGCTTTGCGGGAAGAGTTGGCAGTCGCTTCGGTGGCAGTTTGAGAGTTCATGGTTGCGGTTGGCCTTCGGCCGTTGGGGTGTTTTCCCCGTGGTAGTGGCACGCCGAGGTACAGGTTTCAGAAATGGTTACCCGGAACAGGCAGGGAAGGACGCCTTCCAGCCGTTCCCAGATCCACCGGGCGAGGTTTTCGCTGGTCGGATTTTCGAGTCCCTCGATTTCATTCAGATAGTAATGATCGAGTCGGGCCTGAAGGGGTTCGAACGCTTCCTTCAGGCGGGCGAAGTCCATCAGCCACCCGGTTTCGGGATCGACCGGACCGCGAACGACGATTTCCACGCGGTAGCTGTGTCCGTGGAGGCGACGGCATTTGTGGCCCGGTGGAACGTTCGGGAGGAGGTGGGCCGCCTCAAAGGTAAAGGATTTGGAGAGTTCGACAATCATGGATTCATTCTCGCTTTTTGTGACAAGGAACAAAAATAAACGAAAACGGTCCGAAGCGGAACGTCCCCGAACTGATTTCCTCAAAAGGACGGAACAACCCGACGGAAAACCGGAAATCCCTTGCTTGACGGCCACCGGGCGGCCCTCTACTCTTTCGGGGTTCAACCATATCCACAACCTAGTTTCCGTTTCCAATTTTTTGACTGCGGGAAGGTTCAACCGGAACCACGCTGGAACGGAGCGCAATCAGGCATGACGGAACTTCAGGATTCATCGGCCACGCCGGCGGACTCCCTGGTGGGGACGCTGGTCGATGGCAAATATCGCATCGAAAGGGTCATCGGCAGCGGGGGCATGGCCACCGTGTATGCCGCGACCCGGATTCAGATTGGCGATATGGCGGCGATCAAGGTCCTGACGCCCGAGTCCACGGCGGTTCCGCTTGCGGTGGCGCGTTTTCAGCGGGAGGTTCGGGCTGCCGCCCGGATTAAACATCCAAACGTCATTTCGGTTTACGATTTCGGTACGCTTCCGGACGGGCGCGCCTACATGGTGATGGAATACGTCACCGGGGAATCGCTACGCGAGGAATTGAAGCGAACCGGGCCGCTCCCGTTCGAGCGGGCCGTCCAACTGATGACCGCCGTGTGCGCCGCGATTCATACGGCGCACGGGGAAGGAATCATCCATCGCGATTTGAAGCCCGAAAACATCATGCTGGCCCGGATGCGTGACGGGTCGGAAACGGTCAAGGTCGTGGATTTCGGCGTTGCGGAACTTCATGAATCCGCGACCGCGACGGCGTTGACCAAGCTCACCGAGTACGGCCTGATGGTGGGGACGCCGCATTACATGTCCCCGGAGCAATGTCGAAGCGAACCGCTCGATAAACGGTCGGATATCTATAGCCTGGGCATCATTCTTTACGAGATGCTGACGGGAACCGTCCCCTTCAACGCGCGGACGGTTTCGGCGGTCATCATCCAGCAGGCAACCGAACCGCCTCGGCGCCCGCGAGACCTGAATCCCGAAATCGGGTGGGCGCTTGAGCATGTGGTTTTACGGGCACTCGAAAAGGACCCGGCCCGGCGGCCCCAGAACGCCAATGAACTTGCCCATGATCTGGGGCTGGCCCTCACCAATCTGAGGATGCCGCCGCCCACCGGCGAATTTCCGGCTCCCTCGATTCGGGACGTGCCGCTGACACCAATTCCAAGAACGGAAAGTTTCGGGGGCGACAGCCTGACCGGTTCGGGTACTCGTGGTGGAACGCGACGGGGGTCGCGCGGGATTCCAACACCCGGAAGCACCCACGACTCCGGAAGTTCCCGGCGCTCCAATCCGCGCCGGACCGGCGGCCTTCATTTCGACAGCCTGACGGGCGTCCATAATTTTTCCTTTTTGAAGCAGCGGATCGACGAAATGTTCACGGCCAGTCGTTCCGGGTCGGTTCTGATGCTCGGGGTGGACGGAATGAAGGATTTGAACGGCCGCCTCGGTTATCTCGCGGGCGATTCGCTCCTTCGGGAACTGGCCCACTGGCTGCGCGAACATGTCGGAGAGCAGGGCGTGGTCAGTCGGACGGTCAGCGACCAGTTTGCGGTTCTGATGGTTGATACACCGGCATCCGATGCGATGGTTTTCGGCGACGCCCTTTTGAAATCGCTTTCGGAAAACCGATTTCTGGCGGGTGAAGTTGCCGGGGGACTGTCGGTGGGATTGACCATCGGCGTGGTGAGCGTGCCGGACGATGCTTCAAGTTCGCCCGAGTTGATCGAAGTTGCCGGCCATGCCTTGCGGAACGCAAAACAGGAATCGCCCGGAGGAATCCGGCGGCTGGGTGAAATCAGCGGGGAATTTCGGCTTCATCCAAACTACAACGCCTTTGTCGGGCGGAAACGGGAACTCGCGCGACTTTCCGAGGCTTTTGATCAGGCAATTTCGTCACGAAGCAAGCCGGTACTGGTGACCGGGGCCACCGGGGTTGGAAAAACCCGGCTCGGACAGGAGTTCCGGCGTCTGCTTGCGGGAAAAGACATCACCTTTCTCACGGTTCATTTCTATGAGTCCGGGCAGGGTACGCCTTACAAGGCCTTTTACGACAGCCTGAAGCCAAGCGTGCAGGCCATTCTCGAAGCCGAGGATGCCGAAACCGCCAACCGCGTCTTCGGTCCGCTGGTTGACCGCCTTTCGACGGAGTTTGGCGGGGATGACGGTTTTCTGTTCTTTTGTGAAGCCGTCCAGTCCGAGAATCAGCACGAAAAGTTTCTCAATTTCGAATATCTGGCGAGTATTTATGGGGCACTGGCGTCCCAGCGAATCGTCATCCTTTTTATTGACGATGCCCATTTCGCGGATGAACTGAGCCTTGAATTGCTGGCCTATCTGGCCCGGTTTTCGGCCAACCAGAGACTTCTGCTGTATCTGGCGGCACGAACCGAGGCGATTCCCGATGTTCATCCCCTTCGAAACTGGATGCGGGTGGTCAATCAATCCGTCGGTTTCGAATCGCTGAATCTTGAACCGCTTTCCGTCGATGACACCCACGACCTGGTGCGGGCAATTTTTCCGAGAGTTCGGGTAGCTTCTTCGACCATCGGTCAGCTTTACGGGGAAACCAAGGGAAATCCCTATTTTCTGGTCGAGATTCTCAGGTTTCTGGTCCAGAAAAACCATATCGTTCGAGCCGGAGACGGGTGGGAATTTCCGCCCATTGGCGACATCACCCTTCCTCAGTCGGTGGTGGATGTGGTGGAAGCCTCCTTTGGTCGCCTTTCGCCGAGCACCCTCGAAATCTTTTCCCAGGCCGCCGTCATCGGAGATGAATTTTCTTTCGACATGCTTCAGGCCGTGACCGAGCGGACGGAACGCGATCTGCTCAACGCCATCGAGGAGGGACTGGCCCAGGGGCTGGTCACGGAGATTACCGATCGGGAAGAAGACACCTACCGATTCCGGCACGGGACGGTCCAAAAGGTCCTGTATTCACGGTTGAACCGTCGGCGTCGGCGGTCGCTCCACAATCTGGTGGGGCAATCGCTCGAAAAACATTTCACCGCTTCCGGGCAGACGGGCCGGGTTCTGGGAAAGCTGGCGTTTCATTTTCATCAGGCGGGGGAACACCAGCAGACACTTCGTTATGGAACCGCCGCCGGAAATCAGGCATGGCGAACGTGGTCCATCGACGAGGCCCTGAAATACTACGGATGGGCGGAGGAAGCCGAGGGACGGCTGAACGTCCTTGTCGATATTATTTTTGATGAAAATCACGCTTCGTTCGCGAATATCTCAAACGAACAGTTAAAGCTCCTCGTCGATCTGAACCTGAATTTCGGTCAGTTGCTGGTGAGTACGGGGAGTCTTTTCGAGGCCGAGAAAAAACTACAACTTGCCCAGACCCTATCCCGGCCGCTCAATGATGAGCAGATTCGGGGAAAAACGCTTTCGGCTCTCGGTGAACTGTGCGAGGCCAGAAGCGAGTATTCCTCGGCCCTCCTTTATTGTCGGCAGGCCCTTGAAGTACTGCGCCGAACCGGTGACAAACGGGCTGAAGCGCGGGTGATGTGTCTTATCGGAACGGTGTACGACCGCCTCGGCCAGCTTTCGCGAGCGGTTGAATCGCTTGAAAAAGGGCTTCATCTTGCCCAAACGGTCAAGGACCGGGCCGTCGAGGCCATGGCGCTCCGTGAACTGGGGTATGTAAATCTCAAGCAGGGACAGTTTTCGAGGGGCGTGACCCTGGTGGATCAGTCCATTCAGATTTCCCGGCGTTTGAATCACCTGCTCGGGCTGTCGATTTCGTCGAGCGTCATCGGATATGCCTTCCGGTTACAGGGGAACTATGAAGCCGCGCTTCAGCAGTTTCAGGAATCGCTTCGAATCTCGGCTGATTTGAACCGGCCCCGAAGCGAAGCCATCGAACTGGCCAATCTTTCCGAATGCTACCGGGAGATGGGGGATTTTTCCTCGGCTCTCGAATGTGGACAGCGTGCGCTGGAAATCGCGCGGGGAATCGGAAGTCGTCAACTTGAGGGAAGTACCCTGATGGCCGTCGGGCGGGCTTATGCGGCAAGGGGAGAATTTTCCCCGGCCGGTGAATGTTTTACCGCGGCGCTAAAACTTCTTTCAGGGATCAGTGACCGGTTGGCCGAATGCGAAGCCCTTCTCGACTCGGCAAGCCTTCAACTTGACCAGAAACATCCTGGAGAAGCGCTTGAATTTGTCCAGCAGGCGATGAGTCTTACGGATGAGACGGCCCTCGTCTGGCGATGGCGTCTTCTTTACACCCTTGGGCGGTGTTTTCAGGAGAGCGGGCAGACGGACGCCGCCCGCGAGTCGTTCCGACAGGCTTTTGCCATCACCCAAAACCTTCTTTCCAATTTGAGCCGGGATGTGACGCCTGATCAGTTTAATCGTTCGATTCAGCCGTTGCTTGAGGTTACTCAGGACTTCAAACTGGATGAGGACCGGGGAAACTCCTTCGCAATCGAAATCTGATGAAGTCAGTTCCGGAGTTTTTCCGGCAGAAACAGAACCAGACTCTGGGAAACAAGCAGGCTGGTCAGGAAGAAAAAGATGACTTCCTCAAGCGGGACCGGCCCGAAATGAATGCCGAGAATCTGATTCCGGTCGAATTTCCAGATGCCCTGGCGGATGGCGATGGAATCGGCGAGGGTGAAGTAAGTCCCGATAATGAGGGTCGGGGCCACGACCGCCCGTAAGTTCCTCAGAAAAATTCGCCATCCCAGCGCCCATTGAATCAGGGCCACCGGAAGCATCCAGACCAGCAGATGAAGCAGGTAATTGGTCTTCACCGGATTTTCTCCTCCGGCCGGGGGCGCAGCATGGCCACGGTCAGCAACCCGACGATCAGCGTCTGAAGAAAAAAGAAACCGTATTCCTCGACGGGAAGGTGCAGGATTCGGAAAAGGACCTTGTCCTCTCCGAAATCCCAGATTCCGGTGGCCACGGCGTAATTGTCCCAGGGAGTGGTAAAGACAAGCACGATGCCGCAAATGATGGCCAGCCAGCGGAAATGCACCCGCGACACTTTTCGGCGGGCGAGGAAAAAGGTGACCGCGAGCGCGGGAAAGCTGAACAGAAGATGAAACTGAAGGTAGGTCATCCGGCAACTCCGGCGGAGAATCTGAGGTTTGACTCGAATGCCGGAACAATGGGCGAAGTCATTTTCAATTTGAAACCGTCTTTCCGAAGGGTTGCCGGATGTCGAGCCGACCCGCGTAACGAGTCAGCCCTGATCCTGAAGAATGACCCGGGCAGTGTTGTACCCGCTGGCGCCGAACACACCGCCCCCGGGATGGGTACTCGCCCCCGTCAGATAAAGCCCCGGGACGGGGGTCTTGTAGGATGAAATTTCGGGGAGGGGGCGAAACATGAACATCTGGTCGAGGCTCATTTCGACGTGCATCACGTTGGCCCGGAGAAGCCCGAGTTTTCTTTCGATTTCAAGCGGTGTCTGAATGTAACGCCCGATCATCTTACCTTTCATGTTCGGTGCGTATTGGCACACCAGATCGTAAAGCTTGTCGGCTTCACGTTCCGCGATGTCATCCCAATTTTCACCGTTGGAAAGTTCATAGGGGTGATATTGCCCCCAAGTAAAGAGGACGTGCTTTCCCTCCGGGGCAAGGGTCGGATCAATGGACGAAAAGGTCATTGCCACGACGCTCGGTTTCTCCGGGGGGCGCCCGAAAGAAAAATCGCGAAAGGAATCGTTCAGGTATTCCGGGGAAGGGCAAAGAAGCTGGAGGGCGCTGTGGCAGGGCGCAACCCCGCGGGCGTCAGATTGAATGCCTTCGTACTGGGGGAGTTCCTCGACCGCATGTCTGACGATCATCCCGAAACCGTTCCCGACGCGAATGTGTCCGACCCGTTTTTTCAGATCCGGGGGACAGTCTTCGAGGAGGTCAAGGAATGTGGTTTTGACATGGCAGGCGCTAACAATTTTGTGCGCCCGATAATGTTCTCCATTTGCGAGCTTCACGGTGAAAACTCCGCTCGCGTCGCGGGCAATGGCGGAAACTTCCGCATCAAGGGCGATCTCTCCTCCGTGGGCGTCGATGCACTTCGACAAGGCTTGGGTCAGGGCACCCGACCCTCCCTTGGCCCGTTTGGCTCCAATCCGGTGGATCATTGCGTTCCAACCGAACATGTCTCCGGTGGCGACTTCATTCGGCCCCGGACCTGACTGGGCTGCCAGCCAGAGCATGGCGGTTCGAAGGTGGGTGTTTTCGAAGGTCTCGTTAATGATCTGGCCGTACGGGGCCATCAACTGCCGGGTGGAATCAAGTGCGGTCCAGACCTTGCGCGCCCGATAACTTTTTACATTCTGCTTCAGGATGGTCCACAGAATTTTCTGCGGGTCGGGCGGGGCCATGAACACGTCGAAGACGCCCCGGTTCAATTCGCCCCAGTGCAAAACGAAATCCCGGTATCGTTCGGCATCCTCCGGGCAGATTTTGGCGATGCTCGCGCAGGTTCGGTCGAGGTCCCGATAGAAGGAAATGGACTGGTCGGACCCCGGAATCGGGTAAAAGCCCCACGGGTCCATTTCGATGTATTCAAGGCCGAAATTTCTGAGTCGAAGTTCTTCGATGACGGGTGTGGCGTGAATCATGATGTGGGCCGAAGACCCTACATCGAAACGGTAGCCGGGAATGATTTCCTCGGTGCACACCGCGCCCCCGATGATGGAGCGGCGCTCCAGTACCAATACCGACCGCCCGGCCTTGGCCAGGTAGGCGGCGCAAATCAGGCCGTTGTGGCCTCCGCCGACAACGATGACATCGTACGGCGAATTCGCGGATTTTGACATTTGAAATGGTCTCGTTGGCTCGTCACTCCGAAGGGCGGGACGCAAGGGCCGTTTCGAGCGCCGAGGTGATGGATTCGAATTTGTGGGGGGTGGCGGGACCGTCGGCCTCCGCCGTCACGTTCCCTTCATAATCTATTGCAACCACCCGGCATTGCCCAAAACGAATTCCAAATTCCGACGCAACCTGCCCGTCCCAGTCGATCAGGACTTCCTTTGGCGAAACTTCCCGGATGCTCATTCGGACGAGGTCCCGGAACATTCCGGGGACGCCCTGAAAGGCGGCAATCCCGATGATGTCGATCCGGTCACGGTACGCTTCGTAAAGCGGTTCGATCCAGGATTCCAACTGGAAGGCGCTGACCATGTCGCCGAAACAGAGAACGGTCGGAAGTGAGCGCGGGAAGTCGAAAGAGTGGTTTTGACCAAGATGGTCTTCGAGTCGAAACGGTGGGGAAGTCACCGGCATGGCGTCGCGTCTCCCGAAGGAAATAGCTCAGGGGAAGGGGACGATGTTGGCCGCATTTTCCTCATCCGGACTCAAAGCGTGTGTTTGTTTTGGGACAAATCCCGGATTTGTCGTCTCACCGATAGAGCCGCTTCATGGCCTGTTTCAAAAGGTAGCTGAGTTCTCGGCTGGATTCCTCTTCAAGGACCTGGGTGACGGTTTTTTCGGCTGCGGCCACCGGCCATCCGAAATTGACGAGAGCGGAAACCAGGTCCTCCCGGAGTACATCGGGCGGATTTTTGGGTGAGGATTTTTCCAGCTCCCCTCCTGGATGACTCCCTGCCGGGGGCATTTTGTCTCGAAGCTCCACAATCAGCCGTTCGGCCGTTTTCTTGCCGATCCCGGGCACACTTGAGATCCGCTTGATGTCTCCGGCCTGAATGGCTGCGGCAAGTTCCCGAGGGGTGAAACCCGAAAGGGTCGA
Source organism: Blastocatellia bacterium NZW_1522 (assembly GCA_039793685.1). GTDB lineage: Bacteria > Acidobacteriota > Blastocatellia > Chloracidobacteriales > Chloracidobacteriaceae > JAAFHI01. The sequence goes on from JBDRAL010000002.1 coordinate 156,385, forward strand.
GAGTGCCGATTTGACCCCGATTCCGGCCACGCTCAGCAGCTTTCCGAAGGCTTCCTTTTCGGCCTTGTCATGGAATCCGCAAAGAGTCAGCGAGTCCTCCCGGACGATGAGCTGAGTCCAGACAGTCGCCGCCTCATTCGGTGTCGGCAGGCGATCAAAGGTGTTGACCGAGATGAGGATTTCAAAGGTAACCCCTCCTACGTCAATCAATGCAACTCCCGATGATTTTTCGAGAAGTGTTCCCGAAAGGCGCGCAAGCACGGTGTTTTTGTCCTCTGGCGATTGAGAATTAATCCCGGCAAGTGCCTTCATTACAAGGATTGCCTTTTATTTTCAACCTCTTATCTTTTTATATGAAAAAGCATAGAAAATTTAGTTTGAGAAATATTGAAAAGCATATTATGGAGTTTTTGCTTGTGCCTTCCGGCTGGTTGGATTGTAATCGGCCGCTCATCGGTTCGAATTCTGGTCTGACTTTCGAAAGGCAGGTTCAATGCGTTTCACAGTTTTCTTCCGGTCGGTGGGGGGCGGTTTTTTCTCCGGCCTCGGGCGGCGGCGGCCCCGTCTTTTTCCGGTTCTCTTTTTGTTCTGGTTTCTTTTTCCCGGGATGGGTTCTTCAGCTTTGGCGGAGGGGACCGCTTATTGGGAATGGACAAAAAAAGCCGACTTTTCGAGTGGGAATCTGGAAGGCGTTTCCCTGTCGGACAACGGGGTGATTCGATTGTTTCCGGCCCCGGTTTCTCTCGCCGATCTCAACCAGCCCTTTGCGCTTTCGGCGGTTTTGGCGGGCGCTGATCTGGTTGTCGGAACGGGTCATTCCGGACAGGTTTTTCGGGTGTCGGCGGCCGGGAAAAGCGAGTTGCTGGCCGATTTCGAAGAGATGGATGTGACCGCTCTCGCGGCAGACAAGGCCGGAGTGATCTACGCCGGGACTTCCCCGGACGGAAAGATCTACCGCATCGGTGCCGACCGGAAGCCGGTCGTGGTGGCCGATCCTGCCGAGAAGTACATCTGGGGCTTGGCGGTGACTTCTTCCGGGAATCTTCTTTTCTCGACGGGAGGCAAGGCCGGGTTGTACGAACTGGATTCCGCGGGCGGTATCCGGAAAATTTTCACTTCGCCGGAGGCCAATCTGACCGCCCTGTTCGTTGCCGCTGACGGTTCCATCTGGTTCGGGACCGAGCCGGGGGGGCTCGTTTTAAGGGTCGATAACGCCGGGAAGGTTTCTACCGTTTATGACTCACCGATGAGGGAAATCCGGCGGTTTGCCCAAGGGGCGGACGGCTCGGTGTTTGTTCTGGGGAATGGCGACAAATCGGCGGTAGCCGCCACGGCGACCGCCTCTCCTGCCGTTGGAGACGGACAGGCTTCTGTAACCGTGAGTGTCTCGGAGGATGGATTTTCCGAAGCCCCGGCTGCGGCGACCTCGACGGCCGTGAGTGCTCCCAAGGGGCAGGACTCGGGGGGATTTGCCTCCGCTGTCTATCGCATCGGAAAGGACTTGAACGTTGAAACCCTTTGGTTATCCGGAGAGGTCTCGGTGGCCTCCATTCAGGCAACCGAAAACGGCCTGATCGGTGGCACGGCAGGCAAGGGGCGGCTTATCCGGATTGGGGATGACGGAAGGTTCGACATTCTTGGGCAAACCGGAGAGGAGCAGGTTTCCTTCCTGTTGAAAGGTCCTGACGGAAAGGTCCGGGCAGTGACTTCCGGATTTTCGAAGGTCTACCTGGTGGCAAGCCCGGGTGAGAAATCGGAGGGCTTTTTTACTTCTTCCGTTCTGGATGCCAAGAATCCGGTCGAGAATTGGGGAACGGTCGGGTGGGAAGGCAAGGGGCCGGTTTCGGTTCAGACGCGAACAGGGAACACTCAGGTCCCGGATGTGACCTGGAGTGACTGGTCACCTGAAATGCTTCAACCCGGCGGAAAGATCACCAGCCCGAAAGCCCGGTTCTTTCAGATCCGCTTGAAGCTAAAGGGTGAGGGGGAAGTTTCCTCCCTGCGGGTTGCCTACCTGCCCAAAAATGTCGCCCCGACGATTTCAAGTTTGTCGGTTTTACCCGCGGGAGTTGCGCTCCAGGAAGCCCTTATTCCTCCGGTTGATCCCGCGCTCCTGGCAACCGGCCTTGAATTGACCCAGTTCGGCGTGATTGCCAGCCAGCCGCCGCGAAAGGTTTTCCAAAGAGGGGCACGGTCGCTTCAATGGGTGGCGGAGGATAAAAATGGCGACCAGCTTTCCTACCGTCTGTCCTTCAGGTTGCGTGGTGAAACGGCCTGGCGGAAGCTCGCAGAGAAGCTGAAGAATTCCTATTTCGTGATTGAGGCAGGGGATTTGCCGGATGGAGTGTACGAATTTCGGCTGGAAGTTACGGATGCTGAATCGAATGCCGAAAATTTCGCCCTTTCGGCGAGCCGATATTCCGACCCGGTCGTCATAGACAATACGCCGCCCTCGGTGAAGTTCAATCCGCCGACCATTGGAGCCGGAAAGACCACCTTCTCCTTCGACGTGGCTGATACAAGTGCCACCATCAAGCGGGTTGAATATTCAATGGATGGTGGCAAGTGGTCGAATATCTACCCTATTGACAGTGTTTTGGATGCCAAAGTGGAAAGTTTTACTTTAACTGTTGAGGGGCTTCCCAAAGGGGATCACTTCATCTCCGTCCGAGTCATGGACGCCGGTTTCAACTCCGGTAGCGAAAAACTAACGTTCAAAATTCCCTGAGAGTGTCCGGAACGACGGAACCCTCATTTCACCGTGATACCGGAGGCAGGCTAATGCCTGTCCCCGGAGGTGGGATGCCTCGGAGAGAGTTTCGACGAGGAGTTCTCCAATAGTGGTCTGTCGCGGGTTCGGAAGATAAAGCGTTTTATCTGAATCCTGCTCGGAAAGATTTGAGAATAAAGTATTTGTGAGTGCTTCTACTTCGGCGATGTACTCCGCGATTGAATCAGCGCTGGGGAGAGATTCCCGCATGGTCCATTCGGCGGCGTGGTCCCAGAAATTGGAAAGAACTCCGTTGGCTACATACTCGAATGTTCCTCCGATTTCGGTAAAGAGTTCGCCCGCGGAACGATTTTCGAAATCGTGGAAGTGGAGTTCAGGGCGCCAGTACAGCGCCTTCTCGGGAATTGTCGGAAGAAGGGTCCGAATTGATGCCAGGAGTTTCTTGTACTCCGATTCAAGACTTCTTACAATCGCCATAAAGCTCCGGTGTTTTCGTCGGAAAAATCAGAAAAATCAATAATTTAGCGGTTTTACCACGCAATGCTGAAGTCGCTCAATATCGTCAACTTCGCGCTGGTACAACGACTCCGCGTGGATTTCGGGGAGGGGTTGAACATATTAACCGGCGAAACAGGTTCGGGAAAGTCCCTCCTGATTGATGCCCTCGGTCTGATTGCAGGCGGGCGATCTTCACCTGAATTCATTCGCTCCGGGGAATCGAAAGGTTTTGTTGAGGCCATTTTCGATAATCCCCGTCATCCCTCGGTCACGGCCATTCTGGAAGAGGCCGGGTTTGAGGTCGATGATGAAGAACTGCTCATTCGACGCGAAGTCACGGCAGCCGGGAAGGGGCGGGTCTTCCTGAATGACCAGCTTTGTACCGTGAACCTTCTGCGAGCCATTCGGCCCTACCTCGTGGACATTCACGGGCAGGGGGAGCAGCAGACCCTGATTGATCCTTCGGCACATCTTTCGGTGCTGGATTCATTTGGAGAGGCGGCTGAGCTTGCCGGCCGTACGGCCGAACTGTTTTCCGAACTCCGGCAGGTCAGAAATTCCATCGAGGCGATTCTCAAAGGCGAGGCGGAGCGTTTACGAAGGATCGATATGCTCAATTTTCAACTTGAGGAAATTGAGCGGGTTCGTCCACGAGCAGGTGAAGACACGGATCTCGAAGGGGAACGGGCGCGGCTGGCCAATGCCGAACGGCTGGCAATGCTGGCTGGGAGCGGATATGAGCTGCTTTACGACCGGGAGGATTCGGCGCTTTCGCTGATGGCTCAGGCGATTCGGCGACTTGAGGAACTTTCCGGAATCGACGGGTCAGCCGAGGAGCATCTGAATGCGCTCCGGTCCGCCCGGTATGCCGTAGAAGAAGTGGGCTTTTTTCTGAGGGACTATGCTGACGGCATTGTCTATTCACCGGAGCGCCTGCGAGAAGTCGATCAGCGGCTGAATGAACTCGACAAGCTGAAGCGAAAATACGGGCCGACCATCGAGGCCGTCCTTAATCTTTTGGAAAATCTACGAGCCGAGCTTTCCCAAACGGAAGCCGGGGATGCTATCATCGCCAAACTTGAGGCCGATGCGAGACGAATCGCCGAAAGGTACCGCACCGAAGCGGGGTTGCTCAGCGCAAAGCGAAAGACGGCCGCGGCCCGGTTTGAATCTGCTCTCGTCAAGGAACTGAAGCAGTTGGCCCTCGAAGACGCCCGGATCGGCGTCGAATTCCGACCCTTTTCGATTCATGATGAAGCCGAATGGACGGCGGGCGGGGTGGAATCGGTTGAATTTCTGTTCACTTCAAATCCCGGGGAGCCTCCCCGGCCACTTGCAAAAGTCGCTTCCGGTGGGGAATTGTCCCGATTGATGCTCGGCATTAAAACGATTCTGGCCCCGACCGATGTTCCTCGGACAATGGTTTTCGACGAGGTCGATGTGGGGATCAGCGGAAGGGTGGCCGAGGCCGTCGGCAGCCGCCTCAAGCGACTGAGCCAGCGACAACAGGTTCTTTGCATTACTCACCAGCCGCAGGTCGCCCGGTTCGGGACCGCGCATTATCGGGTTTTGAAGCGGGTTTCGGATGGTCGAACCCAGTCCGAAATCCTCAGACTTTCCCAGTCGGAACGGGTCGAGGAACTGGCCCGAATGATCGGCGGCGCGGTGGTGACCGATTCGGCCCGGTCGGCAGCCCTTGAAATGCTGGCGGATCAGAATCATGTCGGCGCGCCGACAAAGAAGGCAAAGCGCTGAAAAAGAATGCTTTACGGGAAATATTCGGTTGATGTACAACGATGAGGACGCAGTGCTATGGAACGGGAAATGAAAATTCGGGGTTTGATGATCGACCCGGCGGCCAACACGCCGATTGTCATTCTGAAGGATATCAACGGAGAGACACTTCTCCCGATCTGGGTCGGTCCGTTCGAGGCAAACGCCATTGCCTATGAAATCGAAAAGGTGTCTCCGCCCCGGCCGATGACCCACGACCTTCTCCGAAACCTGATTGTCCAGATTGGCGGAGCGGTTCGGCGGATTGTGGTGACCGAGTTGAAGAACAACACCTTTTACGCCGTCATCGAACTCGATGTGGCGGGGCAGATGGTTGTTCTCGATGCCCGTCCGAGTGATGCGATTGCGTTGGCCTTGCGGGCCGACGCGCCGATCTTCGTGAATGAAACCGTCCTTCAAAGTTCAAGCTCGGTTTCGGTCGAAAAGGCCGATCCCGAAGAATCCGCCGAATCGGGGGATGAAGAAATCGATTTTGAATGGCCGGAAGAAATCGATGAATCGGACATCGATCGTTACAAAATGTGAGTTCGGGTCATGACCAACGGAAACGGACAGGGAGCGCCGCGGCGTTCCGACTCCTGCATCGTACTTGCCATTGCTAACCAGAAGGGCGGGGTGGGCAAGACCACGACTGCCATCAACATTGCAGCGGGGCTGGCTCGTTCAGGGCTGAAAACCCTTTTGCTGGACCTCGACCCGCAGGCGAACAGTACGCTCTCCTACCTCCCGCATGATTCAGGCGCCTACTCGGCCTATGAATTTCTGACCGACATGAAGCTGGACGCCATGGAAATCGTCCAGCCGAGTACCGTCCCGGGGTTGGACATTCTCCCGGCGCGGATCAGCCTGGCGAAACTTGAATCGCGGCTGGTCGGAGAGTTTGACGCGCCCTACCGCCTGAAGGATCGGCTTGAACTGTTGAAAAAACAGTATCAGTGCATTCTCATCGACACGCCGCCCACCCTCGGATTGATTACCGTGAACGCGCTGGTCGCCTCCACCCACGTCATCATTCCGATTCAATCCTCCTATTTCGCGATGGAGGGAACTGACGACCTGCTCGAAACCATCGAAAAGGTCAAGGCCCGGCCCAATCCGAATTTGCAGGTGCTGGGGGTGGTGATCACCCTTCACGACAAGCGGACGGCGCTGGCGCGGGACATTTTCAACCAGATTTACGAAGTTTTCGGAGACAAGGTGTTCGACACCGTCATCTCCAAATCGGTGCGTCTCGAAGAAAGCCCGGCCTACCGGGAATCCATCTTCACTTACGCGCCACAGTCAAGCGGGGCAATTGAATACACCAAGTTGTGTGAGGAGGTCTTGAAACGTGTCTAAACGTGGATTGCCCGCGACGGTTCGCATGCGCCACGAAGCGCATTACGTCGAGGATCTGTGGCAGAGGACGGGCGCGCCGGTCGGGAGAATGATTCCCATCGACCGACTCGAACCGAACCCGGCCCAGCCGCGCGTCGAATTCGGCGACCTTGAGGAGCTGACCAATTCGATTCGGGAAAAGGGGGTGCTGGAGCCGCTTCTGGTACGTCCCGCCGAAGTCGGTGGTCGCTTCATGATTATTTCCGGCGAACGCCGCTACCGGGCCAGCCTCATGGCCGGACTCACCGAACTCCCCTGCATCGAGATGGATGTCGATGACCGGGCGGTGGCGGAGATCGCGCTCATTGAAAACCTGCAACGGAAGGACCTGACCGCCTTCGAGGAAGCCGAGGGGCTGATCGCGCTGGCGGACCGGTTCGGCTACACCCACGAGGAGATGGCGAAGAAAATCGGGAAGTCGCGGACGTCGATTACCGAAGCCCTTGCTATCGGCTCACTTTCACCCGAAATCCGCGAACTTTGCCGGCAGGCGGGGATTACCTCGAAGTCAACCCTGCTTCAGATCGTCCGGCGGCCATCCGACGAGGAACGAAAAGCCCTCATCGCGCGGATTCGTAATCTCGGGCTGACCCGCGATGACGTCCGCAAGACGGCGAAGCCGAGCAAGCGGGCGGAGCCGTTCAAATACCGGTTCATCGAACCGTCGAAGACCTTTTCGCTTGACCTGAAATTCCGTCGGTCGGATGTGGACAAGACCGAAGTCGTTTCGGCCTTGCGGAGGGTCATCGAGGAACTCGAAAAGGAAATTCAGGGCGGCGGACAATCCGCCTGAGACCACCGACAAAAAGGGAAAAGGCGGGAACGTTCCCGCCTTTTTCTATTTCTTGAGCTTTTGAAGCTGTCGCTTGGTTGCTTCCCGCTGTTGTTTCGCCATCCACTTCCCGAATCGTTCGAGGTAGGGAATCACCGGTTTCATCAGCCGGGCGCGGAAGGTGGTGTCCTTTTCCTGAATGGATTTGAGGCCCTTTTCGAGGTACGACCGGATGGCCGGCTCGAACTGGTTTTTCTTCATCCCGTGGGAAAAGTTCAAATGGTAGTGCTGCCCGATGAGCGCCACGAGCGACTGGATAAGGTTGGTACGCAGGCCCCGTTTGGCGGCAAATTTACGCCAGAACCCCTCGGCTTCGAGCATCGGTCCAAGGGCGATTTCGAGCCACGCCATCGTTCCGGGGGATTTCGGGTGGTACAAAATTGGCAGTTTTTCACGCATGTCGGCCGCAATCGCTTTTTCCCGGATGCGGTCCACGAAGACGACTTTACTGATGCCGGACGTATGGTTTTTCGGGAGCGCGTCCACGACGGTGGCGACCAGTTCCTCGAAATTGATTTTGGTCTTGTAGGTTGAGAGATTTTCGACTTTCATCGGGAAACCATTTCGGTTTGTTCAGGTTTTCGCAAAAGAGGCTAGTAAACCGTAAATCGGGGAGTGTGACAAGTGGGTCAGTCCCCGCCACGGAGGTTTGTATGTCACGGGCAATCGACAAGGAATTTTTGAATTACCTGCGCGTTGAACGCGGACTGGCGGCCAACACCCTGGAAGCCTATGGTCGCGATCTCGAAAAATTGAAAAAATTTGCCGAATCCCGCGAAAAAGACCTTTCAACCCTTGAAAAAACCGACATTTCGGCTTTTCTGGAACACCTTTTCAAATCCGGGCTGGATTCCCGGTCAGTGGAGCGTACCCTTGTAACGGTTCGGAACTTCCACAAATTCCTGGTCCTTGACGGTCACCGGAAAACCGACCCGACCGCTGCCCTCGGGCAGCCGAAAAGCTGGCAGACGCTGCCCAAATTCCTTACCCCGGAGGAAGTCGAACTGATTTTGGCCCGTCCGAATCTCTCGACCGAAATCGGCGCGCGCGACCGGGCGATTCTGGAATTGTTGTACGCCACCGGACTGCGGGTTTCCGAATTGTGCGATTTGAAGATTTCCGACGTAAACCGCGATCTTGGTTACCTGACCTGTTTCGGCAAAGGGAGCAAACAGAGACAGGTCCCGATCGGACGCTCCGCAATGGAACATCTCGGCCGTTACCTTTTATTCCGGGCTTCAAAAGGGGAAGGGCCGGACTCCTGGTTGTTCAAAACGGTTCAGGGGAAAAAACTGACCCGGCAGGTATGTTGGAAGATGATTGCCGATTACGGCCACGAAGCCGGTCTGGGACGTGTGACGCCCCACATGTTGCGGCACACGTTTGCCACGCACCTGCTGGAGCACGGCGCGGATTTGCGCTCGGTTCAGTTACTCCTCGGACACAGCGATCTGGGAACGACGCAGATTTACACCCACGTCACCCCCGAACGCCTCCAGGAAACTTACCGAAAGTTTCATCCGAGAGGTTAGAAAAGAAATACCATCGGGGGCGGGTGTTTGGAAAATTGCCCACACCCCCGATTCAATTCAATGGTTGAAAGCTTTTTACTGGCCTCGGGAGAGCAGATGCGAAACGTAGGCGATGCCGAAAAGCGTGCCCACCGAGATTGTGAAAAAGCCGACGACCGCGATGATCTGAAAGACGACTTGAGACATGTCGATCTCTCCGGTCTCTGGAAATGATGATGGTGGACGCATTTCCAGCTTAACCAAGCCCCGTGGCGTTGGCAATTTATTCTGTTGATTGAGGAAAAACCGATGCAGGCTCTTATTCTCGCAGGCGGCAAGGGAACTCGGCTGCGGCCGCTGACGCTGCACACGCCGAAACCGATTGTCCCCATTGCGAATCGTCCGTTCCTGTATTACCAGCTCGACCTTTTAAAGCCCTTGAATACGGAAGGCGCAATGGACGTCATTCTGAGCCTTTCCTATCAGCCCCGGAAGATCGAGGAGGCGCTCAACCCGGATGTTCTCGGGGGAATGCGGTTTGTTCCAATCGTCGAGGCGCAACCGCTGGGGACGGCCGGGGCCATCAAGAACGCCCAGAGTTTCGTGAAGGGAACGCTGCTGGTGTTCAACGGGGACGTGCTGACCGACATTGACCTGCGGCCCGTGCTGGCCCGTCATCGTGAGCGCAAGGCGGCTGCGACCCTCGTTCTGGTTGAAGTTGAAGACACCCGGGCCTATGGAGTGGTCGAACTTGATAAGGATGGCCGGATTCAGCGCTTCCTCGAAAAACCCGCACCGGGTACGACGGAAGCAAAGTCAATCAATGCAGGTATTTATCTTCTTGAACCTGAGGTTCTGGATTTGATTCCCCCAGGAGTCGAGTTTTCATTCGAATATGAACTTTTCCCCCGGCTGCTGGAGTCGAGGATGCCACTGTTCGGCGAAGTGACCAAAGCCTACTGGCTTGATATCGGGACTCCGGAACGCTACCGGCAGGCCAATCGGGACGTTTTAAACGGCACTGTGCGGCGTTTCCCCCCGGGGTCCGAGGCAAAGGTGACGGAATACGGGGCGCTGATCGAACATACGGCGACGCTCCGGGCCAACGTCGAGGTTGTCCGGTCGGTCATCGGGTCAAACTGTCTTCTCGAAGAAGGCGCACAAGTGATTGACAGCGTTGTACTTTCGGGTACAAGGATCGGCGAGGGCGCCCGGGTCGAGTCGTCAATCGTGGGACGCGGATCGCACATTGGGGCAAGTTCGGTCCTGAAGAACGCCGTTTTGGGGGATAAAACCGGCATCACCGACTATTCGTTAATTCAGTAAGGCTGTTGGTTGGAAACGGAAACCCGCTGGGGATGTTCTCCCGGCGGGTTTTTCATTTCCTGAAAAGACGGACGGCGGCGAACTTGTCTCGGGATTCCAGAACTTCCGATTGGAAGAACTTCGATTGTTGAAGAACCGGGACCTGGGTGGCAGGGCAAATGACAATCATCGAGCGGTTTGCCCCGAAAGCCGTCAAAAGCTCTTCCTCCTTGTCGTATCGGTTCGGCTCCCGCTCCTCATCGCAGCATTGAACCTGAGAATAATTGTAAAAAACTGGTGCGTATTTTCTGCAACGAAAGAAGGTTAGCGGTTCTTTTTCCTTTTCACCCTGATTGGCGGAAAGGGAAACGACTTTTTGAGATTCGCGATCTTCGGCGGCGGGAAAAATCGCGGTGGCTTGAATGAGCATCAGGGCGTGGAAAAATGCGGCTGCAATTCCTGATTCGAGCGGGCGTTCCCGTTTCAGCAGAAAGTACATTCCGGTTGCCACGGCGGCGACACCGGTGAGCGCGAGCGCCAATCCGAAGGGCTGAATTTTGAACTGGGTTTTTGCCGCCAGGGGAAGTGCAACAATCAGAACAAGTTGCAGGAAAAGGGTGATGCCGCCGGTCAGTCGGACCGTTTTTCCGGTAATTTCCGAAAGCCCGAAAGCGGTCAAAATGGCTGCCATTGGTACGGCGGGAAGAACGTAACCGGGCAATTTCGATCCGGAAAAACTGAAGAACAGAACCGGAAAGAGAAACCAACCCAGTGAAACCAGACCAAGCCTTTTGATTTCAGTGGTTTCAGTTTCTTTTTCTCGAAATTGTTCAAGTGCGGCCCGAAGGTTGCGCCACAATCCGATGAGGAAAAAGACCGTCCAGGGAAGCATTCCGAGGAGCAAAACCGGAATGTAGTAGTACACCGGGCCGGGGTGGTGAAACCGGTTCGTGGTGAATCGCTGGAAATGATGGGCGATGAAGAAGTCTTCGATGAAGGGCCAGCCGTTGCGGGCGATGACCGGGCCGTACCACGTTCCGGCGACCAAAAGCACGATCGGGGCGCCGATCCAGGGTTTGAGTTCAAGGGTTGCCTTCAGCCAGCCCCGCCAGTTCAACCGATGCCTCATCAGAAAGTAGATGAAGATGCCACCGGCGGGAATCATCCCCCCGACCAGTCCCTTTGCCAGCAACCCGATCCCGATGAACACATAAAAGAAGATGGTGGCTCTGGTTCTGGTGGACGGTTTTGGGGCCTCGGTCAGAAAAAAGCTGATGAACGCGCCAAAAGTTGCCGCCGTCAGGTAAATGTCGAACGACGCCGCCCGCGAAAAGGAGAAGAAGACGATGCTGGAGGCGAGGACCATCCCCGCGAAAAAGCCGAACTTCAGTCCGCCGATTCGTTTTCCGAAATAAAAAAGGGCAAAGACCGAGGAGATTCCGAGGAGGGCGCTCGGCAATCGCGCCGCCCATTCATTTTCCCCGAACAGGCGGTAGGCGATACCCGCGAGCCAGTACATCAGGACCGGTTTCTCGAACCAGTTTTTCCCGAGCAGCGTCGGCGTGACCCAGTCGTTACGCCACTTCATCTCGCGGGCGACCTGCGCGTAGCGCGGTTCGTCCGGGCCGAGAAAGCCGATGCTTCCAAGTTTGAACAGAAAAAAGACGGCACAGGCGAAAACCAAAAAGCAAATGGCGGCCTGAACATAGGTCCGCTGCTCACTTTCACCCGCCAGAAATCGTTTCAAGGTATTCATAAATGACTTCAGCTACCGACCTGAAACTGTTGAATAAAAAGCGTTTCAGGTCGGTAGCCGAATTTTTGGAAGGAGAGGTTAGAAGGGGATGTCGTCGTCGGTCACCGGGCTGCTTTCAACCGGTCCGGCTGACCCGCCGCCACTCGCGGCCGCACGACTCTGGGACTCGCCACCGCCGCTGTATCCGCCTTCACCACGACTGCCCATCAGGTGAAGTTCGGTCGCCGTGACTTCCAGCGAGGTCCGGGTGACGCCTTCGCGATCCTGCCACTCCCGGGTTGCAAGGCGGCCTTCGATGTACACCGGGCTGCCTTTCTTGAGGTATTTGCTGGCGGTTTCGGCGAGATTGCGCCAGAGGGTGATCCGAAACCAGGTGGTTTCTTCCTTACCTTCCTCGCCGCCCTGTCCCTTTTTCCTTTCGGAGGTGGCGACGGAGAAGGTGCAAACCGGGATATTCTGCCCGGTGTACCGCATTTCCGGATCACGGCCGAGGTGGCCATAGATGATGATCTTGTTGAACGACATGTGCGTAACTCCTTTTGTTCTTTGATTTTATTTCAAGTTCTCGCCGAACAGCTTCAGAACCCGCTCCCACGCATCCCTGGCATCGTTCTCTCGATACACTTGTGGGCGCGAGTCGTTGAAGAAAGCATGATCGGCATCTTCATACACAAGCAATTCGTGTGCCTTACCGTGCTTTTCGAGTTCGGCCCGCAGACCGGCAACGGCTTCGGCATTCACGAAACCGTCATGCGCGGCGAACAGCCCCAGCACCGGGGCGTTCAGGCCGGCGAAATCCGGTTTGACGTTCGGATGAATCCCATAGAAATCAACGCAGGCCCCGATTTCGGGATTTCGGCAGGCCGCAAAAAGTGAAAGTTGGCCACCCATACAGAAACCCACGGTCCCGACTTTTGAAAAACCTTCGGTCGCCGAATGGGCATTGAGGGCATGAATCGCCGCGGCAAGTTCTTTCTCGGTTTCCTCGATATTCAGGGCCATCATTAGCTTGCCCGCTTCATCAGGCGAGGTGGTGCTTTGGCCGTGGTAGAGATCCGGCGCGAAGGCCGTGTAACCGGCGGCGGCGAAGCGGTCGGCCACGTCCCTGATATGGGGAACAAGGCCCCACCATTCCTGTAAAACAATGACCCCAGGACCTTTACCCGATTCCGGGAGGCTCAGGTAACCGGCGACGGAAATACCGTCCGCAGTCAAGGTCGTTTCTTGTCCGGGCATGGTTCAAACTCCTCAAAAATGTTGAAAAAGGAAAGAAATACGGATGTGGCACTCTAGCGAATGCCGTGCATGCTTGACAAGGCGAGGCGTCGCCGCGAAAGTTGCAGGCTTGCTTATTAGAGTTGCCAGTGGCCAGCAGTTAGTAGCTAGTGGTCAGTAGTTAGTAAAAATCGCAATTTTTCTTTTACTGATTGTCCGGCTAACTGCTGGCCACTAACTGCTGGCCGCTGACCACTGACCAAAGAGGAGCGTACCCGACGATGCACCAACCCGACTTGAAGACCGACGTTTTTTCCCCCCTGAAGCTTTTCGGACACATGGACGTGATGCACGACTGGTGGCAGGGAAAGAACGTCTACCCGATCACGATGGAACTGAGTCCTTCGACGATCTGCAACCATTTTTGTACATGGTGCATGCACGGCGGTTACTTCGGTTCGCACAAGGGCGACGACAAGTCGCTCAAGGCCAACCCCGACAGCAGCATCATGCCGCTGCCGTTCTACAAGACGCTGCTGGATGAACTGGTCACGCTCGGCACGAAATCCATGATCTTTTCGGGAAGCGGCGAGCCGTTCGTGAACCCCGCATTGCCGGAGATGATCGAGTACACCGCCGCCAAGGGCGTGGATTCCGCCGTCATCACGCACGGCGGGCTGCTCACACCGGAAAAGGCGGAAATGGTGGCTCGGCATTGCACCTGGATTCGGATTTCGCTCAATGCGGGCACGCCCGAGACTCGCGAGAAGATCCATAAAGTCAACGATTTCGATAAGGTTCTCGGGAATCTGGCGAACCTCGCGGAAGAGAAGAAGCGCCAGAATTCCAATGTTCAAATCGGAGCGCAGATTGCGGTCAGTCCGGAAAACTTCGAGGACATCGAAATCGCCGTCGAGCGGGTTCGGGAAACCGGAATCGCGTATTTTCAGATCAAGCCGGTGATTCTTCACCCGAAATCGACGAGCGAATTTTACGACCGGGATTTCTACATCGACGTGCTTTACCGGGCGCGTGCGGCGAAGAAGCTCGAAACGCCGGATTTCAAGGTATTCGTGAAGGAAGACCAGTTCGCGGGCGTGTTGTCGGACGACCTTGAGCGCAGTTCATACCGGAAGTGCTACGCCACGTTTTTCCCGGTCATCGAGGCGAACAAGAAGGTGTACTACTGCTCGCAGACGCGGGGACAGGAAGAATTCTGCGTCGGCGACCTTTCGCAAAACACCTTCAAGGAAATCTGGGAGAGCGACCGCCGGAAGCAGGTCATCGAGTCCATCAACGTGGACGAATGCCAGCCGATCTGCCGCTGCCACCCGATCAACAAGACGCTCTGGACGCTCCGGCATCCGAAAAACAACCCGAACTTCGTGTAGTTCAAGGGTTTACAGGTAAAAAAGCGAACGGCCCGTCGGAGATTTCCGGCGGGCCGTTTCAGATTTTTTGATTGAAATTGACCTCGAGTCGGATTTTTGTGGAAATTGGCCTGTAATCCCGGATGGCAGGAAGGAAAATGGCTTCTTTGACCGCCTCAAGCGCAGCCTCATCCAGTCCATGTCCGAGACGATATGGAACTTCATCTCTCGGCGGGTTTGGGACGCCGATGGGGGGCAATCCGACGGCCGGGAGGCATTGCACCGTGTAGGAATTCACCACCCCGATAGCCCCGAATTCGCCCGTTTTTTCAATCGAAACCCTGACGGTTACAACCCCACAAATCTTATTTTCCACCCCCTCCCGGGTATAAACGGGGCGAGGAATCCAGACCAACTGAACCTTTGAACTTTCCAGGGGCGTCCGGTATTCCTTTATTACCCCGTCCCTGAGGATGGTCTGAAATTGTTCGCGAGCCGCTTTGAAATTATCGAGGGTCGCTTTGGGAGCAGTTTTCAACGCTTCCGCCCGGCTATAGTAGTTCGGTTCCTTTCCTGGCCGGATTTCACCAGACTTCAGCGCCTCATCAAGTTCCTCCCCGGCTGTCTTCAAGTTTTGGCGGGCATTTTCCAATTTCCTCCACCACTCCCTTTCCTCGGGGCGAAGCTGAACATTGAAGTCGAAAGGCTTTGCCCGCTGGGGTGTGATCCCGAAGGTCATACCTGGGAGGAGAAAAAGGGTGATGACAAGAAAGGGAAAAATTTTCACTATTTTTGAAACCCGGTTACTTTCACCTTGGTGAAGGGGTGGAATGGGATTGGCAATCAACTATTCGGTCCGCGCGTTCCAAGCCGAAAAACGAAAACTACCGTGCCTGGAACGAGCCTTCAGGTGTATTGGATAAAGGAAATTTCGATTCTGGCGGTCGCGGGAACAAGCCGATGGTCCTTTATAGCCGGGAAGAACAGGCCATGCTTGATTGTATTTGCTCCCGATTCCTCCAATCCCACGCCTAACGGGGGCGGCGGATAATGAACCGGCGGCGAGGATTTGATGGCCGAGTTTCGTTCGGCCTCCAGTGGGCAAGGCCGTTCAAACGATTTCTGGAACTCGATTGAGCCAACCGCCCCGGTTTCTTCAATGGTCACCGAGTAAACCGCCACTCCGCAGATTTTGTTTTGGAATGCTTCCTTTGTGTAGGCCGGCTTGGGCATCCAGAAAACTCTTGGGCGGGCATTTTCGATTGAGGTTCGGTATCCCTTCTGAATCCCTTCAGTAATAACCTCCCGAAATTCGGCTCTGGCTGAAAAATACTTTTCCCGAAGGCCCTTGGGGAGTTTCTGGAGCTTCCTTTCAAAGTCGAGAAACCGGAATTCCTCATTTTTATCTTCATAAAGGAAGATTCCGATTTCGGTTACCGCCTCGCCGATATTGTGGGAAGCACCTTCGACCCTTTTCCACCACGCGACTTCCTCCGGTTTCAATTCGGTATTGATTTCGAATGATTTTGCCTTCTGAGGCGAAATACCGGCGATTGGGGCTGAAAACGCCAGAATCGACATGAGCGAGAGGAAGATGATCGTTTTCACGGGAAATGTTCTCACATGACAATGGGGAAAGTTCAGTAAATATTAAAGTTAATCTCGATTTTTGCCTTGGATTTCACAAGGTGATGATTCTCGATGGCCGGAAAAAAAAGGATTTCCAGCGCGGTTGAAATCGCCACTTCTTCGAGTCCCTGGCCGAGTGAGGGGGGATTTTCAGAAATCGGTTCTTGAGGAGATTGGCGTTTCTCAGCCTCAGAAAGTGTGGGGCAGCGTTTTTGAATTGATTTGAGGACATTCGCCGACAAAGGAACTCCGTTGGCCGCGATTTCCGTTCGGACCGTCACCGTACCGCATACTCGACTTGCGCGACCTTCCTTTGTGTAACCGGGTGAGGGCGCCGAAAGGGCCTTTGGCCGTGAAGACTCAACTGAAGTACGAAATTTCTTTTCAACGCCTTGCGCAAGGAGGCCATAGTACTTTTCCTTGGCCTCTTTCAGATTCCGCACAGCTTCGGGTGGGATTCTACTGATTGCTTCGGAACGGATGGAATCCGGGAATTTTTCCTTAAAATCGGCAATGAGAGTCTCAACCTCCTTGGAGGATCTGGTGGCTTCGGAGGCGGCTGCCTCAACGGCTTTCCACCAGTCTTTTTCTTCCTGTGTAAGCTCAACCGGGGTTGGCGGGGAAAGTTTCTCCTTGATCTGGGGCTTTTCCTGCGCGAATGCCCGGATTGAAAAACCGAAGAAAAGAAGCAAAAGGGAAAAAGTCAGAAATCTCATTGGAATCCTGTGATGGCAACGGGGTGGAAAAGTCCGATGGCAATGAAACGGTTGGTGTGTCCGAGAAATGGGCGGGGAACGTTTCCGGTTGGGTCAAGCCAGATTTTCTGGTCGGTTCCCGCGTCGAGGCTTTTGATGCGATTGGGTGCTTCGGAAAAATAACCGAGGAAGTCCGCCGCTTTTTGAGACCTTTTTGCTGAAAGGAAACGGCTTTCCCCCGGATCGCGGTGTCCCTCGATAATACAGATGAGGTTTGGGTCGTTGAAAAGCTCCCCTTTGGCCAGGTCGAGGTGAGATGCGCACGAATCGTACCGGGCGCTCGTTTTCAAATAACCGTCAAAAACGAGGGGGTAACGTGAAAGTTGGTTGGACGTCATTTCCAGCGGGAGATAAACCGAAATCACGATCCCGCCGTTTTGGCTCATTTTTTCAATGTGTGTACCACGAGGAATTCCCGGCAATCCTTCAGGCCGTTTTTCGAACCCCCGATCCTGAATCAGAACTCGTTCCGGGGGGATGTTCTTGAATTCGACCAGATACCTTTTGGCGATTTCCGTCCGTTTTTTTGAAACCCACCGTTTTTCTCGGCGGTCCCGATAGCCTTCAATCAGGCAAATGGCGGTGGGGTTTTCAAGGAGGACACTGAAGGCCATGTCCAACTGGGGGTAACAGGTGTTGTAGTAGGGAAAATTGAAGGGATAGTCGTCAAAAACAACCCCGGTGCGAGCCGGTTTGGGGGGAGTCGCGGGGGTTTTCTTTGGTGCCTGTTGTTTCGCCAGACCGCCAAAGGGCGTTTGAAGGAAAAACAGGGCCAGACCCAGGAAAATTAGCCGGTTCGCACCTGTTTGCCTTTTGTTCTGGTGACACAGTCGTTTCACACGGCTACTCCCTAGTCGGCAGGAAGAATTCGGAATCGTGCGAGATCTTGGACCTCATTCACGCGCGGGGAAATGCTATCTAATAATAGGATCGCGCGCGTACGATGCCGGAAAACGGAAAGTTCCGTCAATCGGAAGGGATAAAAAAACGACGTTAAACCGCCCTCTTTGCGTGGTTTTGATGATCGGACAGCCCTTCCTTACGGTCGGGCTGCCGTTCTTGGCATTCAGCCTTTTTTCTTGGCTTCTTTTTCGCGCTGTTCGGCTTCCTTTTTGCCACGTTCGATTTCCGCCTTGAAGATGCGGCGGACCATCTCGTTCACCGAATTGAGTTCGGGGGTGGTGTACAGGCCGAAGTAGTACTGTCTGACCGGCATGGTCGTTTTGACTTTGTCCGGAACGGGAGTTTTGTCCGTTCCGACGGTATCCTTGTTGCCCGGAAGCGGGTAAAAGGTCCGGTTCACTTCGCACCACGCCAGTTTTTCCTCGACGGAAACCACCGTCAGAAAACCGATAAGCTGTTCCACCGAGCCGAGTTTTTCACCGGAAACCGGGTCCTTGATGATTCGTTCCTCGGTGTACACCAGAAATTCCTGGCCCTTTTTGATGCCCGAGGCCGTTCCGAGATTGATGGCGACCCGGCCGTTCTGGTTGACGACAACGTACCCCGAAAGTGGGGACATCTGGTTCAACCGTTCGGCGAATTGGCGTGCAATCGCCGGCATGGCCGCCTGATACATCGAGAATCGTTGTGACTCGGTCAGCGCCGGAAGGTCCTGTTTTTGGCCGGACATGGCGGAAAGCAACCCGCCGATGGCCCGCATCTTTGAAGAATTCAGATTCGCGTAGCCACGGCAAATAGTTGAAACAAAAACATTTCCAGTTGCAACTTCGATGAGCTGAACGTGGGCGCTGACCTCGACTTCATCCCCGCCCGCGTTCCGGTCGATGGCGTAATCGAGAACTTCACCGGACACGATGAAGTCCGCGCCGATGAGTTTCCCGACCTTCTGGGCGGCTTTGGGGTCCACCAGTTCGGAGTTGTTCAACTGAAGTTCGGTCAGAACCTGACTGAGTTGCAGGCGATCCACCAGTTCGAAATTACAGTAAGTGACCAGTCCGTTGGTCAGTTCCGATTCGAGAAGTGAAACCGTCTGGGAATCCTGTGAACGACTGAACGGCGCGATGGCAATTCGTTTTTGTTTGTTGGCGGGCTTGTTCGTCTGAGCGTTGGCGGAAACTGAAGTGAGTCCGACAAGGCAGCAGAGCAGGGCGATAACACTTTTGATTTGAATGGTTTTCATATCATTCTCCGATGTCGGTTCTTACTTCTTTCCGGCCTTTTTGGCGTTTTTTTCGATATCGTCGAGCAGGGCCATGCCCTTGCGTTCGACTTCCACCAGGGACATTTGCGGCTGGACCACGGTAAAGACCGGGCGGAGATCGTAGGTGACACCCTCGACCCCGATGTTGGCCTGTGGCGAATTGGTCGCGAAAATCAGGCCGAAAGAGACTTTCCGATCCACGGCGGCAATGACGATCCGGGCGATGGGTTTTTTCTCCGAGGAAAGGGTTTCACCGGTGACCGGGTCCTTGATGACGTTTCCCTCGGCGAAAACCATAAATTCCTGGCCGATGCGGGCGCCGTCCTTTTCCCCCAGACTGATATAGGCATAGGCCCCGGTTACATCCACCACATAACCCTTGAGCGGGTTGAGGATGTTAATCCGGTCAATGAATTTGCGGGCGATTTCAGGGGCATACAGGCGATACGCCCGAAGGGCGAGGTTTTCCTGAAGTACCAGGTTCCCCTTGCCATCGGAGGCCGTGAAGTTGCCTTTGACGACCGTGGAGAAGTTGTCGGCGATTTTTATCGCGCCGGTTTCGACCTCGATGAGTTGAAGCTGGGCCTTGATTTCCAGTTTGTCGGAACTGAAAAAGCCGGTTTTGACGTCCGCCCCGACAAACCGGCCAAGCACGATGTAGTTGGCCCCGACGAGTTTCCCGACTTTTTGCGCGGTGGCCGGGTTCACAAGATCGGAATTATTGAGTTTTTGCTCCCCGAGAATCTTGTTCAACTGGTTGCGGGCGACCACGACCTGAAACCGGCTGTAGTTCACCAGGGTGTCGGTAAGGGAGGTTTCCAGCACCCGGTCGCCAAGACCCATCGGGGCGACGGCGATGCGGGGGCGGGTGTCTTTCGGCGTGGTATCAACGGGCGCCGGGGCGGGTGGTTCGGGCTTCGGTGGTTGTGGGGCGGAAGTGGTCTTTTCGGGTTCGGGTTTGGGCGCTTCCGGCGGTTTGGCCGGTTTCGTCCCTTTCTTTCTGGTCTGGGCGTTCGATTCGGATGTGAAAATCGCTCCGATGGTCAGAATAGCCAGCCCGAAAATGAGGATTTTTGAAAATCGAAATGGAAGTTTCATAAGGGTGACTCGATTTTTGATTGGTGGTACTGAATTTTGGCAGGATTGTGCCACTCCACGGTACGACGATGGGCGTCCGGGCGTTTCGGGAACGTTGAATGTTCGTTCGGGTCAGCCCAGATTCCAGAGTTTGATGAGGGCGTCAGCGCCGCCGGAAACCAGCAGATTGCCCTCGGGTGAGAAGGCAAGTGCCTGGGCGGCGCCGTCGTGCGCCTCGACGCTCGTCACGATTTCGCCGCTGGTGAGCGACCAAAGGTTGACGAGACCGTTCCAGTCGGCTGATGCAAGCCACGTGCCATTTGGTGAAACGGCAAGCGCGCGGACGGATTCCCGATGTCCGGAGAGGACATGCAGCGGTTCATTTCCTCCCTGACCGCTCCAGAGACAGATGGCGGAATCACGGCCGCCGGAAACCACGATGTTTCGGTGTGGAAGGTAGACGAGCGCGGTCGGTGCGTGCCCCGGACGGGTGAAAACGGCCTGTTCGGTTTTAGAAATCAGGCTCCAGAGATGAATGGTGTCATCCGCCCCGCCGGTGGCCAGCATTCCACCGTCGGGTGAAATGGCGAGGGCGTCCACGGTTTTGACATGTCCGACGAAGGAGGTGATCTGGCGAAACCGGGAGGCGTCCCAGATTTTGACTTCCGCGTCGCAGGCAGCCGCGAGCCAGCGTCCGTCGGGGGTGAAGGTGACGGCCCGAACAGCCGTCCGGTGCCCGAAGGATGCAATTTCGCGCGCGCCCCGAATGCTCCAGATTCGAGCCGTTCCGTCGGCCCCACCGGAGGCGACCCGCAGGCCGTCCGGGGAAAAGGCCACCGAATTGACCGAATATTCGTGTCCGACGAACGCATTCACCTCGCGTTTTTCGGCCACGTCCCACAGGCGGATGGTCCCGTCGCCGCTGGCCGAAACGAGCCATTCCCCAGACCCGTGAAAGGCCAGCGACTTGACGACGTGTTCGTGTCCGGAAAATGTTGCCACCTCGGAAAGGGAAACGGTTTCCGGCAGCGGCTGATGGGTGAGGTCGAGAACGTCGTTTCCAGTCGGGGAAACCGGTTCGTCCGAGAATACCGGAAGGCCCGTTCCGGTTCCGATTTTTCCGAGTTTGAGGGAATCCGCGGTTTCCCGGGCTTCCCGGACGGCTGCCAGAAACTCCTCAAATAGTTGAGTCGTCGTCTGTTGCCGGTATTCGCGGCCTTTCGCGAGCGCTCGCAGGACGACGCGTTCGATTTCCTCGGGAATGTCCGGCCGGAGTCGGCGAAGGGGCGGGGGCGGGTCAATGGCGTGCTGGATGATGACCGCGGACGGGGTCGGGGCGTCGAACGGGACGTGTCCGACCAGCATTTCGTAGATCGTGATGCCGAGCGAATAAATATCCGAGCAGGCATCGAGTTCTTCGCCGCGGCACTGTTCGGGCGACATGTAGTGCGGCGTTCCCATCACCAGACCGGGTTCGGTCAGATTGGTCGGGGCGGAAGTAATTCCAGAACGTTCTTTCAGTTTGGCGATGCCGAAATCCACAACCTTGATGAGTTCCTCGTCGCGGTCGGTCGTTTCGATGATGATGTTGTCCGGCTTCAAATCGCGGTGGATGACTCCGGCGAGGTGGGCGGCGTTGACCGCATTGCAGACCGGGCCGAGGACCTCGATGATCCGTTCGGGGGAAAGGGTAATGTTCTTTTCGATTTCCTCGCGGAGGGAACGGCCGCCGAGGAGTTCCATCGCAAGATACGCCTGACCGGTCGGCAGAATCCCGAAGTCATAGACACTGATGACGTTGGGGTGATTCAGTCGGGCCGAGGCGCGGGCTTCCTGGCGGAAGCGTTCCAGCGTTTCATTGTTTGAAACGAAATCGGGAAGAACGATTTTCAGGGCAATGATCCGGTCGAGTTCCAGATGGGTCGCCCGGTACACCGACCCCATTCCGCCTTGTCCGAGGAGGGCGTCAATGCGGTATTTGCCCCCGACCACCCGCGAACCCGGAAAGGCTTCGACGAGGTAAAGGCCGTCCTTTCCGCAGCGCATTTCGGTGTCGTCATAACACTGCTTGCAGATCGGGCAATAGCGCATGTCGCGTTCTTCTGAACCGGTTGGTCTCGGAATGGAATTTCTTTACGGTTTCCGAGAATATGCGG
This sequence comes from Blastocatellia bacterium NZW_1522, assembly GCA_039793685.1. Lineage (GTDB taxonomy): Bacteria > Acidobacteriota > Blastocatellia > Chloracidobacteriales > Chloracidobacteriaceae > JAAFHI01. The sequence continues at coordinate 178,555 of JBDRAL010000002.1, forward strand.
GACGGCGAAACGAAGCAAATTGAATTTTCGAACCCGAATCCGGTTTCAGTCATCCGGGGAAAGCGTGTCGTCGGCCGGGTCACGCTCCGGAACTTCTTCATCATCAAGCAGTTCCAGTCTGACATAGCGGAGTTTTACCCCCGCCAGATTGACCTCGTCGGCGATGTTTTCAAAGGTGGATTCGTCGAATTCCGGGGATTCCAGCAGGTCGGTCAGGTCGCGTTCGGCGTTCCTGAGATGGTCCAGCGCACCGTTTAATAAATTTCTATATTTTACTTTAAAATTCGTCACATTTTTCCTCGCCTAGAACTTCATAGTAATCGGCTGGATTTTTGACGGATTTTCCGACTGGAATCAACAAGGCGCGGACGGTGAACCGTCTGTTTCGGTTCTCGATGACGAGCAGATCGCCGATTTTTACTTCACGCGAACTTTTCGCCACCACTCCGTTGACCGTGACCTTCCCCCCGTCGCACAGCGCCTGGGCAATGGTTCGACGGGGGATCAGCCGGGTGACTTTGAGAAAGAGGTCGAGGCGCATTGGGCAGACGGCCGAAGGTTACGGCTTCTCGGGAGCGGCCGGTTCGGGCTTTTCTTCTTCAAGAAGCGCGTTGCGGTAAGGATCGGCAAGCTGGATGAGCGCCCGCTGGCGAAGGCTTTTCATGTATTCCGCCACCTTGGCACCGGCCCGCTGCTGGGCGATGGCGCGTTTGACCACATCCTTGACTTCTTCGAACGGCTTCGCGGCCGGGGGCCGGCGGGCTTCGAGCTTCAGAATCTGATAGCCCTTGTCCGTTTTCAGAATCGGGGTGAGTTGGCCGGGCTGAATCTTGTCGATCTGTTCCTTGAGGATCGGGTTGATCTGGTCGTCCCGGTAGGGTGGCAATTTGCCGCCATTGGCCGTGGAAGGCCGTTTGGGATCGGAAAAGGCCCGGGCCACATCCGCGAACGGTTTTCCGCCGGCAATTTCGTTGACCGCCTGCTTGGCCCGGTTTTCGGCCTGAAGGATCGTCTCGCCGGTGAAGGGAATGAAAATCTCGCTGATTTCAATTTCGCCGGGTTCGGTGAATTCCTTGACGTGCTGTTTGTAGAATTCTTCGGCTTCCTTGACCGTCACTTTTTCAATGACGGACTGATAAACGTCCTGTCCGTAAACCGCCTGGCGCTGAAGTTGGGCACGATAACTGGCCTTTACTTCCTCGACCGTGATCCCTTGCCGCTCCATCAGCGCCTGACAGGCGGAAAGATTTTCGACGCCGTTCTGTTTGCAGATATCAATCAGAATGGCGTTGACCTGAGACTCGACTTCGGCGTTGACCCCGAGTTCCTCAGCTTTCTGGGCAATCAGCCGTTCATCCACAAGGCTCCCGACCAGGCGTTTCCGGAGTCGCTCGAATTCGGTTTTGACCTTTTCGGGTTCATTCGGGTACTGGCCTTCAAGTTCGCGCATAAGACCTTTTTCGGCCCGAACCAGCATGGAGCGGGTAATGAGGTCACGATTGACCCGGGCAATTGTCTCGTCGATGGTGACTGGCTCCTGCGCGGTAGCGACCGCTCCGAACGAAAGGGTGAGCAACAACCCGAAAGCGGCTAACGTTTTCATTCAATGACTCCGGATCCGATAAATATTGACGATCCAGCCGGTTACCAAAGGGGAAACGGCGGAAAGACCTTTCCACGATGCGAATTCACCCGGCCGGGTTTCTTCGTTTTAACGCGTGAAAAACACGAACGTACCACAAAAGTTTCGGTCCTGCCGAGATGGCAAAACCCTTGGAGGGACTAATTTCTTTTAAAAGCGCCCTCGTAACCGAATCCGAGCGCGTCAGGGAACAGTTCCACCTGCGCGGCGGTGTACAGTTTGCGGGCTTCCTCGGCGACCAGAACCTGCTGCCGGGTCTGGATGATTTCATCCATGATTTCCTCGCGGGCCTGATCATAAGTCAGCGACTGGGCAAACCGCTCCAGCTTGAAAATATGGAATCCGTACCCCGTTTTAACCGTTTTCGAGGTCTCGCCGGGACGCAAAACCAGTACCTTTTCCTCGATTTCCGAAGGCATCTGGCCCCGCTCGTAGTAACTCAGCCCACCCTGACCGGCGTTGGGGCCGCGGGAGTATTTTTTCGCCAATTCGGCGAAACTCGCTTTTCCAGAGGCGAGCTGGCGGGAAATTTCGTCGATGATGGTCTGGGATTCGACCCTGATTTCCCGAACGTAAAACCCGTTGCGGTCAAATTCCTTTTTGTGTTCTTCGTAATACCGCTGTACGTCGTCGCGCGAGGGCTGGGGCGCGGCTTCCGCCACCGATTTGTTGAACCGCTGGATGACGAGGTCGGCCCAGCGTTCCTCAAGTTTGGCCTTGTTTGAAATCGTTGGCTGGCCGACGGCCGGTAGACCAGTGCCGGTTGTGCCCGGAGAAGGCGTTTCCGGCGGTACTTCCTTGGCCTCGACCACGATGCCGCGCTTTTTGGCTTCCTGAAGAAGAATGCACCGCTGGATGAACTCGTCCAGCATCTGGCTCTGGGCCTTCGGCGGGAGTGATGACAGCTTCAATTCGCCGAGCCGGAGTGAAACGAAATTTTCCCAGGCGTTCTTTTTAATCTGTTCCTCGTTGATGATGAGGATGACTGGTCCTTCCGAAACCGGGGCCGGACCGCCCGCCTTTTTCCCGCACGCGGCCGGGAAAAAGGCGACAAGTGCAATCAATGCAACGAGAAGGCGGCGGTTTGAAGGAAAATGGGCCACGGATTTCACTGGTCAGGAGGATTTTTTGAGACTGGCGAGAATGGAATGTAGTTCCTTGAACATCGCCTCGTTGGTGGTCGCCTTGGTCGGAATTTTCAGCATCCGGCTCGGGGACAGGCTCGCGCCGGGAACTTCCGTCATCAGGCGCATGACCTGTTCGGGATTCACGTTCGATTTCTCCGACAGCTTCAGGAAGAACGCCCCACCCTCGAAATCAATTGAAACGATGGAGAGCGGCGACGCCTCGCGGCGCAGTTTGGCGTACTCGAACAGCGCATGCACCTGCGCCGGGCGCGCGCCGTAGCGATCGTCCAGTTCCTTGCCGAGTTTGTCGAGGGCCGCGTCGTCCGCCGCGCTCGAAATCCGTTTGTAGGTCCGCAGCCGCTGGCCAACGTCCCCGATGTATTCCTCCGGCAGCCGGATGTCCACTTTCAGGTTGATGGACGTGCTGACGTCGTCCTCGATGACCGTGCCGCGAAGTTCCTTCACGGTCTGGTCGAGCATCTGGCAGTACAAATCGAAGCCGATTGAATCGAGATGCCCCGACTGCTCGCCGCCGAGCATGTTGCCCGCGCCGCGCAGTTCGAGGTCGAGCGCCGCGATGCGGAAACCAGATCCGAGGTCGGAATACTCGCGAATCGCCGCCAGACGCTGCCGGGCGATGCTCGTGAGTTGCGCTTCCGGCGGAATCAGAAGGTAGGCGTAGGCCCGGCGGCTCGACCGACCGACCCGTCCGCGCAACTGGTAAAGCTGCGCCAGCCCGTAATTTTCGGCGTGATTGATGATGATCGTGTTCGCCAGCGGAATGTCGATGCCGTTTTCAATGATCGTCGTCGAAACCAGAATGTCCATTTCGTGATTGACGAACTTCATCATCACTTCTTCCAGTTCCTTTTCCCCCATCTGGCCGTGGCCGACGCCGATTTTGATGCCGGGAACCAGCCGCTGGAGCAGTTCCGCGATGGTGTAAATGCTTTCCACCCGGTTGTGGACGAAAAACACCTGCCCGCCGCGCGACAGTTCGTTTTCGATGGCGCTCCGGACGACGTTTTCCGAAAACTGGGCGACGACCGTCTGAATTGGCAGCCGGTCGCGCGGCGGCGTCTCGATAACTGACATGTCGCGCAGGCCGGCGAGCGACATGTTCAGCGTCCGCGGAATCGGCGTCGCCGAAAGCGTTAAAACATCGACCTTGCGCCGTAACTGCTTGAGTTTTTCCTTGTGGGTGACGCCGAACCGCTGTTCCTCGTCGATGATGACGAGGCCGAGGTTTTTGAAAGTTACATCCTTTGAAAGAATGCGGTGTGTCCCGATGAGAACGTCCACTTCTCCGCGTTCCGCGCGTTCGAGCGATTCCTTGATTTCCTTGGTCGTCCGGAAGCGCGAAACCATTTCGATGTGGACCGGGAACGACGCGAACCGCTCGCGGAAGGTTTTCCAGTGCTGAAAGGCCAGCACGGTCGTCGGAGTCAGGACCGCAACCTGTTTGCCGTCCATCGCGACCTTGAACGCCGCCCGCATCGCCACTTCGGTTTTTCCGAAACCCACGTCGCCGCAGAGCAGACGATCCATCGGGGACGGTTTTTCAAGGTCTTCCTTGATGTCGCCCACGGCCGACGCCTGGTCGCGGGTCAGTTCGTAAGGGAAGGCGTCCTCGAATTCCTGCTGCCACGGCGTATCGCCCGAACAGGAACTCCCTTGGACCAGTTGTCGCTCGGCGTAGAGCTTCAAAAGCTCCTCGGCCATGTCGCGCATGGCCTTTTTGACGCGCGCCTTGGTTTTCGCCCACGACACGCCGCCGAGTTTATCAAGTTGGGGCGCGTTGCTCTCTGCGCTCGAATACTTTTGAACGAGATCGAGCCGCTCCACCGGAACCGACAGCCGCTGCCCGTCGGCGTAGCCGAGCATCATGAATTCGCGCGGCGGCGTCCGGTGGTCGATTTGAACCTGTTGAAGCCCGAGAAACTTCCCGATGCCGTGATCGACGTGGACGACGAAATCGCCGATTTTCAAATCCCGGAAGTCGGAAAGGAAGCTGCTGACCGAGTTTTTCTTCTTTCCGCCGCCCGGCGGCGTCAGTTTGACCTCGTCCACCGAGGGCGCTTCATCGAAAATTTCCCGCTCGACGATGAAATCGAGTCCGGCGGCGGGGAAGTTGAAGCCGTTGATGAGCGTTCCGACCGTGCAGAAACAGCCCGCGTGGGACTGTTCCGCCATCGCCTGATGCAGCGCGGGCGCGTCGGCGTAGGCCCCGGCGAAAATTTCATATTCCTTCAGGACATCACGCATGCGCTCGGCCACGCCGTACGACGGCATGACCAGAAGCGTCGTCGTCCCTTTTTGCCGGGCTTCGCGGAGCGCGTTGACAAGTTGCGGAATCCGACCGTGGTATTTCCGCATCGTCCGGCTCGTCAGGCGAATTTCGCCCTGTCTGGCATCCAGCGGGAACAGGAACAGCGGAGTCCGTTCCTGAATCGCGGCATTCGCTTCGGAAACGCCTTCGCGAACGATTCGCGCCGCTTCCGCCGAGAGCGCGACGTCCATTGCGCCAACGAAATCGGAATCAACTTTCGCGGCTTCGACGCCGAGCGCACGAAATTCAACCATTCGGTAGGTTTCGAGCTTCATCCGCAGTTCGTCCGCCGAATAGACGAAAAAGGAAGGCGGAAGCACGAGTTCGCCGCCGTCGTCCGCCGCGTGGAAACGGGTGTCGAGCTGTTTCAGATAACTTGAAAGAACCTGCTCGACCCCGACCGGTTCGTCGATGATGAACAGTGTGTCGGCGAAATAGTCGAAAATGCTTCCGGTCAGCGGGTGAACCAGCGGCAGCAGAAATTCCCAGCCGGGGAAAATTTCACCTTTTTTCGCCGCGTCGGTCCGCATTTCAAGTTCGGTTTCGAACCGGTCGTCCGTCCAGCGGATTTTCGCCTCTCTGGCCCACTTTTGGAGCGTTTCCTTCGAGGTCGCCATTTCGCGCAGCGGCAAAAGCTGGCAGGAATCGCGGTTTTCGATGGATCGCTGCGTTTCGACATCGAATTCCCGGATGGATTCGAGCGTGTCGCCGAAAAATTCAAGCCGGACCGGGTTTGCCTGCGCGGGCGAGTAGAAATCGAGAATTCCCCCGCGCTGGCTGAACTCGCCGAGGCCGGTGACCGGTTCGCGCCGGAGGTAGCCCGTGCCTTCCAGCATTCCGATGAGGTCTTCGAGCGGGTACTCCTCGCCAACCGTCAGCGTAAGACTCGCAATATCAAGCGTTTGCCGGGAAGGGAGTTTTTCGATGAGGGCGCGCGCCGGAAGAAGGCAGAACCTCCCGCGACCTTCGGCCAGGGTCGTCAGGGTGACGGCGCGGGTTTCGAGGATGTCCGGGTGGGGCGGCGTCGGGCTGTACGGCCCGCCTTCCGCAACTGGAAACACCGTCACGCCATCGTCATCGGTCTGACTCAACCCGTTGATCAGCCGCGTGAAGTAGCGAACATCGGGTTCGACCGCTTCGAGGTCCTCCGGCGTTGAAACCACGAAGGCGACCCGGCGGGTTGAAATGAACTGCGCGACCGCGACGGCGAGCGCCCGGGCGCTGCCGGTCAACCCGGAAAGGACGATTTTCCGTTTTCCGTCCGCGAGTTGGCGCAGAAACTGCGCGCCGTCGGGATCGGCGGCGAATTGGGCAAGAACGGGCGGCAGGTTGTACGGCGTGGGATTCACGGTCGAAAAAAATACGTTTAAAGGTCTGAGGCGTTGATGGCCTGAATGCGGCGGACGATTTCCGTCGTTGAAACGCCGGGGACGAAGGGAAGCGACAAAACCTGTCCTCCGTTGGCTTCGACCACATCGCGACCGACAATCTGGTCTACCGACCAGTCGCCGCCTTTCACGAGAATGTCGGGAACGAGCGCGGAAATCGTGTCGAAGGGGGTTTCGGAATCAAAAATGACGACGGCGTCCACCACGCCGAGCGCTGCCATGACTTCGGCGCGCTCATCTTCTTTCAAAATGGGGCGCGTCTCGCCCTTGAGCGCCCGCACCGAGCGGTCGCTGTTGAGCGCGACGATGAGCACGTCGCCGAGTTGGCGGGCCAGCGTGAGATAGCGGACGTGTCCGGGGTGGAGCAGATCGAAACAGCCGTTGGTGAATACAACCCGACGGCCTTCATCCCGCCAGACGGCGCGAAGGGCGATTAAATCTTCCAGCGAACACACTTTGGCGTTCGCCGATGGGTTGTGGAAGTCTTTCGACACCGTCGGCAAACCTTTCGGAAAATAAGCTGCCGACTCTAGGAACTTCCCGCGGGACTGTCAACGTGCGCGGGCAGTGAATCGGGAAATCGTCCATTCATTTCATTCGGGAGGGCCAAATACGATGTTTGAGTTTGGAAACCGCCGAGTCCGCCCGAGTCTGGAATCAATGATCGTTGAGGAATTGCGGGGGGTGTTGAAAGGCATTCCTGTCGGAGCAGAAATAACAGAAAAGCAGGCTGCCGATTTGCTCGGTACGTTGGAGTATTTTCTTCCCCTCCACCTTGCCTTGGACTTTCCGGAGTGGAAATGGGAGAGCCTCGACGGCTTTTACTTTGTGAAAGCGGAAAAAACCGGAGGTGGTTCGGCTCGGTTTTTGGGGACGTGCATCCTTATTTATGATCAGACAATGGCTCCGTTTTTCCTTGAGTTGGCCCTGACCGAATCAGGAGATTCACTGGCCTCCCTCAGGTTATTTTGGGGAGAAAAAGGGGAAGGGACCTTTGGGGTTGTGAGGCCGGGTTGGGGTACCAGTGGTGCCACAAAACTGATGCTGAAAATGCTTTACCAGCTTGATTCCATTCAGTGGGCTTATTTGATCGAGCGTGATTTCTTACAATAAGTATTTGATAATCACGGACTTCTGAGGCTTTTGGGGAAATCAATTCGCCTCGTCTTCCGTCGGAATCGGTCGCCGGCCCGCGAGCCGGGCTTTGAAGTCCGCTTCCGCGCCCTGTTCGCTCGGTTTGTAAAACACCGCCCCGAGCAACTGATCGGGAAGATACTGCTGCGCCACCCAGTGATCGCGGTAGGCGTGCGGATAAAGATAGCCTTTTCCGTGTCCGAGGCGTTGTTTGTCGCGGCTCCCATCTTTCAAATGATCCGGCACGTCGGCCTCGGCCTGATTTTCGACCGCCGCCAGGGCATCGAAAAAGGCCATTACGCTGTTGGATTTCGGGACATTCGCCAGATAAATCGTCGCGTGGGCCAGGTGGTAGCGGCCTTCCGGCAATCCGACCCGATCAAACGCGGCGGCGCACGCTTCCACAATGGAAATTGCCTCCGGCGCGGCCTGTCCGACGTCCTCGCAGGCCAGAATCAGCATTCTTCGAAAAATGAAGCGCGGATCCTCGCCCGCGTGGACCATTTTCGCCAGCCAATAGAGCGCGGCATCGGGGTCCGACCCCCGTAGCGACTTGATGAACGCGCTGATGATGTCGAAATGGGCGTCGCCGTCCTTGTCGTACAACACGGCCCGCTGCTGGATGGATTCCTCCGCCACGCCGAGATTGACCCGGATGACCCCGTCGCTTGACGGCGGCGTGGTTTCAACGGCCAGTTCAAGGGCGTTCAACAGGGAACGGGCGTCGCCGTTGGCGGTTGAAACGAGGTGGCGAACCGCCTCTTCTTCAATTTCCACTTTCAACGTGCCGTACCCGCGTTCCTTGTCCGCCAAAGCGGCGTCGAGAACGTGGCGAAGGTCGGGTTCTTCAAGAAGTTTGACCTGAAACAGCCGAGATCGGCTAACCAGCGCCTTGTTCACTTCAAAAAACGGGTTTTCGGTCGTCGCGCCGACCAACACGATGGTCCCGTTTTCGACCCACGGGAGGAGCGCGTCCTGTTGCGACTTGTTGAACCGATGAACTTCATCCACGAACAGAATCGAACGGCGGTTGAAGCGTTCCTTCTGCTTTTTGGCGGTTTCGATGGCAGCGCGGATGTCCTGCACGCCCGCCAGAACGGCGTTGATTGCCGCGAAGTGGGCTTTCGTCGTGTTGGCGATGATGCGGGCGAGGGTGGTTTTTCCCGTACCGGGCGGGCCGAAGAAAATAAGCGACGACAACTGATCGGCCTGAATCGCCCGGCGGAGGAGGCGTCCGGGGCCGACGATGTGGTCCTGGCCGATGAATTCATCCAGCGTACGCGGGCGCATCCGATCAGCGAGCGGGCCGGAGGGCAGCGCGGGCGCGGAGGGGGCTGGTTCGGGGGCGTCGAGGTCGAAAAGGGTATCCATAAATTATTGAACACAAAGACACAAAGGCACGAAGTCACAAAGAATTGAATCTTCCTTGTGCCTTCGTGTCTTTGTGCCTTTGTGTTCCATTTCAACCTTTCAAAAACTCGTCGATTTCGGATTTGTACAACTCCGCCTCGCGCGCCCCCATTTCGATGGTGGCGTCCACCAGATCGGGCCGGGTGTAATCCCAGCGGGTGACGGGCGTCGGTTCGGTTGGCGCGAGGTAGAGCCGGTTGCCCTTCCGGCCCAGAACGTCTTTCGGATAAGGCCGCGTCAGCATCACCAGATGCTTTTCAATTGGGGCATCGTCGAGCAGAAAGGCAGGGACGTTGTCCACCAGCCCGCCGTCGAGCAGTTTTTTCGACCCGAACTCGCCAAGCGGGGTAAAGGGCGGCGTGGCGGAGGACGCCAGCACTAGGGCGGTCAGTTCTTCCGGAGTTGAACATTCGCGGGCGTCGAAGGCGGCGTCCCGAAAGCCGAGGTATTTGCCCCAACTCGGGTGCATCATCCCCTTTTTGAACATTTTCTCTACGCTGTAGGCGGTCATTCCCAAAAGGGTTGCAAGCGTCGCGGGGAGCGCGGCGGGAAGTTCGGCGGTGAGGATGTAGATCGGAAACGGCTGTTTCTGAATCCGTTCCAGCCCGCCCTCCCGGTAGGCGTAGAGCAGGGTATCCCGGTAAACCGGCGCGTGAGGGGTTAACTTCTTTCCTTTGAGGAGGTTGCCCCATTCGAAATTTTTGGTGACGTGCGCCCGCCGCTGTTTCCAGAAATCGCTGGTCACGTCGCCTCGTTCGCTGAGGATGAACGTGGCCACGCACGCGCCCGCGCTGCACGAGGCGATGGCCCCGACGTGATTCCATAAATCCGAACGGACGCGCATGAAACCGTACTGGTAAAACGCCCGGTTGCCGCCGCCGGCAAAGGTGATGCCGAGAAATCGGTTCGCCATTCCTGTAAAAATTCCGTGGAAAAAGAATGAAGCCCCGAAACGCGCGGTTTCGAGGCTTCAACTGTCCGATGCCGAGGCTCAGGCTGTCAACCGGGCGGCGGCGGCTTCATCGACGAGCCACGTCAGCGTCCCGTCGGACGGCGAAATCAGTTGCGACGGGTAAAGCTCGGGATGTCGCGTTCCTTTCAAAACTTCAAAGAGCGGATCGACCTTGTTCGCGCCGGTGACGAAAAACTCCACAGCGCGGGCCGCGTTGATCAGCGGCGCGGTGAAGGTGATGCGGTTGGTGTTGAACTTCTCGACGAAGTTGGAAACCACGGTCGCGTCGGTCGAGCCGAGGGCGGTCGTTCCGGGGAAAAGGGAGGCGGTGTGCCCGTCGTCGCCCATTCCGAGGTGAATCAGATCGAAATGGGGCGGTTCGTCGCCGAAAAAGGCGTCGATTCCGGCGGCGTATTTCGCGGCGGCTTCGGCGGCGTCAAGTTCGCCTTCCATCCGATGTACGTTCTCGGCGGGAATCGCGACGTGATCGAGCAGTGTTTCCTTCGCCATCCGGTAGTTGCTGTCGTTGTGGTCCGGGGGGACGTTGCGTTCATCGCCCCAGAAGATATGGACCTTGCTCCATTCGACTTCGGATTTGAACGGCTCGGCGGAAAGAACGGCAAAAATGGCCCGCGGGGTACTTCCACCCGACAGCGCCACCGCGAAGCGTCCGCGCGCGGCAATCGCCGACCGGCTGTGTTCGACAAACGACTTCGCCGCGTGTTCCGCCAGCGCCTTCGCGTCGGGAAAAGTCTTTACTTCGTAGGACATAGAGTTCTCCGGTGAATTATGAATGTTGAATTTTGAATTATGAATTTCCGGAAGTACCCAGGGGTGTCCAGAAAATTCATAACTCATAATTCATAATTCATAACTCCTATTGAAGTTTTGCGTCGGCTTCCAGTTCGTTAATCAGATCGAGCGCGTAGTAAATCGCCTTTTCGTAGGTCTTGTTGCGTCCGAAAATCGCGACTTCGCGGCAGATCAGGTAGGAATCGTTCGGCTGCGGCAGGGAAACGGCTCGCTGGTAGTTCGCCCCGCCATCAATCGCCACGGTGGTTTCAAACAGGGATTCGCCCTCGACTTCGGAGGCTTTCTTTGAAATCGCAAACTTCGCCGTTTCGGGTTTACCAACCGAGAGGCCGACGTGAACGATGTCGTGAAGCTGCATCCCGGTGTGTTCTTCGGGGACGATTTCAACGTGGACCCGGGCGCGGTTCGAACGGAAGCGGAATTCGCACCGGGTGTCGTCGATGTGCTGTGCGTCCTTGAGCTTCCAGCGGAGTTGCGCGCCGAGCCACGAGGCGAGGAGCAGCGCACGCGCAGGGACGCCGGGCGTCACGCCGTCGTGGGCGTACTTGATGGTGATGTTGTTCACCGAATCGAGGTAGGCCCGGTTTTCGCGCGAGTCGAACAAACCGGAAACAAGGTCGCGCCAGTTGGTGAGGCGCGTCCAGGCAAGGTCGCTAAAGGCGCATTTCCGGCGAGCGTCGTGGGTGAAGCGGGCGAGATCGGCGAATTCGTGGTCGAGGTGGGTGAGCGTCCGGCTGTCCACAATGACCCGGTTCACTTCCGGGAGAAAGTCCTGGAAATAGCGTTCGTCGATGGACTTGGCGTCCTGCCACCAGAGAAAGACGGGCAGGTCGGGCACGATGAGCGGGGCGACGGTCCGTTCGAGGTTCAAAAGACCCTCGCCGCTGGCCGAAACCCGGATTTCCTCGCAGCAGACCTGACGCATCTTGTCGTCGAGGTGGCAGTGCGACGAAATCCACGCCTGGGTGGTGTCTTCCTCGGAGGCCCGGTCGCCGAGCATGACGATGGCGCGGCAGGGGGCTTCTTCGGTCACTTTGGCGATGACGTCGGAAATCTCCGTCGCTCCTTCGGGGTCGGAGGTGTAGATGAGCAGGTTGAGCAGGCAGACCCGCGTAACGGCCGCGTCGTTTCCTTGCTTCGACTCCGCCGCCGCTTTCCAGAGTTCGGTCAGCTCCCGCTCGATGGCGGGGACGTTGACCTGTCTCCGGCGTTCGATCTCTTCGACAACGTTGGTTTGAGTTTCCATAGGATGAAAAGGGGTCAGGGATCAGGGGTCAGGGATCAGGTGAGGATTCCGGTTTTGGAACGGTTTTTGCTGAAGCCATCCCAAAGTTCGGATTCGACACACCAAGGAACGACGGAAAATGGGAATTCAAGGTTACCGGGATTTGACGGTCTGGAAAAAAGCAATGGAATTGGTTCTTGCGAGTTATCGGTTGGCCGATTCTTTTCCGAAATTTGAAAATTATGGACTTGGAAATCAGTTGAGGCGGGCGGCGGTCTCAGTTCCGGCGAATATCGCCGAGGGAAACGGTCGCCGTGGGCCTCGGGTGTATCTCAATCATCTTTCAATCAGTTACGGTTCTTTAATGGAGCTGGAAACACATTTATTGATTGCAAAACAGCTTGGGTACGGTCGGGAGTCGGAAATCGGGGAGGCTTTGGACCGGGCCTCCGAAGTCGGTCGAATGCTGAATGCATTAATGGAACGACTGGAAGCCCGGATTGAAACCTGATCCCTGATCCCCGACCCCTGATCCCTTGCTTTACAGCCGCCGCCACTCCCGACCTTCGGCCATCAGAGAATTGGCCTCTTCCGGACCCCACGTTCCGGCGTCGTAGAACGGCAGGTTCTTCTCGCCGATCTCCTTCCAGTGATTGAGGATCGGCATCATCAGTTCCCAGCCCGTTTCAACCATGTCGCGGCGGACGAACAGCGTCGCGTCGCCGAGCATGCAATCGAGCAGGAGCCGTTCGTAGGCTTCCGACGAGCGGACGCCGAACGAACTTCCGTAGCGGAAATCCATGTTCACCGAGCGCAGGTGAATCGCGTGGCCCGGCAGCTTGGCCGAGAGGCGCATCGTCAGCCCTTCTTCCGGCTGAATCTTCATCACCAGCAGGTTTGGCTCGTGGAGGTCCGCCGCCGTCGGGTTGAACAGACGCATCGGGACCTGCCGGAACTGGATGGCGATCTCCGCCGCGCGCTTGGTCATGCGCTTGCCCGACCGGATGTAGAAGGGAACGTCCGACCAGCGCCAGTTGTCGATGTAGAACTTGATGGCGGCGAAGGTTTCGGTCGAGGAATTGGGCTTCACGCCTTCTTCCTCGCGATAGCCCGGAACGGATTTCCCGCTCACCCAGCCCTTGCTGTATTGGCCGCGGACGGCGAAGTCATCCACTTTGTCCACCGGAATGGGCCGGATCGCGCGGGCGACCTTGATCGCCTCGTCGCGGACGGCGTTGGCGTCGAGCGAGGTCGGCGGTTCCATCCCGACGAGGGCGAGCAACTGGAGCAGGTGGTTCTGGAGCATGTCGCGAACCGCGCCCGCGCCTTCGTAGTAGCCGCCGCGTCCTTCGACGCCCACCGCCTCGGCAGCGGTAATCTGGATGTTGTCGATGTAGCGACGATTCCAGACCGGTTCGAAGATGCCGTTGGCGAAGCGCATCGCGACGATGTTCTGGACAGTTTCCTTCGCCCGGTAATGGTCAATGCGATAGACCTGATCTTCCTCGAACACCCGCGCCACTTCGTGGTTGAGCGCCTTGGCGGTGTCGAGGTCGTAGCCGAACGGCTTTTCAATGATGATGCGCGTCCAGCCGCCCTCCGGGCTGCGCGACAGGCCCGACTTGCCGAGCGTGTCCATGATCGGACCGATCAGGCTCGGAGGCGTCGAAAGGTAAAACACCCGGTTGCCGCTCGTGCCGCGTTCCGCGTCGAGCTTTTCAAGCTGGGCTTTGAGTTTGAGGTAATCGTCGAGGTTGTCGTACTTGCCGGCGACGTAAAACAGGCCCTGCGCGAAGCCGTCCCATTCGACCGGGGTGGGCGGGCCGGAACTCGAAAATTGCGCGACCGACTCGTGCATCATGTCGCGGAAGGCGTCATGCGAGATTTCGCTGCGGGAGTAACCGACCATCGAAAATCCGCCTGGAAGACGGTGTTCGCGGGCGAGGTTGAACAGGGCGGGGACGAGCTTGCGTTTCGCCAGGTCGCCCGACGCGCCGAAAATGATGACGGTACAGGGGGCGGGGGTGCGCTCGACGCTCACGCCCTCGCGAAGCGGGTTTTCAGTGGTGTTTTCGCTCATTGAGTTTCTCTCGTGTCCGTTACGGTTCGATTCGAATGCACTTGCCGAAAATGCCGTTGGCGGTAATCCAGCCGTTAATTCGCCCGCGATTATTGCCGATTTGGAAGCGTTGGCCCTGGACCGCCTTGATGAGATGGAGATATTCGCGTCCGTTGACTTTGCAGAGCACCATGTCGCCGACCTGAAGTTCCTCGGGGGCGACCGGCGCGACCGTGCAGAGTTGCCCGGATTCGATCTTTCCCTTCATTGAATTGCCGCGGGGGCGAAACGAAACCGTCTCGCCCCGGCGGAGTTTTTCGATGTAGGGAAGTGCCCAGCCCATCCTACTTGATCAGATCCTTCCACTCGGAGTGGATGAACCCGGCTTCCGGCTTGTCCTTCCGCTCGTAGGTGTGCGAGCCGAAGAAGTCGCGTTGCGCCTGCGTGAGGTTCTGCGGCAGGTCGGCGGTGCGGTAGCTGTCGAAGTACGACAGCGAGGCCGACATCGACGGCGTCGGGATGCCCGACAGAACCGCCATGCTGACCACGCGACGCCAGTTGGCCTGCGCTTCCTTCATCCAGGCGTTGAAGTCCGGATCGACGAGGAGGTTCGGAAGATCGGCCCGGCGGTGGTACGCCTGCTTGATCTTGTCGAGGAACTGCGCCCGGATGATGCAGCCGCCCTTCCAGATGCGGCTCAGTTCGCCAAGGTTCAGATTCCAGTTGTAGGTCCGCGACGCCTGGGCGAGCATCGCCATTCCCTGGGCGTAGGAGCAGATCTTGCTGGCGTACAACGCATCGTGGACTGCCTTGATAAACTCTTTCTTATCACCGACTTCCACGGATGTCGGCACGCCGACAATGGTCTTGCTGGCTTCAACGCGCTCTTCCTTCATCGAGGAAAGCACGCGGGCGTCGATGGACGCCTGAATGGTCGGGACCGGAATGCCCATTTCGAGGGCTTCTTCCGACGTCCACTTTCCGGTGCCCTTCTGGCCGGCCTTGTCCATGACGAGATCGACCAGCGCCTTGCCGGTTTCCGGATCGACGGCCTTGAAGATCTGGGCCGTGATTTCGACCAGGAACGACTGAAGCACGCCCTGATTCCACTCGTGGAAGATGTCGCCCAGTTCCGACGCGCCGATGCCGCCGACGCGACTCAGAATGTCGTAAGCTTCGGCGATGAGCTGCATGTCGCCGTACTCAATGCCGTTGTGGACCATTTTCACGAAGTGGCCCGCGCCGTCCGGCCCGATGTAGGTCACGCAGGGACCGTCATCAACCTTGGCGGCGACGGCTTCCCAGATGGGCCGCAGGCTTTCATAGGCTTCCGGATCGCCGCCCGGCATGAGCGACGGTCCCCACAGCGCGCCTTCCTCGCCGCCCGAGACGCCGCTGCCGATGAAGTTCAATCCTTCGGCCTTGAGCGCCTTTTCGCGGCGGATGGTGTCGTGGAAGAAGGCGTTGCCGCCGTCGATAATGATGTCGCCCGGCTCCATGTACTGCTTGATCTGGTCGATGGTCCAGTCGGTCGGTCCGCCGGCCTTGACGAGCAGAATCGCCTTGCGCGGACGCTTGAGCGATTTCACGAAAGCTTCGGCGGAATGCGTTCCGACGAACTTCTTGCCCGCGCCGACCGTGGCGCAGAACTCATCGACCTTTTCGGGGTCGCGGTTCCAGACCGAAACGGTATAGCCGTTCCGTTCGATGTTCTGGGCGAGGTTGCTGCCCATGACCGCCAACCCGATCATTCCGATATCAGCGAGGTTTTCCGACATAGAATCTCTCCGTTCTTATTGAAAAAAGTAAGGAAAACGCGTTTCACGAAGGACGGGGAACGCCGCCGGGGACGACGCGACCACCGGGGAACGGGAGGGGACGACGAAGAGATTCCTGAATAAAACCGATTCTCCGCGTGCGTCCCCCGCCATCCGTGATTCAGGGAACTATGCAAAAGCCTGAGCGACCGCGTCGCGCAAGGTGGCAAGACCGGCGGCGACGTCGCTGCCGAGGTGAACCCGCAGCGCACGGCGCCCGCGTTCGGCCAGCACCTGGAAATCGCCCCGGGCCTGCGCGGCCTTGACGACGCCGAAGGTGTATTTCTGGTCCGGAACGGGCAGATCGTTGGCGTCATCGCAGGTAATCTGGAGGAAGACGCCGCTGTTGGGGCCACCCTTGTACGCCTGACCCGTCGAGTGCAGGAACCGCGGGCCGAAGCCGAGACAGGTCGCCACCTTGGCATGGTCGCGGACCGAGTGCCGCAGCGTCTGAAGCAATCCTTCGTGTTCGGCGTTCATATCGACATAGCCGAGAACCGCGAAGTAATCGCCCGCCTTGATCCGTCCGAGATGGGCCTTGATGTAACCGGCGAGTGAATCGTGCGAGCCGAGCGCTTCGGCGTTGGCAGCGTCAGTGAACAATTTCACGCCATCGCCTTCAAAAATCGGGGTTTCGGCGGGCAGCGAACCGTTCTTTTCATACTCGTTGGTCAGATTGCGGGTCGCAATCTTGCTGGCTTCGACGTCCGGCTGGTTGAAGGAATTGATGCCGATGACGGAACCGGCCACGGCGGTGGCGATTTCCCAGCGGAAGAATTCCTGGCCGAGCGAATTGGCCGAGGCGAGGTGGTTGATGATGACCGGGTGACCGGCGTCCTTGAGCGCGGCGACGGCGGCGTCGGTCGCGTCGTTGTTGTCGTCGTCCAGCCGCATGTAGGCAAACACGCGGTCCGTACCGTAGACCGTGATGTCGCCCGTGCATTCCCGGTCAACCGGAATGATGCCCTTGCCATCCTTGCCGGTGGATTCGGCGATGAGCTGTTCCAGCCACGCGCCCACATCCCAGAGCTTCGGCGAGGTGATGAAGGTCAGCTTGTCGCGGCCCGCCTTGGCCTGCGAACCGAGAACCAGCCCGAGCACCACGCCGGGGTTGTCGTTGATCGGCACGCAGTAGGAGCAGGCGTTGGCCATGTCGTCGGCGAGATCGAGGAATTCGATGACATCCATCCCCATCGCCGCCGCCGGGACCATCCCGAAGTTGGAAATGGCGGAGTAACGGCCGCCGATGCTCGGAACGCCCGCGAAGATGTGGCGGAAATTGTCGGCCTTGGCGATGGCTTCCATCTTCGAACCGGGGTCGGTCACGGCGATGAAGTGCTTCCCGGCGTTTTCCGCGCCGACGGCTTCGACCATCCGGCTGAAGAAGTACTGCTTGAAGATGTTCGGCTCCAGCGTACTGCCCGACTTGCTCGAAACGATGCAAAGCGTCCGCTTGAGATCGACCTTGCTTTCAAAGGTCTTGATCTGGGCCGGATCAGTCGAATCGAGGACGTGAAGTTCCGGGAAACCTTCGATTTTGCCGAAGGTCATCTTGAACACTTCCGGGCAGAGGCTCGAACCACCCATCCCGAGCAGGAGGACGTGGTCGAAATCACCGCTCTTGGCTTCCTCGGCCACCAGCTTGAGGTGTTCCGGGTGCGCGAGCTGTTCCTCGATGATGCTCAACCAGCCGAGCCAGCTACTTTCATCGGACCGGGTCCAAAGGGAAGCGTCCCGGCCCCAGAGGCGACGAACCTTGCCGTTGATCTTCCAGTCGTCGAGTTCCTCGTTGAACTGCTTCTTCTGGTCGTCGGACAGGAGCAGCTCCTGTTTGTTGAGGCGCGTCCATGACACCATCTTGCACTTGCGGTCGAGGGTGTTGAGGAGCTTGTCGAACGGCTCGGCGAACAGCCGGACGGCGTCAAGCAGCAGGGTCTGGGTCACTTCGCCCATGTCGATGCCCGACTTGGCGAGGTTGTCCATGATGACGTGCGCGCCTTCGAGGTCTTCTTCAAGGCTGGCGCGGCGCTTGCCGTGGTCGCGGTAGGCATCCCACGTCGCCGGCGGAATCGTGTTGACCGTGTCCGGTCCGATCAGTTCTTCGATGTAAAGAACATCGCTGTAGCTCGGATTCTTCGTGCCGGTGCTGGCCCAGAGAATCCGCTGCGTCTGGGCATTGTGGGCGCCGAGTTTTTCCCAACGCGGGCCGGAGAACAGTTCCTTGTAGATCTGGTAGGTCAGTTTCGCGTTGGCGATGGCGACCTTGCCCTTCACGCTTTCAAGGTTGACCTTGTCGTGACCGGTCGCGCCCGCCTTCAGCTTGGCGTCGGCGAGGCTGTCGATCATCGAGTCGATGCGGCTGATGAAGAAGCTGGCCACGCTCGCGACCCGCGCAACTTCGCCACCCGAGGCCGCGAAGGCTTCGAGGCCCGAGATGTAGGCTTCGGCGACCGCCTTGTAGGCATCCTGCGAGAAAAGCAGGGTGACGTTGATGTTGATGCCTTCGGAAATCAGCGTCTGAATCGCGGGAACGCCTTCCGGCGTCGCCGGAACCTTGACCATCAGGTTGGGGCGATCAACCGCTTTCCACAGGCGGCGGGCTTCGTCGATGGTTCCCTGGGTGTCTTTGGCAAGGTAAGGAGAGACTTCAAGGCTCACATAGCCGTCGCGGCGGTTGGTCCGATCGTAGACCTGGCGGAGAATGTCGGCGGCGTCCTGAATGTCCTTGATGGCCAGCCGTTCATAAAGGGTCGGCGCGTCAAGGTTTTCCGGCTCGTACTCGGCCAGCGCCTCGGCGTAGTCGTTGCTGCCGGTGATGGCCTTTTCAAAAATGGCGGGGTTTGACGTCACGCCCATGAGGCCGTCTTCGTCAATGAGGCGTTGGAGTTCGCCGCTGGTAATCAGGCTCCGACGGATGTAGTCCAGCCAAGGGGACTGACCGAATTCGTGAAGGGCTTTCAACGGATTCATAACTGATGCTCCTGTGTTGGAAACGGCTAGTGAGAGATGTGGATTTCAAAAGAGCGAATGGAAGGAAAGGTGTCGGGTATCGGGTGTCCGGTTTCAGGAAGGACGTTTCTGAAAGAATTCCCGATGGCGGAAAACCGACAAAAGTAAGGGTTGATTGAGAAAGAAAATAAAGCTGCCGGCTTCAATAAGATGATTATAAAGAACTTACTGGTCAGAAGCGGTTGATCGGATTTCGTTCGGAGGTGTCGGATTTCAAACCGAAACCCGACACCCGAAACCCGACACCTACTTACCGAGAAGCGCTTTCGCCCGGGCCGTCACGTTTACCGTGCTGAACCCGAACTTTTCAAAGAGGACGTTGGCCGGGGCCGACGCGCCGAAACCGGGCATCGCGATGACCTCGCCTTCATCCCCGACGTATTTGTGCCAGCCCATCGGCGATCCGGCCTCGATGGCAATCCGTTTTTTGACGGAAGGCGGAAGCACGAGGTCGCGGTATTCCTTCGGCTGCTGATCGAACAGTTCCCAACTCGGAACACTGACGACGCGAGCCTTTATTCCGTCGAGCGCCAGCTTTTCCTTCGCGCCGACCGCCCACTGAAGCTCCGAACCGCTTCCAAGAAGGATGAGGTCAGGCGACCCATCTTCAACATCCGAAAGGATATAGGCTCCCTTTGAAAGTGCGGCTGCGGCGGCGTGAACCGTCCGGTCGAAGGTCGGAACTTTTTGTCGGGTGAGCGCAATGGCGACCGGTCCGGATGTGTGCCGAATTGCAAAACGCCAGGCTTCGGCGACTTCGTTGGCATCCGCCGGGCGCAGGACCGTACAGTTCGGGATGGCCCGCAGTCCGGCAAGCTGTTCGACCGCCTGGTGGGTCGGACCGTCTTCGCCGAGGCCGATGCTGTCGTGGGTGAAGACGTAAATCACCCGCAGTCCCATCAGCGCGGCCAGCCGGATGGCCGGTTTCATGTAATCGGAGAAGATAAGGAAGGTCCCGCCGTAGGGAACGAGGCATTTACTCAACGCCATTCCGTTCAGGACCGCGCCCATGCCGTGTTCGCGAACGCCGAAATGAAGGTTGCGTCCGTCGGGATGGGCCGCGCTCTGGGCTTCCGAACCCTTGATGAGCGTGTTGTTCGAGGGCGCGAGGTCCGCTGAACCGCCGATCAGGAAGGGGAGTTTCGGCGCGATGGCGTTGATGACCGCGCCCGACGCCTGCCGGGTGGCCATGTCTTCATTGAAGGTGGGAATGTCGGCGTCCCAGCCAGCGGGAAGTTCGCCGCCGAAGACCGTTTCAAACTCGGCCGCCAGTTCAGGAAAATTCGATTTGTAGGCCGCGAACTGTTCATTCCATTGGGTTTCCAGTTCCGCGCCACGCGTGATGCACCCACGGTAGACGTTCAAGGCTTCATCCGGAATGGTGAAGGTTTCTTCGTGGGCCCAACCGTAATTCTGCTTGGTGAGTTTGGTTTCTTCCTTGCCGAGCGGCTCGCCGTGGGCCTTCGACGTATCCTGCCGGTTCGGACTGCCGAGACCGATGTGCGTCCGCATCACGATCATCGAGGGGCGCGAAGTTTCGGCTTGGGCGGCTTTGAGCGCGGCGGAAATCTGCTTAAGGTCGCCGCCTTCGATGGATTGAACGTGCCAGTCGTAGGCAAGGAAGCGGGCAGCCACGTTTTCCTTGAAGGCCAGATCCGTGCTTCCGTCAATCGTGATTCGGTTGTCGGAGTAGAAGCAGATGAGTTTGCCGAGTTTCTGAGTCCCCGCCAGACTGCACGCTTCGCTGGCAACGCCTTCCATCAGGTCGCCGTCGCTGCACAGAACGTAAGTGTGGTAATCAATGATGTTGTGGCCGGGGCGGTTGAAGTGGGCGCCGAGAAATCGCTCGGCCATTGCCATTCCGACAGCCGTTGAAATCCCCTGACCAAGCGGTCCGGTCGTCGTTTCCACTCCGGGGGTGTGTCCGTATTCCGGATGCCCGGGCGTTTTCGAACCCCACTGCCGAAAGTTTTTGATTTCGTCGAGTGAAAGATCGTACCCGGTCAAATGCAGCAGTCCGTAAAGGAGCATGCAGCCGTGACCGGCGGAAAGGACGAACCGGTCACGGTTGACCCAGTTCGGATTTTTGGGGTTGTGGCGAAGGTGGCGGGTAAAAAGTTGAAAGCCGAATGGGGAGTTCTCCATCGGCGCGCCGGGATGTCCCGAGTTGGCCTTGTCCACCGCATCAATACAAAGCGTCTGAAGGGTGGTAATGCACAACTGGTCAAGGGAATCCACAGCGGTTGTACGAGCGGAAGTCGTCATAACAAGTGCGAATCCAGACTGAACGTTTAGGTGAGAAAATGAACGGTGAAACAGGCTTTTATCAGCGATTTCGGAGGCAAGGCAAGCAATTTTCAGATTTCCCGGAAAAACGAAATGGTTTCAAAAGAGGGCTTTATTTTAGGGTGATATGAATGGTTTTTCGGGGCCGGTTCAGGTGCTTTCGAGGTCTGAATCGGAGAGGTTCGGGGTGGTTTGCGAAATCCTCGGATCGCGTTTCCACCCTGAACCTCCGGGTGAGGGTTTCAAGGAAAGTTCAGGTGAAAATTCATGTTCACACTGGAACTTTCCTTATGTTGAACCTTGAAAGTTATTTGTAGTGTTCGATTTCCTGTTTTGCGGTCTCAACGACTTTCTCAACCGTAAAACCGAACTTCTTCGTAACTTCCTTTAAGGGTGCGCTGGCCCCGAAGGTCTTCATTCCGATGATCTGTTCGCCGCGCGAGGCATATCGCATCCACCCGAAGGTGGATGCCAGTTCGACGCAAACCCGGGCCTTGCAGGCCGAGGGGAGTACCGACTCACGGTATTCCTCCGACTGATGCTCGAAAATTTCCCAGCTTGGCAGGCTGACCACCCGGGCCTTGACGCCTTCGCTGACGAGTTGTTCATAGGCCAGCGTTACGAGTGTGACTTCAGTACCGGTCGCCATCAGGATGACTTCCGGCGTACCGCCGTCGGCGTTGTCGGCGAGGACGTAGCCGCCCTTGTGGACGCCTTCCGCACTGGCGTACTTGGTCCGGTCGAGCGTCCGCATGGCCTGACGGCTGAGAACCAGCACGACCGGTTCATGCTTGAGCTGCATGATGTGCTTCCACGCCTCGGTCACTTCATTGGCATCGCCCGGCCGGAAAACGATCAGTCCGGGAATCGCCCGAAGCGAGGGAAGCTGTTCGATGGGCTGGTGGGTCGGACCGTCCTCGCCAACGCCGATTGAGTCGTGGGTGAAGATGTGGATGGTCGGGATTTCCATGATTGCCCCCAGACGAATCGGGGCCCGACCGTAGTCGGAAAAGATCATGAAGCCGGAGCCATAGGGCCGGACCTTCGAAAGGGAAAGCCCGTTCAGGATCGCGCCCATGACGTGTTCCCGGATGCCGAAGTGGAAGTTACGGCCCCCGTAGGTGCCGGGCATGAAATCGCCCGCGCCTTCAAAAGTGAGGCGGGTTTTGGTGGACGGCGCGAGGTCGGCCGAACCGCCGATCAGCCACGGCACGTTCTGAGCCACCGCGTTGAGGACCTTCGCCGAGGCATCGCGGCCGGCCACGCCCTTGTCGTCGGGCGGGAAAACCGGGAGACCGTTGTCCCATCCATCGGGGAGTTCCCGCTTCTGCATCCGCATCATCTGGTCGGCAAGTTCGGGATATTCCTTTTTGTAGGCTTCGAACTTTTCCATCCACGCGGCCCGTTGTTCGCCACCGCGTTTTCCGATGTGGCCGCGGAAGTATTCCCGAACTTCATCGGGAACGTGGAACTTGGCGTCTTCAGGCCAGCCGTAGTTCCGTTTGGTGAGCCGGATTTCCTCTTCACCGAGCGGTTCGCCGTGGGCGGCGTGGGTATCCTGCTTGTTCGGCGAACCCCAGGCGATGTGGCTGTCCACAATGATGAGGGTTGGCCGCTCATGTTCCTTGTTCGCCGTGGTGTAAGCCCGACGGAGCATGTCGGTATCGTTCGCATCGCCGACGCGGGTGACGTTCCAGCCGGCGCTGATGAAGCGGGTCGCCACATCTTCACTGAACGCCCATTCGGTATGGCCTTCGATGGTGATCTTGTTGTTGTCGTAGATCCAGCAGAGGTTCGACAGCTTCAGGTGACCGGCCAGAGAAAGGGCTTCCTGCGAAATCCCCTCCATCAGACATCCGTCGCCACACAGGGCGTACACGTTGAAGTCGAACATGTCAAAACCGGGCCGGTTGAAATAGCTGGCCAGCCAACGGGAAGCGATGGCCATCCCGACGCTGGTCGCGATGCCATGGCCGAGGGGGCCAGTCGTGGTTTCGATTCCCGAAGTCCAGCGATATTCGGGGTGTCCGGGACACCGGCTGTCGAGCTGTCGAAAGCTCTTGATGTCGTCAAGGCTTACGGAAACCGAACCGGTTGATTCGTACTTCGAATTGACGGCTTTGACTTCCGCCAGATGGAGCAATGAATAAAGAAGTGTCGAGGCATGGCCCATCGAGAGCACGAACCGGTCACGGTTCGGCCAAATCGGATCGGCCGGATCGAAGCGGAGGAAATCGTTCCAGAGGGTAAAGGCGACCGGTGCCATGGCCATCGGGGTGCCGGGATGGCCGGAATTGGCTGCCTGTACGGCGTCCATGGCAAGGGTGCGGATGGTGTTGATGGATAGCGTCTCAATTGACGGCGTGGAGTTCATAGCGACCTCGCGGAAAAAGGGTTGACCTGCAAACTTCGAGAGAAAACTGCGGGCATACCTGGCGAGTCCGGCGGCAGGCAAGAACCGCTCAGGGAGCGAACTTCGTGTTCAGTTTCAATTGCTGTGGGAAAGACGGCCGTAATTGCAGCACAAAAGGAGGGAAGAACTCAACGCTTGGTGGGAAAACGGACACTTTCCGTTTTTGGATTCGAAATTTCCAGTAATAAGTTGAATAAATCCGGATCGATCTTTTTCAAATCTTCACGGGTGTGCCGACCGGTCACCCCGGCGTTCGGTCGTTTGTAGACCGAGACGAAGGCTTCATACCCCTGGGCGAAGTACTCCCATTCGTTGGCCGCCGCGTAGTAATCGAGAAAACGTTTCTCCTTCTTGGCATTAAGAAAGAGGATTTCAATCCGGTTTCGGGTCGAGGCATCCAGGGCGCAGTTATGGATTTGGTGGGCAAACTCATGCGCAACCGTGTTGAACCCACCCCGGGCCGCCGTTGTCAGCGCCTCGATACCGGTCACGGTGGCCACCCCGCCTACACCCCGCAGGCTTCCGTAATAACGGCCGTCGAAGGTGGTCCGGTCCGCGAGTCCACCGTAGCCGGGTATGTCGGAAAGCTGCCGGTCGAGGCTGAGGAGGTAATGCTTGGCCCCACAATGTTTCAGTTTGGGGAGGAGGTGGGCGAAAGGGCTGACTGCTGCCGCAAGGACGTTTTTTTCCTCCGGGCGGAGGTTGTCGAAATCGGGGAAAACTTCGGAAACCACCGGCGGAAGTGAGACAGGCTCAAAAACGCTTTCAATGGATGCACTTCCGCTACCAATGGCCCGACACTGGCGGAGGTGTCGCTCTGAGCAGGCGAGGCTGAATTGAAGTTGACCAAGGGGGTTTTCGGGATCGATCGCCAGAATTTTTCCGGCACATTCAAAGGCGAGAGCCTCATCTCCCGTCCGAAGGGCGGCGGCGCCGAGTCCAAGGAGAGCCTGGGTAAAGGTTGGGGATGATTCAACCGCCTTTCGGTAATGAACTTTGGCGGTTTGAAGGTCTTGGCGGGTCACGCAGGCTCGGGCGGCGTCGAATTCCTGGCGGGCGGGTTCCGGACTGACATTGTAGGCTTTTCGGGTAAAAACGTATTGGGCGTAGACCCGACGAATTCGGCTATGGAAGGGATTGATGGCAAGGACTCGTTCGGCAAGTTTCCGCACATCCTCGGGCCGACGCTCGATAACCCGAACCGAACAGAGGGCGGCAATGGCCTCGGGATCATTGGGGGCGAGTTCCAGGCCTTTTTCGGCGGCAATTCGCGCTTCGGCCGGCCGGTTCAACTCAATATAAAGCCGGGTCAGCGTGACGAAGGCAGCCGGGTTTGCCGGATTCTTTTCAAAGGCTTGCTGGAGAATTTCCTCGGCTTCGGCAAAGCGCTGTTGAAAGAGGGCGACGTTGGCCAGGCCCACCAGTCCCCGAATGTCGTTCCTTTCAATTTTCAGGAGGGATTGAAAAGCCTCCAGGGCGCGATTCGGCTCTTCCGCGGTCAAAAAGAAGTTTCCGCGCGCGAAAAGGATATCCCCTTGTGCCTTTCGGGAGGGGTTTTGGAGGTTTTCAGCCCGCTCAATGAACCCGAGGGCACTCTGATAGTCGATCCGGATTCTGGCCAGTTCAGCCATTCCAAGGAGTGCGTCCACGTTCCGGTCGTCCCTTTTCAGGACGTCACGGAGGGTTTTTTCGGCTTCATCGAATTTCCCGACGCCGAGGAGGCGTGTGGCCTGGGCAATCAGGGCAGGGGGTTCCGGATTTTCCTGGGCAAAAACTGGTGCAAGTGACGGAAGGCAGGCGAACGCCAGTGCCAACGTCATGCAAAGCGTTCGTTGACAACCGAGGGACCAGGACCATCGCCCGCGTCTGGTTCTCATCAAAAAATGAAACCGGTCGGAAGGGAAATACACCTTCCGACAAATCAGGTTTGCAGCTTGGAATCAAGCGTGGATGGGCGAATATAAGTCCCTTTCACGATTCCGACAATGCTTTTCGGAGGGATGGAACCGGGGTGTTGGGGAGGTTTAACCTGAAATGAAATTCTTGTGAGGATGTTGTCCAAGCCGTATAGTTAGGACATCCCAACGAAAAATGGAATTGCAAGGTGTTGAAACAAAACGCTTTTTCGCATGGAAAAAAATCAGGCCAATGAATTGACGGCGCTTTTAAGGGCTTGGGGAGAAGGGGATGTCGAAGCTCGCGACCGGCTGATTCCCCTCGTTTATGATGAAATGAAACGGATTGCGGGGGCACATTTGAGGCGAGAATCCAATCAGGACGGATTGCAGACGGCAGCGTTGGTAAATGAAGTTTATTTGAAGTTGACCCAGCTCCCGGTTCCCAATCTCAAGGCGAAGGGGCAGTTTTTCGGCATGGTGGCCAGGCTCATGCGGCAGATTCTGGTCGATCATTACCGTACCCGGAGTGCCGAAAAACGTGGGAACGGTGTGATTTTCGTCCGGTTCGACAAGGTCGAGGCTTTTTCCGGGTACAATGCGGTGGATGTTTTTGAGTTTGAGGACCTTTTGAATCGGCTCGGACAAAAGTCTCCCCGCTGGCGGAATGTAGTGGAACTCCGCGTCTTCTGCGGATTTTCCACCGTGGAAATTGCCGAAGCCCTGGAAGTTTCACAACGCACGGTCCTGCGCGACTGGCGGGACGCCAGTGTCTGGCTCAGACGGGAATTGACCCAATCCTGATTTCCAAAAAAAGAAAAAACGGAAGGCGGCGCCTTCCGTTTCGGTCTTTTGGTGGGTCGTGTAGGGCTCGAACCTACGACCCGCTGATTAAGAGTCAGCTGCTCTACCAACTGAGCTAACGACCCAAAAGCCCGTGTAGAGTACGAATTTAGCCCTTGCCTGTCAACCAGAAAAATCGGTTATCGGCGGGCTTTTTCCTCGGCGTGAATGGTATTCGCCAGCGAATGGAACAGACGCAGTCCGTCGCTTCCGCCGACGATATCCTCGCTTGCCCGTTCGGGATGGGGCATCAGTCCCATGACGTTTCCGGTGCGGTTGAGAATTCCGGCAATATTGGAAAGGGAGCCATTCGGATTGGCGGAATCGGAAATCGCCCCGTCCTTTGAGGAATACCGAAACAAAATCTGCCGGTTGGCTTCGAGTTCGGCCAGTTCGTCCGGACGGCAGAAGTAATTTCCCTCCCCGTGGGCAATGGGAATGTTCAGGACATCGTGTTCCCGATATTCATTGGTGAATGCCGTATCGTTGCGTTCCACCCGAATGTCCACGAATTCACAAAGGAAACGAAGTCCCGCGTTTCGCAGAAGTACTCCGGGGAGTAGTCCGGCTTCGCAAAGAATCTGAAAGCCGTTGCAGATACCCACCACATACCCGCCATTGGCGGCGAATTCCTTCACGCTTGCCATGACCGGTGAGAAATTGGCGATTGCCCCGCAGCGCAAATAATCGCCGTAGGAAAAACCGCCGGGCAAAAGAACCGCGTCGCAATCGCCGACGGACGTTTCCTGATGCCAGATGAACCGGACGGGCTGTCCGATAACCTTGCTGACCACATGGTAAGTGTCGTGGTCGCAGTTCGAGCCGGGAAAAATGATGACGCCGAATTTCATGGTGAAAAGGGATCAGGAGGCAGGGATCAGGGATCAGTTGAAGGGAAGGAATCCGGCAGGGAACGAAACAACTGATCCCCGATACCTGATCCCTGATCCCTTCAGTCGGAGATTTCCACCGAAAAATCCTCGATGACGGGATTTGAGAGAATGTCGTGAGCCAGGCGTTCCAGTTCGGCCTTGGCCTTGGCCGGATCGGCATCGGGCGTCAGGGCGATTTCAAAGAATTTGCCCTGACGAATATCCGAAATGGTTTGGAAACCGAGGGTTTCGCTGGCCCGGTGAATCGTTTGCCCCTGCGGATCGAGAACGCCGGGTTTGAGGGTAACGTGAACGGTAGCTTTCATAAAAGGTGTCGGGTTTTGGGTGTCGGGTTTCAGGTTGCTTGAAGAAATGAACCAATCCGTCACTTGTTCAAGTCCACATTGGTTAAAAGGCTGATTTGACTCCAGACTCTGGACTCTGGACTTCGAACGACTTCTTTCGCCCCCGGTCGGTGGTTTTCACTTTGCCTTCCGAGGTCAGTGCGCCTTCGGCGGCCCGGGTCATCTTCTTTATATATTCGACGCGTCGAAAACGAAGCGCCGACCAGTCTTCGTCAATTGCAACCTGTCGAACCGGTTCAAATCCAACTTCTCCCAGTAGGGTCCAGCCGGAATCGCGGTTGAACTCGCATTTGTAATTCCTTGACGCCGTTTTCGGGTACGCCATCCAGACGATGCCGTCGCCGTCGAGCCGGGAAACGATGGATTTGACCACCTTTTCAAGTTCCGCAGACGTTGTAACGAACCCCATCGCGAAGCCGATTTTTTTAACGCCCGCGGCCTTGCGGACCACTTTCACCCCTTCCAGGGCTGAAAGTTCGGACTCGAATTCTCCCGGAGCATTCAAAACCAGGATTTCGGCCTGATCTTTCAAATTCAGTTTTTGGAAAAGTGGCGTCATTGGCTGCGGTTTCCCGGGAAATTATTGGCCGAAAACACGGCCAAAAACCTTTTCAACGTTCCGAAGTTGCACCTTCAAATTGAAAACCGCTTCGATGGCCTCGGTTCCGAGCGTCCTGACGATGTCGTCGTCGGAGAGAACCAGTGACCGGAAGTCGGCCTTTTCGTCCCACACCCGGAGCGCGTTGCGTTGCACCCACTCGTAGGCCGTTTCCCGCGAGACACCGTGGCGGGCGAGTTCCAGTAACAGTTGGCCCGAGAAGGTCACGCCGCCCAGGCTTTCGAAGTTTTCCTTCATCCGATCGGCGTCAACCACCAACCCGGCGGCGAGGTCGGTCGCCTTGGCAAGCATGTAATCGACGAGAATGCAGCTATCTGGAAGGATGATCCGCTCGACCGATGAGTGAGAAATGTCGCGTTCATGCCAGAGGGCGATGTTTTCCATCGCGGCCTGCGCGTTCCCACGCAGGACCCGGGCGAGGCCGCACAACTGCTCGGACGTAATCGGATTGCGCTTGTGGGGCATCGCCGACGAGCCTTTTTGGCCTTTTCCGAAGGCTTCCCGGGCCTCCCGAACTTCCGTCCGCTGGAGATGGCGCACTTCAAGGGCGAATTTTTCGATTCCGGCGGCAATCAGGGCGAGGGTGTTGACGAATTCGGCGTACCGGTCGCGCTGGATGACCTGAGTGGAAATCGGGGCGAAATCGAGTCCGAGTTTCCCGCAAACCCGTTCTTCGACTTCCGGATCGAGGTGGGCGAAAGTCCCGACCGCGCCGGAAATCTTGCCAACTGAAACGATCTTCCGGGCCTGAACCAGCCGTTCGCGATTCCGCATCGTGTCGGCGTAATACAGGGCAAGCACCAACCCGAATGTGGTCGGCTCGGCGTGGATGCCGTGCGTACGGCCCATCATGACCGTTTCCTTGTGTTCATGAGCGCGGGCCTTGAGGGCTTCGGCAAATCCGTCGAGGCGTTTTAAAAGCAGGTCGCAGGCATCGCGCATCAGGAGTGCGTTGGCGGTATCCACCACGTCCGAAGAGGTCAGACCGAAATGAACGTACCGCGCGGCTTCGCCGATGTTTTCCGCCAGCGCGGTCGTGAAGGCGATCACGTCGTGGCGCGTGACCTTTTCGATTTCGTGGATGCGCTCAACTGAAAACGCCGCCTTTTCCCGAATGTCGGCAAGGGCGGCGGAGGGAATTGTCCCCATTTCGGCGTGGACGTCGCAGACGGCGATTTCAACGTCGAGCCATTTCTGGAATCGACTGGTTTCGTTCCAGAGGGCCGTCATTTCGGGAAGGGAATAACGAGGAATCATCGTGGGTGAACCCGGCGAAAAAGTTTGTCGTGCAGGTCCTCGAAAAAATTCGAAGCGGGCATTGTCCACATTTGGGCCGGTTTCGACAATTCAGAATTCTCTATTCGAGGTGAATCCAGTCCATCGGACCTTTTGGCGGGGCGACCAGAAGACGATCTTCCCAGTGGTGAGCGAACAGCGGGTGGCGCTGCTGGAGGGCGTCAAGAGCCGAAAACCGGGCGATTTCGGGGTGATTGTTCTGCTGACTGAGGTGGGCGAGAACGATCCACTCCGCCTTTCCGTCGAAGTCCTCGGAAAGAAACGCGGCCGTCTGATCATTCGCCAGATGACCGCGGCGGCTGGCGATTCGCTGCTTCAATTCCCAGGAATAGGGACCGTTCCGGAGCATGTCCCGATCATGATTGGCTTCGAGGACCAGTCCGTGGCAACCCTCAAGTCGTTTTGCCACATGGGCGGGAATGTAACCAAGGTCGGTGACGACGGCCATTTTCACCCCACCGGCCTCAACCGTGAAGAGCAGGGGGTCGGCGGCGTCGTGCGGAACGCTGACCGGGAGGACCCTCGCGTCCCCGATTTCAATCGGCTGTCCCGCGCGCAGCGGTTCTCCCCAGTTGACGGTGGCGTGGTCCTTTTCGGTCAGCCGTCCGGCGTGTCGGGTCTGGTCGGCGATATGGACGGTCACTCCGAGTTGCCGGGAAAGAACGGGCATTCCGCCGATGTGGTCGCCATGTTCGTGGGTGATGAAGACCGCATCTAGGCGGGCCGGGTCAAATCCCGCCTCCCGCATCAGCCGGGCCGTTTCGCGAGCTGAAAAGCCGCAGTCGATGAGGATCGCTGCGTGGTCGGTGACGATCAAGGTGGCGTTTCCGCTACTGCCACTGCCGAGAAGGGTAAAGCGCATCTGAGCTCAGAGATTACGTTAAAGGTTCAACGTGGAACATCGTGTCAAAATGGGATTTTCACCCATTCCGGTTTGACGGCATGCCGGCCCAAACGACCGAGGGCAAGGGTTGAAAGTGAACGCCCGGCAAAAATGTCGGCGGCGACCCGAAGAATGTCCGGTCGCTCGACTTTTTCGATTTTCCGGCTCAGATCTTTCGCGCTAAAAAGTTGATTGAAAAGAACTTCCTGTTGTCCATTGTGGTTGGCGCGACTCGCGCTCGATTCCATCCCGAGGTAGAGGTTGGTCAGCAACTGCATTTTGGCCAGTGAAAGTTCCTCGTCGGTAAATTCTCCTCGGCAGAAGGTCGCGATTTCCCGGGTGATGTGGTTGACGGTTCGCTTGACGTTCTTCGGTGATACCGCCGAATAGATCGTGAAGCACCCGGCGTCGCGGTAGGACAGAACGTCCGAGTAAACGTTGTAGGCGAGACCTTCTTCCTCACGGATTTTTTGAAACAGCCGGGAACTCAGTCCGCCGCCCAGCATCATCGAGAGAACGTTGGTCGGAAAGCGGTCTTCCGATGAGAGCGGAGGGCAGGGAACGCCGAGGAAAAGCTGGACCTGTTCAAAGTCGCGGTCAATGTTGCTCAAAAATGTCGGCGCGCCGACAGGGGCCGTAACTTTATCATTTTGCTTGATTTGCGGTTGTCTGTCGAAAGTTGTTCGACAAAGTTCGAGGACGTTTTGAACTTCGAACTTCCCGGCAATGGAAATGACGAGGTTTCCCGACCGATACCGCTTTCCGTGGTGGCGCCGGAGCGTTTCCGCCTGAAGACCCCGAACCGACCTGGGCGTACCTTCAATCGGGCGGCCAAGGGGATGGTCCGGAAAAAACTCCTCAAGGAACAGCTCGTAGGCCAGTTCGTCCGGCGTATCCTCGACCATTTTCATTTCTTCGAGGATGACGGTCCGTTCGCGTTCCATTTCCGCGGGGTCGAATTTCGGGTGAAGCACCAAATCCGAAACCAGGTCAAATGCGGCAGGGAGATGTTCGGCCAGCGTTTGAATCTGGTAGCAGGTGCTTTCCATCATGGTGAAGGCATCCACGTTGCCCCCAAGTCGGTCGCTTTCCACGGCGATTTGCCGGGCTGTCCGCTTGCGCGTCCCCTTGAACAACATGTGCTCGATGAAATGGGAAATGCCGTTTGTTTCGGGGGCTTCGTGTCGCGCGCCGGTCCGAACCCAGATGGAGACGGCAACCGAATTGACGTGCGCCATCGGTTCCGTAATGACGGTCAGTCCGTTTGGGAAAACCGTCCGTTTGATTTTTGAAGCAGAGAATCGGGGCATCGGCGGGAAGCAATCAGGGCAGCCGGTTGAACCGACTGCCCCGAGGTTTCAGAGTGGATTGTGGTTTGTAGCGCGTACCTCGCGCTTCGCCAAGCCATTAAAGCGAAACGGTCGTCGGTTTATTGAACCTGATCCGGATGATGGTGTTCTGTTGAAGATTGATGTCATTCCCCTTGGTCAGCAGGACGCCCGCGCCGGTTGCGCCGCCAAGCGTCCCCGCCGCCGCACCGGCTCCGCCCCCGCCAAGGCCGATGACTCCCGCGCCAATGCCGCCGAGCCAGCCGCCCTTGATTGCATTGTTGACGGTACGGCCTCCGCTATGGCCGCCACTGAGTTTGCCGTCCTGATCGGCTTTCAATCTGGCTTCATGCTGATAGTCGTCCGCTGAAACGACGATGGTGGAAATGGGCTGAGTCCCCAGGTCGGTCACGGCGGTGTGGAAAACGATCTTGAGGTTGGCGGCTCGCTGTCCCACTTTGGCGGAGGTGATTTCCTTGATTTCGCCCTTGAACTCGGTTCCCCGCGGGAAAACAAGTTTGCCGTCAACACGCAACGAGTCCTTCAATTGAGCAATGACTTCGTCGCCCACCTGATTCATTTTGGTATTGATCGGTGTAATGAGTTCAAGCTGGATGGTTGTCCCATCGGGGATGGTCACCTTGTCCCCGCTCGGTTGGGACGAGGACGCTGGTGCGGCGGGGTCGTTCTGATTCTGGGCCGTTGCCGGCGCAACCAGAAAGAAGAGGGCCAACACGAAAAGGGGAAAGCGTAAGCGTTGAGTCACGGTCATTGAATTACCTCCAGAAGCCTACCGGCGAATCAAATCTCGATGTCCGCCGAGTTTCAACTGAAACACCTCGCGTTCCTCGTAGGGGCAGTAGGTGACCAGTTCCGCGACGAACTTTTCATAAAAAAGATTAGGATCAAACACGCTTAATACCCGAGATTGTTCCGCGTGATGAATGTCCTCGACTCCTTCGACCAGATATTCGTGAATCGGCCGACCCTTTTGAGACGATTTTCGCATGGCCCATCCGGCCACGATTTCGGCCACCTTTTCGAGCGGGATGGCGTAGGGCGGCTGGGTCCGAATCAGCATTGAAAGTGAGTCGGCCACGATGAGCGGGGCTTTCTCGTCGTTCAGATAGGCAATAAAGTCGGCAATGGCCGCGTCGGTGTCGGCGTTTCCGGTGGGAGCCAGTACCGTGGGCCTCCGGACCATCTGCTGTTCGGCCCAATACGTCCCTCGATCGCCATAGGACATGGGATCGGTCGGCATCTCATTTTGAGGGGGAGCGGGCAATCCCTGAGACGGTGTCCCGAAAACAGGAACACCCTGCGTCGGCGTTCCATAAACCGGAAACCCACCAGTCTGACGGCCGGGAAGTGGCGGGACCTGATACCCGCCGGTTGACCGGTTTGGCGGTGGAGCAACCGGCTGAAACGATGGAGGAAGGGCCGGATACGCTCCGGTTGTCCGTGGGGTCTGGTTCGCGTTCAGGCTCGGCATTCGCCCGGTCGAGCGCTGAAGGTTCAAATGAATGGCTCGCTGGTGGAGGTATTCGAAACTTTGTACTACCCGACGAAACACCTCGTCGATTTCCTGCCGGATTTCAATCGGTGCCGTAACGTATTTGTCGGGGTGAAACCGGTCGGCAAGCCGCAGGTAGGCAAAATTGATTTCCTCAAGGCTGGCACTTGCCGGTACGTCAAGAATGGCGTTCGGGTGATTCAGCCGGATGCGAGCTTTCAGATTGTCGATTTCGGCTCTGAGGGCCGTCTGGTCATCCGAATATTCGAGATTGGGCTGGGAGGTCGCATTTGTGGGAGCAACCGGGAAGTTGGGGCGGAGTTCAATTGGAAGTTCGAATTTTCCGGTGTCGCGCGAAACTTCCGGCGGAGCGGTCTGCTCCAGAACACCCGACGAAATCAGCCCGAACAGGGCGCGGAGGGTGGGCTCCGCCGAGGCATTCGAATAGATGAGGATTTGAAGGAGGTCCAGGGGCTGGGCGACCATTTCCAGAAGCTGCCGTTCCAGCGGCTTGAGCGTCATGGTCTGCATCCGGAGCAGCGGCGAGGTCGAAGGGGCAACAAACCGGTTGAGGTCGCCAAGTCCACGGCGAATAACCCCGAAATCCTCGATCCGACGGACGCCTTCAAGAATGATGCTGGCCGTGGTCAGCTTCAGCTTCAATTCCTCCGCCAGCCGGCTCTCGCCCGCAAGAAATTCGTAATCCCCGGTGGTCCAGGTGAAAACCGAATAAATGATGTCGAGAATCTGAAAGGTGATATTCGTGACGACATCCCTTTCATTCATGATTCCGGCTTCGACCAGTGCCTGTCCGAAACGTTTCCCCTCGGTGGTCTGGGCCATCACCTGTTCGAACTGGTCGGGCTTGATTATCCCCTGGCGAAGCAGTGAGGCTCCGATTCGGTCCTGGGGTTGGTTGCTGGCAGCGAAAACGATGTTCCCGGTTTCAAAATAGACCTGTTTGTATTCCTCGCCCCGGGTCAGGACGAGTTCTCCAGTCAACCGGTCGCTGTAAATCTGGCGCAAAATATCTGGAAGGCTGACGGTGGTAAGGCTGCCGTTCATCGGGCCGACCTCCGATTAAAATCTTGAAAATATTTGAATTGGGTCAGTTCGCGGCAAGCATCATAGCCCCGGTTTGAAGGGGCTGTCCACCGCCAAGGAATTCACCGCCCATTTCGTTTCCGGGCGGCTTCGAAGAGATATTGTTGAGCCAATCCGGCAAGGTCCCCGAATCGGTCACAGGCGAAGCGATGGATGTCGCGGTCGGAAAAACCGCTGGTTTCGGGAAACGCTTCCTGAACGGCTTTCCGGATCCAGGTGTCCACCGGAAAGGCTTCCCACCGGTGAAATCCGAACAGCAGGATACATTCCGCAACTTTCGGGCCAATTCCAGGCAGGTCCAGCAGGGCGGTGCGAATTTCATCTGAGGACATTTCTTGCGACCGCTCCCAAAATCCGGCGTTTTCGACAATTCGTTTCGATGTTTCCTGAATGTACCGGTCGCGGTACCCGGTGTTGCATTTTTCGCAAAGGTCGATCGCCGAGGCTTCGGCAAGGGCTTCCGGGGAGGGAAAGGCAAACGAGGGGCGTTTACCTTTCGTTTGGCCGTACGTCCGACTGATAACGTGAAGGGTTTTCCTGATTCGGGGAATGTGATTGTTGGCTGAAACAATAAAGCCGATCAGGGTTTCGAACCAGGGTTGCCTGAGCAATCGGGGTTCATGGCCTTTCCGGAAGACGGAATTGATAAAGGCAAAAAGTTTTGGGTCGGCAAACAGCTTTTGGGCGGCCGCTTCGTAATCTCGTTCCAAGTCAAAGTACGATTCAATGGTTGTTTTTGGATTACCTGCGGCTGATAACCAAATTGGGTAAAGATTGTCAGGTGAGAGTTTTACCTGAACTTCAAGGTCATAAACCATTCCAAAAAAAGAGACTGATGAATCATCAGCCTCTTTTTCCCAGCGAAAGGTTTGTCCCCCGAACAGGGTTGTTTCCACATCGAAAACCGGCAGAACCCCGGTCTGCAAATCGTTCATGGCTTTTTGAAGACACCGATGTTCGGGCGTTCGTTGATTCTGACCTCGGAGAATTCGTCCACCTTCACGGTCTGACCCCCGATGACTCTGGAAACCCGGAAAGGAAGCAGGATTCCGCCCACCATCCGGAAATCCTCAAAACGATCCTCGATGACGAGTGGTTGGCCCAGTTGTGTCGGGATTTCGTAAATACATTTCTCCGGGAGGAGTGTTTTTACATTAAAGAAAACTTCGTAAGTATCGCCATCTACGTCGGTTACCTTGATAACTTCCAGTGCCGTGCCGTCCTGTCGGGACCGGGTGTAGCGCTCGGCAAAGGCTTCGTTGGCCTTCAGGTGCTGGAGAAGTCCCGGACCGAACAGCTTGGCCTGAATGCGTCGCTGGCGGATGGTTTCTTGAGTCGGAGGCTCATTTCCCTGGCCCTCAACCGTTTCCCAGGCCACTTCGCCCCCATAAACGAAAGTCCCGCGAAGGTTTCCCATCCGGGTATCCTCACGAAGCCGATTGGGACGAACCCAGACGTAATTGACTTCCGCCTTTTCCGACTGAAATCTGGCCGAGGTCTGCGATCCGTTGAATCGTACGTCCTTGATGAGTTCAAACTTTTCAGCCGTTCCGGCATTCCGGAGCGCCAGATTGATCAGGATTTTGGCGGCGCGGTTCGAGTCCGGCGTGGTTCGGACATCGACTTTCGGTGACTTTGGTACATTTGTCGCCGAGACTTCAGGTGTTTTTTCCGTCGGTTCGACCGTTTTGGGGGGATCCTCCGTTTTTACCGGCTTCTCCTTTTCCTTGCCTACCTTGACCGGTTTCGGCCTTTCCGGTTCGGTCTTTGCCGTTTCAGTCGATTTTGGAGGTGAATCCGGAGTGGAGGGGAGGGCGTCAGGGCCTGCAATCCTCAAAAATTCCTTCCGGGTGTCCGCAGTTTGCTGAAGAAGCCCCTGCAAGTTCCACAGGGCATTCAGTGTATCTCGCTGAGAAAGCTGAAGTTCTTCGTTTTGCCCGGTGTTTCTTCCGGAAAAGCCATGAAGAATGGCGAGGAGGAATTCCAGCGGCCTTTTATTTCCCTCCGCTCTGGTCTGGGTGAGATTCAGAAAAACCTCATCCTGAATTTCCCCTCTGAGGGAAATTGATGCAAGTGATTCAAGCGG
The DNA here is from genome assembly GCA_039793685.1 of Blastocatellia bacterium NZW_1522. Taxonomy (GTDB): domain Bacteria; phylum Acidobacteriota; class Blastocatellia; order Chloracidobacteriales; family Chloracidobacteriaceae; genus JAAFHI01. The sequence goes on from JBDRAL010000002.1 coordinate 214,963, forward strand.
AACGGTTTGAAGGCTCTGGCCGCTTTCCCCGAGGAGGGAAACCGAGGTTGAAGTAAGCCGAAACGTTACGGGGGTGGCGGTGGCGGGTTTTTCGGTTCGCAGGACGAACGAAAAATCAAGGGCGGCGCCTGATTCAAGGGCCGCCTTTCCGTACTCAAGAAAATTCCCGGTTTCGTTCAAACGGAATGCTGATTGAGTCAGGATGGTGAGTGCGCCGGGGTCGGTCGGAAGCAGTGTTGTCACCTGAAGTGCAAGTTGAGTTGCTTCCTTGTAATTCTTGGAAGAAAAGGCTTTCTGGGCCTGAAGGAGAATAGTGCTCAAACCTTCTCGATCAACTTCCAGGCGAATCGGGAGGGACACCTGCTGCCCGGCCCTTATTTCGATTGTTTGCTTGAGTGTCTGATAACCCTTTGCACTCGCCTCAATCGTATAGGTCCCCGGGGCAATTTCCCTTCCGGAAAAGGTACCCGAAAGAGAAGCCATATCTCCCCGAACCAGCACCTCGGCATTGGCCGTCAGTACCTGAATTGTCAGAAAACCGATGGCAAGTTCAGGCGTCAGAAGGACTTCCTGATTTTCATTGGGTTTGAGCACCACCCGCATTTTTGTGTTTCGGTAGCGAGGGGGATTTCGGACTTCGACGACATGCTCGCCTGGTTCGAGGTTGTTGACCTGAAGCGTTCCATCAAAACTTGTCGTCCCATACTGTTTGTCATCCACCAGAACGATGGTCCGTTCAAGTCTGGTCTGGACCTTGATGGAAGATTTGGGAAGATAGGCTTCCAGCGCGCGAAGGGTTTTGGGGCCGGCGCCTTTTCCCTGAAGATCATCCAGAACCAGTTGATTCAGGGTATCGCTGAACGTGATGCCCCGATCGCGGATTTCACCGGCGAGAGCGGTATCCGGCAATCCGTTGGCCAGAAGCCCCTTGATTTGTTCAAGTGACAGTTTTCCACGTCCGTCCTGCGGATTCTGTGCCTGAAGGACCGCTCCGGGAAGCACCAGCAAAAGGGCGAGAATCAAGGCCCGGACACCGAAAAAAACCGATTTTTGGTTAAAAATCATTGAATTCATTGGTTTTGTGGCTTTGTGGCTTCGGGTTTCCGATCGGCCCCCTCGCCGGTTTGCCGGTTCAATATTTCAATTGTTTTGCGAATTCGGGTTCGAAGGTCCTTGGCACCCTGATTTTTGGGGTCTGTTTTGAGGATTCCTTCGCAAATTTTCAGAGCGGCTTGGTACTGCCGTTGCTCGTATAATTCCTTGGCCTGCGCAAGCGGGTCGGTGACCGTGGGTGGCGCACCCCCCACCGGCGGAAATCCCGGATTCTGCGGCGTTTCAAGTCTTGGGCCGGGAAGGGCGGGTGGAAAACCATTCGCCGGGGGTAGGGTGGCAGTTGAAAGTGGTGGATTCAGGACCGGCTTGGTGTCCATCCGGGCCGCAAACCAGGTTCCGGTCGACTTTTCATTGGCAAAATTGCCGGTAAATTCCCGTCCGCTGTCGGCCACCCGAGCCTCAAACTTGATTGGCTTTCCTTTTTCGGTCTTTTTCTCGAGGACAAGCTGTTTTCCGATAATGCTCCCCGTCACGGAGAATGATTTCGGTTGCTTGGGGGCAGATCCGGCCTTGCCGACTTGAGCAGGAAGTTCTTCCCACGTTCCCGTTACCGTAGTTCCGACCTGTTTCAAATCAAGGGCGAAGTTATAAATGGTTTCGGCGGTTTTCCCTTTTTCGGTTTCCCGCCAACTTCCGCTCCAGAATCCGGCCACCGTTGTCATCATCTGGACATTCAGGGAGTGGGCCCCGTCTGGCATAACAAACTGGGTCGTATAATCGTCGAACCCCGGATGTTGAACCAGGAGGACGTGTGGTCCACGTTTAATCTTGGGGAGGTCGAGTGTCCCGGAAACAAAGTCCGTTTCACCGGCCACTTCGCCGTCGATAAGCACTTTTGAAAGGGTCGGGGTTGTCCGAATACTTAAAGGGTAGGCCGCCGGGTTCATCTTGAAAGTAAACGTTGCGGGGGAAAAGGAAAACTTCACCTCGATTTCCCGTTCGGCAGGGAGGTAATCCGGATGAAGAATCCGAACGGCCCGCCGCCCCGTGTTGACCCTTGGGATCGTCAGTTGAGCATTTTGGGGGTTCGTGGTTCCAACGGCTTCGCCATCAATAAAGACCTGAGCTCCGGGAACATTGGTGGCGATAATGATTTTGGGCTTTGAAAAGAAAAGGAGCGATCCCCAAACGGTAAGAATGGCAACTGCGGCCACAATGCCCCAGACCCACTTACGGACATTTTGCCGGGTCGGAAGCGACGGTTTGGGAGGATGAAATTGGGCAGGAGGATAGGAAGGTAATTTTTCCGGATTCATTCGAACCATAATCCCTCAAAATCGAATAAGCGTTCATTCTTTTTATTTCAGTGACGAAATGCAACCACGGCGGTTCCGAACCATCCGTTTTTTAATTACCTTAGTCTGATAACTTTAGTTATCTTGAATTGCGAAAACCAAAAGAAGTCCCTAAAAAGAAAACATCACGAAACACATCCTTGCAAACAACCCGATTCACGATTTCGCCATGCCGCTCGAAAAACTCACCATCAAAGGCGCCCGCCAACACAACCTCAAAAACATCTCGCTCGAAATCCCGCGCAACTCGCTCACAGTCATCACCGGCGTAAGCGGATCGGGAAAATCCTCCCTGGCCTTCGACACAATCTACGCGGAAGGGCAACGACGTTATGTGGACTCGCTGTCGGCTTATGCCCGCCAGTTTCTCGATCAGCTCGAACGCCCCGACGTGGATTCCATCGAAGGATTGAGTCCCGCGATTTCAATCGACCAGAAAACGACGAGCCGCAGCCCGCGCTCAACCGTCGGGACCGTGACGGAAATCTACGACTACCTGCGGCTGCTGTTTTCTTCGGTCGGCGTTCCGCACTGCCCGAACTGCGGGCAGGCGATTTCCAAGCAATCCATCGAGCAGATTGCCTCGCGTGTCATGGAAATCCCGGAAGGCGAGCGGATCATGATCCTCGCCCCCGTCGTCCGGGGAAGAAAAGGCGAATTCAAAAAGGAACTCGAAAAGTTTTTAAAGCTCGGCTACTCGCGGGCGCGCATCGACGGTGAAATGCGGTTGCTCGACGACCCCATCAGCCTCGACAAACGGCGCAATCACACCATCGAAATCGTTATCGACCGGCTTTTAATCAAGGAAGGCATCGAGAAACGGGTTCTGGAATCCATCCGGACCGCCAGCGGACTGGCCGAAGGAATCGTCATCATTAGCGTGGTGGACGGCGAAGAAACGCTGTATTCCCAGAAAATGGCGTGTCCGACCTGCAACATCAACATTCCGACGCTCGAACCCCGTTCCTTTTCCTTTAACAGCACGTTTGGCGCCTGCCCGGAATGCACCGGACTCGGCAGCATCGCCGAAATCACCCCTGAAAATCTGATTCCTGACCCATCTCAGGCAATTGAAAGCCTTGAATACGCAATTGAAGACGGCCACATCGCACTCATGCTCCGTGAAGGACTGGTCGCCGTCGCCAACCACAACGGCGTTTCACTGAAAACGCCGTTCAACGAAGCACCGCAAACCTTCCGTAACCAGTTCTTTTTCGGGTGCGGCAACGTCAAGCTGGTCTTCGAATTCAGCAATTACACTTTTAAAAGCCGATGGCCGGGTGCGATGGCCCGACTTCGTGAAAAATTCGAGGAAGCCCGGACCGACCGCCTCAAAGCCGAACTCGAAAAACTGATCGTCCTCCAGCCCTGCCATGCCTGTTCCGGCTCACGCCTGAAACCCGAAGCCAAGGCCGTCACCGTCGGCGGTCGTGGAATTTCGGAAATCACCGCCATGCCGATGGCGAAATCAGCCGAATGGTTCAATCAGCTCACGCTCAGTCCCCGCGAAATGAAAATCGCGGGCGGAATTCTGAATGAAGTCCGCTCAAGGCTCGGATTCCTGACCAAAATCGGCCTCGGCTATCTCACCCTTGACCGTTCCTCCGGGACGCTCTCCGGCGGCGAAGCCCAGCGCATCCGGCTGGCGACTCAAATCGGTTCCCAACTGCGCGGCGTGCTGTACGTTCTGGACGAACCGAGCATCGGCCTCCACCCGCGCGACAACACCCGCCTCATCGAATCCCTCGAACGCCTCCGCGACCTCGGAAACACCATTCTGGTCGTCGAACACGACGAGGAAACCATTCGCCGGGCCGATTTCGTCGTGGACATCGGTCCCGGCGCGGGGACGCACGGCGGCGAAATCATCGCCCACGGTCCGCCACAAACCGTTGCCGACAACCCCGAATCAATCACCGGACGCTATCTTTCGGGGACGACCGCCATCGAAACACCCCGCGAACGCCGCCAGCCCACAGAAAAAGTTCTGACCGTCCGTGGCGCGACCCACCACAACCTCAAAAACATCGACGCGCACTTTCCGCTCGGACTCCTGACCGTCGTGACCGGCGTTTCCGGCTCGGGAAAATCCACCCTCGTGGACGACATCCTCTATCGCGCGCTGGCGAAAAAACTTCACCTCACGGTGGCGAATCCCGGCGCGCATGACGCCATCGAGGGCATCGAACACATCGACAAGATCATTGAAATCGACCAGACGCCCATCGGTCGGACGCCGCGCTCGAACCCGGCGACCTACACCGGGGCGTTCACGCTCATCCGCGATCTTTACGCCGGACTGCCCGAATCGCGCGAACGGGGCTACAAACCGGGCCGGTTTTCCTTCAACGTCAAGGGCGGACGCTGCGAGGAATGCGAAGGCGACGGCCTCAAACGCATTGAAATGAACTTCATGCCCGATGTGTACGTCCAGTGCGACGTCTGCCGGGGCAAACGCTACAACCGGGAAACGCTCCAGGTGAACTACCGGGGCAAATCCATCGCCGAAATGCTCGATACAACCATCGAGGATGCGCTGGAACTCTTCGACGCGATTCCCGGACTCAAGCAGAAACTTCAAACCCTGAATGAAGTCGGCCTCGGCTACCTGACCCTCGGCCAGTCGGCGACGACGCTTTCCGGCGGGGAAGCCCAGCGCATCAAGCTCGCCAAGGAACTTTCGCGCCGCGCCACCGGGCGAACCGTCTACATCCTCGACGAGCCGACGACCGGACTGCACTTCGAAGACGTACGAAAACTGCTCGACGTACTTCAAAAGCTCGTCAGCCTCGGAAATACCGTCCTCATCATCGAACACAACCTAGACGTCATCCGGAGCGCCGACTGGATCATCGACCTCGGCCCCGACGGGGGCGAAGGCGGCGGAACAATCATCGGCGAAGGCACGCCAGAACAGATCGCCGCGATTGAAGGCTCGCATACCGGACAAGCGCTGAGAAACAGTCTGGAGTCTTGAGTCGCGAGTCGGGAGTCCAATCGGTAATTGAGAATGCAGAATTGAGAATTGAGAGTTTTCAATTCGGGCGAACACCGGACAAATCGCGGACTTTATTGTTTTTGAATAATTAAAACGGTAATTACGGTAGGTTTGAAAATTGCTCCAAACAGGCGCGGATGCGCCGTCAGACAATAGCCCCACCCGTGAGGGTGGGGTGGCGTTTGAGGCAATTTCAAAGCGTCGAAGACGCGGCACAAACAAGTGAATGGAGAATTGACAGTTGAGAATTGACAATTGGCAATGAAATTCCGACTCACTGTCCATTGTGCATTGTCAATTGCCCATTTTTCCTGTGTCGCCGCGTTGCGGCTCGGCTTTCCGCCGTCTGTTACCCCACCCTCACGGGTGGGGCTATTACCTACCGGCGCATCCGCGCCTGTCCGAGGCAATTTGGCCCATTGTTATTACCAGCTTAATTTTTCAAAAACCATAAAGCCCGCGGAGCGGGCGAAAGATCGTTAGCCTCGGATGAAGCGAGTCCGCGAGCGAGAATCCGAGGACCAGGAAAAATCCGGCATACCGGGCGGGAATCCGAGGGGATACGAAATCAGGAATCGAGAAATGGACACGAAACGAAAAGGCGCGAAGGACCGGAAGAGCATTCCTCCCGAGGTTTTAGCGGGTCTGAACCGTGGCGAAATCGAAACCGCCACGCTTTCCGAGGGGTTGGCGGTGGATTTTGCCGTTCTGATGGCTTCCGTCGTTCCTGAAATCGGCGAAAAAGCCCTGCGGACGATGAGAGATGGGCAATCCCTCGGCGTGACGCGCCGAATGGCGCTGGCGGCGGACCTTTTACTCGATTCGTTCGGGGAATCAGCCGGGACGACGTTGGCCGCTCACCCTTCCGACACGGTCCGCGGGTGGGCCTGCTTCGTCATTGGGCGTCATTCCGGCTTTTCCCTTGAAGAAAAACTCCGCCGGATTCGCCCTTTGGCCGATGATCGGCATTTTGGAGTACGCGAATGGGCGTGGCTGGCGGTACGACCGGCGATAGCTGATGAAATTCAAACGGCGATCGGACTTCTTTCCGGCTGGACCGCCGATGCTTCCGCTTTCGTACGCCGGTTTGCGAGCGAAGCCACCCGTCCGCGCGGCGTTTGGTGCGCCCATATCGGTGAACTGAAGCAGAATCCCGCGCTCGGTCTTCCGATTCTTGAACCCCTGCGCGCCGATCCAGAAAAATACGTCCAGGATTCCGTCGGGAACTGGCTGAACGATGCCGCCAAATCCGAGCCGGGGTGGGTAAAGGCGCTTTGCGAAAACTGGAAAGGGGAAAATCCGGCCACCAGTCGCATCATCGGGAAGGCTCTCCGGTCGCTGTAACCCGCCGGACGGGCCTTTCCGATTTTCGAAACTTTCAGGAAATCCCCATCGTACGCGCGCGCGATCATTCGTATATAGGTACTTGGCTCATTCAATGAAAACGCCGCTCGTTCAGAATGACCTCCCGGAATCGGCAAGCGACCTTTTGAAACGGGTGTCGGCGCCGCCTCGACTGGTCGCGCACCTGACGCTCGTTCACGACGTCGCCTGTCGGATCACTGGAAAACTCTCGACCGAATTCCCTGAATTTCACTTCAACCCCAAATTCGTGACATTCGGCGCGGCCACCCACGACATCGGGAAATCGGTTTTTCGCGAAGAACTCTCCGTCACGGGCCAAAAACACGAGCGCGAAGGAGAAAAACTCCTTTTGAACCTTGGCGTTCCACCCGAACTCGCCCGTTTTGCCCGAACCCACGGTGAATGGCGACTCGATTCAAATCCATCCGTTGAAGATCTTCTGGTCGCTCTCGCCGATTCCGTCTGGAAAGGAAAAAGGGACGAGACGCTTGAAGCGCGCCTCATCCCGGACATTTCGATACAAACCGGCCTTGAATCGTGGGCGGTCTTCGAATCGCTCGACAACTTCCTGTCTGAAATCGCATTCGACGCCGACCACCGCATCGATTGGCAGAAATCCTTCCCGGTTTCCTGAACCTGCCCTGACTCCAGACTCGCGACTCCAGACTCCAGACTATTTTTAAGACAGGTTTTTCTTCAAAAGCGCGCCGACCACTTCATCAAGGGCGCGTCCGGCGGTATTCGACCCGCTGTTGGTACAGGCCAGCATGGCAATGTCTTTCTTCGGCGCCATCCAGACGACTGCGAAATTCATCGTATTGCTTCCGGAATGGGTAAAGGCGGGACCGTCCGCCCATTTGCGCTGGAGGCAGGCCCACCCAAGTCCGTAGTCGCCTCCGCCCTGCGCCGTCTGGATCATTTTGTATGATTCCGGTTTCAGAAGTGCCTTTTCACCCCGGCCGCCGCGCAACTGGTCGGCGATGAATTTTCCCCAGTCGGAAAGGGAACAATGAACCGTCCCGGCGGGACCGAGCGCCGGCGCGTTGTCGAAAACCCCCGTTTCCACCGGTTTTCCGTCCGGACCATGCGGCCAGGGCTGATTTTTTCTTTCGGGAAACCCGGTCGGTCCGAATCCCGCACTCGCCATTTTCAGAGGATTGAAAACCTGTTCCCGGATGGCATCTTCCCAACTCTTGCCGGTGACGGCCTCGACCATCGCCCCGGCCACGACGTAGCCAAGGTTTGAGTATTCAAATTTTGTGCCCGGGGGATTTGAAAGCGGTTTCCCGACGGCATCGGCGACGATTTTCAGGCGCTGCTCCCGAATCGGCGATTTCGACCCGAAATATTCTCCCCACGACGGGTTGGCGGGGAATCCGGCGCGGTGCGAAAGCAGTTGAACCAGTGTCATCGCCTTTGCTTCCGGGACCTTTTCAAATGAAATCTTCGGAAAAACGTTGCCGAGCGTCGAATCCCACTTCAATTTGCCTGCCTCCACCAGCCGGGCGGCCAGTACGGCGGTCATCATTTTGGTATCCGAACCGAGATGCCAGAGATCGTCTTTTGTAGCCCGCGCTTCGGTACCGAGTTTTCTGACGCCAACCACCGTCAGATCGGAAATCCCCGCCGACCGAACGACTGCTCCGCCCAGCGTGGGGAGTTCGTACTTCTTCCGGATGGCCTCGAACGCATCATTCAGGTCGGTTGAAGGCGTGGCGGGTTTCACTTCCTGACCAAAGCTGAATTGAGGCGCTGCGATAAACGCACCGATGGAAAGCAGAAATTCCTTCCGGGTCATGAATGTTCTCCAGGTTGCGAATAAAAGGTTCGGCGGGTGAAACGTCCCGCCCGGAGGACAAGTTCAGGAATTGTCTTCCTGAATGAGGTAAGTCCCGGGAGCGTAGCCTGCTCCCGGGACTCGGTTTGCCGTCCAATTGCTGTACACCGATACGTTTAAGTCAGGTGGTCATTCTTTATACCGTCGTGTTCTGCCATTGAACTACCCCCCACTATGGAAGTCTTGGAGTCGGGGGGGGGGGGGGGGGGGTGGGAATAAGGGGTTGAAATTGTTTTATACGCACAAAACACTACAC
>JBDRAL010000011.1:0-52049 GCA_039793685.1 Blastocatellia bacterium NZW_1522
GCTCCGGCTCAGGCAGCGACTATCGAACGCAATGGCGTTCAATGGATTGATCGCTCAATCCAGAATTTCAACCACCAACCGGGCCTCGACTCACATTTGTAGTGGTACTACTTTCGGGGGCAGGTCATCAAGGCGCCGAGCGTCATCACAATGCTCCGCATTCTGCTCGCTCCGGTATTCATCGCCCTGTTTTTCAACGGGCAGCCCGTCCGGGGCGTACCGGTCGTTCAAAAACCTTCGCCAACGGTCAAAAAGAGTCCTTCGGCCTCGGAACGCGCGACCGCTTCCCGTTTTTTCAGAACGTGGCTGCGGAAAAAGGACGTCACCGCCGCGCTCGGATTCGTTCATCCCGACCTGTATCTGGATATGGATCAGTTTCGCGGACCGTATTTCGGTGACGCGGAGCGGTCGATTGAGGAACGCCAACGCCTTCTTCAACGGATATTTGCGGATACCGCCTCCAAAACGGACGGCTCGGATTTACACCAGTTGTTCAAGTTTGAAGACCTTGAGAAACCAATCCGGGAAACACGCACGGAAAAGGCGCGAAAAGAAGGTATTCGACTGATGAACCAACCGTTGCGGGATGGTTTTGTACTCCTTGAGATCAATCCCGAGTTGGCGATGAAGGCTCCACGGGGAGACGTGGATTGGGCGTCCCTGATGAAAACGTTTCCTTCGCGGCGCTATCTGGTCACGTTTGTCGTCATAAAATTGCGAAACGAGGACAAAACGAGCGATTTTCCCTTCATGCTTCTCTGGGCGAAGACGCCGCGCGGCTGGCAAATCATCCGATTCCACCTTTTCGGCGTCTGACGACGAACGTTTATGCGCGAACAGTTCAATCGACCGACGGATCACTACAGCGACATTCTCACGGTGCCGAACGTCATCACGATGCTTCGCATCCTGCTCGTGCCGGTGTTCATCGTCTTCTTTATTAAGGATCAATTCGTCTGGGCGATGGTGGCGTTCGGCATCGCGGGCATTTCGGACGGCCTCGACGGCTACCTCGCGCGGAAGCTCGATTGCCGCAGCCGGCTCGGACAGGCGCTCGATCCAATCGCCGACAAGCTGATGATGCTGTCCGGCTATCTCGTCATGGCAATTCCGTCGCAGGCGAATTTCCCGATTCCGTGGTGGCTGACGGTCGCCGTCATCGGGCGTGACGTGACCATCGTCTCGGTCGCCGCGCTGATTGCCCATTTTACTGGTTTTAAAGACTTTAAGCCGTCACTGCCGGGGAAGATTTCGACGGTCTGCCAGATCGTCCTGATCGTCGTTTTTCTGCTCGGGCAGGTCGTCGTCGCCATTCGCCCCGTGCTTCCCGCCTTCGTCTGGCTCGTTCTGGGGATGACGGCCTTTTCCGGTTTGCACTACATTTGGTTCGTCAGCGCCGAAGTTCGCGAATTCCGGCGGAACAAGTGACGTTCCGTCCCCGAAAGGATTTTGAACGTGAGCGAAAGCCCTCAACCCCGGATTTTCGATGACCCCGTGACCACGAATCCGCCCGAACCGCCCTCGGCGACGTGGCTGCAACTGCGGTGGGGACGCTGGGTTCCGGCCTTCGTCGGCCTGCTTGCCGTGTTTGTGGTCGGCCTGCTTTTTTCCGGGTTCGTCGGCATTCTGTCGAAGGTTTTTCAGCCGGTTTTCATTCCCCTGCTGATCTCGGTGGCGCTGGCCTACCTCATCAAGCCGGTGGCCGACTGGTTCGAAAACCGGGGCTGTCGCTGGATTCGCAATCCGGGGATGCGTCAGCAGACGGCCGTTCTCGTGGCGATGGTGACGGCGGTCGGCGTCCTTCTGCTCGTGCTGTTCATCTTCGTGCCGAGTCTGGTGACCCAGTTGACACAAGCGGTGGCGAAAATACCGGCGGCGTACAAAAAGGTTTCGGAGATGACGAAACCCGTACTGGCCACGCTTCAGGCGCGCTATCCTGCCCAGTATGAACAGGTTGCGGCTGGGCTGAAGGACCATTTCAAGGATACGTCCTCCATCACCGACCCGCTCGTTCAGGGCGTCGGCGCGACGTTCTCGAATCTGATCGGGATTATGACGAGCTTTTTGAACCTGCTCCTGATTCCGTTTTTCATCTACTACATTCTCAAAGATGCCCGGGCGTTGCGGACGCAGGCCATCAGCCTCGTGCCGCCGCGTTACCGCAAGACGACCGACCGGATCGTCACGCTCATCGACTCGGCCTTGAGCAATTTCGTCCGGGGTCAACTCCTCGTCTGCCTCTGCATGGCGATTCTCTACACGATCTTTTTCTGGATTCTGGGCGTGCCGTCGGCGCTTCCGCTTGGTTTCCTGTCCGGATTCGGCCATCTCGTGCCCTATGTCGGGACGGCGGCGGCGGGGTTGCTCACTGGCGCGCTGACCATCGCCGACGATCCGTCGCTGATCCATCTCATTCTCGTACTGGCCGTTTACCCGGTCGTCCAGACGACCGAAGGTTTCGTGCTGACGCCGTTCATCCTCGGCGAACGCCTCGACCTTCACCCGTTTCTGGTCATCGTCGGGCTGCTCGTCGGCCACCATCTGTTCGGCATTCTCGGCATCATCCTCGCCGTGCCGGTTCTCGCGACGAGCAAGGTCCTGCTCGAAGTCATCGCCGAGGCATACCGCGAATCGGCGTTTTTCAACTACCTCGCGCCACCCGAGCCATCCGAAGCGGGGCCACCGCCAGAACCAAGCTGACGATTTTTGATTGAAGATTGAAGATTGAAGATTTTCGATTGCGGAGGAATCATTTGAAGTATTCATCCGTTCCGTCTCGCCAATCTTCAATCTCAAATCTTCAATCAAAAATCCCGATACCGAATCAACCTGAACATTTTTGATTGAAGATTGAAGATTTTCGATTGCGGAAGAATCGTCCGAATCATTCATCCGTTCCGCCTCGAAAATCTTCAATTTTCAATCTTCAATCGAAAATCCCATGTCTTCTTCCCGTTCCGGCTTTTTGCCGTCCGCCCTCGACGTACTCGCCCGCCTGACCCTGTCGCTCTGGCTCGGCGGGATGATCTTTTTCAGCGCGGTTGTCGCCCAGAGCGCCTTCGCCGTCCTTCCGACGCGCCAGCTCGCGGGCACGATCGTCAATTCCGTCCTCGGAAAACTCGAAACGATGGGCCTCGTCTGCGGCGTACTGACGGTCGTCCTGATGCTCGCTGCGGCGGCAAGTTCCGGGAAACTGCAAACCTGGCTTGGACGCCTCGCCGTCGCCCTGCCGCTTCTGATGACGGTGGACGTCGCGATTTCAAAGTTCGTCGTTTCGGCGAAATTGTCCGCGATGCGGGCGTCGATGGGCGCGGACATCGACAAGCTGCCGCTCACCGACCCGCTCCGCGTGGCCTTCGGAAATCTCCACGGATATTCGGTCATGTTGATGGGAATCAACATTTTAGCCGGAATCGCGCTGGTCGTGATGCACCAGCGACTGACTCGCCAGACCGACTGATTTCCAACCAAACGCAAAGACGCCAAGGCGCAAGGACGCAAAGGATTTCTTTGATTTTCTTCGTGTTTTGCGCCTTTGTGTCTTTGCGTTTTGTTTTTGAATCCGTCCCTTCGCGTACATCGCCGGGAATCCCGAACGGGTAGCCTTTCGGCCCTCTCCCAAGCGTCTCTTTCTTTTCATACTGGAGATTGCAATGGAACTCGCTGGAAAGGTCGCCCTCGTCACGGGCGGCGGTCGCGGCATCGGACGCGCCGCAGCCAAAATGCTCGCCCAGAACGGGGCCGACATCGTTCTCGCTTCCCGAACCGCTTCCGAACTTGAAACCGTCGCCGCCGACATTCGCGCGCTCGGTCGCCGGGTGGTGGCCGTCCCGACGGACGTGACCGTCCGCTCGCAGGTCCTCGGCCTCGTCGAAAAGGCCGTGGCCGAGCTTGGCCGCATCGACGTTGTCGTCAACGCCGCCGGAATCGGCATTCTCAAATCCGCGATGGAACTGACCGAGGACGACCTCGACCAAATGCTCGACCTGAACGTGAAGGGCGTTTTTCTCGTTACGCAGGCCGCCGCCGCCGAAATGACCAAAACCGGCGGGGGAACGGTCATCAACATTCCCGGCATTCTGGGCCGGTCGGCGATGGCCACGGCGGCGGGTTACTGCGCGTCGAAATTCGCCGTGACGGGGATGACCCGCGCGATGGCGCTCGACCTCAAGCGCGCCGGTATCCGCTTTACCCTGTTGCACTTCGGCGGAGTGGACTCGTCCTTCTGGGACAACATTTCGATGCGCGTCCAGCGCGACAAAATGCTCTCCGTGGACGATGCCGCGCGGGCGATCTGCTTCGCCGCGTCGCAGTCGGGCGTCGGCGTACTGAACGAGATGGTCCTGCAACCCGAAAGCCACCAGATCTGAGGGACAAGGGATCAGGGGTCGGGGATCAGGGATCAAGGGCGATTTCGGAGTTCAGGTCAGGCTGACGGTCCGTGAATGAGATGCAATGATTCATCGGTTTGAAAAACCTGATCCCTGATCCCTTTCCCGGAAGAACAAAAAGAACGGGGGAGCAATGCTCCCCCGTTCTTTTTTACAAGCCCATCCCGGCGATTAGGCGGCTTCGTTTTCTTCCGCCGGGTTGGCAATGATTTCGTCGCCCTTGCCGAACAGGAAGCGCGTCGGATGGTCGCGCATGATTTTGTCCTGAAGGCGCATCAGGCCGTACATCAGGGCCTCGGGGCGCGGCGGGCAGCCGGGGATGTAGACGTCCACCGGAATCACGCGGTCAACGCCCTGAAGCGTCGAATAGGTGTTGAACGGGCCGCCCACGTTCGAGCAGGAACCCATCGAGATGACCCATTTCGGGTCGGGCATCTGTTCGTATACGCGGCGCACGACCGGGGCCATCTTGAGCGTGACCGTGCCGGCCACGATGATGAGGTCCGACTGCCGCGGACTCGGACGGAACACGCCCGCGCCGAAGCGGTCGAGGTCATAGCGCGACGCGCCGGTCGCCATCATCTCGATGGCGCAGCAGGCGAGTCCGAACGTCATGGGCCAGAGGGCGGATTTGCGCGCCCAGTTGAAAATGAAATCGACCGAGGACAGAACCAGTCCCGGCGCTTCTTCCTGCATCGCCATTGTTTTATGCCTCAAGCAAAAATTTCGGAGTCACGCGGGCGGGGAGTTTCGCCGTGAACATCATCGTTCATCATTCCGCGTTCATCGTTTGCGTTACACCCAGTCGAGCGCGCCCTTGCGCCAGGCGTAGTAGTACCCGACGACGAGAATCCCGATGAACACGAGGACTTCGATCAGCCCGAAAATCGCCAACTGGTCATAGATGACCGCCCACGGAAACAGAAAGATGGTTTCCACGTCGAACACCAGGAACAGCATGGCGATGATGTAGTAGCGGATGGAAATACGCTCGCGGGCGTCGCTGACCGGATCGACCCCGCACTCGTAGGACATCATTTTTTCACGGGTCATGACCGTCCGGCGGACAAATTTGCCGACGGTCAGCGCGCCGATGGGAATCGCCAGGGAAATGGCGAACAGGAGCGCAATCGGGATATAGCCCATGATCGGGCCGCGCACCGGTACATCGGCGGCTTGCTGGAGCAGAAAAAGTGTGGTTGCAAACATAGCCCGACGAAGATGCTCAACTTGAGGCCGGACTGTCGGTGACGCAGCGCACCTTTTGCGGAAGGATGGTCGGTCGCGGACGGTCCGGATGGAAAAAGCGACGGGCGGCGCGCATTACGCCGCCACCCGTCGTCGAATACCGAAGTTCCGAGACGAAATCCGTTTCTATTCGGCCTTCTTGGCGGTCTTGGCACCCTTGCCGGTGAGGCGCGTATCCTTTTCGCGGATACGGGCGGCCTTGCCGCGCAGCGCGCGCAGGTAGTAGAGCTTGGCGCGACGGACGCGGCCGCGGCGGATGACTTCGATCTTGTCCACCACCGTCGCGTGAATCGGGAAAATACGCTCGACGCCGATGCCGAAGCTCACCTTGCGGACCGTGATCGTCTCACGGACGCCGCTGTGCTTGCGGGCGATGACCACGCCTTCGAAAATCTGGATGCGCTCTTTTTCGCCTTCCTTGATCTTCACGTGGACCTTCACGGTGTCACCCGCGATAAAGTCCGGCATCGGGCGCAGTTGCGCATTTTCAATTTCAGCAATAATCGGTTTCAACTGGGTCACAATACACCTCGCTTCGGTCTTCGGCGTCGGCCTCGCCGACGTCACTGAATGTCGTTTCCGAGCGTCACCGCTCGATGTCCTTCAAAAGCTTTCGATCCATCTCGTCCAGCCGCTCGCGGTCTGCCAGCAGGTCCGGACGGTACTTCAATGTCTTTTCAAGCGCCTCGCGCCGCCGCCAGCGGTCCACTTCGGCGTGGTGGCCGGTCAGCAGGACCGGGGGCACGTCGAGTCCGCGATAGCTCGCCGGTCGGGTATAGACCGGATAATCCAGCCGTCCCGCGTTGAACGATTCGTTCACCGCCGAGGTCGCGCTTCCCAGAACGCCCGGCAGCAGCCGGGTCACGGCGTCCATCACCACAATCGCCGCCGGTTCGCCTCCCGAAAGAACGTAATCCCCGATGGACAGCTCGTCCGTCGCGACCGTGCGCGCCACCCGCTCGTCAATTCCTTCATAACGCCCGCAGATCAGCACCGCCTGTTCCTTCGCGCTCAGCCGGACGGCTTCGGCTTGGGTGAACGGTCGGCCCTGCGGCGTCAGCACCACCACCGAAACGGTTTCGTCCGGGGCGGCCTCGACGGTGTCGCGCGCGCCGAGCGGTTGGTACTCCCGCCCGTGGGTCAGGTATTCGACCGCGCGGAACAGCGGTTCGGGCTTCAGCACCATTCCGTCGTCGCCGCCGAAGGGCCGGTCATCCACAACGTGATGACGACCATAAGTGAAATCGCGCAGGTCATGAACGTTGACCGTGACGAGATTTCGCTCGCGGGCGCGCCGGACGATGCCGTGCGTCGTAAAACCTTCAAAGAACTTCGGAAAAATCGTAACGACGTCGAAACGCATTGGGCGCGCTCACAGGTCGAGCAATCCTTCCGGCGGCGCGATGCGAATCCGCTTCGCCGCAATGTCCACGTCGGGGCAAATCTCCCGCGTGAAGGGAATCAGGTGCTCGCGTTTCCGGGGGCCGCCCGGTGCGAGCACTTCAAGAATCTGTCCGCCGCCCGAATCGTAGACGTCACTGACATCCCCGACGTAGGACCCGTCTTCAAGTTCAACCCGGCAACCGACGAGTTCATCGATGAAAAACTCGTTTTCGTCGTCCGGAGCGACCCGTTCGGCGAGCGGGACGCACACGCGCCACCCGGCGAGCGTTTCGGCCTCGGTCATCGTGTTGATGCCCGCGAACTTGAGGATCAGCGTATCCTTCTGAAACCAGACGTTTTCGAGCGTCGCCGCGCGCGATTTCCCGCGTTCGGGGACGAGCGTCACGGCGAGTCCCGGCGCGAATCGCTCCGGGTAATCGCTCATCGGTGTCGTGGCGACTTCGCCGCGGATACCCCGCGCCCGGCGGATGACCGCGATGGTGACGAGGTCCGAACCGGTTTCCATCACGCTACTCGACGATGTCCATCGTGACGCGACGCTGGTCGCGTTCGCCGAGGGCGGCGAGTACCGTGCGGAAGGCCGCGGCGGTGCGCCCTTGACGTCCGATGATCTTGCCGATGTCGGGTTGGGCGACGCTCAGTTTGAATACCGTCAGGCCGCCCTTTTGTTCCTCGGCGACCGAAACGGCATCGGGCGCGTCCACGAGGGAACGCGCGATGTGCGACGTCAATTCCTTCAAATCGGCCATCGTCCGGTCCCTCTTACGCCTGCGGAGCCGCCGCCTGCGCCGCTTCCGCTTCCTTGCGGGCGCGGGCGATGAGCGCCTTCACCGTGTCGGACGGCTGCGCGCCGCACTTCAGCCAGTAGTCCACGCGGTCGAGCTTGACCACGAGTTCTTCCGGATTGGTGAGCGGGTTGCGATGACCGACGATTTCGATGAAACGCCCGTCGCGCTTGGCCTGCTTGTCGGCCACCACGATACGGTAAAACGGACGCTTGTGCGTGCCCTTCCGGGTCAAACGAATAACTGTCACTGTGCTTTCTCCTGCCTGAGTTCAGTGGTTAGTCGTTAGCAGTTAGTAGTTAGTTCTGAATCTGAGGAGGCGAATTGCCCCACTGCTGACGGCCAACCACTAACTACTAGCTACGAACTACTATTTCCGTTTCTTCTTCTTCGGCGGCTTGTGCTGTTTGCTGCGCTTGCCGCCGCCAAATCCGCCGCCCCCGCCACCAAGCCGGGGCATCATTCCGCCGAGACCGCCGCCCATGCCACCCATGCCGCCGAACATGCCGCCAAGGCCGCCGAACAGCCCTCCGCGAGTCATCTGCTGCATCATCTTGCGCATCATGATGAACTCGTTGAGCAGTTCCTCAACCTTCTTGACGGTCGTTCCGCTGCCCTTGGCAACCCGTTTCTTGCGCGACATCGTCGTGGTCAGAAGGGCGTGGTTCTCGCGCTCCTTCTGCGTCATCGAATTGATGATCGCTTCGGTTTCCTTGAGCTTGGTCTGCATCATCTGGGTCTGCGCCGGGGTCATGCGGAGGTTCATTCCTCCGAAAAGCCCTTCCGGCAGCATTCCGAGCAGTTTGTCGAGCGAACCGAGCTTGCCGACCTGCCGCAACTGCGCGCGGTAGTCCTCCAGCGTGAACCGGCCCTGCATCATCTGCTCTTGCAGCCGGAGCGCTTCCTGCTCGTCAACTTCGCTCTGAACTTTTTCGATGAGCGACAGCACGTCGCCCATGCCGAGAATCCGCTGCGCGATGCGGTCCGGGTGGAACTGCTCCAGCGCGTCGTACTTTTCGCCCACCCCGACGAATTTGATCGGCTTGCCGATCATGTGCTTGATCGACAGGGCCGCGCCGCCGCGGGCGTCGCCGTCCATCTTGGTAAGGACGACCCCGGTCAGCCCGATGCGTTCGTTGAACTCGGTCGCGCTCTTGACGGCGTCCTGACCGGTCATCGCGTCGGCCACGAACAGCACTTCGTTCGGGTTGGTAACGTCTTTAATCTGTTGAAGTTCGACCATCAGCTCGTCGTCGATGTGGAGACGGCCGGCGGTGTCGATGATGAGCGTGTCGAACCCGCGCTGCTGGGCGTCCTTCAACGCCGCGCGCGTCAGTTCGAGTGGGTCGGAAACTTCCGGGGCTTCGAAAACGGGGATGTTGATCGCCTTGCCGATGACCGACAACTGGTTGCGGGCGGCCGGGCGGTAGACGTCGACGGAAACGAGCAGGGGGTGGCGCTTGCGCTGCTGGGCGAGGAAGCGGGAAATCTTCCCGGTCGAGGTGGTTTTCCCCGAACCCTGCAACCCGACCATCATGATGACGTTCGGGGTCTTCGAATTGAATTCGAGGTCGGCGGCCTCGCCGCCGAGCATTTCCTGCATTTCGTCGAAAACGATCTTGACGACCTGCTGGTGGGGCGAGAGCGCCTGAAGGACATCCTGACCGACGGCCTTTTCCTTAACCGACTCGACGAACTGCTTGACGACCTTGAAGTTGACGTCCGCTTCGAGCAACGCGATGCGGATTTCCCGCATGGCCGCGTCGATGTGCGCCTCGGTGAGCTTGCTTTCTCCGCGAAGCGTCTTGAGTGTTTTCTTCAGTTTTTCCGAAAGCGAGTCAAACATTGCGCGTCTCCGCCGAACCCGAAGCTTCGGGCACACCTTGCCCGACGAATAAGGAAAGCGGTCAAGATAAAGGCATCCGGCAATATCGTCAAGCAGTTTGAAGGCGTCATTTGACCATTTCGGCCTGACCGGGCGGAACCGTGGGGAAAATCGGTCCGGCGATGGCCGAATGATTGGCCCGGCGGACGCGATGTGCGATAGTCGGGCTTCCGTACCGAATTTCATTCATCCCGCGGCCCCTCCGATGCGTCGATCCGTCAGCCTCCGGTTCGTCCACTTTTTTCTGTTTTTCTGCCTGGCGTCGGGCCTGGCGGTCGCCGCGCCGACCCGTTCGCCGGACGCCGGACGCCGGATCGTCCGGAATTACACGGCGGAGGAATACGGCGCGCAGCCGCAGAACTGGTGCGTCGCCCGCGACGCGCGGGGCGTGATGTATTTCGGAAACAACGACGGAGTGCTGGTTTATGACGGCGTCCGCTGGCGGCTGATTCCGATTCCCAACGGTTCGCCCGCCCGTTCGATTCTCGCCCTCCCCGACGGCCGGATTTTCGTCGGCGCGGTCGGTGATTTCGGCCAACTCGCCGACGGCCCCGACGGACGTCTCCGTTTCGTCTCGCTCGTGGAGCGCCTGCCCGCCGCCGAGCGTACTTTCGCCGACATCTGGGAAACCGTCGCCGCCGGAAACACGGTCTGTTTTCGCGGCGAGGAAGCTGTCTTTCTTTGGGACGGCGCGAATCTCCGCGCGCTGCGCCCGGAACGGCCCGCCGAACGCTTCCAGCTCGGTTCGGCGGCGGGCGACCGCATCTGGTTGAAACAGAAAGAGATCGGGCTGGTTTTTGTTCGTGATGGCGCGATTTCGCGCCCGCCCGGCGGCGGCTGGTTCGCCAAAAAACAGGCGTACGCCGTGCTGCCGTTCGACGCGGCGCGGGTACTCGTCGCGACCCGCGAGGACGGCCTCGTCCTGTTCGACGGGACGACCGCGACGCCGTTCGCGCCCGACGCGAGCGCGTGGCTCAGGGAAAATCTGGTCTACAACGGGTGCGCCCTGCCGGACGGACGCTTCGCCTTCGTCACGCTCCGCGCCGGGGCGGGGATCGTTGACCGCGACGGCGCGCTGGTCGAGACGCTCGGTCGGGCGAGCGGACTTCAAAACGACACGGGGTACGCCGTGTTCGGCGATGCCTCCGGTTCGCTCTGGCTGGCGCTCGATGACGGCGTCGCGCGGGCCGAGCTTTCCTCGCCGGTGTCGTTTTTCGATGAAAAAAACGGCGTTCCGGCCACGACCTACGCCGGAACCGACTGGAACGGCGCGTTTTACCTCGCGACGGCGGGCGGCGTGGTCCGGTTGAAGCCCGGCGCGGGGACGTTCGAGCCGGTGGACGGGCTGAAACTTCAAAGCTGGACGCTGCTGCCGGTCGAGGAAGGGCTGCTGGTCGGGGCCTACGAAGGGGTTTTTCTGCTCAAAACCGACGGGCAGGTGGTGAAAATCATTGATTCGGAAGGAAATACCGCGCTCGTTTTCCGACGAAAACCCGATGACCCGAACGAAATTTTCATCGGACGCCGGGGCGGACTGACCCGGTTGCGGCGCGAAAACGGGGAATGGCGCGACGCCGGGGCGGTGGCGGGCATTCGTGAGCAGGTCCGGACGCTCGCTTTCGCCGCCGACGGAACGCTCTGGTGCGGGACCGGGGCCGACGGCCTCCTCGCCGTGACGCCGGGCGGCTCGGCGTTCAAAAGCTTTAAAACTTCGGATGGCCTGCCGTTCCCGACCGGAAACGCCGTCGCCGAAATCAACGGCGAGGTCTGGGTGACGACCCGGCGCGGCTTGCGGCGGGCGGAGAAGGGCGGACTGGCACCGCTTGCCGTTCATCCCGAGGTGGATGGCGCGGAAACCGGCGGGTTGTTGCGCGGCCCGGACGGCAGGCTGCATCTCGTCGCCGACGGACGCCCGGTGACGCTTGTCCCCGATGGAAAAGGCTGGAACACGGACCGGCGGCTGTTCGGACTGATTCCCGAGGGATCGTTCGACGGCATGTTTTTCGACGCGAACGGCGTCGTCTGGCTCGGAACGGCGAAACGGCTCTACCGCTGCGACCCGCGCGTGCCCGCGCCTCCGCCGGCGGACGCCGCCCCGCTTGTGCGCCGCGTGGGCGCGGGGGCTGAAGCGGTACTGTTCGACGGCCTCGATCCGAGCCGGGGAATGACCGTTACTTCCTTTGAAAACAACCGCTTACGGTTTGAATGCGGCTTTCCCGCCTACGCGCGGGAGGGCGGAAACCGGTTTCAGTACCGGCTCGACGGCGAGGAGCGCGACTGGTCGGCCTGGACCGCCGAGCCGTTCCGTGACTACACGCTGCGGGAGGGGGAGTACACCTTTCGCGTCCGCGCCCGCGATGCCTTCGGCGCGGTGAGCCGCGAAGCGGTGTACCGGGTGCGGGTGCGTCCGCCGGTCTGGCGGACGTGGTGGGCGTATCTTCTTTATATGGGAATCGCCGTCGGGCTGACCTTCGTCGGTTTCCGGTTGCGGTTGCGGCAGTTGCGTCGGCGGACGGTCGAACTTGAAAACAAGGTCGCGGCCCGGACGTCCGAACTCAACGCCGCGGTGTCCGAACTCCGCGACGCCCACGCCGAGGCGGAGGCGCGCAACCGGCAGCTTTCCGCCGCGAATGACCGCATCGCCGATCAGAATCGCCAGCTCGACCGTAAGGTGGCCGAACTCGAACTGGCCAACCGGCAGGCCGACCGGATTTTCACCGCGCTGGCCGAAGCGATGCCCGGCACGACGCTTGAAGACCGCTATCGGCTGGAAGATCGCATCGGGGCGGGCGGGTTCGGGGTGGTTTTCCGCGGACGCCACCTCGCGCTCGACCGTCCGGTGGCGATTAAAGTGTTTCGTCCGGCGGCGGCCAATGCCTCCGCCGAATCGGTCGAACGGTTCCAGCGCGAGGGCATCGCGATGTGCCGCATCGCCCACCCGAACGCCGTCGCGGTCCTCGATTCGGGCGTTTCCGACGACGGCATCGCCTACATCGTGATGGAACTGCTCGTCGGCCACCCGCTTTCCGAGGAATTGAAAATCGAGGGGCGGCTGACGTTGCGCCGCTGTTCGAAAATCCTCGATGCCGTCTGCGGTGCGCTCGCCGCCGCCCACGCCGCCGGAATCATCCACCGCGACATCAAGCCGGATAACGTATTTCTGAACCGGACCGAAACCGGCGAGGAAACCGTCAAGGTGCTGGATTTCGGCATCGCCAAGCTGATGGACCTGCAAACCGAGCGGGAAAGCGGCCTGACCCGGCCGGGCGATATTGTCGGAACGCCCGCCTACGTCGCGCCGGAACGGATTTCGGGCGACGACTACGACGGGAAATCGGACGTCTACAGCGTGGGCGTGATGCTCTATCAGATGATGGTCGGGCGTCCGCCCTTCCTCGCGACGGGCGAAAACATGGTAAGCGTCTTTCTGGATCATCTTCATAACGAACCGCGCGCGCCGCGGTCGTTCAATCCGTCCATTCCGGCGGCGGTCGAGGCGGTCGTTCTGTCGGCGTTGCGGAAATCGCCCGCCGACCGGCCCGACCCGCTCGAACTGGCCGCGAGCTTCGCGGCGGCGCTGGCCGACGTGCCGGAAGAACTGCTCGGATCGCCGACCTCGCCGCTGCCGACGCGCTACCGCCCGCCGACCGGCGAGGTGAATGTCGGCGGTGACACCGTGACCCGGGCCGACGCGCCGACGGAAGCGGCGGGGGCGACGCTGACCCTGCTGGCCCCGGATCGCGGGGCCGAAACGAAATGATTTTTCGGCGCTCCCGGCGAGACGATGGCGGTCTCCCTTGCCATTCGTTTCAGGCGACCCGTAGAATCACGCTCTGTTTTTTTCAATTTCAGTCCTACATTCGGAGGCGTTCCCGCCGTGTCCACTTCACCCCAGCATCGTCAGGTCATCATCATCGGCGCCGGTCCGGCCGGGTATACCGCCGCGATTTATACCGCGCGCGCAAACCTGTCCCCGCTCATGTTCGAGGGCAGCGGCGCGAGGCGCGATTCCGGCGAGCAGAACATTCCCGGCGGCCAGTTGATGATCACCACCGACGTGGACAACTACCCCGGTTTCGAACACGGCATCATGGGACCGGAACTCATGATGAACATGCGGGCGCAGGCGGCGCGGTTTGAAACGGAAATCCTCACCCGCGACGTTACGAAGGTGGACTTGAGCGTCCGGCCCTTCCGCGTCTGGTCGGAAAATGACGAATATACCGCCGATGCGATCATCGTCACGACCGGGGCCTCGGCGAAACTGCTCGGCCTGCCGTCGGAAGCGCAACTGATGGGCTACGGCGTGTCGGCCTGCGCGACCTGCGATGGCTTCTTCTTCAAGGATCGCGAAGTGGCCGTGGTGGGCGGCGGCGACACGGCGGTCGAGGAAGCGGCGTTTCTCACGAAATTCTGCTCGAAAGTCACCCTGATCCACCGCCGGAAGGAACTTCGGGCCTCGAAAATCATGCAGGCGCGGGCCTTTTCGAATCCGAAAATCGAGTACATCTGGGATACGGCCGTGACCGAAGTGCTCGGCGACCTTGAAAAGGGCGTGACCGGCCTCAAGCTGACCAACCTCAAGACCGATGAAGTCACCGACTTCAAGTGCGACGGGCTGTTCGTCGCCATCGGACACAACCCGAACACGGCGCTCTTTGCCGGCCAGCTCGATATGAACGAATCCGGCTACCTGGTGACCCGTCCCGGCTCGACCTACACGAGCATCGAGGGTGTGTTCGCCGCCGGCGACGTGCAGGACTTCACCTACCGGCAGGCCGTCACCGCCGCCGGGTCGGGCTGCATGGCCGCCATCGACGCCGAACGCTGGCTCGAAGAGCAGGCCCACAAGGACTAAACGCGGAAAACGCGGAATGCGGAATATCGAATGCGGAATGAACCGGCTTCATTCCGCATTTTTCTTTTCCGGTCCCCGCTCCTTCACTTCCGGCGTTCCGGTTCGTATGTTGGAAAAAGTACATATCGAATCCCTCGTTCGCCGGAAACACCGCCATGTCCTTCACGCCGCCCGTCTGTCTTCTTCAGCAGCAGGGAAGTTTCAGCCAGCTTCCCCTTCCGATGCAGATCACCTTCATTGTCGTCGCGCTCGGCTCGGCCTATGCCGTGTGGGTGCTCGTTCTGCGTGACCGGGTCAGTCAGCCGCGCCGGGTGACGCCGCGCGATGGGTCGAGGCTCGACGCGCTCGCGCGTGACGCCGGTCTCGGCGCGCCGCTCCCGGAGGCGCCGTTCATTCTCGACCGGATCAACGTCACGCATGCGAGCGATGAAATCGAGCGGGCCTACAGCGCGGTGAAATACTACGAGCGGGGAATCGCGGTGGTGAGCCTGAGCCACCAGCAGTGGCAGGCGGAGGCGGCGATTTCCTACGCCGATCTGGATGCCGCGCAGGCCTACGCCGAATACGATCTGACCGGGCTACGCGCCGCCATTCTTGGCCCGTTCGCCTTTTTGATTCAAAAGAAACAGCACTTCATCGGCGTGGTTTCGCGCTCCGCCGACGGTATTTCGCGCAGTTTTCTCTTTCATGGGAAAAAGTCGGTTATCGAAAATTTTTCCGACTTTTTAACGGCGCAAAAGCCGGTTCGGGAGTTCACTTCGGAACTGGTTGGGGGTGGTGTATCAATTTGATTCTTCAGTCCTTTTAAGACGGAAAAATATTTTTCGGTTTACAATCTTCAAAAAGGGACTTTATAGTTTAAGAGTTCGAAAAAAATAAAATCTATTTCGAATGAAAATTAAAATTTAAGGAGACCCAGAAAGTCATGGCAGCAGCAAAAAAAGGCGCGGCGAAAGCCGCTCCCGCCCCCGTCGTCGGTGAAAAGAAACGTCGTGGACGTTCCTCCCTTACCATCAATGTCCCGGTCAACCGGCAGACGCTTTCATTGCTTGAAACCTGCGTGACGCTCGGCCAGGCCACCTCGACCGAAGCCGTTGCCGCCAAACTGCTCGCCCGCGCCGCGGACGATCTGAAAACCTCGATGGCGGAACAGATTGCCGGCAATTTTCTTGCCCGCGAAAAAAAGTAAAAACAACGCAATCATGAAATCGAATTGAAAAGGGTGCGCGACAATGCACCCTTTTCTTTTTCGGTAACTGTCCGGCCCCCAGCCGCCCTGCCCTCAAGGACAGGGCTGTTTCATTTCAAGCCCCCTGAACGGGGCTGAAAAACAAAAGAGTCCGTTCTTCAGCCTCGTTCACGAGGTTTTTTTCGAACAGCCCTGTCCTTGAGGGCAGGGCAAAAGGGGCGACTGAACAATTCCCTTTTTTCCCACGGAATGATTTCCGTCGCCGAAAAGAAATTTCGGCTTATGCCTCGGGCGGCTGACCGTCGGCCACGACGCCGAGCGCCTGGATGTTTTGAGGCGTATACCCCGCCTCGATGAGCGCCCGGTTCAATTCCCGGCGCAATCGTTCCAGCGCCTGTTCGATGTCCGAAACCGACAGGCCGACGATGGCCGCCGCGTCCGGACGCACCACCGGCGCGCCGTTTTCCCAGCCGAGCAGGTTGTGGTTCTCGTTGCCGTCGGCGTCGAGGTTGTACAGCTCCCACTGCGTGTTCGCCGGATTTCCCGGTTCCCAGTACCGCGCGAGCTTCCACGGATGTTCATAAAAGGATTGCAGGTGATTCGGCTGCACGACCGGTCCCGGCGCGAGCAGCGGCTGCTTGTCGGTCGGCTGGCCGTCCGGCGCGGTCAGCCGTTCCGTCCATTCGAGATACCAGCGGTACTTGTCCTGAATGTAGTTGGTGTCGAGCGGCGCGGTGATGTTGTCGTCCGCCACGAAGAGCACCCCCGCGCGCGCGGGCGCGTCCCCGCCAGCGACCAGCCCGGAAAGGTCTTCTCCGGCAAGCGGATAGACCGTGTGTCCCTGAATGAACTTCCCGAGCGCCGCCCGGTCCCCGGCGTCGAAACCCGCCAGCCCGAGCAGGGTCGGAATCCAGTCCACATGCGTCGTCTGATATTCGACCGCCTTCATTTCAACGTCCGGATTGACCAGCGGCGACGAAATGATGGCCGGAATGTGGGTGCTCTCCTCGTAGACGTTGTGCCACTTCTCGATCATCCCGCCGTGCGCCCCGCCCAGCTCCCCGTGGTCGGCGGTAAACACCACGATCGTGTTGTCCGCCAGCCCGAACTCGTGCAGCGACTCCACCACCTTCGTGATTTCCAGATTCACCAGATATTGAAGATAGAGATAGAACTCGATGTAGCTCCGGTACCACGCCTCGGCGTTGTCCTGCATTTTGAACGGGTACGGCGAGGGCAGAATCGCGTTCTGGCCGCGCAGCGTCGTGAGAGCAATCTGGAATTTGTAGGAATAATCGTACTGACAGTCCGGCTTGTTTTTCAGGTCGGACTTCCAGTTCGGCGGCAGCGCGACCTGATCGACCCGGAATCCGTCCGGATTGAGCGGCACGCGATAGGTCGCCGGCACCCCGCCGTAGACCGGCGGATTGCTCCGCTTGCCCTTCGGCGGCGCGCCGAAAGGCGCAATGCGCTCCGAAATCGGTTCATTCTGAGCCACCGGCCCCGGCGGTTCCACCTGCGGCTTCCACGGAAACGGATACCCGCCGATGTCGTGCGGGTTGACGAACGAGGCCACGGCGAGCCACGGCTTCGACTTGAAGCTCGCGTTGGTCGGATTGTTGCTGTTGATGATGTTGGCCTCCACGCCGAGCGCCTTGCGCCGCAGGAACGTGGTCACCAGATCGGTGTAGCTCTTGTCGCGGTAGACGCCGAGATTGGCCGTGCCGAACCGCTGGTCCGACGGGTAGGAATATTCCCAGTCGGAAAATCCCCACTGTTCGAGACTGCCGACCGGCGGGTTCGAAAGATCCCAGCGGCCGAAGTAATGCGTTTCATACCCCGCCGCGCGAAACCAGTCGCCGAGCGTCGGAACGCCGTCCTGCGGCAGCCACGGAAAGGCCGGGTCGGTGTCAGCCTTAAACATGCCTTCCGTCTGGGTCACGCCGGACCGCGCGCTGTACTGCCCGGTCATGATCGTCGCCCGGCCCGGCACGCAGGCCATGCTCGACGCGGTATGCCGCTGGAGCGACACGCCGTTCTGGCGCAAACGGCAAAAACCGGGGAAAAAGTCGGCGTAGGGATTCCCGGCCAGGCTGCCGGGCTGAAAACGGAGGATCTGATTGAGCGATTCGAGCGGATCGTGCGCGTAAAGCGGCGGGTAGCGCATCTGATCCACGAGAATAAAAAGGATATTGGGTCTGTCGGGGCTGTTCATTGCCTGAAGTTTCCTTTTGAACGGAAAATTTCGCCCGTCGGAGTCGTCGCCGGACAGGCTCGTGCGTAGAGGAAACGTGACGAAACGGAAAAAAAGAACGGTCCCGGCAGGTTAAAATTTCTTCCGGGTGTCCGCCGACGGATGACTGCGCCCGCTCAGGTCCGGCTTGACTTCGCGCGAACGCGCCGCACAGAGTACGCCGTTCGCTTCACACCCGATTTTTCCGCGAAAAGGAACGACGACCGATGTCCGTCAACCGCCGACTGCTGACGCTCGACGAACTGAGCCACCTGCCCGCCTGGGCCGCCGAAATGGGCCGGAAGTACTTCGCCGGCGAGGCGTGCCACTTCCTGCTGCACCACAACGTCTACGATCTGGTCCCGATTAAAAAGAACTTCGGCGGCCTGATCAGTTTTCTCCAGCAGGAAATGCTCGGGAACAAGAACATCGTCCTCTACAACCGGAGCGAGGGCATTTCCTTCGGTTCGCAGGACGCCGAGCGGCAGTTTCTGGCGACGCTCCGGGTGGCGAACCCCCTCGCCGACGCCAAAACCATCGCGATGCTGCCCCGCGATCCGGTTCAGGCGCTCTCGCAGATCGAACGCTTCCTCTATTTCGGCGATCAGGTTGCGGTCATCATCAACTTTCTCGAAACGCTCGTTCCGGCGGGCGACATGGGCTATCTCAGCGGCGACGAGCGCAACCTGCTCGTGATGATGCAGCGCTGGCTGACCAGCGCGCGGCTGCTCAACTCCGACAACCTCGTCGTGTTCATCACCGAAAACCTTTCCGACGTGAACCAGCGGCTGCGCGAAAACTCGCGGATGGTGAGCATCAAGGTTCCCTATCCCGAACACGATGAACGACTTGGCTACATCCGGCACGAACTCGCCGAAATCGCCAAACGCGGCAACGGCCGGACCGAAAAGGAAATCGACCGGCTCAAGCAGGAGTTCAAGGCGAAAGCCGAAAAGGTGTTGAAGGAAGAAGGCATCGACCGGCTTCAGGAAGAAACGCTCGCGTTCAACAAGCAACTTGAAAGCCTCCAGGCCGACGCCAACTCGCCCATCGCGGGCCTGAAAATGGAAGTCACCGAGGATCAGCTTTCCAACATGACCTCCGGGCTGAACCGCGTCCACCTGTCGTCGATGCTCAAGAGCGCGACGCTCAACCCGGACGGGCTGACCTACGACATTCTCCGCGCCAAGAAAAAGGAGATCATCGAGGCCGAATGCGTCGGGCTGGTCGAGTTCATCACGCCGAAATACGGTCTGGAACACGTCGGCGGCTTCGCGAAAGCGAAGGAGTACATGCAGAACATCGCCGAAACCATCCGCAACGGCGAAACCGAGGAAGCGCCGATGGGCATCCTCATTTCCGGCCCGGTCGGGACCGGCAAAACCTTTCTCGCTGAGGCGTTCGCGAAGGATTGTGGCCTCAACGTCGTTGAATTCAAGAACTTCCGCGACAAGTGGGTCGGTTCGTCGGAATCGAACCTCGAAAAGATCCTCAACCTCATCCAGACGCTCGCGCCGATTGTCGTTCTCATCGACGAAGCCGACGCCACGCTCGGCAACCGCGATTCGGGCGGCGACAGCGGCGTGGACCAGCGCATCTTTTCGAAAATCGCCGCCGCAATGGGGAATACCGAAAACCGGGGCCGCATCCTCTGGATTCTCATGACCTCGCGGCCCGACCTGCTGCCCATCGACCTCAAGCGGCAGGGCCGTTGCGAGGAACACATCTCGCTCTTTTATCCGGAATCGGAGGAAGACCGCCGGGCCATCATCGAGGCGATGCTCAAGAAGAACAAAATCGCCCACACCGTCGAGGACTGGTCGCCCATCGTCAAGAACCCGCTCAAACTTTCCGGCGCGGACATCGAATCCATGCTCATCCGCTGCCGCCGGGTTGCCCGCAAGGCCGGACGCCAGGAAGTCTCATTTGAAGATGTCGAAGGCGTGGCGCGCGAGTTCACGCCCGCGCGCGACGAAGTGGCCGTCGAATATCAAACGTTGGTGGCCGTCCGCGAAGCGACCTCGCGCGACATGCTGCCGGAGTCGTTCCGCCACCTCTCCGCCGCCGACATCAGCCAGCGGATCGAACTGTTGCGGCCGATGGTACGGTAGGGAGCGCGCGCATCCTGCGCGCAAGAGTCTTGGGAGTCTCGGGCGTCTTGAGGGTCTTGGGAGTCGGAGCGCGCGCATCCCGCGCGCTCAAGTCTTCAAATTGGAAGCAAGTCGTTTGAAGGGAAGGAGTTACGGGATGAAATCCATTCGCCTGGCAACCGTGGCGCTCCTCTTTTTAAGCTTCGGGGTGACGGGATTCGGACTTCCCGCCGTCAGCCGCACCCAGCCCCTACCGGCGGAGCAGCACACCGCCGACCAGGAAAAGCTCTTTCCCATCGTCGAGGACAATAAACTCGGCTACATCAATGCTTCCGGAGAGATCGTCATCCCGCTGAAGTTCAAGCAGGAGGCTTCCCACTCTCCAAATCTTCGGGACAGTTTCATTCATAACCGTTTTTCCGAAGGGCGGGCGGCGGTGGAGACTGAAGACGGCTGGGGATTCATCGACACGAGCGGGGAATTCGTGGTCAAGCCCCGGTTTGAACAGGTCCAGCCTTTTTCAGAAGGACTGGCGGCGGTTCAGGTTGATGACCGGTGGGGATTCATCGATCGTTCGGGCAAACTGGTCGTGGACTTCAAATTCGAGAGGGTGGGGAATTTTCATAATGGAATTTCCTGGTTTCTCGATTCGGAAAGTGAAAAGTACGGCTCCATCGACCGGAACGGGCACATCATCATTTCACCTTCCTTCGATGATCCGGTGATCTTTCAAAACGGCCTGGGAGAGACCGGGATCAAGGGAGAAAATGGAAGGAAACGCTTCATCGATCAACGAGGGGAATTTCTCCTGGTCGAATTCGACAGCCTGAGACCGGCCGACTGGGTGGGCGACCAGCTCGTGGCGAGTCGAGGCGACGAGTATTTCCTGATTGGCGAAGATGGTGGAATCGCCTGGGGGCCGGGCACACTTCGCGAACTTCGGGCGAAACGTCACGCGCTCCAGCCGCCCGGTACGTTGCTGCCGGTTCTGGTCGGCGAAAAGTACGGATTTGAAAACGCCGATCAGAAACTTGTCATCCCCGCCCGATTTGATTCCGTGTCCAGTTTTTCCGAGGGACTGGTCGCCGTCCGGGTCGGTCTGGAGTGCGGTTATATCGACTCGACCGGCGCTTTCGTCATCAAGCCGCGTTTTCAGGGGGCGTATCCGTTTGTGGATGGCCGAGCTTTTGTTCAATTGGATGAAAAGTGGGGACTGATTGATCGGGCCGGAAATTTTGTTGTGCAACCTTGTTTTCGGAAAGGGCCGAATTTCAGGCCGGACGTATACCTGAGTAAGCAGCCTCAGCCCGATTTACCGCTCGCCCTCGTCGAATTCGATGATGAAAACGACGATACCCGGATCGGGTACGTCAACCGCGCGGGCAAGGTCGTGTGGTCCACAAAGTACTGATGCGATACCGACGCTTTTTCACCGCTCGTCATCTTTGTGCCTTTGCGCCTTTGTGTCTTTGCGTTCTTTTTCTCTTTTCCGACGCGAACTTCGCCCAGACCGGACCCGGCGAGGACCCCTCCGGGGTGAGCGACGTGGCCGACCTCGCCGCGCGGGCGTTCGAGGAAGCCGAGCAGCTTCGCGCCGAGGGGACGCGCCCGGCATTACTGAAAGCGGTCAAAAAGTACGAGGAATCCCGCCGCAACTGGCGCCTCCTGAAACGCGGCTACAGCGAGGCCGTTACGGCAAATGCTTTGGGTTTAACGTTTTACGCGCTCGGCGAAACGCGCCGCGCGGTCGCGTGCTTTACGCAGGCGCTCCCCGGACTGCGCGCCACGAACGGCAAGAAACTTCAGGTCGCCTCGACGCTCAACAATCTCGGCGTGGCCCACGGCGACCTCGACGATGAACGCGCCGCCATTTCCTGCTTCGAACAGGCGCTGGCGATCTATCGCACCGAGGGCGAACGGGCGGGCGAGGCGCGAACGCTCAACAACATCGGCAAGTCGCACCGCGACCTCGGCGACCTCGAAACGGCCACAACCTTTTACGAACAGGCGCTCGCGATTTACGCCGACGTCTACGAAGCGCGGGACGAGGCCATCGCCCTTAACAACCTCGGCGTGGTGCTGTGGCAGCAGGGCCGGCACCGGCCGGCGCTTGAAAAGTACGAACGTTCCCTCCTGCTGCGACGCATCGCGGGCGACCGCGCGGGCGCGATTACGACGCTCGGCAACATGGCGCTGGCCTACGATTCCCTCAACGAGGCCGAAAACGCGAAAAAGTGCCGTGACGAAGCCGAGCGAATGAAGAAAGACCCCGAATTCGAATGACCAATCCCGACATTCTCGTCATCGGCGGCGGCGCGGCTGGCATCAGCGCGGCGCTCTGGGCGAAACGGCTCGGCGTGACGCCGCTTTTACTCGAAGCCGGACCGAAACTGGGCGGCCAGTTGAACCGCAGTTACAACCGTTCGACCGACTGCCCCGGTTTTTACGGACTAACTGGCGCGGAAATCGCCGACCGGCTCACCGAGCACCTGATCGCCGAAGCCGTTCCGTTTCGCGTGGATGCCCGCGTGACCGAACTTTCACTTGAAAACTTCTCCGCCAAAATCGGCGATGAAACGATGGCGGCGCGGGCGGTGATTCTCGCGCTCGGCGTCGAAAAGCGGAGGCTCGGGATTCCCGGCGAACGGGAATTCGCGGGGCGGGGCGTGAGTACGTCGGCCACGCGCGACAAACACCTCTATAAGAATAAGGATGTGGTCATCGTCGGCGGCGGCGACGGGGCGTTCGAGGAAGCCCTGATGCTCGACGAATCGGGTTGCCGGGTGACGCTCGTTCATCGGTCGGACCGCTTCCGGGCGCGTCCGCTCTACCGCGACGCCGTCTTCGCGAACCCGCGCATCCGCGTCGTGACGTATGCGTGCCCAACGGAAATCATTGGAGATGAAGCGGTTCGGGGAATCCGGCTGGAAATCGCGCCGCCCGACGGTGAACGCCAAACCGTGACGCTCGACGTTTCCGGCGTCTTCCTCACGCTCGGAATCGCTCCCGCAACCGCGCTCGTCGCCGGACAACTCGACCGCGACGCCGACGGTTTCATCATCGCCGACCGCCACGGCGCAACCTCGCGCGCGGGCGTCTGGGCCTGCGGAGAAGCCACCCGCCCACTTTTGCCGAGCATCGTGACCGCCTTCGGCGATGGCGCGACCGCGGCGAAGGCAGCGTATCAGCAGTTAGTAGTCAGCAGTTAGTCGTTAGCAGTCAGCAGTTAGCCGTTCGTACTTCGGAAAAACGGATTGTTTCCTCCAAATCGGGAAAAACAATCCCCGCTAACCGCTAACCGCTAACCGCTAACCGCTAACCGCTAGCGAAGAAAAATTGCCGTTCCGACGCAACGAGCCTATGCTTCGGGCGCATCCCGCAACACATCGACAAGATATTGCGTTTATTGGGACTTCTCATGACGATTCCTCCCAAGTCGTGCCTCGTATTCCGTCTGCTGGCCGCGGTTCTCATCGCGGTCGGGCTGGCCGGAGGAGGCGCGTCCGGGCTGGAACGCAAAAAGCCGATCAGCTATTTCGCGCTCGATACCTGGCGGGATGAACTTCCGCAGGGCGCGGTGCTGTCGCTCACGCAGACCCGCGACGGCTACATGTGGATCGGCACGTTCGAGGGACTGGTCCGCTTCGACGGCGTCAAATTCGACACCTACGACAAGCGCAACACGCCCGCCATCCGCAGCAACAACATCAAATCGCTCTGCGAGGACCGTTCTGGCGCGCTCTGGATCGGGACGCTTGGCGGGGGCGTCGTTCGCTACATCAACGGCGAGTTCACCAACTTTTCCCAGAAAGACGGACTGGCGAACGACTTCGGCCAGAGCATCGCCGAGACGCCCGACGGCGCGATCTGGGTCGCGACCAACGCCGGACTGAGCCGGTATTTCAAGGGTGCGTGGACAAACCTCTCGGTCAAGGACGGTCTGTGCCACAACAGCGGCTACCGGCTGTCGGTCGCGCCGGACGGCGCCCTGTGGTACGGCAGTTCGGGCGGCGGCATCTCGCGCTACAAGGACGGGAAGTTCACCAACTACACCACGAAAGACGGCCTTGCCTCCGATACGGTCTTTTCGCTCTACGCCGCGCGCAACGGCGACGTGTGGATTGGCTCCAATGGTTCGGGCCTGAGCCGCCTCCGCAACGGATCGTTCACCCTTTTTACAAAGGAAACCGGCCTGCCGGACAACGTCGTCCACGAAGTCAACGAGGACCGCGACGGGGTGATCTGGCTCGGACTGGAAACGTCCGGGATGTGCCGGTTCATCGAGGGCGACGTGTCCATCCGGACGCCGACGGAAGGGCTGGCGCACCGGTTCGTCCGGACGTTGTTTTTCGACCGTGAAGGCAGCCTCTGGGTCGGGACCAACGGCGGGCTGAACCGCCTGCGCGACGCGAAGTTCAGCAGTCTTTCGACCATCCACGGTCTCAAGGACAACAACACCCGCGTCGTTCTCGAAGACCGCAAGGGGCGATTCTGGGTCGGTCTCGACGATCACGGCCTCGACTGCCTCGAAAACGGCAAGGTCGTCGCCCATTTTTCAAAGGAAAACGGGTTCAAGGGCGATTCTGTCCGGGCGCTCGCCGAGGACGCCGACGGGAGCATCTGGGTCGGCATCAACAACGGCGGCGTCGCGAAAATCACCGACGGGCGGGTCGTTCAGACCATCACGACCGAGGACGGGCTGAAAAACCAGAACATCTACGCCTTGCTCGTCGCCCGTGACGGAAAACTCTGGGTCGGGAGCGTCGGCGGCGGCGTGATGGTGCTGGAAAAAGGGAAAATCGTCACCGAATACGCCGGAATGCAAAACGGCCAGACCGGCGGCAACGTCCGGATCATCATCGAGGACCGGGCGGGCGTTGTCTGGATCGGGACCAGCGGTCGGGGGCTGTTGCGGGTCGAAAACGGGAAGGTGACGACCTATTCGACGAAGGAAGGGCTGTCGAGCAATCTGGTTTTCGGGTTGTACGAAGACGCCGAGGGCGTGATGTGGATCGGGACGGGGGGCGGCGGGCTGTGCCGGCTCAAGGACGGAAAGATCACGACGTACGACGTTCGGGCGGGCATGTTCGACGACACCGTGTTCGCAATTCTCGAAGACCCGAACGGCTATTTCTGGATGACCTGTAACCGGGGCATCTTCCGCGTACCCAAAAAGCAGTTGACCGAGATCGCCAACGGCAACGTTCAGCCGCTCGCCTGCGACGTGTTCGGCAAGTCGGACGGGATGGGCGCGAACCAGTGCAACGGCACGTCGTGGCCGTCGGCGGCGAAATCGCGCGACGGACGGCTCTGGTTTTCGACCGTCAACGGCGTCGCGGTCATCGACCCGACCCGCGTTCTGATGAATACCCAGCCGCCGCCGGTGGTCATCGACCGGGTGGTGGCCGACGGCAAGACGTTCCACTTCCAGCCGCGGCTCGACATTGCGCCGGGGGCGAGCAAATTCGAGTTTCACTACGCCGGACTGAGCTACCTCGCGCCGGAGAAGGTCAAGTTCAAGTACAAACTCGAAGGCGTGGACACCGTCTGGGTGGACGCCGACATGCGACGCGCGGCCTACTACACGAATCTTTCGCCCGGCACTTACCGGTTTTCGGTCCAGGCCTGCAACAACGACGGGGTCTGGAACGACACCGGCGCGACCGTCGAAATCAACGTCAAACCCTTTCTTTACCAGACGATCTGGGCGAAGGGTTTTCTGATTCTGCTCGCCGGGGCGGTGGTGTTCACGGGCGTCCGGCTGCGCTTCCGCGCGCTCGCGAAGCGCGCCGAAATGCTCGAAGCCAAGGTCGCCAAGCGCACCGAACAGCTCAATGGCAAGAACGCCGAACTGGAAAAGGCGCTCGAACAGATCAAGTCGTCGCAGCAGCAGGTCGAAATCCGGAACAAGGAACTGGCGAAGAAAAACGAGGCGCTGGTCGAACTTCACAAACGGGCTGACCTGATTTTCTCGGCGCTTCAGGACGTACTGCCGGGAACGGTCATCGAGGGCAAATACCGTCTGGAAGAAAAAATCGGCGCGGGCGGCTTCGGCGCGGTCTACCGGGCGACGCATCTCACGCTGCGACGGCCGGTGGCGGTCAAGGTATTCCGTCCGGCGGGGAAGAACGCCTCGACCGCGAGCGTCGAACGCTTCCGGCTGGAAGGCATTTCCGCCTGCCGGGTCAGCCACCCGAATGCCGTGAGCGTGCTGGATTCCGGCGTTTCGTCCGAGGGCATCGCCTACATCGTGATGGAACTGCTCAACGGACTGTCGCTCGCGACCGACCTGAAACTGCGGGGGCCAATGCCGGCGGAGCGGTGCGTCCAGGTGCTGCTGCCGGTATGCGACGTGCTGGCGGCGGCGCACGCGGCGGGCATCGTTCACCGCGACATCAAGCCGGACAACATCTTTCTCCATCGGACCGATGAGGGAGAGGTCGTCAAGGTCGTGGATTTCGGCATCGCCAAGCTGATTGACGACGAGGACCTGAGCGAAGACATCGTCCAGGCGACCGAAACCGGCGGCATCGTCGGAACGCCGATCTACATGGCCCCCGAACGGCTGAATCACCGGCCCTACGACGGACGCTCCGACGTTTACAGCCTCGGCATCGTCATTTACCAGATGCTGACCGGGAAGGTGCCGTTCCCGATGACCAGCGAGGGCATCATGAGCGTGGTCATCGGCCATTTGCGGATTCCGCCGCCGTCGTTGAAGGCGGTCCTGCCGAACCTGCCCGATGAAATCAACGCGGTCATCGAAAAGGCGCTCGCCAAAAACGCCTCGGAACGCCCGACGGCGCGCGAATTCGGCGACATGCTGGCCGAAGCGGCGGGCGTCGAACCCTACCGCGCGTCCACCGGGACGACCTCGCGCAATCTGGTCCTGCCCGAACACATTTTCGAGGAAATGCCGACCATGGCCGGCACGGTGAATCCGGAAGATTTCGAAACCGCCGCCCAAATGACCGTGACCGACGATGAAACCGTCCGCATCACGGGCGAAGACCCGGGGAAGACGACGGGCTGAGAAGAACGTCTGGACTGAAAAGTCTGGAGTCCGGGTGGAAAGTCTGGAGTCCGGGTGGAAAGTCTGGAGTCTGGAGTCGAGAGTCTGAAGTCAAAACCAAAAGCGTTCGGGGGTTCGATATTCCCGAACGCTTTTCCTTTGAAATCAACGATTTTCAGTCCGAACTCCCAACGCTCGACTCCGGACTCCAGACTTTTCAATCCGGATTTTTATGATGCGATCATATCGGAGAAATTGGGCGCAACTTCATGTCTAAAGGCGGATTTCGAAGCCGAAAAACCGCATGTCCGAAGCCATAAATCCTTTTTTTCTTTGAAAATACGGTTTTTTGCGAAGCGAATGATGGTTGGGGGTGAATTTGGGAACCGGTGGCGAAAACGGGCGTGGTGTCAGTCCATCCGGTCAACCGGATTCACTCGACAAGCTGCAACACGAGGAGACTTCTTCCCATGAGGAAAAGAAGCGATGAAAAGGTTTTTTCTGTTTGTTTGCGCGGTGTTCTTTTTCACCGTTACGGCACGGGCGCAGGCTCCCGTGGATGGTAAATTTGAAATCTACGGGGGATATACCTACCAGTTTTCCCATGAAAAATTTCGGGACATCGCCGATAGCCCCAATACCAATAACTTCAACCTGAACGGCTTCCATGTCGGGGGTACATTCTGGGTGAATGAAAAAAAGACGTTCGGTTTGGTGAATGAGTTCTCTTTCACGACCCAGTCGGTTGGCCAGTTGGGCGGACGTGGCGTAATCCCTTCACATCCAAGAACGAAATACTATTTGGGGGCGAGCGGCCCCATCTTTCGCTTCGGAACGGGACGGGTGCGTCCATTCGTCCGAGGATTGTTCGGGGTGAATCGGATTTCTGATCGAATCTCCACCAATACCGCCGGGGGGCGAGTCGAATTTGATTCCATCAGATATGCGTTCACCTTCGCTGGCGGAGGTGGTTTTGATATTGATTTGAAGAAAAACGGGCGCTTGGCGTTTCGCGCCGTGGCCATTGATTACCAGTTCATTTCAGGGCAGTCAGGGTTCCTGAATCGGAACGGCCTGCGCGTCAGCACCGGGCTGGTCGTACGGTTCTGAATCAAGTCTGGAGTCAAAACCGAAATCACAACTGTCTGATGACTGGCCACTGGCGACTGGCCACTGATTCCGGACTCCAGACTCCAGACTTTCAGTCCGGACTTTTAAGAGACGGTCACATCAAACACCCCGGTCAGCACCTTTCCGGCGCGCTTGACCTGGACGAACACGCGATACTGGCCGGGTTTCGGAAAGGCGTACGGAAATGACACCACGGTCAGTCCGCCGTGGCCGTCGTGCGCGCCGCCCGCGTGGGCCGCGTGCGGATTTTGGGCGGGTGTTCCGGCGGGAGCCGATTCGCCGATGTGCTTTTGAAAGGCTTCCTGCGCCGCCATCGAGACGGTCCCGGTCGGATGAAGATGGACGAACACCGTGGCGTCATTTTTGAGGACGACCGCGTGTCCGAGCATCCCGAGGTAGGGTTCGAGGACGGCGGGCGTGTCATCCGGGGCTTCAACGGCGAACTTCAATGAAACGGTCTGTCCGGCGGCGAGCGTTTTTGGGCGTTCCCACGTCATCCGCGAACCGTCGGCCAGCTTTTGCGAGGGATTCGTGTCGCCGACCGTCGCGGCGGTGTCGTCCGGGTCGGACGGCCCGGTTCCCGTCACGGCGGGAAGTTCGATTTCCGAAGTGAGCGTTTCGGCGAGGCCGTCGCGGTGGACGATGTCCGCGAACAGGCGATATTTCCCGGCGGGCAGCGTCGGCAGCGACGCCGCGTAGCCCCCCGCCTTGCGCCGCGCCGGGTGCAGGTGCGCGAAGGCGTCGTGCCGGTCGGCTTTCACCAGAAAAAGGTGCATCACCTTGCCGTGATCGGGAATGAAATCGTCGGTTTCACGCTCCATCCAGCCGGGATCGGTCAGACCGAGCAGCAGCGTCGGCGTGCCGTTCACGGTTTCGACCGACGGCGCGAGGCCGATCGGTTTGTACATATAAAGCTGATACGCCTTGTCGATTTCCTTCCACCATGCCCGGCCGCCAATCAGCGCAAGCAGAAAAATGCCCGTCGTCACGCCCATGACGATCCACGACCGGCGCTTCATCCGCGTGTCGGCGTCGATGCCCGCGGGGAGTAGGCTTTCCCGCGAACTCGCCCCGATGACCGCGACGCCGCCGAAAAAGAGGAGCGCGCCAAGACCACTCATCATGATGGCGAAGGGTGTCGTCATCGACCGCCGGGCGGTCGCGATGGCCGGAACCGGAATGACCGCCGTCCCGTCGCCCGCCGCGCCGCTGACTTTGACTTCCAAAGCATAGGAACCGAAGGCCATCAGCCAGACTGGCGTGGCGTAGGCGTTCGCATCGCCCGCGACCGGTTTGGCGATGTCGGGCGTCGGGGCCAGATCCTTCCCGCCGTGGGCGAAAAAGATCGGGCGCACTGTCACGCCGGAGGGCGTCCCTTCCTGAACGCGCACGACCACGTCCGCCGTGCCGGGGACGACGTCCGGCGGACGGACGCTGACCAGTACGCGGTACGGCCCGGCCGCGCCTTCATAAAACACTTCCGGACTGCCGATGTGCGCCGAGGTCGCCCCCGCGAAGAGCAGCGCGAACGCGGCCAGAACGATGAAAAAGCCCGTAACCCGTTTCATCGTTGGACCTTCCGCATCCAGTCGCCCCACCAGAGGCCGACCCGCGACGACGCGATGCCGAGCGCCAGCGCGATGCCGAGACCGCGAATCAGTCCCGCCGTGGTTTTATCGTAGGCATAAAACCGGTACTGCCGCGCCGGGGCGTCCTCGCTGAAAAAGTAGGGGAAGTAGTGCGCGGCGAAAAACCAGTTCCGCGCGTAGGGCGACATCAGAAAATAGGCGAAACTCCACTGAACCGGCAGGATCACCGCGAAAAACGTCAGTCCGGCGAGGAGGGCGAGCGTCCAGTCGCCGACCTTCCCGTTGAACCGGCGGTAGAGCAGGTCAATCGCCAGCGCGGGCAGGATGTAGAGCAACGGAAACTGCGGCGGCGACAGGCTCGTGACCGGGTTCAGCACCGGGCCAAGTTTCGGCTCGGCGGGAAACAGCGGGAGAATCCAGACCAGCGACAGAATCGAAAGCGTGTAGATCGCGGCCACTTTCGTCGCCGGAAACGGCACTTTCGCCGCCCGCTGGAGCTTGATGAACGCAATCGGGACGAGCAGGCAGGCCACCTGGTAGAAAATCGAGCTGTGCATCAGGCCGCGCGTCGTGAATTCCAGGACCAGCACCGACGCATTCGTCAGAAGCAGTCCGGCGGCGTAGATGAACATCCGCCGCAGCCATTTCTGCCGCCGCGCCCCGTGTTCGTCGCCTTCGACAAGGTCGCGTTCGCCCTGATTTTGCAGCGCGAGCGCCGTCACAATGGCCCCGAGCTGAATCGCAAAGATGCCGAACGCCAGCAGCGCGTGCGGGGGGCTGAGAATTTTCACGTCCAGACCGTAGGTATCGTGCCACCAGTCGTCGAGCGGGGCCGAAACGACCATCGCGACCGCGCCCCACGACGTGAAATAGGCGCCGAGCGGTCCCCGGAATCCCCAGACACTCACGCCGCTTGCGCGTTCTTCCGCCGTCCCGGCAAAGGTCGTCTTGAAAATGACGAACGCCGCCGACAGCCCGGCGACCACCCCGCCGAGGTAAATCGCCATGTGCGGCGGCGACCAGAACGTGTCGCGGCCAATGCTTTTATGCCAGGAAATGTCCCACTGAAGGCCGATGATGATGCTCGTCGCGCCGAACAGCACGGCGACGAGATACCACGGAATGTTCAGCGGACGACTTTCCGCGACGGCGTGGGTACGGGGGAGACGGGAAGCGACGGTAGCCATTGGCGATGCCCCTCGAAAACCAAATTGTAAAAAGTGAAGTTGAGTTCGGATTTTACACGGATTTTTTCCGCCGCCAACGGAAAAAACAGGGAAGTTCGGGGTTCCCGGCTTTTGGTTTTTGAAAAATTAAACCGGTAATGAAGATGGGTTGCCTTGGGGAGGCGCGGATGCGCCGTCAGGAAATAGCCCCACCCGTGAGGGTGGGGTACGCGACGGGTAAAACGCCGAGCCGCAACGCGGCGACACCACCCGTATCGCGTCTTCGACGCTCTGAAATTTGCCTTACCGCCACCCCACCCTCACGGGTGGGGCTATTACCTGTCGGCGCATTCGCGCCTGTCCTATTACCGGTTTAAATTTTCAAAGACCATCAGCGGGGAAAATTCAGATCCCCGCTGAAGCGGGAGACTCTGAACTTTTCCGCAACTTTCAGGGCAAACCCATCGTACGCGCGCGATCCTTAATACATGTGGTTTGCGCGGTCAGCGTTCCGAAACCTTGATGTGGGAAAAGAAGGTTTCGCTTTCATCGGATTTGGTCCAGTGGATGATCAGCGCGTTGGCCCAGACGAGGGTTTCGCCGACGACCATCACCCGGATGTGAAGCGTGTCGCCGTTCGAGTTGAACTTCTGTTCATACCGGGTGACGCCGTTTTCGCGGACGACCTGCGGTTCGTCACGCCCGAAGGTCGGTTCGCGCAATCCGACTTCCTTAAACCGCCGCCGGATTTCGGCGGCGATGACGTCGGCCTGCGCGCCCGGAAGTTTCAGCCGCTGATTTTCGTCAAGCGTGGCGAGTGAGGGCGAGGGGTGACGGTCGCGGGCGATGTGAAACGTGCCAAGGGGGAGTCCGGGGGGCCGGTTTCCGGAACTGTCCGGGAACACGCTGACCATGAACAGGCGGCGGTTGACCCGCAGCGTTTTTCCGTCAAAGGGAAGTTCGTAGGCCGCTTCGGCCTGCTCGACGTCTGCGGCCGGAAGGATGAACGACAGGCGGTGCGTTTCATCCACGTCGAACTCGTAGGCCCGCCAGCCCTTCGGCGTTCGTTCGTCGGTTTTTTCGACGAGGTCTTTCGACGGTTTCCGGTCGTCCGGTCCCGGCGGCGGATTCTGGCCGAGCGCCGAAACCGAAAAGAGCAAAAATGCCGCGATGAGCTTGAATGTGTTCATTTGGAAAGACTTGCCGTGTCGCTGGCACATTTTCCCACGGCTTCCCTTCGGTCCAGCCGTGGGCTATCTCCTATCGTTCCCGAACCGTAAACCGCTCGAAAAAGGCGTCGATATCCGCCGCTTCCGACTGCGGCGACGACAGCGCGGAGGCGAAAAACAGGTTTTCACCGGCGATCATCACCCGTACCCGAATGGTGAAACTCAGGATGCCCACTTTCTGTTCGTACGCGGTTCGGTCGCCGACCTTTACGACCTGCGGCTCGGCGTAGGTCACGGGCGCTTCCTCGCGGCCCGCCTGCGTGAGCGCTTTTTGAATGCCCCGGACAACAACGCCCGCGAGTTCGCGGGGGATCGTCCGGCGCTGTTCCTCGGTCAGTTCCGCGAGCGGAAATGAAGGTTCCCTGGCGCATCCGACGATGAAACTGCCCGTCGGCATCACGGTGACGACGAAGGTCCGGCTTTTCAATTTCAGCAGTTTTTCAAGTTTGATCGACAGCGGTTCGTCGGTCCCCGGTCCGGGGTCGCCGGGCAGGATGAACCCC
Source organism: Blastocatellia bacterium NZW_1522 (assembly GCA_039793685.1). Lineage (GTDB taxonomy): Bacteria > Acidobacteriota > Blastocatellia > Chloracidobacteriales > Chloracidobacteriaceae > JAAFHI01. The sequence continues at coordinate 32,714 of JBDRAL010000011.1, forward strand.
ACCTTGTACTTCTGGGCGAAATCGAAATCGTAGGCCCGCCAGTCCTTCGGGGTCGCGGCGTCGGTCCGCTCAATGGGGACGGTCGGCGCGGCTTCCGAGCGGTTGACGGTGCCGAAGGGCGTCCGGGTTTTGTACCCGACCAGCGTCGTCAGATCGGCGACGGTGTCCATCCAGAAAATCTTCGGCGAACCGCTTTTCAACGTGAAATTGACGATGACCTGCCGATCCCCAAAGTCGAGCGTCAGCAACGGCTCGACGATGTCGAACGGGATGGTTGCCCAGAAGTAGTTGATTTCAATGTCGTTCGCGGCACGAATGGCTTTCGGGGACGCGCCGTACTTTTTCCGGAAAGCGTCCCAGAAGGCGATTTTTTCACCCGGATCGAGCATCCGCCGACCTTCCGCCCGGATCGGTTTCGGTCCCTGCATCATTGAAACGAGCGCCTTGCCGGATTCGGGCGTGAGCGGGGCGGTCTGTTTCACGTCGGCCCAGAGGGTCGTGCCGCAGACGAGCGCGTCATCGAAAACGGCGGGATCGGCTTCGGGCGCGGCGAACAGTTTCCGGAGAATCTCCTCGGCCCGGCGATTCAGTTCGGCGGGGGCTTTCTGGTACTTGATTTCCTGCGCCCGAACGACCGCCGGAATCGAAAAAAGCGCGAGCAGGAGCGCGATGACCGCCGGGAACTTCTTCATTTGAAAAGCCTTTACGGAAAACGGTCAATTCTTCGAAAGGATGGTTTTCTGACGGTTGAGACTTTTGCCCTCACCCCTCATCCCCCAACCCCTTCTCCCCTCTCCAATTGGAGAGGGGAGAAGGGGAGACGGAATCACATAGCTTCATTCTCCCCCCTCTCCAATTGGAGAGGGGGGCGGGGGGTGAGGGCGAAAACAAAATCCGTCAAGGAACATTTTTTTCAAAGTTCTCAATTCGCCGAGACGACCTTGAACCACAGCAGGCCAAAAATGACCGCGCCGAGGACGAGCCGGTAGCCAACGAACAGAAACGTGTTGTGCGATTTGAGGTAGTACATCAGGAACGCAATCGCGGCGTACCCACTGATCATCGCGACGACCGTCGCCACCGCCGTCGCGGCGAGCATCGACGAGTCGAAATGTTTCACCTCGCGGACGAATTCCAGCACGCCCGCCGCGCCGACCGCCGGAATCGACATCAGAAACGAAAACCGCGCCGCCGTTTCCCGCTTGAAGCCGAGCAGCAGCCCGGCGGTGATGGTGGTCCCGCTGCGGGATGAGCCGGGGATGAGCGCGCAGGCCTGGGCGAAGCCGATGACGAGCGAATCGAACCAGGTGAGGTTGTTCAAATCGTACTTTCGGGACCCGATGAACTCGGCGAGCGTGAGGATGAGGGCGAGGCCGATCATCGCGCCGCCGATGACGTAGAGATTTTTGGTGAAGACGCCCTCGATCTGTTTCTTGAACGCGAAGCCGATGATGACGATGGGAATCGTGCCGATGATGATGTACCACCCCATGCGGGCGGCTTCGCCGAGCGGCTGGCGCGTCCGGACGTACGCGAAGTTATCGCCGAAGAATCCACCCGCGATGTTCAGTAAGTCCTTGAAAAAGTAGGCGATGACCGCGACGAGCGTCCCGAGCTGGATGACCGCGTTGAAAGCGGTGAGTTGTTCCGGGGACAGTTTCTGGTCGAGATGAAAGAGTTTGGCCGCGAGGACGAGGTGGGCGGTGCTGCTGATGGGGATGAACTCGGTGAGTCCCTGGATGAGTCCGAGAAGAATCGCTTGCAGAATTGACATCGTGGAAGGTTCGGCGGAAAGTTTGCAACTATCCGGTTCAAAATGAGATTTCGGGATTCGTGAGGTCGCCAATGCTAGCCCATCACACCGTTCGCCGCATCCGCTTTTTGGCCGTCGCCGGGCTTCTGGCGGCAATTTTTCTTCCCGTTTTCATACGCGCTGACGCGCAGACGGGCCAGCGCACACGCTTTTACGCGACGGTACACGACCTGAAATCGAAACAGGCGCTGAAGGGTGTTCGGGTGGAAGTTTACCCGGCGGGCGACGGGGCAGGATTCGCCATCGAGACGGACAAGCGCGGGGAGGCCGTGCATGTGGGCGTGCCGGAAGGCCGCTACCGGGTGATGATCTTGAAGGACGGCTATGCTTCGGTCGAGGTGACGGATGTGGAAACGGTCGGTTCGCGGCCCGTCCGGCTGAACGTCGAGATGCTCAAGGCCGATCTCGCGCCCTACAAGGTGAAACGCATCAAGTACGAGCCTTCACTGGTGGAAGTCGAGGACAGTTCGATTCGAATCGTAATCAGAGGATAAAAGGTGTCGGGTTTCGGGTGTCGGGTTTCAGGTTCAAACAAATTTTGAGTTTTGAATTTTGAGTTGGAAAACCAATTGGCGGAATCCGGCGGTTTGAAAAATTCAAAATTCATCATTCAAAATTAGAGCGGTTTCCAAATGGGTGCGACCCAAGAAGATAGCCCATACCCGGAGCGCTCGGGCGAGGGTATGGGAAAAAAATGTGGTCCCCCGCATCATTCTTTTCCCACGGCCTCCCTGCGGTCCGGCCGTGGGCTATCAACTTCAACTGGTCGCATGCAACCGAAAACTGCTCTAAGGTTCTCACCCGACACCAAAAGAGGCGACCGTTTCCGGCCGCCCCAATCGAAAATCTTCAATCTTCAATCGAAAATTCGTTACCCGCGAACCACCTTGTATTTGCTGTAATCAACCTTGAAGCTCGATTCGGGGATCGCCCGCGACAGGTTGATGTTGGAAAGGGTGATGGTGGTGCGCTCGCCCTTGCTGTAGACGACCTGCTTAACCGGCAGCCAGAGCCGGTGATCGACCCAGATTTCGATGCGCTGGTAGTTGCTCGGCGTTTTGGGCCGGAGGGTGATCTTGGTGGCCGCCTGGCCGTTGACGACTTCCTCGCCGTTGTATTCGGCGTTGAAGTTTTTCTGAAGCTGCGAGGCGCTGGTGAGAACGGTCAGCAGGTTGGTCGTCGAGGTTCTGGCGGCAACCCGGCTGGTGTTGCTCACGAAAGCCTGATTGAGGCTCGGCTCGATGAGGACGGCTTCGTCGCCGATGACCGAAACGGTTTTGGCCTGCGGCTGCGTGTAGTTGATGCGCAGACGGCGCGGGGCCTTGTTGAACAGGATCGTTCCGCTCTGGGTCGGCTCCTTGATTCCAAGCTGTTCATTGAATTTCCAGTGCGAGACGTTTGCGCTCAGGCCCGCGAGGCGTCCGCCGGCGGCCTGAAGATTGGACACCACGGTATTGAGGTCGGGAGCGGCGGCCGGCGCGGCGGTGGCGCGGGGCGCGCCCCACGCGAGGGCCAGCAGCGCGAGCAGCGCAAACGCAAAATACGGACGTTTCATATCTTCTCCTTGCGATAAATCACTCACGGAATCGGACCGGAGCCGTGCATTCGGGATAGCGAAGCACGCGCTGACGCGGTCCGTCAATCATTCGAACCATGTATTGTAGCCGACGACGTGCTTTCCGGTGACGTCGGTGACCACTTCAAAGTGCCGGACCCGGACGGGTCGTTTCAATCGGTCGCGCCCGGCGGATTCGAGTAGCCCGGCGACCGTCCCGCTGGGGGAGACGTTCGACAGGTCGTTGACGCTGAAAAACTCCGGTCGGGTTGCATCGGACATGGAAATCGGCGCGTTTTTCTGCGACGGCTTGCGCTCGTCGAAGACGCCGGGCGGAATCAGGAAGATGAACGCGAGAATCAGTACGCACAGCACGTCGTACTGCCACGAGCCGCGCTCGTAGTGCCACAGTACGGTTGCCTTGATAAAGCCGAAAATCGCTCTCATGTCCTTGCGTTCATTGCCTTTGCCGCGTTTCCCGGACAAACCGGACGCGACCGCTTCTCAGTTGACCGGGGCGTCGTCGAGGATGCGTCCGTCGCGCATGTGGATGATGCGCTGGCCGATGGTCGCCGCCTCGGGGTTGTGGGTGATCATTACGACCGTCTGGCCGAGTTCCTCGTTGAGCTTTTTCAGCATGTCGAGGACGATCTGGGAATTTTCGCTGTCGAGGTTGCCGGTCGGTTCGTCGGCCAGCAGGAGCGCCGGCTGGTTGACGAGCGCGCGCGCGACCGCCACCCGCTGCTGTTCGCCGCCCGACAGTTCGAGCGGTTTGTGGTGGATGCGCGGTTCAAGGTTGAGGAGTTTGAGAATTCTCGCCCGCTGTTCGGCGCTTCCCGCCGCCGCGCCGCCGCGAATCCGCTCGGCAAGCCGCAGGTTGCCGTCCGCCGAAAGGGTGGGGAACAGGTTGAACCGCTGGAAAACGATGCCGATTTTCCGCCGCCGGATGTCGGTCCGCTGGGCGTCGGTGACGCTCGCGAGGTCCTCGCCGTCGATTTTCACCACGCCCGACGACGGCTGAAGCAGTCCGCCGAGGATGTGCAGCAGGGTCGATTTGCCCGATCCCGACTGACCGACAATCGAGACGAACTCGCCTTCCCGAATGGTGAAACTGACCCCTTTGAGCGCGTGGACGTCAATTTTGCCCACGCGGTAGGTCATCGTCAGATTTTGGGCTTCAACAATGTTCTTCATCGGGAATCTGAAAAAGGTGTCGGGTTTCGGGTGTCGGGTTTCAGGTGAAAACCAGTTTTAAGTTTTCAGTGTTGAGTTTTACTTTTCAAGCCAATCGTTGAGGTTGAATTCATCACTAAAGACTCAACACTTCGGCTTGACCTGAAACCCGACACCCGACACCTGAAACCTATTCTTTGTCAAGATCAATCGCCTTCAGACCGTCTTCATTCTTCAACGTGAAGACGGCTTCCGGCAACGATTCGGGATTGACTTCCGGTTCGCGGAAGATGACGCGCAATGCGTAGCTGTCGGTCGGTCGGATGATGCGGACCGATTTCGGCAGCCGCCGCATCTTGCCGTCCTTGTCCGTGTAGTCTTCAAACTCCGACACGGTGCTCAGCGTTCCGTTTTCCTCGAACACTTCGAGGCGCGCGAGCGGCGTGCCCTGAACCGTACGGTCGAACCAGTAGCTGAACTGCGGCACCCACTGGCCGTCCGGACGGCGCGACGTGACATAAAGCACATAGTACGTTTTGGTGACGCGGCGCGCGGGCACGGTCGCCGTTCCCGGTTCGGTTTCCTCGCGCAGTGATTCGAACACCGAGTAGCTGATTTCGCCCGAGGCGGCCGGAATCGGCGGCGGCAGCAGGGGCATCGAAAGATGCTGCGGCCGCAGGTGCGCGAAGGTGCTGACATCCTTGGCGTCCTTGTCGTCCATTTTGGCCGTATCGACTTTATAAAGCTTACGGTTCGTTCCGGTGATGAACGACCGCCGCTCGGTCGGATAGAAGACGGCGACCGTGAAATGCTCGCCGTCGCTCGACATGTCGGCCAGCTTGCCGAGCAGCGAGGCGTCCACCTGCATGCGGATGCGCTGCGGGCGCTGGAGGACCAGAAATCCGTTCGCCGAGGGGTACGCCTTGCCGGTCCCCTTGCTCGATTCCTTGTAATCGGTGAATTGAAGCTGGGCGGCGGTTTTGAGACTCGACACTTCCTGGATGGCGTTGATCCGGGCCACCAGTTCAGCCGCCGTCACCGGCGCTTTCACTGGAATGACCGGCGGCAGGGTCACTTTCGACGTGATGCAGCCCCCGGTAAACAGCAGGAAGCCGCCGAGAACCGCCGTCAACAGGGCGTGACTCGGGCGGCGGGGGGATGTCGGGCGGTGTTCCGTCTCCATGCGTGGCGTGATGTTCAATGTTTTAGTGAAGATTTTCGATTGAAGATTTTCGATTGCGAAGCGTCCGGAAAAGTCTGGAAACACGGGGCGGACGCCGCGGCTGGAACCCTGCGTAAGTTTCAGGCTGGATGAACGACGATTTTGCGGTCGTCTCCGTTGCCGATGCTCTCCGTCCGGACCGCCGGATTGCCGGACAGAACCGTGTGGATGATGCGGCGTTCGGACGCGCTCATCGGACTGAAGGTGAACGGCCGCTGGAATTTCAGCACCTGCGCGGCGGCGGCGTCCGCCATCATCCGCAGTTCACGCTCGCGTCCGGCACGGTAGCCGTTTGCGTCGCAGCGGACGTGAAGTTCTCCGGCGGCGTACCGCGCGGCGATCCGTTCGGCCAGATGTTCAATCGCGTTGAGCAGTTCCGCGCCCCGCCCGAGCAACCCACCGACGTCCTTTCCGGTGAAGTTGACGTGCAGTTCGTTGCCGACCGTGTCGTAGGTGAAATCCAGATTCAGATTTCCATATTCCAGAATGCCGTCGAGGAAGTCGGCCACGGCGTCCTCCGCCGTCAGCGGCTCACTTCCGGTTTCGACTTCGGTTGTTTCCAGTGCTTCTTCCACGTCGAATTTCCTCTATCCATCCCAGGTGCGAAATCGACAACCGGCGACCACCGCCGAAAATTGTCAATTCTCAATTCTGAACTCTCAATTCTCAATTCCGCTTAGGCCGTCCGCGGCTTGAGGTCCTTTTTCTTGTCGGGCTTGGTCTCGGTTTCCGGTGCGCTCGGCGGCGTGACCGGTCCAAGCATCTTGTTGATGACGAGTTGCTGGACGATGCCGATGATGTTTCCGGCCATCCAGTAGACCACCAGGCCGCTCGGCGCGCTCCAGAAGAAGAAGGCCGCGAAAATGATCGGCATCACCCAGACCATGATCTTGCGCTGCATCTCCATCGCCGGATCGGGCGGTGTCGCGGGCTGAGGCATCAGGTAGCTCTGGCCGATCTGTGTCACGCACAGCGCGATGGGCAGGATGTGGAGCGGGTCCGGTGCGGACAGGTCGTGCAGCCAGCCGCCGAACACCGCCTGCCGGAGGTTCACCGACTGCTGCAAGTAGATGTACATCGCGAAAAACACGGGCATCTGAAGCAGCAGGGGGAGACAGCCCATGACCGGAAGGCTGTCTTTCGTCGCCTGCATCTGTTCCTTCTGAAGCTGAAGCATGCGCGGATCATCCAGCTTCACCTTCATCTTCTGAAGTTCCTTGTAGCGCTCCTGAAGTTCCTTCAGTTTCGGTGCGTGGACGCCCGCCTTGCGGAACGACGAAGCCGTTTTCCAGCGCAGGGGGAACAGCAGCATGTTGACCACGAACGTCACGAGGACGATGGCCCAGCCGTAGTTGTTGACCTGCGCGTAGAAAAACCGCAGCAGCCAGTCGAGTACCGGAATCATCGGGCGGACGAGAAACGACATCCAGCCGTAGTCGATGAGTTCGCGCAGGTCGGCGGTCGAACCGCGTTCCTTGCGCAGAACCTCATTTGCCGCAATGAGATACGAGCGGTCTTTGGGGCCGAGGTAGACACTGTTGACCGCCCCGTTTTCAACCGCGAGGCTGGCCGCGACGTAATCGCGCTTGGCCGGTTTCCCGCCGACGAGGCTGTCCACCTGCGTATTGGCGAGCGTACCGGTCGCGACCGGCTTGGCCGGGACGAAGGTGAAGGCGAAATAGTGATCCGTCAGCGCGCCCCACGCGACGTTGGCATAGTTCTGCGGCGCGTCCGGCTTGACCGACGAAAAGGCGACGAAGCGCGAGGCCGTGTCGTACATCACGGCGTGCGGCGGGGTGTTGGTGTAACCGTCGAAGTTTTTAATCGACTGGTCGCCGAAATTTGGGCCGATGCTGACCATCGTCGGCACGGGCTGACCCGCCCGTTTGGCGTCAATGACGTAATCGAACAGGAACTGGCCGCCGCGGAAGACGAATTTCTTGGTAACGGTCGCGCCGTTGGCGTCGGCGAGCGTGAACGTCAGTTCCCTGGTGCTGCCGTCCGGAACCCGGATGTCGGTGACATCGCCGCCGACGGCGTAGTTGGCGGTGTTCAGCGTGGTTTCGAGGGCCTTGTCGGTCGGAATCCGGACCTGAAAGGGCGCGCCGAGTTCCGCCGGAGTTTTTTCATCGACCTTGTGGGCGCGCGTCGAGACGAGGTTCAGTTCGGGCGACCCGTCGCCGGCTTTCAGGGTACGGCCGTTCGGCAGCTTCTTGAGGACAAACTTCGTCAGCACCCCGCCGGTGTTGGAAAAGGTCGCTGTCCAGAGGCTGGTTTCGACCGTCACGTCCTTGGGCGGCCCCATGACGACGGGAACCGGAGGCGCGGGCACGGTCGGTCCGGGGGCCGGCTGACCCGGCGCGGACTTGGCCTTCTCAGCCGGTTTCTGGTCGGCGGGCGGCGGCGGAGCGAAGAAGTACTGCCACGCCAGCATCACGCCGAGCGAAAGAACGATCGCCAGTCCAACGCGGGTCTTTTCCATAAAATGTAAAACTGGTTCCTTTCGGCCGCCGTCCCCCCGGACGCGGCGATTAACGCGCCGGTCGCGTCGGGATCAATTCCGGGACGGGGTCGTAGCCGCCGGCACAGAACGGCTGGCAGCGGCAGATGCGCTTCACGCCGAGCCAGCTCCCGCGAACCACCCCATAGCGGCCAACGGCCTCGGCGGTGTAGCGGGAACAACTCGGCTGAAAACGGCAGACGGGCGGCAGCAACGGCGAAATGGCGATCTGGTAGACACGAATGAGGCCCAGAACGATCTGTTTCGGCACGTTCATAGCTTTTTCAGCAAGCGCGCCAGCTCACTTTCGACCAGCGCGTAGGCTGCCTTCGTCAGCGGATGCTTGACGTTGACCACGAGGTCCCATCCGGCGGGAAACTGTGCCCGCTGACGGCGAAAAGCCTCGCGAACGAGCCGCCGACACCGATTGCGGACGACCGCCCGCTTCGATGTCTTCCGGCTGGCGGTAATCCCGAGCCGCGTCCGTCCAAGCGGATTCCGCAGGGCGAACACGGTGAAAAGCGACGAATGCAACTGCTTCCCGCGACGGTACACGCGCTGGAATTCGCCCGGTTTCAGGAGGCGATCGGCTTTCGTGAACCGTTGCGAGACGGTCGGCACCGTCGCTTCGTTGATGGGCTTTTCCGCTTCGGGCGTCACGCCGCGCTCTTTAGTAATGTTTCACCGTCAAGCGTTTGCGACCTTTGGCGCGGCGGCGCTTGAGCACCAGTCGGCCCGCTTTGGTTTTCATCCGTTCGCGGAAGCCGTGCGTCTTGGCGCGTTTACGGTTGTTCGGTTGATATGTGCGCTTCATTGCCTAAAACGTCCTTTCAAGTCGTGCTGGACCCGTCAAAGTTTTGGGAAAACCGCAAAAGTAGCGGTCACGGGCGGTTCCGTCAAGCCCTTGCCCGTTCGTTTTCGTCGTCGCGGCGGCTCATTTGCCCGGTGAGGCGGTCGCCGGCGGAGGCGGAGGCGTCGGTTTCTTCTCGCCGCCGCCCGGAATGAGCCGGCTCACGTCGTTGAAGATGACGAACGCCATCAGCAGCATCAGCACCGCGAAACCGGCGTAGTTGAAGCTGTTCTTGACCGCATTGGTCAGTTTCAGCCCGAACCAGCCGATAAAGGATTCGATGAGGATGATGAGGATGTGGCCGCCGTCGAGCACCGGAATCGGAAGCAGGTTGAAGATCCCGAGGTTGAGGCTTAAAACCATGGTCATCATCAACAAGCCTTCGAGTCCGCCGCCCTTGTAGGCATCGCCGGACGCCTTCGCGATGCCGATCGGCCCGGACACCGTCTCGCGGAGATTCCGGTTGCCCTTGAAAATCTGTTTGAAGGCTTCGCCGGTCAGCACGATGACCCGAAGGTTTTCGTTGATGGCGTACTCGGCGGCGGCGGCGACCGATTTCCGCTCGCTGACTGTCGGGAGGGGCGGCGGCTGATTCGGTGAAAATCCGACTCGGACTTCGCCTTCGATGCGCTTCGGCGTGATCGTCAGATCAACCGGCTTGCCGTCGCGTTCGACCGTCAGGATGATTTTCTGGTCCTCGAATGCCTGAAGTGATTCCTTCATCCAGGCAAAATTGGGAATCGGCTGCCCGTTGAACTTCACGAGTTTGTCGTTGGCCAGGAGTCCGGCGTCGGCGGCGGGCATGCCCGGCGCGACCGAGGCGACCGAGGGGGCTGCGTTGGGATAGTCTTCCGTGAGCAGACCGGCTTCACCATAGCTGTTGCCGTCGGCCTTTCGGGCGGACGGTGTGAGCGTCAGGTCAATTGCCTTCCCATCGCGCAGAACGGTCACCGGGATGGGACGGTTGTCGTTGATGAGCGTGTAGTCGCGGACCTTGCTCCACGTCGGGTTCTCGATGCCGGAAAACTTCACGATCCGGTCGCCCGCCTTGATTCCGGCCTTTTCGGCCGCCGATCCGAGCGGGACCGCGCCGACCACGGCCGGCTTGTTCAGAAATGCCGGGGCCTTGAAGAGAAACATGCCGATGAAAAAGGGAATCGCCAGGGCGAGAACGATGTTCATCAGCGGGCCGGCCACGAGGACGATGAGCTGATGCCATTTCGGGCGCCGGTGGTAGGCCCGCGGGTCATCCGCGCCTTCTTCTTCCGGCTCCATGCCCATGATTTTGACGTAGCCGCCGAGCGGGAGCAGGGACAGGCGATAATCGGTTTCGCCCCAGGTGTAGCCGAACAGGCGCTTGCCGAATCCGACGGAGAAAACGTCCACCCGCATGCCGAGCAGTTTGGCCGCGGCGAAATGGCCGAATTCGTGAATGACGACCGTCGTCCCGAGAACGACGGCGAAGGCGAGAAGCGTGGTCAGCATAAAATCCTTAAAACCTCTCTGGCGGCAATTCCGGCGGGCAACTGTAGCACGTCGGGCGCGCAACCGGGCAGGCCAAATCCCCCGTCACCGAATCGCGCCGGTGTTTCGAGTCCCTCTACGTCGAATCGGGTTGGCCGGATGCGGGAAAATGAAAAAACGGACAATGAAAAAAGCGCGCCGGTCGGGACGCGCTTTTTCGATCAGGTGGCGGAGGGCATGGGATTCGAACCCATAAGTCCTTTCGGACGCCGGTTTTCAAGACCGGTGCAATAGCCGTTCTGCCAACCCTCCACGGATGCGAGCGGGGCAAACTATAGCGTCGGGCAAGCCCCGGGGCAATTGAGAATTGAGAATTGAGAATTGAGGGGAAGGTAAGTTTCTGATTTGACTCCGCTTATCGGAATATCAGGCGTTTTGGCGGGGAAAACTTTCGTCAACGGTCGGCATCTTCCGTTATTGTCATTTCGGATTGGATCATGAAATTTCCGAACCGGCGCCGACAAAAAGCGTCTTTTGAAAGCAACGAAACCACCTTCGGCTGAACTCTCACGGGCGCAAACTTGCAGAAAAGGGAGATTTCCGGCATGTCGAACCGACCGAACACGATGGTCGCCCTTGGGCGGCGCGTCCTCGCGGCGCTCCTGCTCGCGACGTGCCTGCTCGACGTGACGGCACTGGCTCAGTCCGGCCGTACGCGCAAGCCGACGCAGCAGCCAACTCCTCAATCCCCGACTTCGGGCGGACCGGTCGGCGATCCGACCGTTAATCAGCAGAAGACTCCCGATCGTCGGCAGGCGCCGACCTCCGCGCCCGATCCCCGGCGGGACATGCCACCCGCGTCCTCGCCCGATCCGGACGATGATGTTTATGTGCCACCCGACCCGCCAGCCGGTACTCCCGGACAGCGCGAACGTCCGACGCTCGGCCGCCGCGACGGCCCGAATCTTCCATCCCGCTCCGGCGGGACCGGTTCCCAGCCGACCGAGGATGACGACGGTGTCATCCGCGTGGATGCGACACTCGTGACCGTACCCGTCGTGGTCAGCGACCAGAACGGCCAGTACCTGCCGTTTCTGAAACAGGCCGACTTCACGCTGACGGAAGACGGCATCAAGCAGGACATTTCCTTTTTCACGACCGAGCGTGTGCCCTTTCATGTCGCGCTCGTGCTCGACGTGAGCCGCAGTGCCTACCTGAGCATCAACGACATTCAGGACGCCGCCAACGCCTTCATCGACAACCTCCGCGCCGACGATCAGGTGAGCGTTTTCACCTTTTCCGATGCCATCCGGCAGTTGTGCCCTTTTACGAGCAACCGCCGCCAGTTGCGCGACGCCATCTATCAGGCGCGCATCGAGGGCGGGACCAAGGTCTATGAAGCGGTGGACCTTATCGTCAGTCAGTACCTGGCGCCAATCGACGGACGGAAGGCGATGATCTTTCTTTCCGACGGCGAGGATACGACCAGCAAGCGGGTCAACGCGCAGATGGCGCTCAACACGGTGACCGAATCGGACGTGTTGGTGTACACCGTCCAGTATCCGACCGCCGACCCGAACGGCGGCGGCAACCAGCCCCCCGGCCAGGTTCAGATTCCCTTCCCGTTTCCTTTTCCGTTCCCCTTCCCGCGTCGTCGGCGGCCCTTCACCAGCACCGGCGGGAACAACATTCTGCCGCCCCAGAACCGCCGACAGACGCCGACCATCGACCCGACCGTACGCGGAACGAATGAATCCTTCATGCGCGATGTGGCGATCGTGTCGGGCGGCGAACACCACTACTTCACCGACATCGGGACCATGCGCGGCATCCTGCAACAAATCGCCGAGGAACTCCGCCACGTTTACGTTCTGGGCTACTACCCGACCCGCCCGCTCGAAGACGGCGGCTACCGGCGGCTGCGCGTCCGCGTGAATGAACCGGGGGCGAAGGTCCGCGCCCGCAGCGGCTATCAGGCGCGGTCGGTGGCAAATGGCAATCCGTTCAATCAGTAGTCAGTGGCCAGTTGCCAGTCGTCAGTTGTTTTGAACATGAACCAATGCGCTCGCATTGGAGACTGGCCACTGACGACTGGCAACTGGCCACTGTTTTGGGCTACGTTCCGGCATCCGTTCAGCCAAAATTCATCTTCCATAGTCAGTCCGCTAACTACTAACCGCTGACCGCTAACTGCTCGTCATTGGCGACTGACCACTGGCAACTTCCACAGAGGTTTTCAATGAGTGAATTGACTACTTTATTGCTGCAACAGCTCGCCGGACCGGCGCTTTCCCAGATCAGTCAGAAAATCGGGGCCGACGAAGGTACGACCGGAAAGGCACTCGGCGTTGCCGTTCCGTTGCTGATGGGCGCGCTCGCCCGCAACGCCGCCCAGCCGGAAGGCGCGCAGGCGCTCCACACCGCGCTTTCGAACGATCACGACGGAAGCATTCTCGATGACGTCCTCGGTTTTCTCGGCAACGGCGGGATGGCCAACGGCGCGGGGATTCTCGGACATGTTCTCGGCGACCAGCGCGGAACCATCGAACAGGGCGTCGCCCAGGCGAGCGGCCTCGAACCGTCCGCCGCCGGAAATCTGCTTGAAACCGTCGCCCCGCTCGTGATGGGCCTGCTCGGCCGGACTCAGCAGCAGCAGGGCCTCGACGCGGACGGCCTCGCCGGACTGCTCGGCGGCCAGTCGTCTGGGACGGCGGGAACCGTCCTCGGTCTGCTCAACACCTTCCTCGACGCCGACAAGGACGGCAGCGCCGTGGATGACCTGCTCGGGATGGCGGGGCGTTTTTTCAGCCGCTGACAATTTGGTGATTTTGGTGTTTTGCCTGACGGTTGGCGCTTCCAATGCTTGGGAGCGCCACTGTTTTTTTTTGACTCCGGACTTTCTTTGAAATGTCCTGAAGGAATCCGTTGCGGTTCTTCAAAACATTCTACTATTCTTCTGCTACCTTAGAAAATTCACACAATCAGAAACAACGCATGGATGTGCATCTGACGGACCTTCTTTCCGCTTGGGGCAGAGGGGATCAGGCTGCTTTTAATCAGGCATACGAACTTGCCCATGCCGAATTGAAGCGACTTGCGCGAAATATCCTTCGCGGCCACGAGCGTGGCGATTTGCTTCAGACGACGGCGTTGGTAAACGAGGCGTATCTGCGCCTTGTTGGTCAATCGTCAACTGACTGGAAAGGGCGTGCCCATTTCATGGCCGTCGCGGCGCGAGTCATGCGAAGCATCGTGATTGATTACGCCCGCAGCAAAAGTGCGAAGAAACGCGGAGGCGATCAGAGACAGGTCGAACTGGCCGATGTTTCGCTTGGAATCGAGACCAATGCGGACCTGCTTCTCCTGGACGACGCGCTTGAAAAACTCCTTCAGATTGATGAACGCAAACTGCGCGTGGTTGAAATGAAGTTTTTCTCCGGCATGGAAATTGAAGAGATCGCATTGGTACTGAACTGCGCTCCGGCAACAGTCAAGCGCGATTGGACTTTCGCCCGCGCCTGGTTGCTCAAACGGCTGACACCTGCCTGAATCTGCTTCGGAGGCTCGACCATGACCGATCCGGTCAAGTGGAGTTTTATCGAGTCGGTTTTCTTCGATGCGCTGGACTTGCCGGCGATCGAGCAAGAAGCATTTGTCCGCAAATGCTGCGCGGAAGATTCCGATTCCGCCGAAGAGGTCCTTTCGTTACTGGCCGCCCACTTCGATGGCCCACCCCTGATCGACGGGTCGATCCTGACCCTTGGCCTGAACATTCTGGCGGGAAATGCCGAGGATGAATCACCGGCCCGGGTCGGCCGCTACCGGATAACCAGGGAACTCGGACAAGGTGGGATGGCCGTCGTCTACTTGGCCGAACGGGAAGAAGGGGATTTTCAGCATCGGGTCGCCGTCAAGGTCATGCGCGGCGGTCGCGAGTCGCGATCGTTACTGGCCCGCTTCGTCACGGAACGACAGGTCCTTGCCACCCTTGACCATCCGAACATCGCGCGGTTGTACGACGGAGGCGTCACCGACCGGGGGCTGCCTTATATCGTCATGGAATATGTGGACGGTGTGGCATTTCTCGAATACTGCCGAAAGAACCTGCCGGAACTCGAAGATCGGTTGCGGCTTTTCGTCAAAGTCTGCGATGCGGTACAGCACGCGCACCGCAACCTGATCGTTCATCGGGACCTGAAACCGGGAAACATCCTCGTCCTGGCGGACGGGACGCCGAAACTGCTCGATTTCGGGATCGCCAAAATCTTCCGGGATGACTTCAAGAACACGCTCGCGCAAACCGCGGCGGAAGAACGGCTCCTCACTCCGGCGTACGCCAGCCCCGAACAGATTCGCGGAAAGAACATCACGACCGCGACGGATGTGTATTCGCTGGGCGTCATTTTGTATGAGCTTTTATCCGGCGATTCTCCGTATTCAAACAGTAGAGACAGTTATGAGGAGTTGATTGCGGCGATTTGCGACCGTGAGCCGGTTCGACCGGGCGCCGCGGTTGAAGATGCCGGGGACGAAGAATTGTCCGAGGTCGAACGCCGCCGTCGAAAAAAGCGGATTTCGGGAGACCTGGACACCATCGTACTGAAGGCTTTGGCCAAGGACCCCGCCCGCCGGTACGCCTCGGTCGAACAGATGGCGGAAGACATTCGCCGCCACCTCGACGGACTCCCCATCAGTGCCCGCCCCGACACGGTACGCTACCGGGTGGCGAAGTTCGTCAAGCGAAACCGCTGGCAGACGGCGGCGGCAATGTTGGTGATGGCCTCGATGCTGGGTGGTACGGGCGTTGCCTTGTGGCAGGCGAGGAAAGCGGAACAAGCTCGTTTGAAGACTGAACAGAGCAACCAGAAACTTGTTCTAAACTCAATCGAATTGATTCAGATAAATCAGGATATTGCTTCTCTTGCTGGGGCAACCAAAATACGCGAGAAGCTGATTAGCCAATGTTTGCGCACACTGGACGGCTTGAATCAAAACAGCGATGAGAACTTGGAAAATAAAATCAAGTTGGGAATTGTGATTAAGAATTTCGCTGATCTGCAAGGACGGGTTGGATTTGGGAACAAGGGAAATCTCAGGAACGCACTAGAAGGATATCGAAAAAGCGAAAAACTTTTTGAGGAGGCTTTCGCAAAGGGAATCCGGAACGATGAACTGCTTTGGGAGTTTATCGAGGGAGAAAATCATTTTGGGGCAGTCTTGCAGCGGTTGGGTGATCTCACTGGTTCAAAAAAAGCTCTCCAAAAATCAGTCTCTCAATTAGAGATAATGTCATTGGAAAGTGAACTGAGGATTAAGGCAAAAAGAAGCATAGATTATCGTCATTGGGGACTTCTGGCGTACACATCGAACTACCAGGATTCAATTGAGATAGCGGAGAGAATGCTTTATGAGGATGAAGATCAGCTAAAGAAAAATCCAAAAGATAAAAAACTGAGAGTGAGAATGATCCAATCTCTTTTGGCATTAGGCCAATCTTATTCGTTACTCGCCGAAAGATTTGAATCACTGTCTGATTTGTTTTCGAAGCAATCTTCCGAAAAGCCACTTCAAAAAGCTTTGGAGTATTTTCATCATGCTCACTTAGAAGCTGAATTTGTTTTAAAAAGTTCGGAAGAGAAGGGTGAATATGAAAGCCTTTTGAATATTGCGCGAATTTACGAAATGGAAGTGAGGAGTCATTCAGGAAGTATCAGCGATCTTAAGGAATTCGAGAGGGAGGTATCGAAGGCAAAAAAGAACTACTTGGTTGATAAGGAGAATTTTGAGGCTGCCTATTTGGTGCTTTATTTTCAGAGATGCTTGGCAATTCGTTACATCTCTGGAAGAAATTTTGAGAAAGCAATTAACACGCTTAGACAAGTTCAAGGGGAATATAATATTTTTTTAAAAATGAGCCCTGAAAATGGAGATATAAAAAGAGAAATCTCCATACTGAATTTTTTCGAGGGTGTCGCTCTTGAAGGGATGGGTAGAAACAAGGAAGCAAATGATAGGTTTAATCTTGCTTTCAGGGATTCCGTTGAGATTTTTCTGGAGAATCCTGTCGCTGATCAAAGTCTTTACTTAATTCCTTCAATGCGGAAATTGGTTCAAAAAAATAATGGAACTCCTGATTTTGCAATGGAGGAAATTCTCAAAAAAATTCTCGGGATGATTGAAACCAGATATTCAACTGACGCCGCCGAAATCAACGATGAGTTTATTAAGCTTGCGATTGCCCTGACTCTGAAATCAGGTCCCCGCGGATTGCTCAATAAGTCATTTTCGGAGAGGTTCAGCCGTTACCTCCGGGATGATCCTTTTGGCAAGGAGCTTAAATTGCTTGCCCTGAATGCATCACGAGTCTTCGTCTAGTTCCGATCAAGTATTCATCAAATTGAGTAAAGAAGGAGTTTGCAATGACAAGTATTCTGATTACGACAAAAGGACTTGTTCCACTTTTTCATAAGCCAGGACCCTCAACTTGGGGAATGTTTGGTGCCTTGATGGCCGCCAATCATGTATTCTCGGCGATTCTGAAAGAAGATGGGATAGTACGCACACCCCTGAATCAGACGCCGGGGACTAGGCAGAAAATCATACTGAATGTTACCAAAGAAACAGGTACAGCGGAAATCACATATGACGAAAGCGAAACAAGAACTGATTCACGCCACCTTATCTGCCTTGACGGATTCAATCAGTTCCTAGGCACAACCCCAAGAACGTTAAATCCCCAGATCAGCCATTTACAGGCTGGCCTATTCTTCAATTGCGGACAGATATTCGCGATGACATTGGAGACGGAAGCTGCCTTGGTCACGTACGGTTTGAATCGACCCATTTGGGCTCAGGTTGTGGAAAGCATTGGCGTGCAGATTGATCTAAAGGGAAATGATACAGCTACTCTTGATGGTTTTAAGGAAGGGCAATTTACCTTTTCTGGAAATTCTGAAAAAAAAATCGAAATAGAGTTTTCCAACGATTGCCCCTCTTCTGGGACTGGAAGTTGCTCGTTGGGGACCCCAGATTTTAATCAGGTTTATAAAAACTTATTGCCGGGAGTTCTCCGCGAGGATCAAGTGACAATCAGGTCGTATCGGGGAATTAGTAGTTTAGGCCGACCGGCGATTTGCGGAGGTCATTACATCTCGGGAGTTGGCTACAAACCCGGAACCTTCTGATCGGTCAAAGTTTTTGGTGATTATCGAATTTTGATGAGAGCGATTTGTCGCGTTCATCCGTTGGAGTTGATTGTTTGGGGAGCCGTGGTATCAATTCCCGGCCTGAGTATTGTGTTCGTAATCAATTTGGTTTCAGGAGTTAAAATGGCGGCATATTCAATTCATCTTGGTCTGAATCTTGTGAACTCCGACTCATACGATGGATGGAATGGCACCGCCGCCGCCTGCGTGAATGCTGCAAAAAAAATGCACGAGATCGCAGAAAAGAATGGTTACAAGCCCAAGTCTTTCCTAAATGAAGAGGCAAAATCGGAAAACCTTATCGGTTTTTTGTCGGAGATATCAGAGGTTTTGAAGGAAGGCGACGAGTTGCTTGTTACCTTCTCAGGACATGGCGGGCGGGTTGTTGATGCTTCCGGTGATGAATGCAATGGATTTGACGAAACTCTTTGCCTTTATGACCGAATGTTCGTGGATGATGAATTCAATACCTTGTGGGCAAAGTTTTCTCCGGGCGTCAAAGTTTTGGGGATAATCGAAAGCTGTTATAGCGGAACGATTTTTGAAAAAATCGGAAGTGGATTTTATGTGCTCTCGATGCCGCAGTCTGTTCTTGATCAATATACGTTGTCGCACGAGGAGTCATTGAAAGCAGGGCAATTTTTAACAGAGCCTTCGGAAGTCATAGAAGCTTCGATCATCGTCATTTCAGCCTGTCAGGATGAAGAACCGACGTTTGACGGGCCCTCGGATGGTTATGGCAGTTTTACGCGGAAACTCCTTGAAGTTTATGCTGATGGTGCATTTAAAGGGACTATTCGAGAATTTTATGACGAGGTTTATCGCGCCGTTTACCGGTCTTTTCCTCAACGGCCCAATTTCGAAAGACTTGGAAAGGAAAACCCCAAATTTGAAGCGCAGTCTCCTTTCCGGCCGTGAGGCTGATTGCTAAGGACACCACGCTGTCCTTTCAGGACGCCGCCACGCGATTTCTCCTCGGGTGTCTCCGTCGCGATGAAAAGGACTCCCCGCCTTGAACAACCCCCGCGAGAACCGCATGCGCGGTATCTTCGAAACCGTGGCCGAAACGTTTTCTCCGTCGTGGAAAGCCTTTTGCGCCACGAACAAAATGTCTTTCCTCACGTTTTTTACCTTTTCCTTGGCAAAAATACCTTGGGAACGTCAAGGAAAAACGTTTTTTCCGTGAAGGAAAACATTTCCCTTGATGATTCCAAGGTACTTTCGGCGTTCGAAAGGTTTTTGGCGGCGAATCTGAATCATTTTCCGAAACCCTCGGGCATCCTGGGAACGAATCAGCCCGCCACATTGCCCACCTCGGTAACAAATCTCTCCCTTATCTCCTTCACGTGAGCCTTTCCGGTCACGGTTTCCGATTTCATTGTTAGCCGTGAACGAATTGATCGGCTGTTCAACAACAGCCTTCTCGACGTGACCTGCTTCCCTTAAACGGGTCCATGTAAAATGTGAGTCCGAAGCCTTTGAGAAGGGACGGACTGCCGTGAAAAAGAAGCACCACAAAGCGGAAGAAATCATCGCGAAACTGCGCGAGGTCGA
>JBDRAL010000101.1:0-52504 GCA_039793685.1 Blastocatellia bacterium NZW_1522
CGCGGACATCCTTGCCCGCATGCTTCTTTTTCAA
This sequence comes from Blastocatellia bacterium NZW_1522, assembly GCA_039793685.1. Lineage (GTDB taxonomy): Bacteria > Acidobacteriota > Blastocatellia > Chloracidobacteriales > Chloracidobacteriaceae > JAAFHI01. The sequence continues at coordinate 35 of JBDRAL010000101.1, forward strand.
CCTTAAAAATCATGCGGACAGGGATGTCCGCGCTCCCACAAACCATGCGGACAAGGATGTCCGCGCTCCAATCCTGCTCCAACCGGAGAACCGACATGGCACGAATTTCATTTCGTCCGGCCAGCCTGCTGCTGCTCGCCGGAATCGTCTGGCTCTTTTCCGCCGGTGTTTCGGCGCAACACGGGCCGAAAACGACCAACCTCAAGTTTGAAATTTCCTTTTCCGCCGAACGGAGCAAAACGCCGCTCGACGGTCGCCTGCTGCTGATGCTGGCGACCAACGACAAGGCCGAGCCGCGTTTTCAAATCGATGACTCGGAAGACACCCAGCTCATCTTCGGAATGGACGTGGACGGCTGGAAATCCGGCCAGCCCGCCGTGGTGGACGGCTCGGCGGTCGGCTATCCGCTCGACGGACTTGCCGACGTACCCGCCGGGACCTATTTCGCTCAGGCGTTGCTCCAGAAGTACGAAACCTTCCACCGCGCCGACGGCTTCACCGTGAAGCTGCCGATGGATCAGGGCGAGGGACGCCAGTGGAATCGCGCGCCCGGCAACCTTTATTCGACCCCGGTGAAGATCGAAATCGACCCGGCGAAGGGCGGCGTGGTGAAAATCACGCTCGACAAGGAAATCGAGAAAATCGAACCGCCAAAAGACACGAAGTACATCAAGCACTTCAAAATCCGCAGTGAGCGGCTGTCGAAATTCTGGGGTCGTCCGATGGAACTCGGCGCCTGCGTGCTGATTCCGGAAGGCTTCGACACGCATCCCGAGGCGCGCTATCCGCTCTGTGTGTTCCACGGGCATTTTCCCGACACGTTCGGCGGATTTCGCGAAACGCCGCCCGACCCGAACCTCAAGCCGACTTACAGCAAACGTTTCAACCTTGAGGGATACAACAGGATCGAGCAGGAACAGGCGTACCAGTTTTACAAGGAATGGACCGGGCCGAATTTCCCCCGGATGGTGATCCTTGAAATTCAGCACGCGAATCCGTTTTACGACGATTCCTACGCGGTGAATTCGGCCAACCTCGGGCCGTACGGCGACGCGATCATGTATGAACTCATCCCCGAGGTCGAAAAACGCTATCGCTGTATCGGTCAGGGCTGGTCGCGGTTTCTCTACGGCGGCTCGACCGGCGGGTGGGAAGCGCTGGCGGTTCAAATGTTCTACCCGGACGAATTCAACGGGTGTTTCGCGGCCTGCCCGGATCCGATTGATTTTCGGGCCTATACGTCGTTCAACCTGTACGACGAAACGAACGCCTACTACATCGACAGCAAGTTCAAGAAGGTCCCACGCCCCGGTCATCGGGATTACCTCGGCCACATCAACACGACCATCGGGCAGATGAACCGGCTGGAACTCGTTCTGGGCGAAAAAGGCCGTTCGGGCGGTCAGTGGGACATCTGGCAGGCGGTCTATTCGCCGGTCGGCCCGGACGGCTATCCGAAACCGATTTTCGACAAGCGCACGGGCGTGATCGACAAGCAGGTCGCGGCCTACTGGCGGGAAAATTACGACCTGACCTACATCCTGAAGCGCGACTGGAAGAAGATCGGCCCCAAGCTGCGCGGCAAAATCCGCATCTACTGCGGCGACATGGACAACTTCTACCTCAACAACGCGGTCTATCTGGCGGAAGATTTCCTGAAGCTGACGAACGACCCGCCGTACGAGGGGGAAGTGGCCTACGGCGACCGCGCCGAACATTGCTGGAACGGCGACCCGACCCGCCCGAACGCGCTCTCCCGGCTGCGCTACAACCAGATGTACGTCCCGACCATTCTCGAACGCATCGCCAAAACGGCGCCTCCGGGAGCGGATTTGAAGAGCTGGCGGTACTGAGGGGAAGGTGTCGGGTATCGGGTGTCGGGTTTCAGGTTTTAAAACACAACCCGAAACCGCACCGCAGCCTGACCGTCAGGGAGGGCTGTCCGTGTCGAAAAAATGCGGAATGCGGAATATCGAATGCGGAATGGTTCGTCTCAACATTCTCCATTTCCGATCCGTTTTTTCCTTTTGGTGTTCCCGTTGTCTTTGGAACCGGTTTTTGAACGCCCGCGAAGGCGGGCGAGAGCGTAAAGCCTCGGATGGAGCGAGCTTGCGAGCGAAATCCGTGGAAAAAGTCGGTGGGAAAATTTGTTCAAGCCCGTGAAACGGGCGACAGAAAACGCGGGACGATTCGGAAATCCGGATCGTCCCGCGTTTTATTGAAAATCGCGTTGTTCAATCGTCTTCGCCCTCCCGGATCAACCGCACCCCGCACCACTGGCAGAAATGCAATCGTTTCCGATCCTGAGTATCAATCGGAAAAAACCGAAGGCATACCGGGCAGCGATAATTCTTGAAAACGACGAACAGAAAAACGATGAGCGACGGGAGGAACATGAACGGAACAAGCTGTTGTCGCTCCGTCATCAGCAAAACCGCAATGGCGGGCAATCCGCCTGCCGCAACCAGGATCGCCGTCCAAGTGGAAATCCGTTTCCGCGCTGCCTTGAAGACGTTCTCCGGCGGGTTGAGCGGATTGACCGGCGCGGCCAGAACTGGGGTACACCGGTCGCAATTCCCCGTCTCGGGATTGAATAGGTCCGTCTGGTGGCAGATTTCGCATCTGACTGGCGGATTTTCACGGCGTACGGTCAACGGCATCGATTTTTCGTCCTGATGTCCGAAAACTGAAAAAACACAACGTTTCTGTCACTTCATCAGAATCGCCCCGCAATAGCAGCAGTTTTTCCCTGGTCGAAATGACCAGTTTCCGAGCGGTGCCGTACTGTTACAGGCAGGACACCTCATCTTTCTTTCACCGGTAATAAGTACAAACAGATGAAATAATACGAAAACCGGGAGAAAACCGGGTTTGAACACGGCCCAGATGAGGAGCATCACCAAACCGATGACGGAATTTCCGATGGCAATGAACCTGCCAGCGCGCTTCCGCTTTTCGGCGAATGCTTCGGTGCAATCCAGTCCATCATGTCTTTTCGTCGGTTCATAGCGCCGGATTTTTCGCCGAAGTGCCGGGATCGTGACCCCATCACACCGTCCGCAATTTCCCGTTTCCGGATTGAACAAATCCGTCTGGTGGCAGATTTCGCATCTGACGGGGAGGTTTTCGCGGCGTACGGTGAGAGTCATTGTTGTTTGTTGAGGACAATTTCAGGAAATCAGAATTGCTCCACATCGTCTGCATCTGTTTTCCGGTGATTTAAGGTTCTGACTTTCCCTTGCCTCGAAACCGCAATTCGGACACCGGCTGAATCGGGCTTGAAGATGTACGGCAAAAAGAATCGAGAGCGCCGAAATCCCTAAAAGGCAAGCAAATATTTTAAAATCAGTGGTTTGAGTAGCAACAATGAAAACGAACGCCGCTATGAATGGGGCCTGGCTGACGGCGAGAAGATAATTCAACGTTTTCTGATTCTTTTGAAATTTCTTGGAAAAATTCAGCTCGGGGAGTTCAATGGATGACTCCCTCTCCATTTTTGAAGAAAGATTTGAATCGAACTCCAAACAGCGTCCGCACTGACCGGTTTCCGGGTCGAACAAATCCGTCTGGTGGCAGATTTCGCATCTGACAGGCAGGTTTTCACGGCGGACGGTCAGGGACATGACGTTATTGGCGGTTCGTAGATTTTTGGGATTCCAGAATTGCTCCGCAGCGTGGGCAAGTCGAGCATTGCAGGAGGTGAAAAAGGAACCGACAATTTGGGCAACGGTGTTTGTTGAAGAAAATAATTACTGTTGGAATAAGAAGTAAAATAATGAAAAGGGTGAGGTAAAGCTTAAAGGTTAGGTTAGTTATGAGTAGCATTTGGCCCATGCTTAGAATGAAGGAAAAGAAAAAAAGCAACGGGGCCATTTTTTTCATGGAAGCCCGAACTTTCGCATATTCAATGGAAACGTCGGGCTTGGTTTCGTTAATCGCTGCTTCATTCTGCCTGAGCAACGGCGCGCCGATGGTTCCGGAAACGCACCGCATGCAGTTTCCGGTTTCCGGATCGAACAAATCCGTCTGGTGGCAGATTTCGCATCTGACGGGCAGGTTTTCGCGGCGTACGGTCAAAGACATGTTCAGTTCAAACTGCCTCAAGGGATTATTTGCGACCCACAAGAAAGGCAGTTTTTTTCTGCCTTGTCGAGCCCTTGCGGGTAAAGAGATCGGCAATAGGGACAACGCCCATTTTTTATCCCCAGAATCCAATACAAAGCGAAAAAATGAAGGAAGGGTGACAAAAGAAAACCTATAATTGGACCAAATTTCGGAAGTTGAATAACTTCAAGGATATCGAGAGATTGAAGTAATAGTTCAATCATTATCAATCCGTACCCAAACCAAAACCAGCGAGGGGTAAGCCTCTTGTTTTGGGCGGGAATTGCCCCAACTTCAGGTTGGGGAATTTTACCCGCTACAGGCTGGGCAAGTGGTGAATTGAGGACAAGGGCTGAACACCGCAGGCAATTTCCCGTTTCCGGATCGAACAAATCCGTCTGGTGGCAGATTTCGCATCTGGCGGGCAGATTTTCGCGGCGTACGGTCAGTGACATCGAATTTCTTTTACCGCCTGATGGTTTTTGAAAAATTGAACCGGTAAAAACGTCCTCACCGCTGACGCGGTTCGTGCGTTGCATTCCGCGCGTTCCGAGGGCTTCGCTGCGCTTGCCCTCGGCTATCGTAGCGCCGCCCCAATGGGGCGTTGGTTGGTCGTCCAACACCTTGAATGTATTCCCGAAACCATTTTTCAAAAGCCATCAGGCGGAAACTTTGAACCTTCACCGTTTGTTCCGTTCGTCGGCCTGTTTGCGGGCGCGGGAGAGCGCGTCGATGACGCCGGGCTGTGTTGAAGGTTGAGGTTTCGTGGGTTCCGGCTTCGGTTGCGCGGCGGTTTGCGCCGGTTCAGCCTTTGTTTTGGACGTTGAAACCGCCGGTTTATCCGATTTCTTTCCTGTCGGGCGGGGAATCGCCGCGCTCAGTTTGCCGAGCGCCTCCGCCGGGGCCGGACGCCACGCCGTGACGAGGCCGGTCCGGCGTTCAAGTACTTCAATTAATAAGAGTAAAAGCGCCAGTCCGATGAGCCAGGGCGAAAGGTCGAGGAAGCGCGAACGTTTCGGGAGCGTCCGCCAGAGGCCGGAAAGGTCGAGCAATTTACGTCCGCCGGTGGCTTTCGCCAGCTTGTCGAGTGTTTCCGCGCCCTCGCCGGGTTCGGCGGGAGCGAATTCCGGCGAATAGGGCAGCGTGACCGGCGGCAGCGTGACCGTACCGACATTTGGAACTTCAACGGTCGAAATCGCCGTCTGGCTGCCTTTCAGCGGCAGTTCCACGGAAAGCGTGTCGGCGGAGGTCCACTGCATCGCCAGTTTCTTCGATGTGGGCGGCCCGCCGCCGGTCGAGGTGAGCGCATTGACTGTCGGCGTACCGGTGAACGGCTCGTTCTGCCGCGTCGGATCGAGATCGAGCCGGACGTAGCAGACGCCGTTGCGGATTTCCTGCGTGGCCAGCATTTCCGGCGGCAGATTTTCCGAGGCTCCGGCGGTCCAGCGTCCGAGGCTGGTGTAGAACTCGCCCGCCGACGGCCAACCGGCGAGCGGTCCGGCGAACTGACCGTCGGCCTCGCCCGTGTAGCACGCGACGCGCCCGATGCCAGCCTGCCAGCTCGCGACGACCGGCGCGGTGTATTCGTCTTTTGTAACGGCGGCGAGATTGGCCGTCGGACGGACGTAGCAGAGATTGTACCCGCCGAGCGCGGGCGGTGCGGGGAACGATTTCCCGGCGAGCGTCACCATTCCGCCGGTAAAAGAAAACGGCGTCGGCTGGTCGAGAAAGGTACTTCGGGCGACGACGAAGGTGTCCTGTGCGAAAAGGCGCGGCAGTTCGCCGGGGTCTTCGGTGAAGTAGCAGCGTCCGCTGCCGCGTTTGGCGATGTCGCGCAGCAGTTCGGCGTCGCTGTCGGTCGGTTTTCCGAGGCCGATGACGCTGATCGTGATGTCGGCCTGCCGCATTTTTTCAATTAGATTCTTGTAATCGCCGGGTTCTTCGGAATCGGCGGCGTCGGCGAACAGGATGACGTGTTTCGTCTGCGGCTGGGCCTTGAGAATCATGTCCGCCGAGGCGGCGAGCGCCTGGTAGATGAAAATGCCGCCGCCTTCCGACTGGACGCGCAGCACGCGGCTCCGGACGGCTTCCTTGTTGTTGACCGGGCCGATGTCGGCGATGGTGTGAGCGGAAGAATCGACCGCGATGCAGCCGAATTCGTCCATCGGGGTTAAAAGATCGAGTACCTGAACGGCGGCGAGATCGGCGAGGTCCATCTTGGTCCGTCCGCCGCCGACCGGGACGGCCATGCTGCCGGAGCGATCCATCGCGACGACCATCGCGAGAGCGAGTTTGCGGTGTTCCTGCCGGAGTTCCATCGAAACCGGCATGACGGCTTCGAGCGGCGACTTGAAGTAGCCGCCGGGGGCGTAGCTGTTTTTCCCGCCGGTCATCAGCAGGCCGCCGCCGGTGTCGCGCACCCACGCGGCGAGATTTTCCATTCCGCGCGTCCCGACCTTTTCCGCCGGAACGTTTTCGATGACGACGCCGGAAAAGTTGGAAAGTTCTTCAAGGGTCCAGCCCATTTGACCCGACGTACGGGCATCCACGCGCAGTCCGCCCGCGACGAACAGCCGCGCGAGGCCGGAATTGGCAGCGGGCGAGACGACGAGAAGCGGTTTCGGCCCGCGAACCCCGACGAGCATCTTCGCGGAATTGTTTTCGGGAATCGGGTCCTCGCCAGTACCGGTGACGCGGACGGAATAGACGAGCGTCCCGCCTTCGCCCGCCACGTCGCGGAAGGCGAGCCGGTTCAGCCCGGCGGTAAAGTTTGTCTTCCCGGCGGCGATGGGCTGGCCGTTTCGCAGAACTTCATATCCGCCTTCCTGCGCCGACGGCGACCGCGCCCAGACGGTGAGGACGAATCCCTCGCCCGGCGTAACGGTGGCCGGGGCGTCGAGCCGGGAAATTGCCGTGTCGTTGGTGGTCGGACGCTGGATGGTCCGGAAATCAATCGGAATTCCGCGCGCGGCGGCCTGCGCGGCGGGGGCGGACGGCTCCCGTCCGGTGTAGCGACCGTCGGAAAGCACGACGATGCGGCTCGGCGCGTCTTTCGGAATTAAAGAAAGCGCGCGGGCGATGCCTTCCGACAGATTCGAGGCATCGGGGCCGACATCGTTGGTGAACCCGGCGAAGGCCCCGGTTTGCGGAGCGCGTTCAATAGCGGCCGATTCGCCGAAGGTGACGACGGCAAGTTCCTCGTTCCCCGACATTTCCTTTTGAATCAGCCCGATGAGTTCCTTTTCGGTGGCGTCGCTGCCGGTGGGCATCGAGCGACTGCGGTCGGCGACGACCACGACCGTCCCGGCGCGTTGCGGAAGTTTGAGCGAGAGTCCGGCGGCGGCGAGAACGATGGCGAGCAGCATCACCGCCCGCGACCAGTGCAGAAACCGGGTCGGCATCGCCCAGGCCCGCCAGGCGGCGACGAGCGGGATGAGCAAAAGCAGCCAGATCGGTTGCAGCAGGGTCATCTGGAAAAGGTGTCAGGTGTCGGGTGTCGGGTTTCAGGTAAAACCCAATTTTGAGTTTTGAATTTTGAGTTGAAGGGCGAATATCGAAACGCGGTGAGTTATAGACCAATTTTGGCGGGTGGGCGAGTTTGTTCTGAGTGGGGTTCAGCTTTGCAAGTTGGAAGGAGAAAATAGCCCACTGCCGGACCGAAGGGAGGCTGTGGGAAAACGATGGAGCGTATGAATCGCATTTTTCCCCATACCCTCCCTCCGGTCCGGGTATGGGCTAGAGCAGTTTTCGTTTTTGTGCGACCAATCCACCTCCACGCGGGTGGGTAGAATATTGGGAATAGCCCGTAGCCGGAGCGCTTTGGCGAGGCTACGGGAAACATGTTCCGCCCAAAAATTCAATGAAATCAATGGTTTTTCACGATTTCCCACGTCCTCGCGCAAGCGCTCCGGACGTGGGCTACATCCAATCGGTGACCCATTCCCCACCTGGAAACGGGGGCGTAGTCAAACGAAAACGGCTCTATTTTCTTGGGGCCATTCATTTGAAAATTGCTTCCACCGGAGAAAACCGATGAACGAACCATTACGGGACAAATTGGTGAAGCTGGCGGCGGAGGACGGTAGGGTACGGGCAGAACTGGCCGCGACGGGCGAGCTTTTTCAGGGGTACAACGCGCGGATGAGGGAAGTTCACGAGGCGAATGCCGATGAACTCCAGAAAATTCTTGATGAATTCGGCTGGCCGGGCGAGTCGTTGGTCGGAACGGACGGCGCTGAGGCGGCATGGCTGATTCTGATGCACGCCATCGGGCGTCCGGCGTTGCAGCGCGGCTGCCTGCCGTTGTTGCGGGAAGCGGTAGAAAAGGGGGAGTTGAAAGCGTCGCTGGTGGTGTACGTCGAGGACCGGATCGCGTTTTTCGAACGCCGCCCGCAGGTTTACGGTACGCAATGGGACTGGGGACCGGACGGCCGGATGCACGTCTGGACGCTCGCCGATCCCGACCGCGTCAACGAACTCCGGGAAGCCGTCGGACTCTCACCGCTGACGCGGCTCGTCCACGACACCGACGACTCCGCGCCCGCCGACTGGGACGCCCGGCAGGCCGAGGGCGAGGCGTGGGCGAAATCGGTCGGATGGCGGTAGGGGAAACGATGAATGATGAACGATGAATGAAAAAATGCGGGTTGAACGGCTTGGGGTGTTCATTCGGGCGGCTGCGCGTCGGCCAATTCGCGCCATCTGGAAATGACAATCCGGTCGGCTTCCTGAATTCCTACCTCGGGATGAATCAATTCGAGGAAGTCGGCGATGACCCGGATTTGGGAGGGGGAAAACCCGTATTTGGCGGCGATATTTGCCGGTTGCGTCTTCCGCTGGGAGACGCCGGATTCCTGCATCAGATGAAAATGGACGTAAAAGTCGCAAGGGTTTTCTTTCAACGCGGCAATCATGTAAGCCGGCAGATAAAACCGAAACCCTTTTGGATCAAGAAAACTCAGCGGACAATCCAGTTCTTGAAGCGTTTTTGGGGAAATGCGGGACCAATGGATTCCTTCGTCCTGTTTCCGGGCTTCCGCTTGTGCGGCTTCGTCGCCGTACCCATCCAGCGCCGCCGCCTGCCTGAGCGTGATTCCGTCCTCAAGCGCCACGTCGCGAAACGCGGCCTGTATAGCAATGAGGAGTTTTTGGCGTCTTAACCGGTATTCACGCCGTTTCATCGCGTTCGGAAAAATCAGTAAAGCGGCACGCTCGGGTCAACTTCGTACGACCATGCGTCGATTCCGCCCGTCAAATTTGAAAGTTTCGTGAAACCCATCGTTTTCAGGAAGCCGCAGGCGTGCATGCTGCGGATGCCGTGGTGGCAATACACGACGTATTCCTTTTCCTTGTCGAGTCTCGCCGCGTATTTCGGAAAATCGCTCATCGGGGCCAGCACCGCGCCCTCGATGCGGTTGAACTCGAATTCCCACACCTCGCGTACGTCGAGCAGGACGAAATCTTCATTCGCGTCCAGCCGGGCTTTCACTTCCGCCGGACTCAGTTGCACGATGTCACTCATCGAAAACTCCAAAAACTTTGTCCATCTCCAATGAATTCAACGGATTGGACCAAAATCTTCAATCTTCAATCAAAAATCGAAAATCAATTTACTCGAACGTCGCCGCGATTTCCTCCGGCGATGCCGTCGCCGTGCCGAGTTTGGCGACCACGACGCCCGCCGCGTGGTTGGCGGTGATGGCCGCGTCGAGCATTTCCGCGCCCGCCGCGAGCGCCAGCGTGAGCGTTGCGAGGACGGTATCCCCCGCGCCGGTCACGTCATACACCTCGCGCGCCGCCGCCGGGATGTGGGTGAGGACGCCGTGCGGATCGCACAACGTCATTCCCGCCTCGCCGCGCGTGACCAGAACATTCGGTTTTCCAAGCATTTGCCGGATTGCCCGACAGACCTCGGCCAGCGATTCGTCATTTTCGATGGTCAAATGGGTCGCCGCTTCGGCTTCGTGGTGATTCGGCGTGATGACCGTGACCGGTTTGTAGAAGGGGAAATTCCGCAGTTTCGGGTCGAGCGTCACCGGCAGGTCCCGTTCCTGAGCCATCTCCAGGACGCTTTCCAGAATGCGGGCCGTCAGCGCCCCCTTGTCGTAATCGGAAATCGCCACGGCGGCCATTTCCGGCAGGAGTTCGGCGAAGCGGGCGATGATGGCGTCTTCAATGGTGGCGGAAACGGGGCGGCGGCGTTCGCGATCCACCCGGACGACCTGATGGGAATGGGCCATGACGCGGGTTTTGCGGGTTGTCGGACGGTCGGGATCGACCAGTAACCCGTGATCGGTCAGATCGTTCCGCTTGAATTCGGCTTTTAGAAGTTCCGCCGAAAGATCATCGCCAATGACGCCAAGAACGGTCGGCACGCCCCCGAGCGCCCGGATGTTGGCGGCGACGTTGGCCGCGCCGCCGAGTTTCCAGGTTTCGCGTTCGACTTCGACGACCGGGACCGGTGCTTCCGGGGCGAGCCGTCGGGCCGTCCCCCAGATGAATTCATCGAGCATGAGGTCGCCGACGACCAGTACGCGGCGACCCCGAATTTCCTGAAAAAGGTGAACGATGTCGTTTTTCTTCATTCGTTTAGGGAAAGCGCGGAATCGGGTTTCACGACGATGGTTTCCCATCCGTCGTATTCGCCTTCAAATCCGGCGGCGAGTTTTCTGAGTTCGAGGGTTTCGACTGAAATTCCTTCCAGTTGAACGTCCCGGACCGACGAAAAGACCAGTCCGAACTGATTTTCCGGTTCTTCCGGTTCGTGGGTTTCTTCCTCGATGGTGAAATTGCGGGTGAGCAATTCGGCTTTGAACAGGTCGCGCGACGCGGCGTCCGGAAAATAGGCCCAGTGGGTCACTTCGCGCGGGGTGGTAAGGTCGTCGCCGTCGTCGAGGAGGGCCTCCAGTACGCGGGCGTTTTCAATGTATTCGAGGCTTTCCTCACTGGGGCAGAGAAATTCGAAATAGGCTTCCCAGTGTTCGTCGCGTTCGGTCGCGGTTTCAAACCGTTGCCCGGGAAAGGCTTTCATCGCCTTTTCAACGGATTCTCCAAAGCCTTCCTCGGCGGGAAGGTAGAAGTAAATCGTACACACTCCCTGACCCATCGTCCGGCCGACCAGAAGGCCGTGGTTTTCCTCGGCAACGGCCAGATCGACCGCATCCATCAATTCGTTGAGGCGGTCATGTTCGGTTTCCTGGGCAAATCCGTTTTCATCGGGATTGGGGATGACCAGAAAAATTCGTCCCAGAAAGGGCTGAGGCGCTTCCTCGGACGGTTCGGCTTCAAGATTGACGAGGATTGAAATCGGTCCTTCCTCGGTTTCGGCGAAGTATGTTTCCCAGCTTTCGCTGTATTCGATTTCCATGTCGGTTTCTTTCCTGAAAAAAAGCAAAAAAGGGCAAGAGGCTCCCCGAAAAGGGAGCGGGCGGGGCATTCGGGATTCGAAAGAACCGAAAAAACGCCCCAAAATGGAAAATGAACTATTTCATCATTTCGAGCCGACCGGAATCGTAAAGTTTGAGAAGCTGCCGTTCCACAAGCCGATTCGCGGCGAAACAAAGGGCGGCAACCGGCATTCCGAACAGGAGGAGTTCGCCACCCGACAGCGCCAGCGGCAAAACGATCAGTGCCAGAAACTGCGGGAGCAGAAAGCCCGCAAAATACAAAAATTTCAAACTTGGGAGAAGATTGCCGGAACCGGTATCCCACCGTGCGGCTTTCAGAAGGCCGGAAGGGAAAAGTGGCAGGTTGACGAACGCGAAAACCGCCAGGCTGCACCCGATTTGGAGTCCCCTTGCGGTTGAACCCAGCCCCAGCCCGGCAATGGTGAACCCGAGAATCCAGACCGGCGCGTGAATAAAGAAGAGTTGCCGTACGATTTTCCGCCTCGCCCGAACCAGGATTTTCCAGTCGAATGGAAGCAGGACATAGGGATTCATGTCCATTTTCCGCAGACCGTCATATTCCGGAACCCCTCGATACCCAAGGGCCGAAACGACCGAGGCAATGAGGGTGGCAAGAAAGACGAGTGAGGAAGCCCACATAAAAAGCATGGCCAGGAGGCCAACGATAACCTCTTTCCGTTCAAGGGTTTGAAGGAAAGGAAAAAACTGAAAGACAAGCGAGGCCGTCAGGAAGGCGATCGAGGTGAATATCCACGTTCGGGTTCTTCCCCTTGGAGACTCTCCCAATATGGCATCAAGTTGGATTCGCTCGTCGGTTTCGAGGTTTTGAAGAAGGTTCTTGTCCAGAAATCCCGGTTTGGCGGGAACGGTCGGCACCAGAAAGCTTCGGGAAAGAACGAGGAAATCAGTGGGGGCCGTTTTGATGACCGGTCTGGGCGGGAGGTTTCGAATGGCTGCCACCGGGGCCGGTTCAAACGTTGGCGACTGAAAAGTATTTCTCACCCGTTTCAAAAGGAATGGATAGGCGGCAACCAGGGAGAGCGGAGGCAGGGCGAATCCCAAGGCCGCAAGGTAGTTCTCAAATAAAAAAGACCGAATGGACCAGGCTGCCATTCCGACGGGAAAGATGATGACCAATTTCCCGATGGCAAGGCTGTAAACGAAAAGGTCCCAGTTCAGGAGATCCATGCCCTGATAAAAATTGCCAAACGTTAAAATCGGGATGTAAATCACCGCAAAAATAAAAGGGATCACCAAAATCAGACTGAATTCACAGGTCTTCTGGAACAAAGGTCGAAGCGGTGAAAGTGCAACCAGCCCGAGGGTAACGGCATTCCGTAGCAGGTGAGCCAGAAGGGCGATGGCGATGGCAACCGCAATTCCGATGAAGGGATACCGGCTGTTCCACGCCTGAAAAATTCCCGCGGTCAAAACAGTTGCCGAAAACAGTAACGGCGTTTTTTGGCATTCCTTCCAGGCCTGGCGAAAAATCTGCGAATCGGTGATTGGCAATCGGGTCTGGTTTGAAAAGGAAGCCAGCTTTTGGGCCTTTGCCCTGAGCAAACCGATCTGAAGCAGCGAGGTTGCCATCCCGAACAGGCCGAACCAGATCAGCGGAACATCCAGAAATCCACTTTTCAAGCCCAGCCGGGCGTAAAACCCACCCACCAGCACCAAAGGAAGTTGAATGAGGGCAATGACGATGCGGGATTGGTTTTCAATCAGCCAGTCGAACGGAATTTGGCTGCTTCGTTCGGTTTTTGGTGCCCGGTTCGTTTTTCCGGCGGCAAAAAGTTCATTCCGGATGGCGGATTCAAAGCTGGAAGAAAAAAGTGGTGACATCACCGTACCTCCCGAAGCCGTTTGAACAACTGGTTGAGATCGTCGCCGGGGAAGGAAAGCAGGTTTGAAATGGAATCAAAGGCGTAGACCGCGCCCCGGTCGAGTACCAGAACGCGATTGGACCACTGCTCGGCGATTTCCAGAATCTGCGTGGTGTAGATGACGGTTTTGCCCTTTGCCGCCATTTCCCGTCCGAAAAGTTTCAAAACCGACAGCCCGTGGGCGTCCATTCCCGAGGCGAACGGCTCATCCAGTAAAAGAAGTTCGGGTTCGACCGCCATCAGCCCGGCGAGGGCGGTTTTGTACTGCTGGCCGCGCGACAGGGAAAGCACGTTGGATTCGACCACTTCCAGCAGGTCCAGTCCGCGCAGAATTTCGAGGACGCGATGCTCGACCCCGGCGTAATCCTTTTCATACAGCCGCAAAACCATCCCGATATGCCGGATGACGGAAATCGGGCCGGGCAGGAATATCGGAAAATCGGGCAGGAATCCGATTTTCCTTCGAAGCGTCAAGTCGTTTCGTTTGAACGGGATGCCGTCGAAGGCGAGTTCGCCGTACGTCGGAGAAAAGACCCCGGCGAGCATCCGGAGCAGAGTTGATTTGCCGACGCCGTTCAGGCCCAGAACACACACGATTTCACCCGGTGAAAAATTCAGGTTGAGTTGGTCGAGCGCGATCGTGTTGCCCCAGATTTTGGTGACGTCGGTCAGGCGAACATTCATTCACCAACCCTAACCGAAATTGACACTTCGCCGAAAGTCACCTTCGCGCCGGAGGCAACCGGGGTCGGGGCGTGGACGGGGCGTCCGTCGTAGAACGTTCCGTTTGTGCTTCCCAGGTCCTGGACCGTGATTGACCCGTCGGCGGCGACTGAAATCGTCGCGTGGTATTTGGAAATGCTCGAATCTTCAATTGGAAGGGAGTTGTCGCGGGCGCGCCCGACGCGGACGACCGTCCCGTTTCCAATCGGGCCGGAGAAAAGCTCGCGCCCGTAACCATCCGAAATTCGAAGGGTTTGAGCCTTTGAAGTATTTCCGGAAACCGGCGCTTCCTCGAATCCGGCCCGGACCGACGGCGCATCGCGGAAAAGATCGCTTCCCACTGAAATTTTCAACGGGGCGAGGGTGACGAACCGCCGGTCGCGGATGTGGCTTTCAAGGACCGAAGCGACGATTTCGACGAGGGCGGCGCGTCCGGTGTCGCCGAGTTCGGAATGAAGCTGGAAGGGAAGAACGAGCGTGACGGCGTGGGGGGCAATCCGGCGGCCGTTTTCCTCGCGGTGGGCGTCCTCGACGGCGCGCTGGGCGAGGGTGGCCAGTTTCAGGCCGAGTTGGCGCAGGCCGTCGTCGCCGATTTTGGCGTCGAGCGTGCCGCCGAGCTTTTCCAGTACCCGCCGGATAAAGGTATCCATCGTCAGTATTCCTCGCGGTATTCGATTCGATATTGGTAATTCGGCTCACGTTTGGCGAACAGCCACACCAGAATCGCCCCGATGACGAAGCCGCCGATGTGCGCCCACCACGCCGTGCCGCCGGTCTGGGCCGTTTTGACGCTCAGGCTGGCGACGCCGGAAATGAAGTTCTGGACGATCCAGATTCCCAGAAAGAGCAGGGCGGGAACTTCGATGGTCGTGATGAGGATGAAAATCGGGACCAGCACCAGCACGCGCGCCTTCGGGTAGAGCATGAGGTACGCCCCGAGCACGCCCGCGATGGCTCCGCTCGCGCCGAGGCTCGGAACGGCGCTTCCGAAATCGGCGACGATGTGCGTGAGGGAAGCGGTCAGTCCGCACAAAATATAGAAAATGAAGAATTTGACGTGGCCCATTCGGTCCTCGACGTTGTCGCCGAAGATCCACAGATAAAGCATGTTGCCGATGATGTGCATCCAGCCGCCGTGGAGAAACATGGAGGTGAACAGCGGCACGACGACATCGAACAGGCCGATTTGTCCGGGATAGCGCGGGTTCAAAAACAGTTTGTATTCGACGGGCTGGACAGCGAAATACAGGAAAAAGTTGTTCAACTGGCGCTGACTGAGCGTCAGTTCGAAAAAGAAAACCAGAATGTTGGCGACGATAAGCGCGATCGTGACGAAGGGAAACGTTCGCGACGGAATGTTGTCTCTTAATGGAATCATTTTTCGAACCTCCCGTTACCGCAGGTTCCAAAGGATGCCGCTGGCCGGGCTGTAGGTGACGGTAAAGGCTTTACCGGCCTCCGGCTCCTTTTCAAACGGGGCCACTTTCCGCCCCGGCAGGGGATCCAGCATTCCGATTCCTTCAACTTCAACCTGCCGGATTACCCCATTTCTGGTGTGAAGCTCCAGAATTTTACCGCGTTGGTTCAATACGACGCCGCTCCGCAAATCGTTGACGAATTTCCGGCCCATCCAGCCGACCAGCGAGGCAAACCCGAAGGAACCGACCGCGAACAGCCCGAAATACAGCGATTTTCCGCCGGGACCTGGGCCGAAAGCCATTCCGATAAAGAAAAACGCGGGCATTCCCAGAAGAAAAATCCCGACGGCACAGAATAAAACCTGTCCGACGAGGAATTTTCGCTGGCCTTCCGATAGCGGCGTGCGTTCCGGACCGGCCGGAACCGGTTTCTTTAATGTTTTGGTCGCTTTTTTTCTCATTTTTTAGATTCTGGCGCAATTTTCGGGCAGGAAAAAGGCGGGGAGGGAAAATCATCCCGCCCCGCCCGAACGTTGAAAGGGAAGCTTACTTCAACTGGACGACGATGAAGGTCGTGGCTCCTCCCCGATTGACGAGCAGAAGAAGCTGATCGGACTTGTTGGCTTTCACCGCTGCGTCGTAATCCCGTGAATTCGTGACCGGTTTCCGGTTGACCTGAACGATCACGTCGTCCCGCTGGAGGCCGGCTTCATCCGCGGGGCTGCCCGGACGGACGCCCCGCACCACTACGCCGCTCGGCAGATTGAGCCGCTGGCGAAGCTGCGGGGAAAGATCGCCAACCACCACGCCGTCGAGCGAGCCGCCCTCGGTCGGGTTCGGCTCCTCGCCGGGGCCGTCGTCGTTCGAGGCGAGGGGCTGGTCGTTGGGAAGTTCCTCAAGTTTGGCTGTCAGCGGGACCTGGGCGCCCTCTCGAACCACTTTCATTGAAACCGACGTGCCGGGGGCCATTCCCGCGATGTTCAGGCGAAGCGTCCGGACCTCCGTCACGGGCTGGCCGTTCAGTTCGACGATGACGTCGCCCGGCTGGAATCCGGCGCGGGCTGCCGGGCTTTCCGGTTGTACGCTCGCCACGACCGCGCCCTTGTTGTCCTTCAGATTCAATGCTTTGGCAAGTTTCGGATCGACATCCTGAAGCGACAGGCCGAGGTAGCCGCGAATCACGCGGCCGTTCTTGATGAGCTGGTCCATGACCGTTTTGGCCATGTTGACCGGCACCGCAAAACCGATGCCCTGATTTCCGCCCGAATTGCCACGGGAAAGAATGGCCGTGTTGATGCCGACCAGTTCGCCGCGCGTGTTGACGAGCGCGCCGCCCGAGTTGCCGGGGTTGATGGCGGCGTCGGTCTGAATGAAATCCTCATAATCCTCGATGCGGAGATTGCCGCGTCCCTTCGCGCTGACGATGCCGAGGGTGACGGTCTGGCCGAGACCGAACGGATTTCCGATGGCGAGGGCGAAATCGCCGACGTTCACTTTCGAGGAATCGCCGATGGGAAGGGCAGTCAGTCCCTTTTCTTCAACCTTCAGGACCGCGATGTCGGTTTTCGGGTCGGTCCCGACCAGTTTGGCTTTGACTTCGCGCTTGTCGGAAAAGGTGATGCGGATGTCGGTCGCCCCTTCGATGACGTGATTGTTGGTCAGAATGTAGCCGTCAGGGCTGATGACCACGCCGGAACCGAGGCTGTTTTCCTTCTGTTCGCGGGGCGGTCGCTGGCCTTCGCCAAAGAAGTCGCGGAAAAACGGATTGTCGAAAATCTGATTCTGGGGATTTTTCGTGACTTTCGAGGTTGAAATGTTGACGACGGCGGGTAGCGCGGCATTGACGATGGGGGAAAATCCGCCGTTGGCGAGCGCCTGATCGACGTTCGGGGCGGGCGCGGCGGCGGCGGGGCGGTTTTCCGGAGCGCCGAAAAGGGCACCGCCCTTGACCGCGCCGACCGCTCCGGCAAGACCGCCGACAACCGAAGCGAACATCAACGCCACGACGCCGACCCAGACCCGTACGCGGAAGGTTTTGGGAATGGCCTGAGTCCGGGGGAGGGGCGCCGTTTCAAAACGGGGAGCGAGCGGTTGTTGATACATCTCGTTCATTGTCGTGAACACCTCATTGAAAATGCGGCCATTCGGCCATTTTCTCTTGTTCCTGGGGATTTCGCCCAGCCTGTTTTCTAAAAAATCGCCGATTCGAATGTCAATACGGTCAATTGGTTGGCCGTTTCCCGGTATTTCGGAAAACGAATGATACCTTCCGAAGTTCCCTCACGCGGAGTTACATTTTCGTCATCTTTCACTGAACGCGAAGGCACAAAGTCACAAAGGCACGAAGCCGGTTGGCCTCGTGCCTTTGAAAAATTCCGATTTTGGGAAAACTTACCGTCTGGAAACCTTGGTGGCTTCGGCGCTTTTAGCCTTTTCGTCAACCACCCGCGGACGGGCGGCTTCGGTCGCGCCGGGCAGTTCCTTTTCGGGGAAGATGAAGCCGACGAAGTAGTACCGGCAGCGGTTGCCCCGGTCGAGGTTTTCCGAGAAGGGAATGAACGACTGATTGATCCGGTTGAAGCCGCCGTCGGCGACGCCGAAGCTGCTGACCCGCCAGTTCATTTCGCTGATGAGGATTCCGTCTTCCATCACGTCGTCAACGATGGCGACGTGGCCGCGTCCGTTGTTGCGCCACACGATCACCGCGCCGGTCTGGGCGTCACGAGGGTTGGTGCTGGTTTTCCATCCCTTTTCCTTGGCGGCGTGAAACCACTGTCCGCCGTTGCCGCGCCAGTTGATCCCGCCTTCCGGCGCGAACTTGTCGAAAACCTGGGCCGCGTAAAAGGTGCAGTAGCCCCAGAAGAAGCCTTTGTAGTTGGCGCGCGGACCGCCGTCCGATTGGGCATTTGCCGACGGCGTGAACAGAGCGAGAGCGAGAATGGTCACAACGCACATGACCAATGACTTGAATCGAAAAGTCATTCGACAAGGAGTCCTTGAATGGTTTGATTGAGGAAAGTCCGGTATGGACTCACCGTGTCTATCCCACCTCGGACGACCGGGTCAACCCTTTTTTTCCTTTTCGGTTTTCCTCACCGCACGGCCACGGTCAGCCCTTCGGGCACGAGTTTGACGTCCAGAACGTCCCCTCCGGCGTCCGAAAGCGCCCGCATGACGTCGGGTTTGCGGCCTTCCTCGGTAATGAAAACGACGCATCCGCCGCCGCCCGCGCCGCAGACCTTTCCGGCCAGACCGCCGTTGGCTTTGGCGACCGAAATCAGGCGTTCGATGGTTTCCGTCGAGACCCCGTCGGACAGCCGTTGCCGGTTTTCCCATTCCTCGTTCAGAAATTCGGCCATCGCGGCGATGTCGCCCCCCGCCACCGCGTCGCGCATGCGGACGGTCGTGTCGCGGATGCGTCCGAGGTTGGAAATCACTTCTTCATTTCCGTCGATGTGGTTTTTGAAGATTTCCCAGTTGTTCGTACCGCTGAAGTGCGGTTTGCCGGTGTAACAAAGGACGATTCGCTCCTGAAGTTCGCCCAGTTTGTCCGGGAGATGTTCGCAGGTGACGCCGTCCACGCCGAGATGGATGGCGTTCAGTCCGCCGTAGACCGGCGGGTAGTAATCCTGCACGCCCGCCGGGACGCGGATGATCTGCGTTTCGACGTTCGGCGCGATGGTCAGAAGCTGCTTCGCGTCGTACCCCCGGTTGGTCAACCGGTTGAGCGCGCCAGCGAGGGCAATCACCAGCGCCGACGACCCGCCCAGTCCCGAACCGGCGGGCGCGGCGCACTTCGTGACGATTTCCACCCCGGTTTTCGGCGCGAAAAACGTCGCCAGCCGGGCCAAAAGCTGAAGCGGGGAATCGAGCGGCGTTTCCGCCAGCGACGGATATTCCTCCCGGACGTTGATGTCCTCCGATTCGAGAATGATTTTCGAATCGGTCCGGGTTTCAATCCGGCAGGTGGCGAACAAATCAATCGCCACGTTGACGGTCATCGCGCCGGGGTGGAACAGAAAGAGCGGCCACATATCGATGGTGCCGCCCGCGAGGTCGATTCGGGTGGGTGCCTGGGATTCGACAATCATGGGAAGGTGTCGGGTGTCTGGTGTCGGGTTTCAGGTTCTATTGAAACCAAATCCGTGTATCCGTGAAATCTGTGGCTTTAAACAATGAGCCACAGATTTCACGGATTACACGGATGAAAATTATTCGGCGGGTTTCTTTTCGTAGCGCAGTCGCTTGACCGGCTGGTTGCCGATGAGGTGTTCGCGGACGATTTCGGCGGCGTCTTCCGGTTTGACGTGGCCGTACCACACCTGTTCCGGGTACACGACCGCCATCGGGCCGTTTCCGCACTGGGCGAGGCACCCGGATTTGTTCACCCGGATTTTCTCGATCAGCCCGGCGGCCTTCACTTCGTCCCGGATGGCCTGCCAGACGGCCTCGCCGCCCTCGGTGGGGCAGACTTTTCCGGAAACGCAGACAAAAACGTGTTTTTCGTAAATGCTCATCAAAACTCCTTGGGAAAGGTGTCGGGTGTCGGGTGTCGGGTTTCAGGTTCAATCCGGAATTTTGAATGTTGAGCTTAAGTACTGAGTTCAAAACCGAATCTCGGCAAGAAACTCAAAACTCAACACTGAAAACTCAAAACCGGTTTGACCTGAAACCCGACACCCGATACCCGACACCTGCTTTTCAGTGTTCCGTCTTCCGTCCGCGCCGTTTCGGCGGCTTGACGGTTTCGACGGGTTTCGCGTCGCCGGTTTCGGCGATGGGTTCGGTTTCGCGATCTTTTAAGTGCGCGGAAAGCGAGCGTCCGTAATGGAGCGCCATGATCTGTTCGTCGCGCAGGCCGAAGACGTAATCCTTGAAATTTCGCTGGATGAGTTCGTCCAGAATGGCGTCCGCCTCGGACGAGGCGAAAACCCGGCACGGGTCGCCGATGGCGATATGTTTTAGCGGCACCACGGTTTCCGGGGGAATCCGGGTGGCGATGTGGACAACCGCCCCGACTGTCACGGCGGCGTTGGCCCCGATGACGCTTCCGTTGAAGACGACCGCGCCGGTCCCGATAAAGGCCCGGTATTCGAGCTGGCAGCCGGTGACGTAGGCGTTCGGGCCGACCAGTACATAATCGCCGAGGTTGGTTGGAAATTTCCTTCGACTCCCGCCCGCGCCGCGAATCACCGCGTTTTCCATGATGACGCAGTGTTTTCCGATGGTGACCGGGGCGCCTTCCGACGTGATGACCGCCCCGAACAGCACCTGCGTGCCTTCTCCGATGGTGACGTCGCCGGAAATGACTGCGTTTGGAGCGATGTAGGCGGTCGGATGGATGCGGGGGGTTTTACCGCGATGTTCGATGATCATGCCGTTTTTGCCGGCGAAATCGTCCGTTTTCGGGCGCGTTCGCCTTGCTCGGAAGAGAAGTTGTTTGAAGTGGGAAAGTGCGTGTACAGTATCAGGCCGGTTCATCGCCGTGCAATCTCCGCGCGGCGGATTTCAAGAAACGACGTTTTTGCAGTTTATGAACAAGCGTACGCTCCCCGACTCGCCTCTTCGGGTCGAATCAACCGAACTCGCCGAAGTCGTCAATGGCGACGGCAAGCCAAAGGAAACCGCCAAGCCCGCCCCGGAAAAACCGGGACAGTTGGCCCGCCCGCCGAAACCGGCACCGGAAAATCCGCCGCTTCCCGAAAAACACACTTCGCTTTTGAAGGCCAGCGCGGGTGTCGGCGTCGCCCTCGGCATCGCGACCGTCGGCAGCTTCCTTTTATTCCGGATGCTCAACCGGATGAAGGTCGAGGGCTGGGAAAACATTCCGGAAAAACACGAAAACGTTCTCTACTGCCCGAATCACTCGTCGCTGCTCGACAATTTCGCCCTGAGCGTCGGGTTGTACATCCCGCGGATGCTGTTTCGCCCCGAGTACATCCCAATCAACCTCGCCGACCGGAAGAACTTCTTCGGCGATCCGAACTCGCCCCGTCTCAAGGACAAGGTCCTGCGGGTTCTCGGCGAGTATTTCTTCAAGAATCTCCGGACGTTTCCGGTTGACCGTCGCAACGCCGGGCTGGAGCAGGTCGATCAGTGGGTCGAAATGCTCAAGAACAACATCGTCATCGTCTTTCCCGAGGGGACGCGCTCCCGGACTGGCGAGGTCGGCAAGGGCCGCGCGGGCGTCGGCAAACTGATTTACGACGCGCGTCCGACGGTCGTGCCGGTCCGGCTCATCGGGACGGATGAAGTTCTGGGCGTCGGAAAACTTTTGCCGAGCTTTTTCCGGACCATCCGGATCGTCATCGGCAAGCCGCTCGACCTTTCCGAATACATCGACCAGCCGCTTCCGGAAGAAGAACGCAAGCAGTTCGCCCTTTACCGCGAAATCTCCGGCGTGGTCGTTGACGCCATCCGCGACCTCTCGCCCGGACAGCCGCTCCCGATGGAAATGGAAAAGCTGCCGCTGGCGGATGAATCCTGAAAGGCAATTGAGAATTGAGAATGCAGAATTGAGAATTCTGCACCTGGTTGTGTTTTATCCCGTCGGATTCCTCGGTTCCTGACTTTCCTTTCTCAATTCTCAATTCTGCATTCTCAATTACGCCAATGCATCCCAACGCCCAGGTCATCACGAACTTCTACGAAAGCTTCAAAAGGCTTGATGTGGAAGGAATTATCGCCTGCTACGACCCGGCGGCGGAGTTTTCCGATCCGGCGTTCCCGAATCTCAAGGGGCCGTTCGTGACCGGTATGTGGCGGATGCTCGCGGCGCGGGCGAAGGATTTTTCTCTGGAATACGATTCGGTCGAGGCGGATGACCAAAAGGGAAGCGGCCACTGGATGCCGACCTACACGTTTTCCAAAACGGGACGGCGTGTGACGAACGACATCCGCTCCACGTTCGAGTTTCATAACGGAAAAATCATCCGCCATCGGGACGTTTTCGACCTGTGGAAATGGGCTGGAATGGCGCTGGGTCCGAAAGGGACCTTTCTGGGCTGGCTGCCGCCGGTCCAGAACGCCATCCGGAAGGAAGCCCGCGCGGGTCTCGAAGCCTTCCTCGCCGCTCAAAGGTGACTTTTCCTTACGCCAGGTTTGCCCAGCCGAATCCCGATTTTCCTGTTTCGGATAATTGAGGGAAATTGGAGGGCTTGCCCTGCATTCCCTCAATTTTCATTTTAAGAATGGTTTAGCCGCGCCGATGACCGCCGCCGGACCCTCTCGAAACGGAGTGTCCGCCACCGCCGGTCCGTCCGAACGAACGGGAAGGGCTTGGTTGTGGCGACCTCGCGGCGGTCGGACGCAGGCGCTCCTGGAAGCCGAAAGACCGATTTGGGGAAATCGGCCGGCCGGCTTGCGACGGTGCGAAGGAGGCGCGTGGAATGGACGGTCCGCGGTACATTCCCTGGTTTGTGAAGGCGTTGGCGCGGGGGACCGGTGGTGGAGACGCGCCGGTCTTTTTCGGTTGGCTGGTTTTTTCTTCGCCGGTTGGTGTTTTCCGGGTGTTGTGCTCCGCCGTTGGCGGATGCGGCCGCGCCACTGGTGACGTGTTTTCTGTCTTCGGTGGGTCGCTGCGCCGATTGAAATCGGCGTTGGTGATGGTTCTGCCGGAAACGGGCGGTTTCGCGACCGGTTTTGAATCCGCGACGGGATGATTGGCCGCGGGCGGCACGGTGTTTGAAGCGGGCCGACCGGGTGATTTCGCTCCCGACGGGGAAGTTGCGGCGGTTGTTTGGGCGGCTTCCTTCGGCAATGCCGCCGACCTCCGCGCCGCGCCGTTTTTCGTCCCCGCCACGGCGGTCGTGATGACTGGCGATCCAACCCGTTTCGGTTTGGCCACGGGCATCGTTCCCTGGAGGGTCGGGTTGCCGACCGGGGCCGCGGGTGCCGCCACCGGCCGAATATGCGTTCTGGCGATGTCTTTCGGGACCGCAATGATTGAACCTTGGACCGGCCTGCCGGGGACGAAGTTGTTGCTCGCGACCGCCGTCACCGCGTTGGGCACGCCCTGATTCTGGTATCCCGTCACCGCGCCGGGCGGTATCCCGTTATTCGCCAGATAGTTACGGGTATTGTAAATGTTGGTCACGTTCGTGACGTTGACGTTCCGCACATAGGAGGGGCTGACCCGGTAACTCGGGCGGTAGTAATCCTGCGGGCCGAGCGGAAACCAGCCGATGCCGCCGCCGAGGCCGACCGAGACGCCGAAATGGTTGCCGCCGACGAAGGCGACCAGGGCCGGGGCATAGACCGGACGCCGCACGATGGGGCCGGGAACCCAGTACCACCCGTTGGAAACGTAAGCCCACCGGCCATAGTGGAAGGGCGCGAAACCCCATGCGGCGTCGTCAACCCAAGTCCAGCCCCACGGATTGACCCAGGCCCAGTGCCCGTAGCGGTAGGGCGCCCAGCCGTAGGCGACCGGCGGGCGCCAGACGGTCCCGTACACAGGAACCGTCACCCATGAGCCGTAGGTGTAAAGGTCTTCGTAGCCGATGACTTGCGGTGAAACGTAAGTGGTGCGGACAATCCGCTCCTCGCGGGCGGTCCGGTCGGCGGCCCAGGCTTCGAGGTCATCGAACCCGGGCGCGCTGAAAGTTTGTACGGAACTGCCCGAAATCGAGCATTGCTGGCCGCTGGTAATGATGGAACTGGACCCTTGAACAGCACGTCGGCCTGTCCGTGGCGGGTCGTGACGACGGTCTGGTCGTCGGTCGGAACTTCAAAGCGATAGTCTCCAGTCCGGAGTACCGTGGTGGCGGCCACCGGGGAATCCACTTCAAGCGTGTCGTCGAGGTCAAGTTCGCGCAAATGGACCTCGATTTCGCCTTGCAGGACCGCGAGGCGGATTGTCCGGTCGTCAATCTGGGCGAAAGCGACGTGGGTTTGCGGCCCGAGCCGGACAATTTTCGACCCGATATGAACTTCGGCGCGGGAATTGGTATCGGTCCAGAGGTCGTCAGAGGTGGTCAGCGGATCGTTGACAAAGGCGCGCGTCCAATCCTGATCACCGGAACGTTTCAGGGAAACCTCGCCGGAAAGGTAATTGAGGCGGGCGACCCGTCCCGGGGGATCGGCAAAAATGGTGCTCGTCCCAGCGAGGAGGAAGAGGAGGGCGAACAAAGGGGCGGATATGAGGCGGTGCATCCGAGACACTCCTTTCGGACCGTCGTTCCAGTACCGATTTTTTACTCTTTCGTGTCTTTCCCGGACCTTTCGCTCTGATTACAGAATTGAAACGTCCGGCCCCGCCCATCAATAACCGACCGCCGCCGCGTCGGGGTTGCGCGGGTCCGAGCCGCCGAGCCGCATCCCGGTTTCATCCTCGATCATTACGCCCTCGGCATCACCGTTGTAGCGTCCGTTGGCGTCAATTTTGTGGCCTTTGGCTCTCAAGGCTTCGGCAACGTCCTTCGATAGTCCGAACGGCTCCCAATAAATCTGGTCGGGCAGCCACTGATGATGAATTCGGGGGGCGGAAATCGCCCGCTGAATGTTCATCTTGTGGTCGATAACGTTGACCACGACCTGAAAGACGGTCGTGATGATGGTCGGGCCGCCCGGACTTCCCACCACGAACCACAATTTCCCATCTTTTAATACGATGGTCGGCGTCATCGAGGACAACGGGCGCTTGCCCGGCGCGATGGCGTTGGCCTCGCCCTGAATCAGTTTGTAGGCGTTCGGCTCGCCGGGTTTGGCGGCGAAGTCGTCCATTTCGTTATTGAGAATGAATCCGAGACCTTTCGGGGTGACGCCGCTTCCGTACGCCCCGTTGAGCGTGTAGGTGTTCGATACCGCGTTGCCCTGGGCATCCACGACCGTGAAATGGGTGGTTTCATTTGATTCATACCCCGCTGGTTCGCCGTGGCCGACCTCGGAACTCGGCGTGGCGTGGGCAAGGTCAATGGACGCCCGGCGTTGGTCGGCGTATTTCTTTGAGATCAGACCGGTTAAAGGAACCTTGACGAAATCGGCATCGCCCATGAATTCCGCCCGGTCCGCAAAACCCCGCCGCATCGCTTCGACGAGCAGATGGTATTTTTCCGATGAATCCTGCCCCATTGCGCCCACGTCGTAGGCTTCGAGCATGTTCAGCATGTTCAGCATCACCGCCCCACCCGAACTTGGCGGCGGCATGGTGATGATGTCGTAGCCCCGGTAATTTCCCCGTAAAGGTTCGCGAATGGCGGGTTTGTAGTTTTTCAGATCATCCCGGGAAATGATCCCGCCGTTGGCCTGAATGTCGGCGGCCAGCAGCCGGGCGGTTTGCCCTTCGTAAAATTCGCGGGGACCGCGATCCCTCAACCGGCGCAGGGTGGCGGCCAGTTCCGGCTGGCGGAAAAGCTCGCCTTCCTTCCAGAACTGCCCGTTTTTCAGGAAGATCCGTTTGGTTTCGGGGTAGGCCCCGAGCAGCCGCGAAACGGCGCGGAAACTGCGGGCGAGTTCGTGGCTGACGGTGAAGCCTTCGTCCGCGAGCTTGCGGGCTGGTTCGATAACATCGCTCCACTTCATCGTACCGTAACGTTCCAGCGCGAGGGACAACCCGGCGACGGTTCCCGGAATCCCCGGAGCGAGATAACCCTGCGTGGATTTTCCCGGAATGAGATTGCCGTTTTTGTCCTGATACATGTTTCGGGACGCCCTGCCCGGCGCGGTTTCGCGGTAGTCAAGCGCAACGGTCTTTCCGTCGGCCAGCCGGATCAGCATGAACCCGCCGCCGCCGAGGTTGCCTGCGACCGGATGGGTGACCGCGAGCGCGAGGCCGACCGCCACGGCGGCGTCCACCGCGTTTCCTCCCCTTCGCAGCACATCGGCCCCGACCTGGGAGGCAATGACCGACGAGGAGGCAACCATCCCGTGGGGGGCGCGCGTCGGCGAATAGGACTGTCTCCCGGCGTTGACCGCGACGGGCGGAAATGAACCGGCCACCAGCCAGAACGCGGCGGCCAGAGCGACGAGACGAATGGAGAATCGGGAAACCATAAGGAGAAGGATGATCGCCCGCCGGTGCTTGGGCGTAAAGCCGTTCGGGTGCGGTGACAGGTTTGGGTTCGGTTGCCCTATCTTTCACCGTGGCGGCTGGAAATTCAACCGCCGATTTTGTTTTGAAGTGGCCAAAACCGTGTTTCCGGACTTTCTTTCGGGAAGGCGTTCGGTCTAGGCTCGGAAAACCTTGAACCTTTTTACTGGAGTTTTCATGAAACGCGCCGTTCTTGTTGCCCTGCTTTCGTTTTCAACCGTTTCCGGTATGGCCGCCCACTCCGGATGCCGTTCCGCGCAGGGAGGTTCGCCCACCTCGCAACCGGTCGCCACGACCACCCCTCCCGCGCCTCCCCCGGTGGCGAAAAAATCGGCGTTCGACGCCGACCGGGCTTTCGCCAACGTAAAGAAGCAGGTTGAATTCGGGCCGCGCCCCGCCGGTTCTCCGGCTCTCAGGAAAACGCGCGAGTGGCTCATCTCCGAGCTGAAAAGTTACGGCCTGAAAGTCACGACGCAGGCGTTTGTCGCGAAAACTCCGTCGAAGAAATTTCCGACGATTCCCATGGAGAACATCATCGCCGAACTTCCGGGGAAAACCGACGACGTGATCATCGTTTCCAGCCACTACGACACGAAGTATTTCGAAAAGGAATCCTTTGTCGGCGCGAACGACGGCGGGTCCAGCACCGGGGCGCTCCTCGAAATCGCCCGCGTGCTGGCCGCGATGAAGCCCGAGGAACGCAACATTCCGCAAACGCTTCAATTCGTGTTTTTTGACGGGGAAGAAGCCGTCGTCGAATGGCAGGACGGCGACAATACCTACGGCTCGCGGCACATGGTCGAGGAACTGAAGGCTTCCGGGAAGGACAAGAAGGTCAAGGCGATGATTCTGCTCGACATGATCGGCGACAAGGACCTCGAAGTTCCCAAGGAAGCGCAGTCCATGCCGTGGCTGGCGGAAATCATCACCGAAACCGGTCGATCTCTGGGGTACGAAAAGGAATTTCCGATGTCGTCGCACTACATCTCGGATGACCATATCCCCTTTCTTCAAGCGGGGATACCGGCGGTTGACCTGATCGACTTCACCTTCGGGACCGACCCGGCTGGAACCGGCCCCGGCGGAGAGGACAACGCCTACTGGCACACGTCGGGCGATACTCTGGACAAACTCAGCCCCCGCAGCTTGAAGGTGATCGGCGACACGATTCTCGCGGCCCTGCCGAAAATCGCAGCGCGCGTGCAGTAGGCAGTGGTCAGCAGCCAGTGGCCAGCAGTCAGTGGAAAGTGGCCGGCAAATGGGGGGACGGATGCGGAAACCCACTTTTTTCTTTGTTCCGATGTTGCTGGCCGCGTTGGCGCTGGTCGCTCTGACACCCGGGCGGGCAATAGCCGATAATAAACCCACGTTCATTCGGTGGGGCCATTGGCAGGTTACGACTTCCGAATGGCTTTTCTGGGGGCGGAAGTACGGCAACCGCTATCCGCTGACCCACCTTTTCGATGGGAATCCAAAAACGGCTTGGGTTTTTAGCGGTTTGCCTCCCGAATTTCGGGTGGCGGGCTACCGGTCATACTCCGTACTCGATTTCCCCGGTCGTACCCTTGAATTCCGTTCCGACGTACCGTTCACGCTCGACGGTTTGAAGCTGATGAACGGGTATAACAAAAGCGAACGGTTGTACTTTTTGAATAACCGGGCTGTTGAAATTGAAATTTCCGACGGCGAGTGCGAACTCGCCCGGCTGAAGCTTCCCGACCAGCCCGGCTGGCACTTCGTTTCCTTTCCGAGAGTGACGACCGATTTTTTGAGAATCCGGTTTCCAGTCGAGAGAACCGGTCGGCTGAACGATTTCTGTCTTTCCGAACTCCATTTTTTAAATCGTGGTGGGGTTCTCGACTGGCAACTTCCCGCCGCCGTGGAGTTTTGCGAGGGAAGCGAATCGGAGGCGGATTCTTCATTTATTGTGAATCGGTCAGGGGAGATTCTGGCCCGGGATCAGGGACAGGAATATGAAGGTGGTGACGCGCAACGAAGCCCGGACCGCCGGATGGTCGCCACCATCGAGCGCCGGTCGGGAAAGCCTCTTTTGGTGGTGACAAATGTCCTTGAAGGGAAGGTCATCTTCAAAAAGCCGGTTCCGGTTCGGTTGAACCGGCGGCTGGGTTTTTACGACTCGATTTCAGTGAAATGGATCGGGCCGGAAACGCTTGAAGCTGAACTGGTCGATTGTGACGAACGAGGAAAACAACCCCGAACCCGCTTTTCAATCAACCCCACCGCATCCCGGTCCCGGAACTGACGACTGGCCACTGGCGACTTCTTCGGGGAAGTACGGATTGAAAAATGAATGGTCATTCATTTGCCTGTTGTCAACGCTGACGCAACGTGTTAAAAGCCACACTTCCTCGCAGTACCCCGGGTTCAGCAGTTCGTTTCCACATACCCCAGTCTTCATAATTTTCAGGAGGGTTCCCCGTGAAAATCGCAGTGTGCATCAAGGCCGTGCCGGAAACCGACACGCGCATCAAGATCGCGGCCGACGGGCGTTCAATCGACCGTTCCGACATCAAGTTCATCCTCTCTCCGTATGATGAATTCGCTCTCGAAGAAGCCATCAAGCTCAAGGAATCGAAGGGCGGCAACGTGACCGTCATCGGTCTCGGCGGCGATGAAGTTCCCGCCGTCCTGCGCGACGGTCTGGCGCGTGGCGCGGACGACGCGATTCACGTCAGCAGCGCGGGCGTGGCGACCGACGACCCGCTCACCGTGGGCAAGGTTCTGGCGGCGGCCGTCAAGTCGGTCGGGGCTGACCTCGTCTTCTTCGGCAAGCACGGAGTCGGCGGCGACAACCAGCAGGTTCATGCGGTTGTGGCCGAAAAGCTCGGCCTGCCGCAGGCGACGGTCGTGACCAAGCTCGAAGTCGGCGACGGCAAGATTCGCGCCGAGCGCGAAATCGAAGGCGGTCTGGAAGTGGTCGAAACGCCGATCCCGGCGGTCATCGCCGCCCAGAAGGGCCTCAACGAACCGCGCTATCCGAAGCTTCAGGGCATCATGCAGGCGAAAAAGAAGCCGCTCGCGACTAAAACCGCCGCCGATCTCGGCCTTTCCGCCGATCAGGTCGGTGAAAGCGCCGCCGGCATCCGCGTCACCGCGATGAGCCTCCCGCCCGCCCGTCAGGCCGGACGCCGCATCGACGGCGACGCCGGACAGCAGGTCGCCGAACTCGTCAACGCGCTGCAAAACGAAGCGAAAGTCATCTAGCCGGGAGGGATCAGGGAACAGGGAACAGGGATCAGGTCCGCGGATTGCGCGTTGACCGATTTCCTGATCCCTGACCCCTGATGCCTGATCCCTTTTGAAAGGAATCACTATGGCAAACGGAGTTTTGGTATTCGCCGAACAGCGCGATGGCGCGTTCAAGAAGGGTACGCTGGAAGCGCTTTCGGAAGGTCGTCGCCTCGCCAGCCAGATGGGCGGCAGCCTGAGCGCGGTGATCGTCGGTTCCGGCGTGGCCGGACTGGCCAATGACGCCGCGTCGTACGGCGCGGATGTCGTTTACGTCGCCGACAGCCCGGCGCTTGCGAAGTATTCCACCGACGGGTACGCCAAGGCATTCGCCGACGCCGTCGCCGACGCCCAGCCCGCCGTCATCCTCGCCTCGGCGAGCGCGATGGGCCGCGACTTGGCGCCGCGCGTCGCTGCCCGGCTCGACATCGGTCTGGCGTCCGACATCACGGAAACGAAGGTCGAGGGTGGAAATCTGACGGTGGTTCGTCCGATGTACGCCGGGAAGGCGTTCGCGACGGTCGCGTTCAACCGCGCGCCCGCGTTCGCGACCCTGCGGCCCAACGTGTTTCCCGTGGCTGCGCCCGAAGCCGGTAAAACCGCTGAAGTCAAGAATATCGGGGCCGTGGTGGTGGAAGCCTCGCACGCAAAGGTGACCGACATTCTGGCCGCCGCGAAGGGCAAGATCGAGCTGACCGAAGCGAGCATCGTCGTTTCGGGCGGTCGCGGCATCAAGGGACCGGAAAACTACCACCTGATTCAGGAACTCGCCGACGCCCTCGGCGGCGCGGCGGGCGCGTCCCGCGCGGTGGTGGACGCGGGCTGGGTCGATCACTCGCATCAGGTCGGCCAGACGGGGAAGACGGTCAGCCCGTCGCTGTACATTGCCTGCGGCATTTCCGGCGCGATCCAGCACCTTGCGGGTATGTCGTCCTCGAAGTTCATCGTGGCCATCAACAAGGATCCGGAAGCGCCCATCTTCAAGCTCGCCGATTACGGCATCGTGGGCGACCTCTTTGAAGTCGTTCCGAAGCTCACGGCACAGGCCAGGACCCTTCGGGGCTAGTTGTCAGCGGCCAGTTGTCAGCGGCCAGTCGTCAGTAGTGGTCAGTTTTCTGGGAATTTCTTTCTCCGGTTTGAAACTGACTGCTGGCGGCTGGCCGCTGACGACTTTTCTTCCGCGGCTGGCCGCCGGCAACTGACGACTATATTAAAGTGCTGAAATTTTATTTTTTTGGTACACTCGGCCGCATTCCAATCCAGCGCGTGTTTTGACGAAACACTTATGATTTGTCCGAATTGCGGAATGAATAACCGCGACGACGCGAAGTTCTGCAAATCCTGCGGGACGCCAGCGACTGTCTCTGTCCCGTCGCGTAATGATCAGGCCGGCATCATCACCATTGCCGACAACATGCCCCAGGGTTTGTCGGTTTTCGACCAGATGGTTGGACTCGAAGCCGTTTTCATTTCGGGGCTTCGGTCGGGTGAGCGGGTGGTGCTGACCAAGTTTCCCGCCACCATTGGCCGCGATCCGAACAGTTCGCTTCCGCTTGCGCTCCACGATCAGCTCGCCTCAACCCGCCACGCCCAGATACGGTATGAAAATCGCCGGTTTATCCTGAAGGATGTCGGAAGCAGTAACGGGACCTTCCGGGAGGGCCAGCGGATTACGGAATCAACGCTGGGCAACCAGGACGTGATCGAATTTGGAATTGGAGGACCGAAAATCCGGTTCTCGATTCTTGCCAACGGGCAATCGATCGAGACTCCCAAGTCGGAAGCCCCGACCCTGCAACCGGTGGCATCGCCTGCGCCAATGGGAAATCCGCCGCCGCCGATGAGTCTCGGACAGGTTTCAACCGCGGAATCGCTCCCGGACTGGGCGAAAAACGCCCCGATTCCGCCGAATGCAACCTTTACATCGGGTTCGACACTTTCACCCCAGGAATTGCCCCCTCCGGTTTCACTCCCGCCGGAGCCGCCGCCTCAGCCCGTGCCGGCCCCTCCTCCCGCGCCCGCCCCGGTCGTTTCCCTCCCGCCCCCGCCTCCGCCATCAATGCCACCTTCGCCTCCGCCTTTTGCGGTGGCCACGGTGCCTCAGCCCGCCATGCCCGTGACCCCGTCCTCACCGGCCCCGCCGGCCCCGGTCATGGTTTCGCCGTTGGTCGAAGGCCAACTTCCGGCGACCGAATCCGGTCCTCCGAAAAAGAAGGGTTCCACGGTCATCATCATCATTGCTCTGGTACTGGTGATTTTCATCCTGCTGCTGGCGGTTGCCGGGGTGGTCGCGTGGAAGTTCCTGAAGTAATTCGTGGCCGCGGCATCATTTGTTTTGGTGGGGAGGATTGGTGGTATCACCATCCCCACGCCAACAATCACCTGATGAAGCGGTTTGCCCGCGAAAATCGGGTGATCTTCATCAACTCGATTTCAATGGGGCTGCCCACTGTCGGCAGCCCCGAGTTTTTTCCGAAAATTAAAAGGAAACTGAAGAGTTTTGCCCGGTTTCTCCGCAAAACGCCGGAGGGAATCTGGGTGGTGACTCCGATTGTGACGCCATTTTTTTCGAGTCGGTTCTGGCGGAAGTTCAACCGGCTGGCGTTGCTGTTTCAGATTCGGGTGCTTTGTCTGTTTCTGGGGATTCGGAAGCCGATTTTGTGGATTGCAATTCCGACGGCCCGGGATTGGGTCGGAACATTTGGGGAGTCGTGCGTCCTTTACCATGTGACCGATCGGTACGATGCCAATACCGTGGACAACGCGGGGCAGGGCGGTCTGATCCGGCAGTTGCATCTTGAACTGGTGGAACTGGCGGATCTGGTGTTTTACCACGGAAAAAAGCTGTTCGAGGAGGCCGAGGCAGGCCCTGAAAAGGCCGTGTTGTTCGAACAGGCGGTGGATTTCGAGCATTTTTCAGCCGTGACGGACCGGGAATGGCCCTGTCCGGATTCCCTGCGGCTGATAACGTCCTTGGGGAAGCCTGTTTTGGGATATTTCGGGTCGATTGAACGGTGGCTGATTGACCAGTCGCTCGTCCGAACGGTTGCCGAAGCTCGACCGGACTGGCAGTTCGTGTTCATCGGACTGAAAAGCGCTTCAATGGACATTGAGGACCTGCCGAATGTTCATTTCCTCAAGTCGGTTTCCTATGCGGAACTTCCTGCCTACGCGGCCCAGTTCGATGTTTGCGTACTTCCGTGGGATCAGCATCACGAAGTCGTGAAATACGGGAGCGCCACCAAGGTCAGGGAATACCTCGCCACCGGAAAACCGGTGGTCATCGTTCCAATGCCCGAATTCGAGCCATTCCGCGATTTCCTCCGGATTGCTGATTCACCCGAGGGGTTCATTCGGGCGGTTGAGGAGGCGCTGGCCGAGCAATCCTCGGAATTGGCGGCTGCCCGACAATCCGTCGTTTTTGGAAAAACCTGGGATGCCCGCTTTCAGGAGGTTTCCGCTCGAATTGCCCGGCTGTTGGAAAGGCGAAACCGGAACTGAAGTCGGGTTAGAGCGGTTTCCGATTGCGTGCGACCATCTCGCCGTCGCTTGGGTGGGTGGAATATTGGGCATAGCCCGTAGCCGCAGCGTTTTTTGCGAGGCTACGGGAAACATGTTTTGCCGTAAAACCCAATGAAATCAATGTTTTCACACATTTCCCCACGTCCTCGCCAAAGTGCTCCGGACGTGGGCTACATCCAATACGCGCGCGATTCACCGTTCGGCAAGAAGGTCGCACGCAACCGAAAACTGCTCTAGGCAATCTGGAATCCTTCCAGAAAATGGCCGAACAATTCCTCGATGCTGGGAAGGCACTCGGCCAGCCGATGTTCGTCATCAAAGAGGTGAAGACTGGTTTTGAATTTTCCGGCATACCGGAACGCTGCTTCGGCTGGAATGATCTCATCTCGCCACCCATGAATGACCACGACTCTGCCTGCATGGGGGACCGGCTCCTGAATGGGGAGTTCGGGAATGTAGAAAGCTGGTGCCAATAGAAACAGGCCGTCGGGTTGCCAGTGTTCGGAGGCGACCGCCGAAACGTAGGACCCAAGGCTCGACCCGACCAGAATGGTTTTTCGGGGGGGATGTGAGGGTTTTCGGGCAATGAGCCGGCGGACACGTTCCGCTGGGTCCCGGGTATCGGAGTAGTCAAGACTGTCGACTTCGAAGCCATGGGAACGGGCCACCTCGGCAAGGCGGGTGATTTTCGTTCCCCATGGACCGCTTTCAAGTCCGTGGGAAAAAACGACAAGGCCGGAAGACATTGGTAGGCTCCTTTCTAACTCTGTGGAAAAACGTGCTTTAGCAGAAGTTGTACTGGCATCCGGAGATGGGCTTTTCGGTTTTTTTCGGAATTTCCGGGATTCAGGGCGAAACGCAATGTTTTCCCTTTACGGTCACGGATTTGGATTGTACGATTGCGAACGGTTTAGGGAATCACCCACAGCGCTGCGGCTTTCCCCGATTCCTCCATCGCCCCTACCGCCGCGTATCTTTGCTGCACTTGCGATACTCCTGTCGCTGAATTTCGTCCCCCTACCTGAACCCTGATTGTTCAAGGATGCTGTTTACAATGGGGGCGTCTTTTGGTTAGTGGGCTTTCACAAGGCGACGACCGAAAGAAGGGAGCCGCGCCCCATGAGCAAGATCGCAATGAAAGAACTTGACCTTCAGTTCGAAACCGTGGAAGCGGTCGGACCCGAAGAAGTTTCCCGAGATGAAGATACCGGTAGCGATACCATCTCGGTTTACCTCAAATCTCTCCACCATACCACTCTTCTGACCCGGAGCGAGGAAGTTCGCGTCGCCCGTGAAATGGAGCGCTACGAACGTCGCGCCCGTCGCATGTTGTCGCGGTCCCTTCCGGTTGCCGCCAAAGTCATCCAGTTTTTCCACGGTCTGAAAGCGGAAGGACTGCGCCTGACCGATCTGATGATTTTCCCTCGCGGTGACGCCGACGATGACAGCGGTGATGTCGAACACTGCGAAGCACCCATCAAGCCCGCCGTCGATCTCCGTCAGGAGGAAGTCCTTTGCGAACGGATGGACCTGCTCGAATCCGCCTACCACCGGGTTCTGTCCATTGTTTCCGCTCCGAAGTTCAATTACCGCAAGGCCGATTACTCGCTGCACCGCGTTCGCGTACAGATGGGAAAGCTGATTCTGCGGCTTCCCTTCAACAAGGTCATGCGCCAGCGGCTTGAGTTCGCCTGGTCGGGGGCGGTTGACGATGCCCTCACCTATAAAGGGGAACTGGCCAAGCTGGAAAACCGCCTCCGGGCCGCTGCCGCCGATCCGGCCCTCGTCAGGCTCATCAAGCGCCAGATCAAATCCCTCAAGGAACAGATTCAGGAACTTGAAAATCAGAACGGCCTGCCGCTGGATGAGATCATCCTTTCCTGGAAACGTTTCGCCGATGCCAAACAGAAGGCCGAAACCTTCAAACTCCGGATGATCGAATCAAACCTGAAACTGGTGGTGTTCATCGGTCGTGACTTCATGGGACGCGGCCTCGCCATGGAAGACCTGATTCAGGAAGGCAACATCGGCCTCATCCGGGCGGTCGAAAAATTCGACTGGCGGCGTGGAATCAAATTCTCGACCTATGCCGTCTGGTGGATCAAGCAGGCCATTCAGCTCGCCATTGCCAACCAGTCGCGGACCATCCGCCTGCCCACGTACATGGTTGACCGCGTCAACCGGGTCCGTCGGGTACTCCGGCAAATCAACACCAAAGTTGACGCCGAGCCGACGCCCGAAGAAATCGCGCCACTGGTCGGACTGACCCCCGACGACGTCCGGCAGGTCCTCAATGTCGTCAACGAACCGGTTTCGCTTGAAACGCCGACTACTGAAGATGACGGAGAGCATTCCCTTGGCGACCTGTTGCCCGACAACCGGGCACACGACCCGCTCAAGGATTCGATGACCGTCGAAATGGCCGCCAACCTTCGGGAAGCCCTCGGGAAACTTTCACTTCGTGAATCGGAAGTCCTGATGCTGCGGTTCGGGCTTACCCCCGACGGTCGCGAATGGACGCTGGAAGAAATCGGACAGCGCTTCAATCTCACGCGGGAACGCATTCGCCAGATCGAAATGCGGGCGCTGGCCAAGCTCAGTCACCCAAGCCGAAGCCGCAAACTGCGGGATGCACCCCTTTCTTAAGCCCTCGTTCTCGATCTTTCTCCTTTCACACACCTCATTCCGGCTTGCGGATTCACTTCCGCAAGCCCCTTTTTTCGCCATGACTTTTCACGAATACCAGGAAGCCGCCTCCAGAACCGCCCTTTACCCCGACCGGGGGAACAACCTGACCTATCCCATCCTCGGCCTTGCCAGCGAAGCCGGGGAAGTCGCCGGAAAGTACAAAAAAGTCATCCGGGACGCGGGTGGCGTCGTGAAACCCGAAGAACGCGAAAAACTGCTGGCCGAAGTCGGCGATGTCCTGTGGTACGTCGCGGCCATCTGCTCCGAACTCGACGCAACCATGGAAGACGTCGCCCGCGCGAATATCGAAAAACTCGCCTCCCGCGCCGAGCGGAACCGGATTTCGGGCAGCGGCGATGAGCGCTGATCAGCGGGTCGTGGCTGGTCGCCAGCAGTCAGTGGCAAGTGAACAAAGTCTTCTACCGGAGCAGTTTTCGGTTGTGTGAGACCTTCTTGCCGAACGGGGAATGGCGCGCATATTGGATCTAGCCCACGTCCGGAGCGCTTTGGCGAGGACGTGGGGAAATGCGTGAAAACATTGATTTCATTGGGTTTTACGGCGAAACATGTTTCCCGTAGCCTCGCATAAAACGCTGCGGCTACGGGCTTTGCCCAAAAATCCACCCACCCACGAGGCGGTGAATTGGTCGTCAGCAAACGAAAACCGCTCTCACCGCTGGCCGCTGACTACTAATAGGATCGCGCGCGCGTACGATGAATGACGCTTCAAAGTTCACAGATCCGGAACAAGGGATTTTTGAAGGTTTTCTTTCGGAAATTCGGGAGAATTTTCGGGGAAGGAATGAAATATCGGGCCGACGAACCGACTCGAACCCTGTGTTGGAATAGCCAGTTGTGGATTTCCTGACCGGTTTTACTGCATTTCCCGGCTGATTTCCTTGAGGATCGCCTGAAGTTCGCCAAGATCAACCGGTTTGGACAGTGACCGGATCGACTGCGCCCGCAATTCTTCCTTGTTGAGGGTGTTGGCCCAGCCGGAAACCAGTACGACCGGAGTGTCCGGATGGGTTTTGCGCGCTTCGGAGATGAATTGCCATCCGCTCATTTCCGGCATTCCCAGGTCGGTAAAAATTGCCTCGAAAACCTCGCTTTGCAGAAGATTCAGGGCTTCTCTGGGGGAGGACTGGAACACGGCGAAATGGCCAAGCTCCCCAAGAATTTCCCGAATGAACTCACCGACCGCGATTTCATCGTCAATAACGAGAATCCGGAGGGGACGCGCGAATTGGAGCGAAGGCGGGCCGATCCGTTCGGGCTGGAGCTGGGGAGCGGCGGAGGGAAGGGCGATATGAAAAACCGTCCCCCCCGCCGGGCCATCCTCGGCCCAGATTCGCCCCTCATGGCGGGTGATGATGTTGTGTGAAACCGAAAGTCCCATTCCCGTTCCAAGGCCGCCTTTGGTCGAGAAAAAGGGATCGAAAATTCGTGGCCGGATTTCCTCCGGAATTCCCGTTCCGGTGTCTGAAATGGAAAGGCAAACCTCGCTTTCACTTTTTTGAAGTGAAAGGACGATTTTTCCGCCCTCCGGCATGGCATCAACTGAATTGAAAATGAGATTGGTCAGAACCTCGCGCAATTCGGTCGGATTTCCGTTTGTGTAGGCGAAGCCGTTGGTGAGGCATTCGACCGAAATCTTTCGACCGATGCTTTCGGCTTCGTCTTTCCAGCGAGGTCTGGTGACTTCGGCCACTTCGCGAATCAGTTCGTTGAGTTCAATCGTGACGAAATCCGTGTTGTCCAGTCGGACTTTTGCGAAATCCTGAATTCGACGGACGATGTTTCCGGCATCAAGGGCGACCTGATGAATGAGTTCGAGTGCCTGCCGGGTCTGGTCGTCATTCTGCCGCATTCGAAGAAGGCCGACCCTCCCCTGAATGATCGTCAGGGCGTTGTTGAAATTATGGGCGACCCCGGATGCAAGTTCACCAAGGGCGCGCAGGCGTTCCGTCCGCTGGAGCTGGTCGGTTCTGAGTCGCTCCTGTTCGCGGAGGGTGTTGACTTCATCGAGTTGGGTGCGGAGCTGCTCGATCAGCCGCCAGTTGTACAACACGATGGTGGCCTGATCGGCGAGCATTTCGAGCGGCTCGACGTCCGAATCCGTCGGGATCGACTTTACGCGGGTGCGGTCCACACTGAGGGTGCCGTACAGCTTTCCTTCGTGGGCCAGTGGAATCACCAGAAATTCTTCCGGGTGCCACTTGCGTAACGGACTGTTTGCGGAAGGACCGAGGATGAATGAATGGTCCCCGATTCTTCGATGAATTCCCGACTGCCTCGCCCCCGGCGTGGTTGAAAACCCCTCAACCGGCATCCGGTGAGTGGATTTCTGGTCCAGCTCGGACATTTGGTGCTCGGAAAATTCGCCGTGATACGCCCCGATGTAGTTTGAATAGGCCCCTTTATCCGCCGTTTCCCGCAGAAGAATGACCGCCCGCTCCCAGCCGAGGTCACAGGCGGTTTCACAAATCTGCCGGAGGATGGTCGGCGCGACGAGCATCCCGGTTTCGGGGCCGAGGTGGTGCTTGACGCTGTTGCCGACCTCGATGATTCGCTTGAACCGGCGGGATTCGGCTTCGAGCTTTTCGCGCAACCGGGTGTTCAGGATGGCCACGGCGGCCTGCTCGGCGAGCGGGGCGATGACCGAAATGATTTCTCCGGGATACTGGTTCGGCGTCCGGCTGGTGAAGTTGAGGGTACCGATGGTTTTGCCCTCAATCATGAGGGGATAGCACAGCACTGACCGGTAGCCCGACCGAACCATTTCCGGATAGATCACGAAACGGCTTTCACGGGTGATGTCGGGAAGAACCAGGGGCTGGCCGCTGTCCACGACCCAGGCCGTGACGGTATTTTCGGCGGGGACCGACGAACCGACCCGCAAATCGCTCTCGGTTTTCTCGTCGAGGGCGAAAACCTGGACCTCACGGGTATCTTCTCTGAACAAGGTGATGCTGGCCCGGTCAAACTGAATCAGGCTTGATGCCTCGACCGCGAGGGATTGAAACACCCGTTGAATGGTCTGGCCGGTATGAATGGTTTTGGCGGTCGTCAAGAGGGCGGAAAGCTGACGGGCCGAAAGCCCTCCGGAGAGGAATTGACCGCTTCTGGGCTTCGGGACCGGAATTTCCGTCACCACCAGGGCGAGCATTTTGGCGCCGTCCAGGGAAATCGGAAAGGTGTTCATTTCCCGGTTGTTGGCAAGGAGAAGCCGACCCGCGCCGCCAAGGGAGGTCCAGTTGGCATCGCGCCGCACGAACTCCGCCACCTGACGGGGAAGCGTCAGGGCCGAAAATTCATCGGAAATGTCAAACCCGTTGGAGCTCCCGTTGGTATCCCGTTTTCCGCAGGCCGGTGTGAATTGAATCACACACCCGGTTCGGTCCACGAGATAATGGCCGAGTGGGAGCGACGGGGCTTCCGACTCTGTCAGCGTGGGCAGCATCGAATGCGGCTCCTCTGTGAAAGAATCCCTGGAGACCCTGGTCAATTTTCTTATTTTGGGGCAGATGGGGACGTGGGAGACACCCCCCGATTCCGATTATCCACCTTGCGGGGATGGCGTCAAGTGATTGAAACGTAAGGATATATCCTGTCAGGGCGGAGAATCTTCCAAAAGACTGGAAAAAGAAACGGAAAGAAAAATTAAAAAGGCCACCACTTGGAAGCGGTTTTCTTCGGGGGCCGGGGATAATCCGCCGCGCAGCGAAATCCGAAGACAAAGGCAATCGAGCCGGGCGGCATCCCCATCCGATGGGTAATCCGCTGGTATTCCTCCCGGTCGTTCCAGGCGCCGCCCCGAATGACTTTTCCGCGTCCGAACTCCGGCCCGGCCGGATTTTCAATCGGGGCCGGCCCGGCTGGTGCCGGGTAGGGGCTTTCATACCAGTCGGCGCACCATTCCGCGACGTTTCCCGACATATCGTGAAGTCCGAGAGGATTCGGATCGTAAAACCCGACGGGCGAGGTTTGAACTCCACCCAGCGGCATTCGTTTCGGATAAACCGCAAGACGACCAAACGCCGCGTTGTTTTCAAGCCGTTTCCCGTCTCCGGTTACGCCGTAGACCGCGTCGGGGCGGCCCGCGCGGGCCGCAAATTCCCATTCCGCTTCCGTGGGCAGGCGTTTTCCGGCCCATTTAGAGAACGCCGCAGCATCGTTCCAGGTGACTGCCACGACCGGATGCCGTTCCCGGTCCTTCCCGACGTAATTTTTCCACTCCCCCTCGGCCACATATCCGGTTTCCTGGACGAACCGTTCGAAATCGGCGTTGGTCACTTCCATCCGGTCAAGAAAAAAAGTATCCACCGTCACGTCCCGAACCGGAGCCGAGGCGGGGTCGGTGGAATCTCCCATTTTGAAAGTGCCCCCCGTGACGACCACCATTCCGGGAGGCGTTGGCGGCGGGGCCACGGGGCCGGCGGGTTTCTCCGATCCGCATCCGTTCTGAAAAACAGCCAGCAGAAGAAAAAAGGCCGTCGCGGGAATCCCGGATCGGAAAGGACGAACAAAAGGGTTGAGGTGGGGCATCGGGAGGGTTGGATTCGGAGGGAACTGGATTTGCCGTCGGTGGTCACTCGCCGGGAGATTTCATGGGCGGTCAGGAAAATTCAACCCCCGACGGCAGTTCCGTTTTAACGACCTTCTTCGTCATCCTGGTCGTCATCGTCCATCGGTTCGTCAGCCGGTTTCGTCGGGACGCCTTCCACCTTGCGCGGACGGGAAGGATTCTGGCCGGGTTTGCTGATTCCATCGGGTTGACCCGTCGAGGAGCCGGCGGTGACGGGAAGATCTTCCGCCCCGTTACGGTAAAGGTTGCCCGCCACGACCGACGCGGCCGACCCTTTCGACGTCGAACCGGTGGTAATGACCGTGATGACAAGCCCGGGGTGTCCGGGGGCGTCAACAAACGAGGTGAAAAGTCCGACTCGGGTTCGGGGAAGGGTTTCGCAATTGCAGCTTCCGGTTTTTCCCGCCACGTTGAGGGCCGCAGTGTTGGAACGGCGGGCCGTTCCGAAACTGACCGCCCCGTGCATCCCTTCGAGGATTTTCTTCCGGTCCCGATCAGAAAGTTGAATCTTGCGGAGGACCACCGGTTTGAACCCGGCAATCTCCTGCTTCGTGCGAAGAATCTGCGGACGATAAAACGTTCCTCCATTGGCGATGGCGCTCGTAAAAGCGGCGAGCTGGATGGCCGTTACGCCGAATCCGTCACCGTGGCTACAGGTCCGGCCCATGTCGTCGGGTTCATTGGTCGGGATGTATCCGGAAATTTCACCCGGAACGTTAATCCCGGTTTTCTGGCCGAAACCCGCCGTTCTGGCGTATTTCACAACCTTCCCGAAGCCCAGCCGACGGCCCAGGACCTGAAAGTACTCATTGTTTGAACGGGCAAGGGCGGTTCGCATGGTCCACTCCCAGCCACGTCCGTTGACGTCGATGACCGCGTCGGCATCCACCACTTTTTCACTTAACGCGGCATAGGACGTTAAAACCTTGATGGTCGAGCATGGCTTGAACGGCTTTCCGACCGCCCATCGCTGGTTGACCATGCTCAGGACGCGGCCCGTATTGGGGTCCATGATGACGACCGTTCCAGCCCGCCGACCAAGGGCCTCGATGGCGATTTTCCGGATGGCCGGGTCCTCGCCGCGGGTGTCGTCGATTTCGATTCCGCCTTTGGCAACCCGGAACAGGGAATCGTCAATGGCCTTGATGCGCGCGATTTCCGCCCGCCGCCGGGCCGCTGCTGCCGCCGCCGCCCGTTTTCGGGCCGCCGCCGCCCGGCTGGCGGCCATTCTCGTGGCGTAGCTCGATTTTCCCTTCCGGTTTTCCCCGGCGTATTTCGGTCCTTTCTGCCGCTCGGCCTTCGTTTCCTTTTTCCGCTTTTTCTCATTCGCGGCAACCTTGCGCGATTTTGGAGTGGGTTTTTCGGCTTTTTTCTTCTTTGGTGGCCGACCGCCGGCAAATGCGGGAATACCGGCAAGTACAAAAAGGGCCAGGGCCAGGAGCAGGGAAACGGACTTTTTGAACGCTTGAACCGTCATGGAAACCTCACGAAATGCGCAAACCGGCGGAAACGAAAAGGCGACGGCCAAGAGGATACCGTAACGCCTGTTACCCCCTTGACCGTCGCCTTGCAAAACCGCGGCGTGTGTGACCGGACTAGTCCATGCGACGCTTCCGCATGCTCGAGCGCTGCCGCTTCCGAGCGAGTTCGGACTTCAAACGACGCTTTTCTCCCGGCGGGATGAAAAACCGATGCTTCTTGACGTCGGCAATGATGCCTTCGCGCTGCACCAGTCGCTTGAAGCGCCGCAGGGCGCTATCGATTGATTCGTTCTGTTGAACTTCAACCATCGCCATCCTAATCACCACCTTACTGTTTTGGAATATCGAAACCGGAAATTTTTGATTTTCGATTGAAGATTTTCGATTTTCAGCCGTGAAAACCGAAGCGGTCAATCGAAAGTGTCCGTTTCCGAAAACGAGTCAGTGAAGGTAACGGTCAGATGGCGGCCTGTCAAGCCGAACGATTTGTTTTTTCAGCAAATCAAGGGCGTAGTCGGTGATGCCGGGGCGGAGGACCGGGTTGGATGGGAAGTGGCAAGTCGGGAGTCGAGCGTCCAGAAAACGATAAACGATGGTAACGGTTCAGCCGCCGGTCGCCCTGTCCTCTTGGAAAGGTTTTTTTCGGGCAAAGTACCTGATGTTCAATTCGATAAAGACCATCCTGAGACGGGGCCGGGCGGTAGCACAAAATTTGGGGTGCGGAAGAAAAGCCAATCAAAAAATTCCTTTGGAGGTATGATCGGGCTGGTACTCCATTTTTTTAAGGCAGGGTCGCGCAAATGACTTTCAATCGGGGCGCCGCGTCCGTTTCCTTCCTCGGCGCAATCTTCTCTCTGATCATCGTCTCGACCGGTCCGAGCCTCGGGCAGGAGAAAGCCGGGGCCGTTCAAACGCCAACCACTCCAACCGGCACGGTTTCAACTCAGTCCGCCGACGAGGGGAGGGTTTTCGAATCACCCGA
Source organism: Blastocatellia bacterium NZW_1522 (assembly GCA_039793685.1). GTDB lineage: Bacteria > Acidobacteriota > Blastocatellia > Chloracidobacteriales > Chloracidobacteriaceae > JAAFHI01. The sequence continues at coordinate 43,108 of JBDRAL010000101.1, forward strand.
GGGTGGATTTCGAATCCGTCTGCCCAGGGACTTTCGCGATCCGATAAGGCAAACCCGAGTTCTGAAAAAGGATGGTGTTTCGTTTCCCGCCTTTGTCAGTGTCAGCGACCGTGGGACATTCACGATTGCCCCGTTTGAGCCTCCGACCGGACTGACCGCTTCCCCCGAATTTCTCAAAAAAGCGATTCAATTGGATCTGGAGATTTTGAAACTTGAGGCCGAAAGGGAAGGCGTTCTGAAAAGGAGTCAGGAAATGGGTTACGAGGTCTTTGCAAAAGGACCAATGAAATCCCTGCCGCGCTTTGCCCGAATTCAGATCATCGCCGCTCGCCATCGATGGTTCGAGATTACGCTTATTTCGCCGACCAACGATTTTCGGGACAGCCGGGAAGTTGAGGGTGTTTTTCATTCTTTCGAAGTTTTACCCGAAACCATGTTGAAGGCTTTCATGCCCGAGTCGACCGTACGACTCGCGTATGACTCCCCGGATGGCGTTTTCAAGATGGAATTGCCGCCTGGTTTTCAGCCTCCGATTGACCAGACTGCGTTGGTTTCAGGAAAGTTGAAGGGCTTTAAGGGACGCCAGTACCTTTCGACCGGTCCCAGCGGACTTTTGATGTTGACCAGATTTTTCGAAATCCGGGGATTGAACACGAAAGCCGACATTGCAACTGCTCGTGACGGGATGACGAATGGAATCATCGAGGCATTAAAGGGAAAAATCATCAGTTCAAAATCGGTGATTCACGATGGGCGATCATGGCGTGAGGTGCGATTCACTGGTGAAATTTCCGGCCAGCTCTTCAATGGCCGCGGGCGAATTTTGGGGCAAAAAGGCGAAATTCATCTGTTCCTTTACCTCTCGCCCTCGGACGAGGTGCTCGATTCTCCGGAAACCGACCGGGTTTTCGATTCCATCAAGCTGAATCCCCGGTGAGACCCTCTCCCATTGCGGCCGAGGATTTCCCTTTGGGGCGGGTCGCCTTTTTTTGACTTCAGACGCTCGTCTCCTGACTCCAGGCTTTTTCTGTCCCGACTTTTCAAATGGCCAGCATCCATCTCCTTTTCACCCTTCAAAACGGCTCGATTCACGACGTTCGGGTCAATTACAGCCGAAGCCTCGGTTTCCTGATCGAATCTCTCCGGAACAATCCGGATGTCATCGCCGTGAAACAGGCGCAAACACCCGAATTGAAATACCTGCGGGTCAACGACGAGGGGGAATTCACCTACTCCCGGACGGCGTGGCTGGTGTCTGAAGCGTTACGGGAAGGAATGTTCCGCCGCGAGGAAACCGAATCGGAGGATTTTTGACCTTCCGGACGGGAAAATCCCGTTTTTCCGGAAGTTCGTTAACGTTTTCGATTCGGGTCCGTCTTTACGGTCAATGAAACTTTCCCGTAAGGTGAAACGCACAGAGACGATTTCTCAGTACGAGGGACGAATGCAGAATTCGGATATGGTTGGAAGCCTGACACTCGGTACGCCACCTCAATCGGTCGTTGCCGCCACGGACGCCCGTGCCGGTGAGTTGACCGCGCTGGTTTCCGCCGTGGTGAAGGGCGACCGGACGGCGTTCGACCGAATGTATCAGCGGTTTGCGCCGATGGTTCACGGCCTTTTGCTGGCCCGCGTTCCCCGCGACGAAGTGGACGATCTGGTACAGGACGTCTTTCTTCAGGCGTTTGAACGTCTTCCGACCCTTCGCGAGCCGGGGGCGTTGGGCGGGTGGCTGGCGACCATTGCCCGCAACCGGGCGGCCGACTTTTACCGGCGGCGACCCGAAACCGAACCGGTCAGTCCGGAGCATCTGCGTGGTTCCTCGACCGAGGCCGCCGCCGAAGCGGCCATGGTTCTCGACCGAATCCGGTCGCTTCCCGAAGCTTACCGCGAAACCTTGGTTTTGCGGCTGGTCGAAGGACTGACCGGACCTGAAATCGCCGAACTGACCGGGCTGACCCCCGATTCAGTCCGTGTGAATCTCCACCGGGGAATGAAACTTCTTCGTGAACAACTCGGCATGGAGGTCAAACATGAGCCAGGACTATCTTTGGAATAAAACCGGGACGCCCGACCCGGACGTCGTCGAACTCGAAGGCAAGCTTCAGGGCTTCAGCTTTCAGGCTTCGGGCCAGCCCATGGCCATGCCGAGCCGCGCCATTGCCTCGGCACCCTCCAACTTTGAAGTTCCGGATTTCTCCGGCCTTCGGCAGCAGTCTTTTTTGACCCGACTGTTCGGCCTTGTCGGCGACGCTTTCGGCGATTTCCTGAAAAATCCTACGGGATTCGTCAAAGGACTCCTTCCCGGAAGTTCGGGTGCGCAAAACGCCCCGGCAGGCGGCATCGCCTTTACCCAGATTGAAGGACAGCCCCTGTTCACCCGCGTGAGCCGGGAGGTTTCGACCAACGTCCAGGCATTCGCGACCAGTCCCACCGGGTACGTCCGTGATCTGGTCCACATGACCAAACACGAACGGAAACGGACGGAACTGCTCGCCCTGTGTTTTCTGTTCGGCTTTTTCGTGATGGGGTCGGTGTTCGGAATCCTGTTGATCCAGCGGCTGCTCTATCCACCCGTGACGGTTGCCGAGACGCCCGAGAAGTATGAAATCATCTCGATGCTCGATCCGCTTCCGCCTCCGCCCCCGATGGACGACAAGGCGGCTGGCGGCTCGGGCTTTGGTTCGCCGAAACCCGGCGGCGGCGGCGGTGGCGGCGGCAAGAGCGACCCCGAACCTGCGTCGAAGGGCCGTCTTCCCGAAGCGACCCTCAAGCCCGAGGAAATGATCGTCGATCCCTCGACGAAGCAGAAAGTCGAAGACCCGGCGCTGCCGGTTCAGCCGAAAATTCTGGCGAATCCGCAGCAGATGCCGAAGCCGGACATGTCGCAGCCCATCGGCGTGCCGAACAGCACCAACAATTCCACACCGTCCGACGGCACGGGCAAGGGAAACGCGGGCATCGGTAACGGAAACGGCAATGGTGTCGGCGGCGGCAGCGGTCCCGGTGCGGGTCGTGGCGAGGGCGGCGGCATCGGCGGCGGTCGGCCAGGTGGGCAAATCGGAGACGGCCAGGGGACCGGCGCGCCGGATACCCGGCCCCGCGTTCTCTCGATGCCCAAGCCGAAATACACCGAGGAAGGCCGTGTGAACAAGATTACCGGGAAAGTGGTTCTTTCGGTGGAAGTTCGCGCCGACGGCTCGGTCGGACGGGTTCAGGTCGTCCGTTCGCTCGGTTACGGGCTGGACGAAAGTGCAATCTCGACCGTCCGTCAGGGACGTTTCGCTCCGGCAACCAAAGGCGGAACGCCGGTTTCATCGACCGCCCGCGTCGAGGTGAATTTCAATATTTACTAGAAAAGGTGTCGGGTTTCGGGTGTCGGGTTTCAGGCGGAGACAAATGATGAATTATGAATTTTGAATGATGAATTTTCAGTTTTTGAGCCGCTCTTTTGTTTGAAAACCGAATTGATGGCATCAAAATTCATCATTCAGAATTCATAATTAAGGTTTTAACCCGACACCCGAAACCTGAAACCTTTTTCCTTCCCCTCTCCCACCTCGAAAAGTAAATTGGAAATGACGGGATTCCTTGAAGTCGAAGGAGGCTCCGATCATGACCCCGCTTCTTTACATTTCCATCGCACTCATCACCCTCGCCGCGGTTGGTTACGGTTCGTGGCTTCTGTTTCTCGCCAATCGTTTCCGCGGAGTTCGGGTGATCACCTGTCCTGAAAACCACCAGTCCGCGGCCGTGAACCTCGATATGAAACGGGTGTTTACGACCATGCCGTTCGACGACCCGGACCTGCGCCTGAGTTCCTGCACGAGATGGCCGGAACGGGAAGGCTGCGGGCAGGCGTGTCTCAGCCAGATTGAACACGCACCGGACGGATGTCGGGCAAAAACGATTCTCACCGATTGGTATCTGGAAAAATCCTGCGCGGTTTGCGGCAAGCCGTTCGAGGCCATCCAGTGGGCTGACCACAAACCCGGCCTCATGGCTCCTTCCGGCGAAGTTGTGGACTGGAAGGAAATTCACCCCGAAAACATTCCTGAAACGCTGCAAACGCACCGGCCGGTCTGCTGGAACTGCTTCATTTCAGAAGCTTTCCGGCAGCGCTTCCCGGAACTTGTGACGGACCGGATGGTCCACCGGTAGGAAAGGGATGACAACGACTCCTCCCGGCAATTTGGAAAGGAGGTGCCGAACACACGGTTTGTGAACAAAAAATGATCAATCCAAAAGCGAACGGAACCCGCTACCGCAACGAATTGTTGCAGGGGGCGGGTTCCGGTTTTTGAATGACGTAGGATGAACGTTGAATGCCTTCGCAAACCGTTTCATCCTTTTTCCTTTAACCAAGGTCGGCAATCAATTCGCCGATTTCGGCGGCCATGGTCGGGTGACCGTGGCGTTCGGCGGCGCGCTGGCCATCCTGAAAGGCTTTCCGGGCATTTTCCAGATTGCCGAGGTTTTTGTAAGCCTGCCCGAGCAGCCGGTAGCCAGCGCCCTGATCGTCGGATTTTTCAAGGTAAGCGGTCAAATGGGCGACGACCGACGGATAATCTCCGCCTTTCCAGTACTCATTCGCCAAACCGTAATGCGCCATCGGATTCGAGGAATCGGCGGCGAGCATTTTCTGAAGGGCCTCAATTCTCGACATGATGATCCTCGCAGGGCAGGGCGGTCGAAAGCGACGGGACTTCACGCTTTTCGAAAACCAGTTCCGGGTGTTCGATTTCGAGAAGTTCGAACAGGGCGCGGGTCATCCGGAGGCCCCGGGTTGCCCAGAATGCGCCTCTTTCCTCGTATTCGGTTTCAATTGGGCGGGGAAGGCCACGGATTTCAACTTCCTTTGACCAAAGAATGACGTCAATTGGCCGGGGGGCGACCCCGGTTGCGTTCGGAGATGCGGACATGGCTGGCTCTCTCGTCTGGTATGTGGATTCAGGCTCGTTTGAGCAAATCGGTTTTTAAAAGGTAGGTCGCGAGAAAAAGGATTTTCTTCTCAAGTTTCGGGTACTGGGTGACGATTTCCCGAAGACGACGTTTTCCGTCGAACAGGTCCAGCAGGGCCACCGACTCGGGAGACAGTTCGGTGGTGGCCATTTTCAATTCCAGGTCGGGCAACCGTTCATAAACGGCGTCGAGCGCCGGCGTGAATTCATCGAACACCAGCAGGCTGATGAGATCATCGCTCAAATCCGGATTGGTCGAGGGAGCGGCCGGGGTTGTCCAGTTAACGGATGACTGGGTCATCGTCAGGTCGATTTCCTCATCGACCATCATCAAAAGGGATTCCGGGGTAATCGGCTTGATGAGGGAGGAAATGCCGAGGGTCTGGAGCGCCCGGGCCAGCATTTCATCGGGAATCCGGGTCAGGGCCACCACCGGAACGGAATTGTTGTTGACCGCGTCCCGCAGGATGCGCGGGGAGGCCAGTTCGCCCTTCCCGGGTTCCGTATCCACGATGACGAGCGCCGGGGGAGTCTGGGCCACCGCGGCCAGCCCTTCTTCGGTATTTTTCGTCATAATGACGGTGTAACCCGCATTGGTCAGGCAGGTTCGGGCGACATCGGCGAGGATTTCGTTGGCCCCAACGAAAATGATGGTTCGATTCCGGTTCATTCGTTTTCTTCTTCAGCCCCGGGCCGGTTTCGGCCAACCTATTATTTCGCGGAAAAGTGGGCGGAAAGTGATTTTGAACGGCTGAGGGCGATAATCGGCTTCTCGGAAATAGATAACCGATTCGCGGGCCGGTTTCCTAGCCCTTTCAACGATTTTACGGAGATTCGATGGGAGGCCGGAAAAATGGTCAAGCCCGACCAGGCGTAAGGGAATCCACAAGTTCCTGAAGCCGTTCAATCCGTTTGTCGAAAATCAGATTCTTGATTTCGTTCAGGAAATCGATTTCACCGCTTTCCGCCAGCAGGACGTTGATTCGCCACATCGCGGCCTGGCGTTCCTTCCGGCACCGCCGTTTTTCGGCTGAATCGGAACGGCGATACCATTCGTCGAGGGTCGCCCGCTTGAACAGGAACTGCTTCTGCTTGAGTTCGGCCACGGCTTCGGCAAGCTGGTCCGCGCGAAGGCTGGGGGCGACACTGGTCCGGTTTTCATCGGAATAAAGCCGAAAAGCCTCGCAAATCCGCTCGGCAAGGTACTTCTTGATGCCGGCCGCGGCGGAAAGATCACCGGGAGTGGCGTGCTGGTAGTTCGAAAGGCTGGTCATCCCGGCGGCGAACAGTTTCTTGATGGTTCCCTGGCCGACGCCCTTAACCTGTTTCAAAAGGGAATTGATGATGATTCCTTCGGAGGAAACCGGGGTCGAGGGAATCAGGAAGGTTGCCGGGAGAAATTCTTCAAGTTCGGAATAGGCGACCAGTACCTGTAACTTCCACTGGCGAGCCAGTTTGCGGTTCTCGCCCTCCCGCGTACCGGCCGCAAGCAGTTTTTCAAAACTCGCCAGCCGTTTGCTCAGGGGCTGAAAATCCATCGAATCCGCCGCGCGAATGATTCCGGCAATGGCCGGCTGACAGACGTCGAGCCATTCCCGGGAATAATTCCCCCGCCGAAGCTCAGTGATGAACTCCTTGACGGGCTGGATGTAACCGGCGGCAATCCCCGCAAACAGGTCGCGCAACTCGTCATTGATCGAGTCGATGCCAAAGGCGGGCGCCTCTCCGCTCGAAGTTCCCAGCACGAGGGAGGAAATTGTGCCCCCGGCAACGCCTGGACCGCTGAAAATCGGCGTACTTTCCGCCGCCGCGTCAAACGCCCCTTCCAGACTGTCAATCACATCGTCAAAGAAATCGGCGTCCATCGTGAGGTCGTCGAAGGGATCTTCATGGCCGCCAAAGGAAAGCTCGGTGGTGATTCGTCGCGCGAACTCGCCAGTCGGGCGAAAAGGGTCCATCACCATCCCGGATGGATCGGAAAGGGCTTTCAAACGGAGGGTGACGTGACGGGAAACCGAGAGATCGAGGGTTTTCACCGGATCGCTCAGCGATTTCATGATGTCCACGAAACAGGCGGTCGCCTGAGCGAGCGTGTCGAGGATGGTCCCGTGGTCCTCGATGGGAAGGCTGGCCATCCGAAGTCCAAGGGTATTGGCGGCATCCGCCAGCTCTTCGAGACCTGAAATCCCGACCCCGATGCTGGGGGAAACGCTGGAAAGATTGCGCCGGAGATCCCGAACCGCGTTCAGGATCTCGTCGGTGTGTTCGCAGACCGAAAGATGGTAGGAAAGATTGCCCGGCGAACGGCGGAGCCGGTCGATATAGAGCTTGAGGAGCGTCGTGCTGTCCTCGATGTCAACAATGAAGGCTTCGAGGGAGCTTTGGTGGCTCATGGCCGTTTCTCTTGCAACCGATAGTGGAAAAACACGTTGCGGGGCAATGTAGCACAAAAAAATCGGTTCGAAGTCCGTTTCATTACGCTTCGATCAAAGTGGCCAATTCTTCGGGGAGATCGACTTCCATCCGGAGCATCGCCGTACTGTAGGTTTTGCCCTGGGCGTCGGTTTTCAGTGAAAGCGTGCCGCCACCGCCGAGCGAATGATGCAGAAGGAAGTTCAGCGCTCCGAGATTGGGAAGTTCAAACCGTTCGACCTCGCCGAAGCAAATTCCGGTGAAGTGCTGTTTGACCCTTTCGGCCGTCAATTGTTCCCGGATAACGGGATAAAATTCCGTCCGGCGGGCAATCACCCCGACGTTGGCCGTATCGCCCTTGTCGCCGGACCGGGCATGAGCAAGTTTCAGAAGTTGAACGCGCATAATCAATTCAGGTGAGATGCGAAATTGGAAGACAAAAGGGGAACGACCGTCGACGGACGAACGTTCCCCCAAAATTTCAATCCTTCAAAACGCTTCGACGGCGAGCGCGACCGCGTTTCCGCCACCGAGACACAGGGACGTCACGCCCCGTTTCGCGCCCCGGGCCTGCATCGCGTGCAACAGCGTGACGAGAACCCGCGCGCCGCTCGCGCCGATGGGATGTCCAAGAGCAATCGAACCGCCATTGACGTTGACCTTTTCCGGGTCGGCCCCGACTTCCCGCGTGACCGCGATGGCCTGGGCCGCAAAGGCTTCATTGAACTCGAACAAATCCACGTCGCCCACCGTCCACCCCGCCTTGGCAATAACCCGCCGGGTGGCCTCGACCGGGGCCATCATGATCAGCTTTGGTTCGATGCCGCTCATCGCCTGCGCGACGATGCGGGCCATCGGCTTGCGGCCAAGCGTTTCGGCTTCCTTTTCGGTCGTCACGACCACCGCCGCCGCGCCGTCGTTGATGGTGGAGGCGTTGCCGGCGGTCACCGTGCCGTCCTTGCGGAAAGCGGGCCGCAAACCGGCGAGGGATTCGGCGGTCGTTCCGGCGCGCGGACCTTCATCCGTGGCGAAAACAATGGGATCGCCCTTTTTCTGCTGAATCCGCACTTCCTGAATTTCCGCAGCGAACGCACCGGCCGCAGCCGCCGCGACCGCCTTGTTTTGCGAACCGGCCGAAAAGGCGTCCTGCTCTTCGCGCGACACGTTGTACTTTTCGGAAACCACTTCCGCCGTGTTCCCCATGTGCCAGTTTTCAAACGCGCACCAGAGGCCGTCGTGGATCATCACGTCCACGAGTTCGCCGTTGCCCATCCGGTAGCCGTCGCGGGCTTTCTGTAAAACATAGGGCGCATTGGACATGGACTCCATGCCGCCCGCCACGACGAATTTCGCGTCGCCCGTCTGAATGGCCTGCGCCGCAAGCATCACCGACCGAAGCCCGGACCCGCACACCTGATTCACCGTCAGCGCGGCCACAGTCGGGGGAAGCCCGGCGCCAAGCGCGGCCTGACGAGCGGGATTCTGGCCGAGACCGGCCTGAAGCACGCAGCCGAGATTCACTTCATCGACCTGCGACGCGTCGATGCCGGCGCGTTCAATCGCCGAACGAACCGCCAACGCCCCGAGCTGGGGCGCGGAAAAGGATTTGAGACCACCTTGAAACTTGCCGATCGGCAATCGAACGGCGCTGAGGATGACGGGATGAGACATGAGTATGAATCCTCGCTGGAAGGGGATGAACAAGGCTTCGGGAGGAAGCCAAAATGTTCAATACATCACGTCCCCGGATGGTGTCACGCCGAAATTGAAAAAGTCTTGAGTCGAAAGTCTGGAGTCGGGAGTCAAACAAACGATGAATGATGAACGATGAGCGATGAAGTCTGAAAAATCCGAAGTGGCAAATGACTCGGGAAAAAGAACTTGACGGGAAACCCTCAAAACGAACGCTTTACTCCCGACTCCCGACTCCCGACTCCCGACTCCCGACTCCCGACTCCCGACTCCCGACTCCCGACTCCCGACTCCCGACTCCCGACTCCCGACTCCCGACTCCCGACTCCCGA
>JBDRAL010000102.1:0-82985 GCA_039793685.1 Blastocatellia bacterium NZW_1522
CGGACCTGCGGATCAATACGTTCGACGGTTTGTTCAAAGTCATCGATGGTGGGCTGGACAGGGTCACGCGGAAGTTGGGTTTCGCTGGGTCAATCCTGAAGCAGTTCCTGTCCGACCTGACTCGCAACGTCCTTTCCCGTTTCCTCGGGCTGGGCGGCGGTGCTGGTGGCAGTGGCGGTTTTGGGATTCCGGGATTCGGTGGCGGCGTCACGGGGACACCAGGCTTTGCTGGTGGATCTGGGGGAGGTATTGCGGGGGGATTGCTCCAGCTTCTGGGCGGCGGCGGCGGTGGTGGTTTCGGAATTCCCGGTCTCGGTTCAGTCACGGGAACTCCCGGTTTTTCAGGTGGCGGCGGATTTGTTGGGTCGATCCGTTCGTTGCTCACGGGCGGTGGCGGTGGGTTCGGGATTCTAGGACTCGGCGGTGTCACCGGCACGCCTGGCTTTAACGGTTCGACGCTGAGTCAGCAGGCCGCCCAGGCGTTGCTGATTGGTCCGGGGTCGGCCCGGCAAAACATCGGAGCGACGGGAGTTCTGAATCAGGCACTCGGTGGACTGCTCGGACGCGGAGGTATCGGCTCTGGGCAGTTCAGTGCGCTCGGACTCCTGAAGGGTTTTGGCCCGGCACTTCCGCTGCTAGGTCTTGGGCTGGGCGGTCGGGTTGGGGGCGTACTCGGCGCGGTCGGCGGCGGCCTGCTGGGTTTGAGTGGCGCTGCTGCGTTGGGTGCGTTTGGCAGTCTGGGCGCAGGCGCGGCGACCATCGGTGGAATTGGGACGGTCGGGCTGGGTGGGGGAGTTGCGGCCCTGTTCACGAACCCGTTCACCATCCTGGCTGGTGTCGGGTTGTTGATTGGCGGCTTCCTCCTTGGCCGCGCGCGTCAGCGTGGTCGCGATGAGCGTGAACGTGATCGCCTGTTTGGAGAAGCCCAGAAGCAACTGCAACAGCTACTCGACGACGTCAACCGTGACCGCGTTGACGGGGGGAGCGCGATCCAGCAGGCCCGGCAAATTCGGGATGAGTACCAGAAAGCAGTCAACGGGCTGAAAACCGGCTCGGTCCGGCGTTCGGCGCAGACCACCGGACGGCGGGGCGAGCCGTCGCAGTTCTCGATTGTTGACGGACTCGTGAAGCGCATCGAGGAGGCCACCGACTCCCAGAATCGCCGCCGGGAAATCGACCAGAAGCTCGTGCCTGAGTTCGACGGCGGGGGCGTGGTCGGCTCCCAGCGCATGGCAAAAATCCTTGCTGCCAACGGGATCGGGTTGAGGGGATTCACTGGGATGTTGCCCGGCGCTTACCGGGGCCGTGGGTTCGACACGATTCCGATTGTCGCCCAGGGCGGAGAGTTGGTGCTGAATCCCCGCCAGCAGCGCGCCCTCGATTTGACCCCCGCGAAACTCGCCGCCGCTGGCGTGCCCAACTTCAACGGCGCGCCCGCGCCGCAGGTGGAATATGCAGCGGGCGGCGGTGTTCAGCCGAGCGGAGTCTTGGGTGGTTTCACTGGTGCTGGCGGCCTGCAAATTTTCCTCCAGCTCGTGATGGGGACGGATACCGCGAGCAAGCTGCTGGTGCTGGGCGCTCGAACTCGCGAAGGCCAAGAGGTCATGGCGAAAGCCGGGCTGATCACCGCGTTCAATGGAGGATTCTGATGCCGCGCAACGTGCCGCTCGGACTGAAAAACCTGTTGAACGCCGGGCACTGCATCGAGCACTCGATACTGGTGATCGAGCAGGGGAGCGACACCTTCCGCTGGGCGACGATTGACGCTGTCGTCGATGGGGACGAGTTCGACGCGCGCGTCAAGTCGCGCGGACCGCTGAAGCAGAGTCTCGGCCGCGCGATCGACAACGTCGAGGTGACGCTCGAAAACGTCCAGTCGAATTTCGGCGGGGAGTTCGTGGGATTGGCCAACAAGCTCGACCGGGCAACGGCGCGGGTCGGTCGGATTTTTATCCACCCGACGACGGGCGAGTCCTGGCTGCGGATCGAGATGCAAGGAATCGTGGCCAGCGTGCAGTTTACGCAGGACGAGTTCCGGCTGACGGTGATTCACGATGCGGCCGGACGTGGACAACTGGCATCGAGGGGCACGAGCCGGACATGCCAGTTCAAATACAAGGACCCTGATACCTGCGGGGCGACCAGCACCGAGACGACCTGCTCGAAGATTCGTGACGACGTCGCCGGTTGTACCGGACGCAGTAATGAGCATGGGTACGGCGGATTCCCGAAGGCGGACAACGCCGACACCGTCAACGCGCCGACGTCCGCGCCGGTGAATACTCAACCCCAGGGCTGGGCACAGGATGCGTACCGGGTGGCAACCGACTACAGGATTTGATCAATGGCTGAACTGAAGGAACAACTGAAACCGAATGAGGGTGGGATTCTGGCTGATGCGTTCGGCCGGTTCGTCGTGCGCGGCCACCAGTTGTTCACTGAAGACCGGAAGCGAATCGTCGCGCTCGGCGAGGGGCCGTGGGAAGGCCCGGTCAAGGTTTACCACCGAGCCAACGAGTTGAACCTGTCCGATACGGCCGTGGTTCATTTCGCTCCGGGCAATCGGGCGACCAGTTTTGCCGACCCGAATCAGTCCGTCAGTCCGTTTTTCCCCTCGCTGATCCCGTACAGCCGGACGGCGATTCTGTCGGTGAACATCCCCTCGGGAATGTCTGACCCCACCGACAGTCCGGACGACCTGAAGTCGATCATGGACACCCGGATTTTGCCCGACTACGACGAGACTGGCACGGTCGTAGGGAACTCCTACAGCCAGAATCCGGCGCGGGTGACGGCGTGGATTCTGCTGAAAGTCATGAAGCTCCCTGCGTCCCGAGTCAACTGGGCAAAATGGGTCGAGTGGCGGGATTGGTGCGACTTCGAGTTGACGTGGACGAACCTTGCAGGCGATTCGAAAACGACCCCTCGATTCCGCTGCAACATGGCGTTCGTTTCCCCGACCGCGCCGACCGAGGCGCTCGAATACATCCAGTTGATTACCTGCTCGATCATTCAGGACGACGGCGAGCAGTACCAGTTTTTCTGGCCCGGTGACGGGCGCGTGCCTGTTCACACGTTCACAGCGTTCGACAACGTGGTCAATTACAAGGTCTGGCGGACCGACCAGCGCGAGCGGCCGGTGTATCTTCGGGCGCGGTATCGTGACCTCGAAACTGAGTTTCTCGAAGAGACGACGTGGCTGGTCGTCGATGACGAGGAACTTTCCCTTGCGGATACCGTCGCGCAGCCGGCGGAACTCAGGCTGGCGAGTTGTGACGACAGTCAGGCCAGCCGGATTCTCAGGTTTCAGTTGGGGCTGAAGTCGAAGCTCGAACTGTTCGTCGAACTCCGTGCCCTGGGCGATTCCTACCATGTCCTACCCGGCGATCTGGTGGTTGTGAACCTGCCCGCCGAGGGAATCGCCGGGAAGGTTTGTCTCGTGCTGGAGTCGGTGGACGAGTCGCCGGAATCCTCGGCGGGCGAGCGGACGTTCCGATTGCAGGAGTGGGACCCGTCAATCTACTCGGATGAAATCGCGCTGCCGAACGAGGGGGTCTCGACCCGCACGCCGCCGCTCGCTCTCGCGGCCGTCGTGACCGGAACCTCGATAGCGCTCACCTGGACTCGGAACTCGGCGACCAACACCGGGGTCGAGGTGTGGGTGGATGGCGCCCGAATCGCTGCGCTCGATCCGGACGTCGAGACCTACACCCACGTCGTGACCTACAACGGCAACTACTCAATCAAGGTAAGAAATATGTACTCCACGGGGGGCAGCGCATTCGCGGGGCCGGTGACGGCGTCGGTGACCGCCGGTCAGACCGAACCGGGCAGCGGTGGCGGTGGTGGAGGAACTGGCGGCGGTGGCGGCGGCGGCTGGGACGGTCGTCGATGGGATGGAATTCTGGATTTGCTGGTGAACTGATGACCCCGAGTGTTGCGTCAATTCTGGGTACTGAGACCGTGCAGTTTTCGTCTGCGGGTGCGGTCGCGTGGTCGTGTTCCGGTGGGTCGGTGTCGTCCGCCGGGTTGTACACGCCGCCGAACTTCACTGGTCGATTTCAGGTCACCGCGCAGGATTCGGGTGCGGTCGTCGATACCGGTTTCGCGCAGGTGTTGGGGGTGTTCGATTTTTTGCTGACCTACTCCCAGACGGCTGAACAGGACCGCCGTGTGTTGGTGGCGGAAACGCCGTCGCGGGTGCGTCACACACGAACCAAGTCCGGGACTTACGTCAAAATCACCGCCGGAAATCGCTCGGCGACCCGTGCCGAACTGGACCGGCTGTTGGAGTTCTGGTCGTGGCACAACCCGTCGAAGCGATTCCTCTGGCTGGACAAGGAGCGCAATCGCCGCTTCCCGGTCTATCCCGATGGGGAGGTCGAGTACTCCGGGCGGGGACTGCTCTGGCAGTGGCAGGTGAAGGTTTTCTCGGCCGAGGAAATCGATGTGCCGGGGCAGGCGTTCGTGGTGTTCAACCCCGATCTGGCGCAGTACGAACTCGATTTTCTGTTTGCCGGGGTTGTTCCTACTCGTGGTCAGTACCGTTTGCAGGGAGACGACGTGTGGACGTTTTTCGGGGACTGGTCCTATTCGCGGAAGAAGATTTTCCCGGCGCTTGCTGACGGCGTATACCAGGCGCGGGTGGTTACTCGGACCGGCCAGGTGTCGGCGATTGATACGTTCTCGGTGTTCTGATGACCCTGATGATTGCTCCAACTGAATTCTCGGTGCGCGGAGACAGCGAGATCGACTTTTCCACGAACGGCGTGGGTTTTCTGGTGTGGTCCGCGTCGTCTGGAGTGATCGACTCCAATGGCTTGTGGCGTCCTTGGAATCGTACTCATGGGGCGACGGTGCGGCTTTTCAACGGCTCGGAGGCTGTGGCTGCGTCGGGGCAGGTCGTTGGGGTGTTCCCGCTGAAGCCGATCAGTCAGGCGCCAAGAAAAGCGGGGAAGAGTGTCGCTCGGGTCGATCTGCCGTCAGGAATCACCTACGCCGCCGCTCGCTCCGGCACGCGGCCGGCCTACGAGTTGAGTGGGTTCGAGCGGCCTGAAGTGGTCGCCGAGTTGCAGGCGTTTCACGCTTGGCACTACCCGGAAAAGGAAATCGTTTTCGCGGATTTACAGACTGGGCAGGCGCGGAGGTTTCTTTTCGACGGCCCAGTGCAGGTATCTGACTCCGGGCCGCGACGGGTCGAGTGGTCCGTGCCGATTGTGGCGGTCGCGGATACCGAGGCCCCGTTCGCGTTGACCGTAGTGGTCTCTGGCCTGACCGCCCGTTTGCAGTGGCTTTATGCCGGGGTCGAAGACACTCGTTTTGAGTACCGTCGGCTCGGCGACCTCGACTGGTCGGTCGGTGATTGGGGGGGCGCGAGGCAGGGTGAAGTAACCCTGATGCCCGGCTCAATCTACCGTTTTCGTGCCGTTGCACGCGACGGCGGGACGTCCCAAGAGGTTGTTTTCGAGGTTAGCGGAGGCGGTTTTGGATTGTCGTTTGGGCTGAGTTTTGGAGGTTTAGCATGAGTTACGTTGGTTCGAATCTGGGATTGGAGACGGGCTTTGAGGTCGGCCAGGACGGATGGGGCGCGCCCTACAACGACGCTATGCGCCGGCTAGACGCGCTTACCAATCTGGCTGTGCTGGAAATCGTCGATGAACTCCCTGGCTCTCCGGCCAACGGTGACAGGTATCTGCTGTCCGGGACCGCTGCGGAGAATCCAAATAAGGTCGCTGTTCGAGTCCAGGGAACTTGGCAATTTTACGCTCCGCCGCTAATTCGGACGGTCTTCGTCCTCGATCCGGGTTACTGGATGCGGTGGCTGAGTGGTGCATGGCAGGCGCAGGGGGTGCCGGCGCACACCCACGGCTTGGCGACCGGAAGCGCAGCCGGGTTTATGTCGTCGTCAGACAAGGCCAAGCTCGACGGGATTTCCTCCGGCACGGTTTTGCCGGCGCCGAGCGCGGCGCTTGCCGGAGCGCTGTTCTCGAAAACCGGCGAAAACGGGGGGACACTCTACCAGTGCCGGTTTGTTGCCCCGGCTTGGACCTGGGTAAAGGCGGCGTTAGGCGCGACTGAATCCACCGGCACGGGCGGCGGAGGCTGGGCGGTACTGCTCCCCGAGACGTCCGGCGTCCCTTCCGACAGTCCTTCGACCTCGGAAGGATACGCGGCCCGACTCGACCCCCTGACAAAGAAGCTCTATGTCTATGTCGGCCCGGACTGGTACTTCACTCAATTGGAGCGTGCGTACGCCGGTGTCGGTGAAATTGAGGGTCTGGCGGGGTGGTACGTCGTCGATGACGCCAGTAGCTATGCGGACGGTGCGGTCATCCCTGAATTGCCGGGCCGGGCAGGATCGGTTCTCGACACTTCGGGAGTGGATAGCCCGATCATGCGGACAGGGACAGTCAACGGGAAGCGGGCAGCCGAATTTACCGGGAATCAATCGTTCCGGTTCACGGATCGCCTTGGCATGGGCTTGGCCACGGCTGGCGAGTTTTTTGCGGTGGTAAAAAGAGTCCCGGGAACGATGAATCCGGGCGGATTTCGTCTGGGGTCCAGTGTGGGAAGTCATTACTTGTTTGACTCTGACGGGAACATTTACGAGGATATTTTGCGGAATTCTCGGCCCGGATTCTCGCCGTCGAGTGTCGACATTACTCAGTGGAACGTCCTTCGAGTTCAGTCGAACACGAACTACCGGGTCTACCTGAACGGGACGACTGTGTATAACGTGGCGACCGGGTCGTTTTTCATGCCGTCCGCGCCGTTCTACCTGACACGCAACACAGCCTCGCTTCAGATTGCGGCGTGGCTTTTCTTTGACACGTCGTCGAAACCCGGCGGCGTACTCACAACCGAGGAGTACGATCTCGTGAGAACGTGGCTGAATTCGTTTTTCGGGTTTTCGATCTGACAAGGTTGAAAGGGGAAGGCCCTCGGCTCGCCGGAGTAAGTAGAACTGGAAAAATGTGAAAAGTTCGTCGAACTACGAAAAAAAGTTCGTCGAACTACGAAAACCTACACCCGTCGTCGCCATTCAGATGATTGAACGGAAAGAAGTTGCGGGCAGGAAAGGGATGGAGGCCCGGCGGTTGAACGCACCGGGCGAGACTCATTTCGAGCAGATCAGAACCTGCGCGGGCGGGAAATTTCGCATGGTTCGCTTGGTCCGGATGTGGTGGAAGCGGCGGGCCAGTTCGTGGTGGACTTCCTTGCCAAGCGGGGTCATGGCCGAGTGGATGTACTGAAACATCACGAATTTGCCGTGCGGCGGCAGGACTTCCGCCACGCCGTCGAGCACCTTGGCGCAGATGGGGCGGGGCAGCCAGGACAGCGGAAGCCCGCAGAACACGGCGTCCGGTCCCGCGCCGTGTTCGGAGACGTACCGGGTGATGTGTTCGGCGGTGTCGCACACCACTTCGACCCCGGGCAGGTTGCGATTCAGGAATTCGACCAGTTCCGGATTTCGCTCGATGGCGAGAAATCGTGCCTCCGGAGACAGGCGGGTGAGGATCGTTTCGGTAAAGGGGCCGGTCCCGGGGCCGAGTTCGATGATGAACGAGGCGTGTTCGAGATCCACGTCGGCAACCATCAGTTGCGCGAGATAGCGCGAACTGGGGATGACCGAGCCGGTTTGCAGGGGGGCGCGCAGAAACGATTTCCAGAAGACCGAGTTGGCGGTTTGCATGGGTTCGGGAGGTCGGTTCGTGGTATTTCGGAAGGCCGCCATCCTAGCCCGCCGTTGGGGGTAAGTAAAGGCGGCGTTTGTTCAGTGGTCTACGGTACGACCGGCACATCTTTCAGGTTTCGACTCATTCAAAACGCCGCGGCTGGCCGGGCAACATGATCCGTCCTCCCCGACTCGAAGCGTGAAAAGCAATCCCGTTCGCCCGTTTTTTACTTCCGCTGGCGAGGCCGGATGTATATGGTTCGGGTTTCGTGATTTGACCAAAGGTTGTTCCTGAATGAGGTTTACCCAGATGAACGTCGGTTTCTTACGGCGGGCCGGACAGCTTTCCCGGTTCGCGGTTTTCGGATTGGCGCTGGCCGGTCTCGGTTCAGTCGGTATCGGTACGACGGCGGCGTCCGTCCGGCAGCAGGCTCCCGCACCGAAGGCGGGGGAAAAGCCACAAGACCCCCCGAAGGAAGACGGGAAGGGGGCCAAGAAGGATGAAAAGAAGACCGACAAGCCGCAGGACGCCAAGTCGGTCGATCAGACGCCGAAGGCCGAAAAACCGAAAAAGCTCGGCAAACCGGAAACCTGGGATGGGGAAACGCTGGCCGAAGTCGTGATTTTCGCCTATGGCAGCCGTCCGGTCATCGAATATGTCTGTACCAACTCGCGCGAGGAAGGTTTCATCCGCATCGCGAACGGGGAGGACCGTCCTCCCATCGAGGGCAAATTCAAACAGTTCTACCTTCGCCGCGAGACTTCGGACCGCGACAATGTCCGCATCGAGGTCGAATTGCCCGACCCCCAGGGCGGTGCCCCCCAGGAACTGGCCTTCGGATTTAACGGATTCACCAACTGGGCAACCCAGAACCGACAACCAATTACCCTGACGCCTCAGGCCGAGGCCAGCTTCAAGGCATCGCTGACCAACGATTACATGTCACTCCTGCGGTTTCGCGAGGATGGTTCGAAGGTCGAAAAGATTCGTGATGAAAAAATTTCCGGAATCGACACCTTCGTCCTCGAACTGACCCGCCGGGACGGCACCAAGACCCGCTATTTCATCAGCTCCAAAACCTTCCACATTCTCCATCTGGAATATGAACTGAAGGATGCCGGGGTGGAAACTCCCGTCAAGTTCCGTGAATCCTTCTACGATTTCCGGGCTGTCCAGAATGTGCTGGTCCCGATGCGGAAGGTGTTGTACGAGGACGGCAAGTTCAAGCAGGAAATCGAACTTCGGGAAATCCGGTACCGCCTCGCCAAGCTTGATGAAGACATTTTCCGCAATTGAACTCTGTCGGCTCTGGCTCGGCGCCCGTCGAAAAAAACGCGAAACGGGCGTCGGCTTTTCCATCGGCGCGCGCGGCGTGGCTGAGACCTCGCTTTCGCCGGACGGGTTTGTCAGCATCGCTGGCCACGTCTGGGCCGCACGAGCTTCCGGAAGCGTCGCGCGTGGCTCCGAAGTTCGGGTCCTCGGAGCCGACGACTACCGACTGACCGTCGAAAAAATCGCCACAAATTGCACGGATGACACAGATTCGGAGGCTTGAAACTCAAGTCGTTCCGGAATTTGTGGAATCCGTGTAATTTGTGGCCATAAAACAAAGAACGGGAACGAAACGGAATGGATTTTCTTCACACGCTCAACCCCTCCCAGCGCGAGGCGGTGACGACGACCGACGGGCCGGTACTGGTGCTGGCGGGGGCCGGGTCGGGCAAGACGCGGGTCATTACCTACCGGATGGCCTACCTCATCGAGGAATGCGGCGTCCGTCCGGAAAACATTCTGGCCGTGACCTTTACCAACAAGGCTGCGGCGGAGATGAAGGAACGGGTCAACCACATCGTCCCTCCCGACCGTCGGCGGGGTGAAATGGTCGTCGCGACCTTCCACAGTTTCTGCGTCCGGGTGCTGCGGCGGCATCTCGACCGGTTCGGCGGGCACTACACGCGGGATTTCACGATTTACGACACCGACGAGCAGGGCAAGGTCGTCAAAACCTGCATGAAGGACCTGCACATCGACGACAAGATGTTCCAGCCGCGCGCGATCCAGTTCGGCATCAGCGGCGCGAAAAACCGGGGATTCACGCCCGACGACCTGCTCCAGACGACTGACATCAAGCGCGCCACGACGGCGCGGGTGTTCAAGCTCTACGAAGAACGCATGGCGGCGGCCAACGCGCTCGACTTCGACGATCTTCTCTTAAAGACGGTCCGGCTGCTGAAGGGCTTTCCCGACATCGCCGATTACTACAACAACCGCTTCACGCACATCCTGATCGACGAATACCAGGACACCAACCCGCCGCAGTTCGACCTCGTGCGGCTGCTCACGCAGGTCCGGCAGAACCTCTGCGTGGTGGGCGACCCGGACCAGTCGATCTACAAATTCCGCGCCGCCGACATCAAGAACATCCTCGAATTCGAAAAACATTACCCCGGCGCGAAGGCCATCGTGCTGGACGAGAACTACCGCTCGACGAAAACCATCCTCGATTCGGCCAACGCGGTCATCAAGAACAACAAGCAGCGGCGCGAAAAGGACCTTGTCACGAACAACCCGCGCGGGGAAAAGGTCCGGTTGTACGTCGCGGAGGCCGCCGAGGAGGAATCCGATTTCGTCGTCCGCGAAATCAAGCGCTGGCAGGCCGGAAAAACGCTGGCGGAGGGGCAGGCAGCGGTGTTGTACCGCACCAACGCCCAGTCGCGTCTGTTTGAAGAAGCCTGTCGGCGGCACAATCTTCAATATGTACTGGTCGGCGGCTTTTCCTTTTATCAGCGGGCGGAAATCAAGGACGTCATCGCCTACCTCAAGCTCGCGATGAACCTCAACGACGACATGGCGTTCGAGCGGGTGGTCAACACGCCGCCGCGCGGCATCGGGAAAACCACGCTCGACCTGCTGGCGGAACGTTCGAAAAACGCCGGACTGTCGCGCTGGGAGGCGCTCGGGCAGGTTCTGGAGGAAAAGGCGGTCAACCAGCGGACGTGGAACGCGCTCGCCGGATTTTCCGGGCTGGTGAAAGCCATCGCGGGCAACGTCGGCTCACTTTCGCTATCGCAACTGCTCAAGCACGTCATCAAGCATTCCGGATATGAAAAGATGCTTCGCGACGAGCAGACCGAGGAAGCCGAAGGCCGCCTGCTCAACCTTGAAGAACTCGTGACGGCGGCGGTTGAAGCCGAGGAACGCGGCGAGGGCCTGCGCGATTTCATTGACCACGCGGCGCTCGTCGCCGATACCGACGCGCTCAAGCAGGACGCCCCGCTGACCCTGATGACGATCCACAGTGCGAAGGGCCTCGAATTCCCGCTCGTGTTCGTGGTCGGAATGGAGGAAGGATTGTTTCCCCATTCCCGGTCCGCCGACGACAGCGCGGAACTCGAAGAAGAACGCCGACTCTGCTACGTCGCGCTCACGCGGGCGAAAAAACAGCTTTACGTCACCCATTCCGAGCGTCGGCGCGTCTACGGTGACGAATTTGCCACCCAGCCATCGCGGTTTCTGGATGAACTTCCGAAAGAACTGATCGAGGAATGCGAATCGCGCGCGCTGTTGCGCCGACGGATGGCCGAGCGAACCGCCCCGCAGTCGTCCGGCGGCAGTCAGCAGAGCTACGGCAGCGGATCGCGCCCCTTCGTCGGAAAGCGGGAAGCCTTTCAGCAGCAACGGTATGGACGACCCCAGCCGTACGTCGAGCGCCCGAGCGCGGCGAGCGACAGCGGCGGGAAGTACAAAACCGGCGACAAGGTCCGCCACGAGAAATACGGCGCGGGGCTGATCGTCCGCAAGCAGGACGACAAGATCGAAATCGCCTTTCCCGGCTACGGCATCAAGAAATTCATCGAAAGCGCTGTCAAACTTGAAAAGCTGAAATGAAACGCGCGCCGCTGTTTTCCGGATTCCTGACCCTGATTTCCGCCGCCATCGCGGTGGCGGTCGTGGGCCATCCGTCGCCGTTCGGGTTCGACGTGGCGGCGACGCGCGCGCTCCAGACGTTTTCGCTGCTGACGTTCCCGATGGAAGTGATTTCGCTGCCGGGAAATTCGGCGATCTGGCAGGGGCTGGCGGTCGGCGTCATCTGTCTGGTGATTGCCCGATCCGGATTGAAACGGGAAGCGCTCGCCCTGTTGCTGGTCGCAAGCGGGGAATTTCTGCTCAACGGGCTGATCAAGTGGGCGATTCACCGGCCGCGTCCGACGGCCGCCGACGTTCACGTTTTCGGTTTTGTCGGGGGATACAGCTTTCCTTCCGGGCACGTCATGTTTTACACCGCGTTTTACGGCGGTCTTTTTCTGTTGGCGGCGACGAAACTGCGGCGGGGAATCGGGCGTACCACGGTCATGGTCGTCTGCGCTATGCTCGTCGGGCTGGTCGGCGCGTCCCGGATGTACCTCGGCGCGCACTGGGCGAGCGATGTCGCCGCTGCTTACGCACTCGGGGCGGCGTGGCTGCTCGCGGTCGGCCGTCCGTTATGGCGTTCGGAGCCGGACGCTTCCTCTCAACCTGAATCAACGCGACGTTCCGGAGGAAAAACCGATGTGGACTTGGCTGATTGACCTGATTTTAAAGTGGCTCGCGCCGTGGCTCCAGATTCCGTGGACGCGCATCTGGATGTACCTCATCGCCTTTTATGTGACCTATTCGCTCTTTTCCATCTGGTCGAGTCGCTTCGCCGTCCGCGCGACGGGCGTGCGCGAGGCGACCTACAAACAGTCGGCCATCGTGCGTGGCATCGACATCGCGTTGATTGCGCTGGCGCTCGTGCTTCCCGTGCCGTGGTTCATCGCGCTGCCGGTGGCGCTCATTCTCCAGGTGGTGGCGTTCGGCGTGGTGTTCAAGGCCCCGGTCGGAAAAGCGATTGTCGGCGCGCTCCTCAACTGGGCGATGGCGGGCATGTTCACGGCGATTTATCTGTTGCTGCTCGGCCTCTACATTTGGTTCTTCCGCAGTCTGCCCTACGTCGCGTAGACTCGAAACAGTTTTTATCCACGGTCCGTCCGCCCGGACGGACCGTCATCATTCCCGGTTTCCGCGCCGCCCGCCTCATCCCCCTGGGCGCGCGTCCGATGCTCTCAAGGTTTTACATCCAATGAAGTACAAGGTTTTGGTCTGCGGCAATCTCGCGGAGGATGGACTGGCCATTCTGCGCGATGCCGAAAACATCGAACTCGACGTCAAACCCGAACTCAAGGAAGACGAACTGATCACGGCCATTCCCGGCTACCACGGGCTGGTGGTCCGCAGCGACACCAAACCGACGGCGAACGTGATTGCCGCCGCCGACCACCTCAAGGTCATCGGACGCGCGGGCACGGGCGTGGACAACATCGACGTTCCGGCGGCCACCCAGCGCGGCGTCGTCGTGATGAACACCCCCGGCGGAAACACGGTCACGACCGCCGAGCATGCCTTCGCACTGATGATGGCGATGGCCCGCAACATCCCGCAGGGCACGCTTTCGCTCAAAAACGGCAAGTGGGAGCGTAAAAAGTACACCGGCGTCGAACTCTACGACAAAACCCTCGGCGTTCTGGGCGTGGGCCGCATCGGCGGCATCGTCGCCAACCGCGGGACAGCGTTCGGGATGCACCCCATCGGCTATGACCCGTATTTGACGAAGGACGCGGCCGCCAAGCTCGGCATCGAACTCGTTTCGCTCGACCAGTTGTTTGCCCGGTCGGATTTCATCTCGATTCATACGCCGCTGACGCCGGAAACCCGGCACATCGTCGGGAAGGACGCCTTCGCGAAGATGAAACCGGGCGTACGCATCGTGAATTGCGCCCGCGGCGGGCTGATTGACGAAGTCGCGCTGGCGGAAGCGCTTCAAAACGGGACGGTCGCCGCCGCCGCGCTCGACGTGTTCGAGCAGGAGCCGCCCCCGGCGGACCATCCGCTGCTCGGTCTCGACAATGTCATCTACACGCCGCACCTCGGGGCCTCGACGACCGAGGCGCAGGTCAACGTGGCGGTCGCCATCGCGAAGCAACTGGTGGATTTCTTCTCGACCGGCGCGGTGTTCGGCGCGGTCAACGCCCCGTCGGTGAGCGGGGAACTGCTGGCGGAACTCAAGCCCTACATCGAACTCGGCCAGAAGCTCGGCTCGTTTCAGGGGCAGGCGTTCGGGAGCAACGTCACGCGGGTGGTGATCGAATACAGCGGCGCGGTCGCGAATCTCGACACCCGTCCGATTACGCAGGCGGTACTGGTCGGCCTCATGACCGGCACGAGCAACCGGCTCAACTTCGTCAACGCCTCGCTGATTGCGGAAGAACGCGGAATTTCGGTTTCCGAATCGAAAAACCGTTCGGCGAAGGATTTCGCGAGCCTGATTTCAATCTGGACCGAGACGGAATCGGGCGAAAGCGATGTCGCGGGCGCGATTTTCCGTGAAAAGGATTTGCGGATTGTCCGCGTGAACGGTTTCCCGCTCGAAGCGATTCCGAAGGGCAACATGCTGCTCTGCACGAACCGCGACGTACCGGGCACGCTCGGACGCATCTGCGCGGTGCTGGGCGAAAACGAAGTCAACATCGCCCGGCTCTACCTCGGGCGGAAGGAAATGGGCGGCACGGCGATTTCGCTCATCCAGGTGGACTCGCCCGCGAGCGAGGATGTGATGGCGAAACTGGCGGAAATTCCCGAAGTTCTCAAATCCCGCCGGATTCAACTGTAAGATTCGGCCTTTTCAACCTTCGCGGCGGACGGAAACCGGTGATTCATACCGTTTTTCGTCCGCCGCGTGTCGTCTGCCGAAGTTTCTTGAAGCGCCTCAACCGTTCACGGGCCGCGCCAGGACGCGGAAGCCGATGTAGTTGAGTCGGGCGAGCGGGTTCATCCGGCCCCGAAAGGCCGACCGGCAGCGGTTGCCCCGCGTATTCCACGCGCCGCCGCGCAGCACTTTGAACCGACCCTCGGCGGGGCCGGTCGGATCGACCGCCGGGGCCGCCGCGTAGTACTCCCGGTCGAACCAGTCGTTGCACCATTCCATGACGTTCCCGTGCATGTCGAACAATCCAAAGGCGTTCGGCTGCTTCTTCCCGACCGGATGCGTCCGGCAGTCATTGGCTTTCAACGTGTTTTCAAGGTACTCCCTCTGACTGATTCGGTCCTTTACATAAAAGGCATCGTAGGCGTCGATCCGTTCGCGTCCGGAATTGGCGGCGTACCATCCCATTTCCTCCAGGTCGCCAGCGTAGTCGCCCTTCGTCCCCGCGCGGCATGCGTATTCCCATTCGGCCTCGGTCGGCAGGGCGTAGCAGTGGCCGTCTTCAAGCCGGTTCAGCCGGAGGATGAATTCCTGGCAGTCCTCCCAACTCACCGAATCAACCGGCAGATCGTCGCCCGGGAAAAAAGAGGGATTCGGATTCAGCGGGCGCTTGACACGCGGCAGGCTTTCCGCGACGTAGCGCCATTGCTTCTGGGTAATCTGGTGCCGTCCAAGATAAAAGGAGCGGTTGATCGTCACCGGGCGGGACGGGCGTTCGCGGCTGAAATCGGCCTTCCGGTGATATTTTTCGAAAACCGTTCGCGACCAGCGTTCTTCGTCGGTCGGTTCAGAACCCATCCGGAAGCGTCCGCCGGGAATCAGGATCAGCTTGATTCCGGGCGCGTTACGGTATTCGTGGCGCAGGCCGGACCCGATGGAAACGGTCGTCTCGCCGCCCGGCTCGACATTCACTCTCTGAATGAAGGGGTCGCGTCCCTTGACCCAGCCGGAGACCTCGACGGTTTTTCCCGCCGGAAGGTCGGTTACGCGGAAGCAGTCGCCGATCAGTCGAGACACGCCAACCGGTTTGCCGTCCACCAGGATTTCGATGCCGGTGTTTTCGGCGCGGATGACGAGCGTGCCGGTCGGAATGTCGCGAATGATTTCGAGCCGTTCGGGCGTGATGTCGCCCCGGTCGTCGAGGGCGAGGCCGCTGATTGCGAGGTTGAACGCCTTGTGAAGCTCGCGAACGGTCTGGAATCGTTCTTCTCGCTTGTTCCGCAGCGCCTTGTGGACGACCTGAAGGACGGCGTCGGGGACGCTCGGCGGGGCGATACGGCGAAGTTCGTGAAACTCGGATGAAAAATGTTTTCGGTGAAGTTCAAGATCGCCGAGATTCTGGAGCATTTTTTCATCGGGAAGCCGACCGGTCAGCAACTCGAACAGAACCAGTCCGAGGCTGAAGACGTCGGCGCGGGCGTCGTGGATGCGGTCCGAATCCCATTGTTCGGGCGCCATGTAGCGGGGGCTGCCGATGAGCGTGCCGGGAACGGTCCGGGCCTGGGAAATTCGAAAGACGTCCTTGGCGAACTCGAAGTCGATGATTTTGAGGCGGTTGAAGTCGCCGTTGAGCAGCATCGCGTTGTCCGGCGTAAGGTCGCGATGCACGATCCCCTGATCATGAATGGAGGCGACGCCGTCGCAGAGCTGGTTGAAAATCACCGTCGCCACGTTTGAATCGAGGCCGTCGGGATGTCGGAGCAGAAATTCCTTGAGGGTGACGCCCTTCGCCAGTTCCATGACCAGATAGAACCGGTCGGTCAGTTGGCAGAACGCGGCGTCCACGACCCGGGCGACATGGCGGTTGCGGACCTTGGCGCTGTTGCGCGCTTCGCGCAGAAACCGTTTGTCGCGGCGGGTGGTCGCGTCGTCCTGGGGGGCGCTCAGTTTCGGAAGTTTGATGGCCCATTCCTCACCCGTCAGGATGTGCAGTCCCCGATAGACCACCCCGAAACGGCCATCGCCAATCCGTTCGACCAGCCGGAACTTCTGGTCGAGCAGAAACGGCTTGAGCGTTGTCCCGTGTTGCGGGCAGATCGAGGTTTCGGGACCGAAGGTTCGTTTACAGGTCGGGCAGTACGTTTCCAAGTTCACGATCTCCGTCGGCTCGGTAAACGGGATGCGGGGATGCCCGAATCCTGCCTGATGCGGGTTTCACATAACAATAGGCTTGACGAGGTGTTTTCATGGACAAATGACAGTTTTCGGCGTCTTTACCATTGAATTGCATCTACCCTGCCTCTTTTGTGTCAGAAAAATGTTCCACTCTACGCTGATAAAAATGAGGCTGGACAGTTTTCAAATGAGTGCATCTTCTGAGGCACGCCGAAGGTGTGCCGGGAAATTAGCCGGTGGTGGAGCGCAGCAAAACCACCGGTTTCGTGTCATCAAAACCTTTCGCACGCCGAAGGTGTGCGGGGATGGCGTTTCCTCGCACACCTTCGGCGTGCGGTTCATTTTTGCCGTTCTATTCCGGTGGTTTCGCTGCGCTCCACCACCGGCTAATTTCCTCGCATCCCTCCGGGATGCGGCTTGGTCGCCAACAACTGAAAACTGCTTTAAATTTACTGCGGGCATAAAATTGTTTTTCGATTCTTTTTTCAAAACGTCATGTTTGTGGAATCTTCTGAAGTTCTCCAAAAGAGTTTTTAGCCAAACATTTATCAAGTTATCATTTCATCCGCTTGACCATTTTTTTGATCTTAATCTCCAACGAGGTGTGTGTTTATGAGTCTTGAAAAATTATTGTCACCAAGCGAAGCCGAGCGAATCGGAGTTTCCTCTATGAATCAAGGGCAGCGGCAGGCTTTATATGAATGGGGACTGCGGATGTTCCAGTTGGGCCAGCATCCATTTGGAGAAGTCGGACAAATAAAATATGACGGAAAACTTGTCATCCTGAGTGATGGTAGTCGGTGGGAAGTTGATTCTCTTGATACCTCGGTTGCCGATCTGTGGAGTGAGATGGACAAAGTCGTCGTTATTGACGGACTAATGTACAACCTTGAACAGGCCGAACACATTGCGGTGCAGGAAGAGGTGTGACTTCAAGTCCCCCCTACTTCAAAAACTATTCCAATCGGAGGCGGTTCGAAGTAGAGTGCCGGACATTCCAGGTCTGAAAAAGAATTCCCCGCGATGGAGTTTCGCGAATGTCAAAGCGTCCGATTGTCACGCTGCTGACCGATTTCGGGACGAGCGATCATTTTGTCGCCTCGATGAAGGCATCGATCCTCAACATTCATCAGGATGTCGAAATCATCGACATCACGCATGACGTCCCCGCGCATGACGTGTTCGCCGGGGCGTTCACGCTTCAAAACGCCATTGAGTTGTTTCCGCGTTTCACCACGCATGTGGCCGTGGTGGACCCGACGGTCGGCTCGGCACGGCGGCCGATCATCGTGATGACCGACAACTTCAACTTCGTCGGTCCAGACAATGGCCTGTTCAGCTACATCTACCAGACGGAAACGGTAAACCGGGTGGTTCACATCACGGCGGATTACTATTTCCGCAATCCGGTCTGCCCGACGTTTCACGGTCGGGATGTCTTTGCGCCCATCGCCGGTTACATTGCGAAAGGGGTCGATCCGCGCAAGATGGGGGACGCCGTGACGGATTACGTCCGGTTCGAGACGCCGAAGCCCGACACGTCGAATCCGAAGCTGCTTCGGGGCGCGATTCTTCACGTTGACCGGTTCGGGAACTGTTTCACGAACTTCACGAAGGACCACATTTCACTCGCGGCGCTCCGCGGCGGCGGGAAGTTCGTGGCCGTCAACGCGCAGGACCCGACCAAGAACCGCGAAATCGCGAAATTCGTCACGCATTACGCGGAAGCCCAGCCGAATGAGTTGTTCGTACTGTTTTCGAGTACCGGTCATCTTGAAATCGCGGCCCTCAAGGTCCCGGCGGCTCAGGTTCTCGGCGCCCGGCGCGGGATGGAAATTCAGTTCCACCTTCCCTGAAAACCTTTCGAACCGGCAACGTTTCGGGACGTTCATCCTTCCGATTGCACATTTTCGCCTTGCACATTCCTCGTCTTTCCGTGAGGATAGGCTTCAGAGGTACGATTATGTCGGAAGAAAAGCGTTTATCGAAGTCACCCTATATTTTGCATCAGGTGATTTACGCCACCCCGAACACCCGGGACTTCGAAGGGAAGCCTTCATTCTGGGTGAAGCACGGCGTTGCCTTGGGACTGGCCCTGGCGCTTGCGGTTCACGGTGTTTTCTGGGGCTATCATGCCTACCGGTATTTCATTGCACCGTTTGAGGTTGACGTTGTCGATCAGGAATATGAAGTGGATTGGGTGACGTTGAACGACCCGCGGTTCAAGCCGCTGGCAAATCCGGAATCCGGTTTCCAAGCACCTGAAAAAGTGGCCGAAC
Organism: Blastocatellia bacterium NZW_1522; assembly: GCA_039793685.1. GTDB lineage: Bacteria > Acidobacteriota > Blastocatellia > Chloracidobacteriales > Chloracidobacteriaceae > JAAFHI01. Next base: position 18,852 of record JBDRAL010000102.1, read on the forward strand.
TGGAAGAGGCCAAGCGCAAGGCCGAAGAGGAGCGCAAGCGGCGCGAACGCGAGGCCGCGAAGCGCAAGGCCGAGGATGAGAAGCGCAAGGCCGAGCAGGCGGCAAAGAAGGACAAGGCCGAAAAAGACGGTCAGACTGCCGACAACAAGGACAACAAACCGGCTGAAGCCGAGAAATCGAAACCGCCGACCGGCGAACTCAGGTTCGGGCAGGTCAACGTGGCCCCGATCAAGGCCATCGTGACCAAGCTCTACCAGTTGAACGACTCCGGCAAACTGGACATCGAAAACAAGACGTTCTCGATTACGCTGGTTTTTCGGGTCGAGCCGAGCGGGCGTCTTTCGGGCATCCGGATTGCGAAATCTTCCGGTATTCCGGAAATCGATGAAGCCGCGCTGAACATCGCCAACGCGGTCAGTGCGTCCCAGGCGTTGAGTCCGTTGAGCAATCTGAGTTCGACGTCACTGACGCTTGATTGCGGCGACAAGTTCACGACGCTTCGGATTGGCGGTTTTGCTTCTTCACCGGAGCAGGCGACCGGGCTTGAACTCCTCATCAATGCCGGGCTGACGCTGGCACCGAGGAACCAGCCGGGTGTCGGCGCGATGGTTTCCAATACCCGCGTCAAGGCTGACGGGAAGCGATTGACGGCGACCGTCCAGATGACCCGCAGCCAGTTGAACGCTCTGCTGAAGAACAACTTCAAAAAAGGTTGAGCCGAACGGCAAACTGAACGGAAACGGGGAGGAAGCGATTCCTCCCCGTTTCCGTTTCTGACCTCAGGCGACATTCCGGGTTTCGTGATCGCGAATGAAAAAGTCCTCCAGCGCCGCGCGCACCGGATTGACCGAGACGAGGCGTCCCTTGTGCGTGTGGATGAGTCCGATGACGGTTTCGAGGTCATCTTCACGGTTCAACTCGCAATGTACGCCGGAGCCGGTTCGGCGAAGGTTGGCAACGAACGGTTTGACGGCCTGCTCGGCCTCCGGGGAGATCTGGGTCGCCACAAGTTCAAGTTTCGAGATTTCCCGGCCCTGAATTTCGTCGAGGCGACCGTACGCCACGCGGCGACCGTTTTTCAGAATTGCGACCCGATCGCACAAGGCTTCCACATCGGAGAGAATGTGGGTCGAAAAGAAGACTGTTTTCCCCTGATCCCGTAGGCTGGCCAGAATGTCCCTGACCTCGCGTCGGCCAATCGGGTCGAGACCCGACATCGGCTCGTCCAGAACCACCAATTCCGGGTCCGTCACCAGTGCCTGAGCAATTCCGATGCGCTGGAGCATGCCTTTAGAATAGCGCCGCAACTGCCGGTTGGCGGCTCCCGTCATCCCGACCAGTTCAAGCGTTTCGGCAATCCGCCGTTTCCGGGTTGCCGCGTCGAGTCCGCCGAGCTGGCCGAAATAGTCGAGCAGTTCGGTCCCGGTCAGATAGTCGTAGAAGTAGGGCGTTTCAGGGAGAAAACCGATGCGTCTGCGCATCTCGATGTCGTCCAGTGGGCGACCCAGAATCCGGGCCGTGCCGGCTGTCGGATAGATGATCCGCATCAGAATTTTCAACGTTGTTGTTTTTCCCGCGCCGTTATGGCCGAGGAAACCGAAAATTTCTCCCTGACTCACGGTCAGGTTGAGGTCTTCGAGGCAGCGGACCGGCCGCTTGCGCCAGAACCCGACCAGATAGTCCATCGTCAGATTTTCAATTTCGAGTACCGCGGTCATGGTTTCAGAGTTCGTGGGAAGGTAAACGTTTGTTCCGAAGGTGGTTTGTGGGAAGGACGAGACTTATTTGCACTGTTCGTTGATATCGCGAGAAATCGTGGAGTTCTGGGAAAGTCCGATGCAGTTCCGCTCCCGATCATATCGATACGGCGTGCCGGTCGGATCAAGCGGAACGCGGTCCGCATCGAAGTGCCTGTCGGGATCGGTCACGAACGGCAGCGGTCGTCCGAGCGTGTCGATCGCCTTTTTCTGGTTTTCAACGATGAGCGGAAAAATCTGGCTCAGGGAATCGGGACGCCGACCGGTCCGCTTTTCAAATTCCTTGATCTGTTCCAAAAGAAAGTCGCGCTCGTCCATCGACTGAAGCTGTTCGAGCCGCCAGACGGCGGACAGACGGGCTTTTTCGTCTTCGGCTTCCTTCAACAACTGAGAGAACAACAGGTACGACGTCTTGCGGTCGCCACCCTTGGTTTTGGCCGCACCCGCCATTAATACGGAATTGTTCCGCTCCGATTCGGTCCCCGCGAGTTTGGCCGCTTCGTCATAGGCATTCGCGCATTCCTCGTAGCGTTTGGCCCGCCAGTAAAGTGAACCAAGGTCAAACCAGAGCCGGAACCGCAATCGCCGGTCCTGAGTTTGAGATAATCCCTTTTTAAGGATGTTCACGCCTCCCTCAAAATCATACTCGGACAACAACAGACTGCCGGTGCGATAGGCGGCCGTGTAATCCGGGTCGATGGTCGTGGTCACATCCAGAAGCGGGTACAACAACGGGATGTCCTTGGCGGTAACCGGCCCGGTAATTTTCCGTTTCCCGTCGATGCTGTTGAGGGATTTCATTCCGAAATACTGGATCGATCGCATCCAGTACAGGTCGGCAACCACGCCGTCGAACCCGAACGACAGGTTTTTGACCGTCTTCCCCGAGGAAATGTACATCGCCTCCTCAAGACTGCGACTCTCTCCAAACGTCGCGTCAAGTCGTGTCTGAAGCGGATACAGACACGCAAAACCGGCGGCAGCCAGAAAAAGGCAGAGAAACGGGAGACGTTTTTCGAGGTTCATTGGGGCCTCTACTTGAAGTTGCGTTTCTGGAAGATGAAAACGGTGAGGGAAAGCAGGATGGTCAGGTAGACGGCAAAATAGAGAAGCGCGAGACCGATTTGCGCTCCGGTCACCGGTATCCCATGCGACGTACGGGTGATGAAGTTGAAATTGGAAAGATTGGGGAGCAGGTAGTACAGCACCCGCAAAACCGTCTGGGCAATTTTCAGCGAGGGGTAGGCTTCGACGTTCATCACGTCGGCAAACAGTTTCAAATCGGCGGTAAAATTTCCGATGGCGTACCCGATGATGCTGAAGAACGTCGCCAGCGCCGGAGTCGTGAACGATGAAAAGAGGAGCGCCAGCGCCGTGGCAAGCAGCAGTTCCAGATAGAGAAGGAAGACCGTGGGGACGATCACCAGCAGGCTCTGGTCAAATCGCCCTTGCGAATAGGCAAGGGCAAACAGGATTCCCACCAGCATGACGGCGCAGTTGACGAACAGCGTCAGTGCCAGGCCCAGAAACTTCCCGAGGACGAATTCGTGTCGGTGAATCGGCTTCGAAAGAATGCTGTAAATCGTGCGCTTGTCGATCTCCTTGTAGACCAGCCCCGTGCCGATGAAGACGGCAATCAGGTATCCGAAAAGGAGCATGACGCTCAGGCTCAGATCAATGAGTGCCTTGCGTTCCTGATTGATGGAAAGCTCGCCGATGTAGAGCGACGCACCGATCAGAACGAAAACGAAAACGAGAAGGTTGTAGAGAACCTTGTCTCGAACTGATTCCCGGAACGTGTTGAGGGCGATGATTTGAATCTGTTTCATCGGGTTTCTTTGACGAGCGGACGGTCATTCCGGGGAATGTCGGACGCTTTTCCCGGTGAATGGAGTAAGGTGAACGAAAGGTATGCGGCGATTATGAACATCGGGCGCAAAACCGCAAGAACGACATTTTTTTACTGGCTTCGACAGGTCTGAAAAGTAAGTCAACGTACTTTCGTTGATTTTTTTCCTTCAATCGAAGAGGGTTGTCCGGCCCCGGAATCTGAGTCTTGTTTCTTTTTTCATGCGTGTCCCGCGTTCGGTTCAAGTCGTCGTCGTCCGCGAGTCGTTTCGTGGTCGTGAAGTTCTGGTTTTGCGTCGCGTGCCTGAACGCGGCGGTTTCTGGCAGCCTGTCACCGGACGGGTCGAGCCGGGCGAGTCGTACGCCGAAACCGCTCGGCGGGAGGTCTTCGAGGAACTCGCCCTGACCGTCGCGCCGGAAGACATCCACGATCTCGGTTACTGTCACAGTTACGCGCTCAAGCGCGAATGGCTGGTCAACTATCCGCCGGGGACGACCCACAACGACGAGGCCGCGTTCGCGATTTTCATCGGTCCCGAAACGGAAATCCGCACCGATCCCGGCGAACACGACGCCCACGAATGGCTTTCACCGGAAGCCGCCCGGAAGCGGTTCGGCTGGCACGGCAACCGGGAAGCCCTGCGCCGCGCGCTGGAACTCCGGAACGCAATGCCGCGCCGGTTCGAATGGGCGTGCGGGTCGCGAGTGCTTGAACTCGGAAAAACCGCCCGCGTGATGGGCATTCTCAACGTGACCCCCGATTCCTTTTCGGACGGCGGCCGGTTCGACCGGCTCGACACCGCCATTGCCCACGCCGAACGGATGTTGGCCGAAGGCGCGGACCTCATCGACATCGGCGGTGAATCCACCCGGCCCGGCTCGGCCGTGGTGACGGCGAAGGATGAAATCGCCCGCGTGATTCCGGTCATCGAACGGCTGCGGAAACTGACCGACCGCCCCATTTCCATCGACACCTACAAGGCCGAAGTTGCGCTGGCCGCCATTGAGGCCGGAGCCGACATCGTCAACGACATTTCCGGACTCCGCTTCGATCCGGAACTGGCAAAGGTCGCCGCCCGCGCCAAGGTCGGTCTGGTGCTGATGCACAGTCGGGGGACGCCCGGCGCCCTCCACGACCTGCCGCCGGTGGACGACATTTTTCTCGAAGTTGAAGACAGCCTGCGTCACAGCCTCGCGGTCGCGCTCGACGCGGGTGTCGCGCCGGAGCGGATCGTCCTCGACCCCGGCATCGGTTTCGGAAAAACGCTGGCCGACAACGTCGCGCTGCTGGCCGGTTTCCAGCGCTTCGCCGCGTTGGGATTCCCGTTGCTGATTGGTACTTCCCGAAAGTCGTTTCTCGGAAAACTCACCGGACGTCAAAACCCTGATGACCGGCTGTTCGCGACGGCGGCTTCGACCACCATCGCCGTCGAGCGCGGCGCCCATGTGTTGCGTGTCCACGACGTCGCCGCTGCTCGGGATTGCGTGAAAGTGACCGAAGCGGCTATGAGAAAAGCAACGCCCGGGTATGTTATTTTTTTCGAACGAAAACTGTAATTGGAAGTTTAAAAGGCTATTGGATTAAATCTTTGGTTTTGGAGACTAAGCTTATGCTGGAATTGGTACCACCGAACCTTAATTACCGATATTTTGAGAACTCTGATTTCTTTCCGTTTCGACCTCATTTTGAAGATTACTGCCGGATAAACGCTTGGTGGCTATCTGAATTTTCCTTGCTGGCTTATGCTGACCCAGCATTTATTTACACAAAGGTTCGTGAAACGAATACTTTTGAAATTCCTGACGAAGGTTTTTTTAGTAATGGAACTTCACAAGGATTTATTGCCCAATCCGATGATGCGGTGGTCATTGTTTTCAGAGGGACTGAGTTGGGAAAGCTTTTTTTGAACTTTCAAGAGTTTTGGGCTGATTTTTGCGCAGACATCAATGTTGAGCTCATTCCGTGGAGGCAGGGGGGATGGGTACACAAAGGTTTTTCTCAAGCTTTTGACCTAGTCTGGAAACAAATTGAACCGATATTGAGTCGTATCCTGAAAGCCAATCCCAATCGAACAGTCTGGTTTACCGGTCATAGTCTCGGCGCGGCCCTTGCAACTCTCGCGGCTAGCCGTTTTTCCTCAAACTCAATACTTTATTCCTTTGGCTCCCCATGTGTCGGGGATGATAATTTCCGACGCTCTTTTCTTGGAAGAGCATTCCGGATCGTCAATGATGACGACTTGGTGACCGACTTGCCACCGCATCAAGGTACTCATCCAAATTCAAGTTCGATTTTCGACTTTGTCCACGTTGGCAGACTGATAAGATTCGTAGATGATCCCAGCCATCCTGAATTCGATTTAGATTTGGGACGACTGATTTTTGCGAATTCCTTATTTGACCATGCGCCAATTCACTATTGTAGAAAGTTAAAGCCCTCATTGGGGTAGGGCTGTTTTTAAACGATCGCGACCAGATCGTATCTTCGGGGGAATATGCGGGATCAGGTGTTCTTTTACATCTGTTGGAGAGGCGGCTTGGTTGCAGGCAAACGAAAACTGTTCTGGCAGAAGTTCCAAGACTGTTTAGTGTAACCAGGTCTTGCCGCCGAGGAACGGAATCCACGCGAACACCGTCAGCCAGTGAATGATGACCGCCGGGTAAATCGAGCCGGTCTTGCGGTAGGTCAGCGTGCAGACGAATCCGAGCATCCCTGCGCTCAAAAGAAAGACGGGGTTGCCAAACGCATCGTACGCCTGTGGTCTGAAAAACCGGCCGTTCAACGGATGCGCGGCGATAAAGATGACAAGGGCAACCGCGGTTTGAATGAAAGTACTTCTCGAAGATGATTTTTCATCCCGGTGCGGGACGAGCAGCGCGCGGTAGACGAGTTCTTCGAGCAGACAGGGCCGTAAAAGAATGATCGCGCCGAACAGGAACAGCTTCGTTCCTCCGAAGACCGGCGTGGTGAGATGAAGAAATCCAGTCGCGAAGCCGAGGCTGAGCGTGGCCGCGATGAACGCCGCCGCGACCGCGCCGCACCACCGCCATTCGCGAGCCGTCGGAAACGTGGTGAACGCGGTCTTTATCCCGCGAAAGCGTTCGCGAATGGCCATACGGTTTTTAATACTCGCGTCGCAGCGGACGCCCCATCACGTCGGCCATCGCGTCGCGGACGCTGCGCCCTTCGTACAGAACCTGATACATCCCGCGCGTCATCGGCATGTCCACACCGTGTTTCTGCGCCAGCAAATGCACGGCTTTCGTGGTTTTCACGCCTTCCGCGATGTTGGTCATGCCCGCGAGAATTTCGTCGAGCGTACGGCCCTTGCCGAGTTCGACCCCGACGTGCCGGTTGCGCGACAGTCCGCCGGTGGCGGTGAGAAAAAGATCGCCGACGCCGGCCAGTCCGGAAAGCGTTTCCACGCGCGCGCCCTGCGCGACGGCCAGCCGTGTGATTTCCGCGAGACCGCGCGTGATGAGCGTGACGACGGTGTTGTGGCCGAAGCCGAGGCCGGTCATGACGCCCGCCGCGATGGCGATGACGTTTTTCACCGCGCCCGCGATTTCAACGCCGGTGACGTCCTGATTGGTGTAGAGCCGGAACGTCGGGATGCTCATTTCCTTTTGTACATACTCGCCCCAGCGCGGCGCGAACGACGCGACGACCGTCGCCGTCGGATCGCCCTTCGCTACTTCGTACGCAAAGTTCGGCCCGGACAGCGCGACGTAACGCGGTTCGAATTCCTCATGAAAAACATCGTGGGTCACCTCCGACATTCGCATCAGCGTGTCGGTTTCGATGCCCTTGGTGGCGCTCACGAAAACCATCGTCGGTTTGACGAACGGCTTCATCTCCAGCAGCGTCGCGCGCGTGACGTGCGAGGGGACGACCATCAGCACGATGGACGCGCCGTCGAGCGCCACATCAAGCCGGTCGGTCGCGTGGAGGTTTTCAGGGAAGGGGAAACCCGCGAGATAGCGTTTATTTTTGCGGTCGGCGACGAGTTCGGCGATGTGTTCGGGACGGTGTCCCCAGAGGGTGACGGTCCGCGCGCCCTCATCGGACGCGCCCCGCCGCGCCGCGACGAGCGCGAGCGCCGTCCCCCAACTTCCGGCGCCAATGACGGCGATGCGATGGGCTGGTTTCATAAAACGATTATGGTTGAAGCGTGTGTCCGCAGCCCGACCGTGAGGGGGGCGCATAAGATCAACTACTCATGAACGAGTCGCCATAAGGCCAATGAAAAAGACGGCGCGTAAAATTCAAACAGTGGTCCTTGTTCATGAAGGTAGGCGATAACGGGTTGTCCCGGCTCATGAATGTCGATCAGCAGTTGATCGCCGTCCGCGTATTTCCAGTAATCCGCGAAAACAAGATATTCGACGCCGACCCGATGTTCCTGTGACAGCCATGGTGTTCCTACGATGGAATCACCGTTGATACCGAATCCTCCGACTTCCCAGCCGTCACCCAAACTGATGTAACGACAGACTGAAAGAAATTGCCGGTACTCGAACGGCAACGGAATACCAATGAGTGTTTCAAATGCCCGGAGCTCCGAGTCGGTTACGCCAAAACTCGGAATCCGGGGAAGTTCTAAAATTTCTTCAAGCGATTCGTCCTGAACAATTTCTCTGGCTTGTTCAATGCAGATTTGAAAACGGTCGGATAGGCCCAGTTCCTCTACCGCCCTAAAGTCGAATTGAGGAATAACTTTCTGGGTATAGGTCGCCATAAGGAAGGTAGGTCTGATCCAACCGGCAGTTCTCGTCGGTATCAGGCGGCTTGAGACTGAACGATTCTGCTCTGCTCAACCAGATTGGCGATAATTCGACGAGTCGTGCCGGAGGCAAAAATTGTCCGGAGTATTTCACGGAAACTTTGTTCGGAGGACGCTTCGATTTGGTTCTTGTCGAATCCAAAGTCCTCAACCTCCGAAACACAAACGGGGTAAGGACTTTTCACGGCGTATTCGATAAAGAATAACTCGTAGCTGAAGTACATCTGGGTTGCGTACAAAACAAAAACGTAACAGGTGTTTCCTCGGCCTTCCCCGGACGGCTGCCTTCCTTCGATGCGGGCACCAATCAGATTTTCTGTTTTGTGGAGAAGAAAATCCGATTGTTCCTGAAGAATCCGCACCGGAAGGGAGTTGTCCTTGTCGCCTTGAAGCAGGTCATCCGGCCAAAGGTCAGGATTTTTTCTTTGTTTCGACATTTGGAAAACTCCTTATTTGAAATCAACGGCAAAGAGGATCGGTAAATGGTCGGAGTACCGTCGGCTGGGAAGGCCGTTCTTCGTCAACAACGAATTCTTGCCTGCTTGGGTCAGGATTTCCACTTTGTATTCTTTGGCTTGATCCAGCAGCTCCGGACGAATCAGTACCTGGTCGAAAATATACCAGTAGAACAAAACACCTTCTGATGATTTGTTGAAATAGTAGGTTCCTTGTGGCCGATCCTCCGTTTCCTTGAAGAAACGCCACATCGGATTAAAGAAAAACGGACGGTCTCTGTCTTCGTAATGTCGGCTCCGTGCCTTTTTGACAATTCGTTCTGAAAATGAAGCGTTCAACGCATTCGCGGCAACGACACCGTCATCAAAAGGATTGAGGTTGAGGTCGCCGATCAGAACTGTTCTTCGATGCTTCAATCTACTTTCTTCCGAGAAGATTGAGGCCGCCAAGCGATTACAACTGGTATTCTGATCGTACTTTGTACTGTTACGCGGGTCCGGCAGGTGCGCTATTGAAACAAGGATATCCGGTTGCCCCGACTTCTTTAAATGTCGAATTGAAGCCCGGTTCCCTGCCGCGACCCGTTCTTCCGGGAACTCGGAATCAGGAAATCTGGAAAAGGTCTCAATCAGTCGGGATTCGGATTTTATTCGAATGGGCAGTTGTGACTTCAGGTGGTGAAAGGCGGAGTTTCCGAATTTCTCCCTCAACGCGGAAGAGATGTTTGAAGCTTCGTCCAGATGACACTCAGCCAGAAAGACAATATCGACCGAGTGTTCCTCGACGATGTCCGCGATCAGTTTGCCGAGGGGCCTTTTCTTGATATTCCAGAAGAGAAACGTCGTCACCGACTACCCCCCGACGATCTCCAGCGGAATCTCGATGCTTGTGACGTTGTGGGCGAAGTCCTCGCCGGTGACGACGATGGTGTACTTGCCCGACGGAAGGCCCGGCGGGATGCGGAGCGTACCGATGTTGGTCTTGCGCTTGTCGTCCCACGCGACGCGGACGGGCAGCGCGCCGAAGAGCCGCGCGGCGATACGCCGGGTGTCGCGGTCGGCGGCGACTGTGACTTCGACGGTTTCACCCGCGTGTCCGATGGCGGTCGAGGTCTTGGCCGTCAGTTGCGGCGGCTTGCTGTCGATGACGAAGCCTTTCGTCTCCTGATACACGTTGCCCTGCGTGTCGGTCAGAATCAGGCGGCACTGGTAACGGCCGTCATTCATTTCCTTTGGCGCGAGGAAGCGCGTTTCCCAGACGTCCTCGTTTTCGAGTTTGGTGAGCGGCTTGGTCAGACCAAAGGGGAACACGGCCACGACCGAGGCGATGGAGTCGTCCGTTCGGACACGCAGCACGGGGTCGCCCGGCTTGATGACGCGCGGACGCAGCAACGCGCGGGGCGCGGCGAGGAACGCCGTGTAGGGCGTCAGAATGTTGTACTTCTTGGACAGCGCGATGATTTCCGCGATGAGCGCTTCGTCCTCGCCTTCGAGCGCGATGCGGCGGAGCAGGGAATTGATCCGCTCGCGTGCCCAGACGCGCGGCAGGTGCGCGTGCGTCGCGTCGAGTTCGGGAAGGTCGGCGCTGGTCGAAAGCTGCACGCCCTTGCCCGCGCGGCTGCCTGTGAGGGTGAAGTTGACACCTTTTGCGGGATTGCGGTAGCGGCCCACAAAAAAGGCCCGCGACCCGTCGTAACTCGTCGAGTCGATGTCGGGATAGACGTTGTAGATGTTGGACGTATCGCTCGCGGCGAGCGCCATCCCCTCGACCGGCTTTTCGCCGACCTTGGCAAAAAACGCGTTGAGGCGGAAGGCGAGTTCATCCGTTTCGCGGCCGAAATCGAAGTAGCCCCGGCTCACGCGGGCGATTTCGCGCAGGAAGTTCTGGTTGGCGTCCGCGCCGATTCCGAACACATAGGCCCGCGCGAGATTCGCATTGCCCTGCTTGTTGGCGGCGGCGAAATCCTTCGCGAGTTTGCCGGCCTGCGTGGTGGTCAGGGTCGGGTTGCCGTCGGTCAGAAAAACGATCGTCTTTTCATCGCCCGGAAGCTGTTTGGCGAGTTCGAGGCCGCGCTTGAGGGCGAGGCTGAAATCCGTGCCGCCGCTGAGGTAGCTCTGCTTGATGAAGTCGAGCGCGCGGTTGACGTTTTCGGGGCTGCCCGGCTGCGGTGATTGCGCGAAGACGTTCACGTCGTCGTTGAACAGGGCCACGTTGAACGAATCGTCGGCCTTGAGCGAGCGTAGAAACAGTTCACAGGCTTCATAGGCCCGGTCGAGCTTTTCAAACCGCATCGACAGTGACGTGTCGAGCAGCAGGACGACCGACCGCTTCGACGCCCCCATCTGCTGGAACTGCGCGGCCTGCGCGCCGCGTTCGTTGAACAGCGCCGAGGCTTCGAAATAGCCGTCGTTGTCGGGCTTGACCCGGTTCGGATCGCGGAGTTCGACCGGCGAAATGCGCTCGGGCGAACGATAGGCGATGATGTTCATTTCGCTGCGGGCGACGTTGAGGGTGTAGTCGAAGGCGAAGTCCTGGGCGAGCGAAACGCCTTTGGCCGTGAACGAGCCGACGATGTGGTTGGTTTCACGCGTGGCGTACTGAAGCGGAAACGTCCCGTCGCGCTGGGTGAAATCCGCAATCGGGAAGCGGTTTGCGAGATCCACGTTGAGGGTGAAACTTCCGACCGTCTGGGTTCCGTATTCCGAAGGCTTCAGCGGCAGCGAAAAGAAGGAACGCAGACCTTCGACCGGCAGTAGTTCCGTGTATTCGAGTTCGACGCGCTTTGTGCCGTAGGCCGGAATCGGGACGAGCTTGACCGTGAACGCGGTCGCGCCGCCGTTTTCGTCCTCCTGCGTGACGAGGCCCGGGTCGATGGACTGCTGCTTGAGCTGTTCGTAGATTTCCTTCGCCCGCTTCACTTCCAGCATCACGCCGGGGATGCGGACGTCGCCATCCCACACGGCGAAATCGGAAATTGCGGCAGTGGTTGGAAGGTTGAAGACGTATTTGCCTTCCATCACCCGGTCGGTCTTGTTGCCGTAAATCTGGACGATCCGCACCCGCGCGAACTGCTGGTCCACCCGGATGTCCACCGTCATCTCGTCAAGCGCCAGTTTGGACGGGTCGGGTTGCTGGGCGTCGCCGGGCAGGACGACCCCTGCCTGCGCATAGGCGGTCTGGGTTGAAACGGCGAAAAGGAACGCGAAAACCGCGCTCAGAAACGCGAGGGAGAGGACCGGACGAAAAACGCGCATACGGTGATTCCGTGGGTGGCCGACCAGAGTTGATGGTGCGCTCGGAAAGTACCGAAATCGGCGGCGAAAGAAAAGCCGTAACCTTTAGGGAAGAAAGAGAAAAGGCGCGACGAACGCGCCTTTTTCGATGAAATCGAATTTCTGACGAATGGTTTAATGGACGCGGGCGTCGTCGCCGCCGCTAAGGTCGATTTCCAGACCTTCGACCAAGGTGGATCGTTCCTCGTCGAGTTCCCGCAGGACGTCGAGAATCAGGCTCGTATTGCTTGTCGTTTTGATGTTCTGCTTGAACTCGACGAGTGATTTCTCAACCTCGAATGCCCCTTCCTGAACATCGGCAAACCGTTTGAAAGCCTCGACCCCGCGAATGTTGGCAGTTTCGGCATCGGCGATCATGCCGTCATTGAAGTAGAGCCGACCGCGGGTGTTGGTCGAATGAATCGTGATGATGCCGGTGATGCGGCTGTTCTCGACGACCTGCACCACGTCGAACAGGCTGACGCTGCTCAGGTCGCCGGACATGACCTTCGGCGTGGCGCGATACTGGTTCGGATAGGCGAAACCGGCCACGGCGGCGTTCGAGGGGGGCGGGGGCGGGGGCGGCTTGGGCGCTTCGATTTCACGGATGGCATGAAGGCGCGACGTAATCGAAAGCTGCGGGTTGAGCCGCTTGGCATGCAGCAGGGCGGAATTGGCCTGTTCAAGTTTTCCGGCGTCGATATACAGGCTCGACAGCGTGAGGAGGTGTTCGATGGCTTTCTGGCGGAGTCCCTGCTCAATGGCGATCGAGCAGATCTTTTCGCGCAGTTGGAGGTTTTTCGGGGCGAGCGCCAGCGCTTCTTCAAGGGTTGCGACCGCCCGGTCAAACATCCGGTATTTCGACAGCAGGTCGACATCCAGCAGAACGCTTTCGACATCGGCGGGATTGGATGGCATGGTATTTCCTCACTCCTCGGATGATCCGCGCGGGGCAACGCCTTCATTGATCCAGTTCCGGTATTTTTCGGCGACGGCCGCTGACGGAAGCGCCAGAATCTCCGGATTCGAATATGGGTGATGCGCTCGAACCGCCGCTTCGAGTGCCGGGTAACGTCCGGTATTCGTCTTGACGATCAAAAGCAGTTCAGTCTCCTGCTGAATCGCGCCCTCCCATTCGTATACCGAGGAAACCCCGGGAACGATGTTGACGCAGGCCGCGAGTCTTTCGCGAACGAGCAGATGGGCAAGCGTCCGCGCGGCTTCGACAGAATCAATGGTTATGAAGACCACTCGCAGATCGTTTGCATCCGGCATCGTCGTGGCGCCGATCGTTGTTTCTTTGTGCGGAATCGGACCCGCACTGTAGCAGACCCGGCTGGATTCATCCATCCTCGTAATACCGAAAAAAATTTCGGCTCGGTTGGATTAATACTTTCCAAGCTTGATTTCATCCGTTTCGAAACATTCATTTTGCGGCAATCTCGCAAAGGAAAAACTCCAGTTGCAGCCGGGGGGTGGCGCGCGAGCTTTTAATCGCGAGGTCGATTTCGTTCAGTCGGCGAATCCCGTGGCGGATGTCCTTTTCGGATTTTTTGCGGACCGCCGCCAGAAAGTTCGTCAGCCGGCTCGGCGGCATCCGCAGTTCGCGGGCGATTTCCTCGCGCGGCGTGTTGGACGCCATCATCTCGTGCGCGGCCAGCATCTGCCGGAAACTCCATGCGAGCAGCCCGACGAGCGCGACCGGCTCCTCGCCCTGGTCGAGCAGGCGGTGCAGGGCGCGCAGGGCCGTCGCGCCGTTGCCCGAAAGAATCGCGTCGCTCAGGGTGAAGTTGTCGTACTGCCGCGACCGCACGGCCAGCGCGTCCACCGCCTCCAGCGTGATGGCGCCGCCCGCGCCGGTGAAGCACATCAGTTTCTGAATCTCCCCCGAAAGGGTCATCAGGTCCGTCCCGGTCAGGCCGATGAGTTTCCCGACCGCCTGCGGGGCGAATTCGTACCCCTGGCGCCGGGCGAACTGCTGCGCCCACTGGGTCAAATCGGTCTCGCTCAATCGGTTGCATTCCACCGGCGTACAGCCTTTGAGCAGTGCCGCCGACGTATTGCGACGCTTGTCGAGCGCGTCGGCCTGAAAAACCAACGTCGTGGTCGGATTCGGCGCGCGAAGGTAATTCTTGAGCGCATCAAGTTCGCGGTCGTCGATCTTGTCGAAATTGCGGGCGATAACCAGCCGTCGGGCGGTCAGCATCGGGAACTGGTTGGCCGCGCAGATGACCGCATCAAGCGATTCGGCGGCCACGTCATGTTCCGAAAAACTGAACACCCGCACCGATTCGTCCGGCACGATGGCCTGGATGAGGGCATTCAGGCACTCGCGCTGGAGATACCGCTCCTCGCCCATGACGAGGTACAGCGGTTCGATCTGGCCGGCCCGGATGTTTTTGAGGAATTCGACGGCGTTCATGGAAGCAGTTAGTGGCTAGCAGTTAGTCGTTAGCGGATAGCAGTTAGTGGTTAGCAGTCAGTGTCTGAAACATCTTCGAATTCGGCCTCATCGCCGAGTCCCACCAATCACTAACCGCTAACTGCTGATCACTAACTGCTATTCCGGCAGTTTCCCCATCCGAATCAGGATACCCCAGGCAACCGAGGTCACGAGGCCGATGACCGCCAGCACGATCACGGCATAGACCCACGGCGGCACCGGCTTGGAATTGTCGTGATTCTCCATCGGGGAAAGCATCAGGGTTTGGGGCCGATTTCACGAAGTTCGACCTGGCTTAAATACATGAGCGATGCAGCCGGCTGGTTGCGGCGATTTCCGACCGCCAGTTCTCCGTCGCCCCGGGCATTGGTGGTGAAGACGATGTCGATGGGAACGTACTGTTCACTCGTTCCGCACGCAACCGGGTCCGCCAGCCAAAGCCCCGTCCGGTCGCGGGGACCGATGAGTCCGCCGCCCTCGGTCACCCGGAGCGCGGTTTGCAGGCGATACATTGTGTTCGGCTTCAACGGC
The DNA here is from genome assembly GCA_039793685.1 of Blastocatellia bacterium NZW_1522. GTDB lineage: Bacteria > Acidobacteriota > Blastocatellia > Chloracidobacteriales > Chloracidobacteriaceae > JAAFHI01. Next base: position 33,943 of record JBDRAL010000102.1, read on the forward strand.
GGCATCGGCAGGCGGATGCTGGTATTCGAACTGGAAACGTCGGTCACGATGCGAAGCGCCACCCGGTTTCCATCGCGCTGCATCTGGGGCGGCCGCCCGCCCTGGCCCTGCACTCGCGCCAGCCGTTCGAGTTCCGCGGGACCAGCCAGCCAGACCACGGTGGCTTCCTGCCGTTGTCGTTCGCTGTAATACCCTGCCCGACCGAAGCCCCGGTCGGGATCGGCGGTAAAATAGAACCGTTCCGTCGCCCGTTCCAGCACTGCCTGATCGTCACCCCGGTAGTAAACTTCCACCTTGCCGTAAAGGGTGTTCGTCATTTCGGCGATGAGTTTGGCATTGGCCAGTTCGGGGCGCTTGGAGGCTGGAATGCTCCGGTCGAAAATGTAGACGGTCGGCTCGGTCGAGACCGGGCGGCGGGCCTCCTCGGAAAACGTCGAAAACGGCGCCCGGTCATGAAACGTCAGCCAGTGAACGTCGCCCGCAACCACCCGGACGTTCGGCGGAAGAACTTTCAGCAGGGTATTTGAAAGCTCGGAGTAGGGCGCGGGATCGAAGGTCCTCGTCCATCGGTAAAACCGCCAGACCGCCCGCGACGACGAACCGAAGGAAATGAAGCAGACGGTCAGCACCACGAACAACAGGCCGAGGCCGCGCAGAACACGCCGGGTGCTGCGTCTGCGCTGGGCGACCGCCCACCGAAAGCCGTCCGTCAGCAGGACCCCGACACAGAGGGCGAACCACGTCGTCAGAAACGTCATCCCCGCGCCGGATTTGTGCCCGTCGAACAGAGCCGGAATCGCCACCGCCGCGAGGACGGCCAGCAACAGGCCGGTCCGCGGTACGCGCCAGTCCGGGTGCGACGGCGCGCCGAGCGCATCAATCCAGTGGGTAATCGGACGGGTGTCCTTCTCGATTTCCTGAACAATCAGCGAAACGCGCCGGAAGATGCCGCCTTTTTCAAACATCCAGGATTCAAGCGTGCCGGTCTTGGGTAGCGTTACCTCACCGCTTTCGTAAAGCTCTTCAAGCTGGTGCGGGGCGGGCATGCCGCCGAACTGCCGCCGAATGGCCGTCACCAGTCGCCAGTGTGAAACCATCCGGTAGGTCGTTCTGACTGTCCGAATCGTCAGGTAGAGCAAGGCGCTCCCGGTGAGTACCTGAAACATCTGGACGGCGAGGCTGTCCGGTGTTGGCAGCAGGAGCAGCCCCGTCCGCCACTGGGCGTACCGGTAACGTTCCGCCATCAGATTCCCGAGTATGCTTCCGGACTGAAACGGATAGAGAATCCAGCCGTCGGCCTGCCAGGCGCCGGTGATCTCGGCGAAATGCCGCCAGACGTAAAAACCGTAGGGCAGTCCGATTGCACTGGCGCCGATAACGAAGCACCACCAGGAAACGCTTCGAAGAACATCGCCCCGCTGAACGACCGCCCAGAGGAGGGCGGCGGCCAGGACGTACCAGCCGCATGGGTCGTACATCCCCGCGCCAAAGGCCAGCACGCCGCCACCGACGCCCCAGATCCATTTGCGGACCTTGTGTTCCGTCGCCTGCGACCTCATGTAGAGGTAAAACCCGAACATCGCAAAAGCGACGGCCGGTGTTTCCGGGCGAAGCGTCCGGGCGGTCTGAAAGAAATTTGCGTCGAAGACCAGTGCGAAACAGGCGAACAGCCCGGCGGCCCGGCTGTGGAGCTTGCGGCCGATGGAATAGACCGCCACCAGCGACAGCGACGCCATCGTCAGGCTGAACCAGCGCGCCTGCGTGATGCCGACGCCGAAGATGCCGGCCACCGCCCGCAGCGACCAGTCGAGGAGCGGCGAAATCGGACTTGCCTTCCGGAGCAGCAGCGCTTCCGCCGGGAGCGGGGCGGGAAGGCTCGTGATGCCGCGCGTGACGAAAAAGATGAACGATGCGATCAGCAACGCCAGGATGACGGCCGCCAGGCGGTCCGCCTGACGTGCTTCGTCATTCCAGACGGGCAGCGTGTTTGACGACCCGCCCAGAAACGGCAGGTTGCCGGACGCGTTTTCGGTCTTGCTGAACGACATCGGGAAAAAACGATGAACGATGAACGATGAACGATGAAGGTGAAGTCCGGATTAGAGCCTGACGACAGCGAAAACTGCAATAAAAATACGTCAGTCAATGCTCAATTCCGAAACTTCATCGTTCATCATTCATCGTTCATCGTTTGATTAGTCGAGTTCCGTGGTCTTGAAGCTTTCCATCGTCTTCTTGAACTGGGCCATGAACTGGTCCGCGACCGCGCCGTCGATGATGCGGTGATCGAAGGAAAGCGAGAAGTACGCCATGTGGCGGATGGCGATGGCGTCGTCCTCGGTCACCATCGGACGTTTCACGATGGCGCCCACGCCCATGATCGCCACCTGCGGCTGGTTGATGATCGGCGTTCCGATAAGACCGCCGAATACCCCGTAGTTGGTGATCGTGAACGTGCCGCCCGCGACCTCATCCGGCTTGAGCTGCTTGTTGCGCGCCCGTCCGGCAAGGTCGTTGACCGAGCGCGAGAGGCCGACGAGGTTTTTCTCCTCGGCGTTCTTGATGACCGGAACGATCAGACCCCAGTCGAGCGCCACGGCCATGCCGATGTTGAAGTTCTTCTTGTAGACGATGTTGTCGCCGTCAATCGAGGAATTGATGATCGGCCACGACCGCAGGCTGTCGACGACGGCCTTGATGATGAAGGGCATGAAGGTGAGCTTCGTGCCGTACTGCTCCTCGAACTTCCGCTTGTTGCGTTCGCGGAGCTTGTTCACGAGGGTCATGTCCACTTCGAAGACCGACGTGACGTGGGGCGAGGTGTGCTTGCTCGCCACCATGCGCTCGGCAATCTTCTTCCGCATGGACGTCATGGCGACGATTTCGACCGGTTCGCCCGCGCTGAAAGCCGGAATCGCGGGCGCCGCCGGAGCCGCCGGAGTGGCCGGAGCGGCGGCCACGGGGGCCGGGGCCGGAGCGCTGACGGGAGCCGGAGCGGGGGCAGCCGGGGCTGGGGCAGGTTTCGCCGGAGCGGCCTTGCGGTTTTCGATAAAGGCCAGAATGTCGTGCTTGGTGACCCGGCCGCTGATGCCGGTACCCGTCACCTGCCGCAGATCGACGTTGTTTTCACGGGCAATGCGGCGGACGAGCGGCGACGACCGGATGCCGTGCGCGTCGCTTGCGACGGCGACTTCGTCGTTGTCCTCCACATCGGCTTCGTCGATGTGCGTCGCCGCCGCCGGAGCATCGCCATTGGTGGCTGGCGCGACGGGGGTCGGTTCCGGCGCTGCGGCGGGGGCGGGCGAGCCGCCGGCTTCCGCGGCTTCGCCGATGCGGGCCACGATGGAATTGACCGGGACGGTCTGGTTTTCACCAACCAGAATTTCGAGCAGCACCCCGCCGACGGGGGCCGGGATTTCGGCATCGACCTTGTCGGTCGAGATTTCGAAAATCGGCTCGTCACGTTCGACCGTGTCTCCGACTTTCTTCAACCACTTGATGATCGTGCCTTCGGCGATGGACTCGCCCATCTGGGGCATCACGACTTCGGTACTCATAATGATTCCTCGGTGGAATGAATTAAACGCTTGAGTTCAAACTCCGGATTGTGGCGAACGGCGCGGCGCTTGAAAAGCCGAGCCAGTGGATTCGCCCATTTGAAAAAACTCATCCGGAATCGTCAGTACGCCGCGAGTTTCCGCACGGCGGCGGCAACTTTCTCGGCGTTCGGCAAAAAGAAATCTTCGAGCGGCGGGCTGTAGGGCGTCGGCGTGTCGATGGATGCCACGCGCGTGATCGGGCCGTCCAGCTCCTCGAACAGTTCCTCGGCGATGAAGGCCGCGAACTCGCCCGCGATGCCGCCCGTCAGCGTCGCTTCATGTAATAAGACGACCTTGTTGGTTTTGGACACCGTTTTGGCGATGGCTTCCTTGTCGTAGGGCAGCAGCGACCGCAAATCCACCACTTCCACGTCGATGTCTTCTTCCGCCAGTTTTTCGGCGGCTTCGAGCGCGACGTGAACCATCGCCCCGAAGGTGATGATCGAGACGTCCGACCCGGCCCGGCGCGTGATCGCCTTGCCGATCGGGACGATGTAATCCTCTTCCGGCAGGTCTTCCTTGAGTCGGCGATAGAGGTACTTGTGTTCGAAGTAGAGGACCGGGTCGTCGTCGCGGATGGCCGCCTTCAGCAGTCCCTTCGCGTCATAGGCGGTCGCGGGTTCGACCATTTTCAGCCCCGGCGTGTTCATGAAAAAGGATTCCGGGTTGAGCGAGTGGAACGGGCCGCCCCGCACGCCCGCGCCGGACGGACCGCGGACGACCATCGGAATGCCGATCCCCTGGCGGTACCGGCTGTTCGCGGCGTAGTTGGTGAGCATGTCGAACCCGCAGGAAATGAAATCGATGAACTGCATTTCCGCGACCGGGCGGAATCCCATCATGGCCGCGCCGCAGGCGGCCCCGATGATGGCGGCTTCCGAAATTGGCGTATCGACGACGCGCATGTCGCCGAATTCTTCGAGCAGGCCCGCCGTGACCTTGAACGCCCCGCCGTACTCGGCGATGTCCTCGCCGATGCAGAACACGTTCGGGTCGCGCCGCATTTCTTCAAAGAGCGCCTGTCGAATCGCTTCGAGGTAAGTTGTGAGAGCCATATGAAAAAGGATGAAGGATGAGGGATGAAGGATGAAAACGAAAAAACTTAGGCCGTTTCGCGCGAGGCGTAGACGATTTTGAACATTCCGAGCAGAAACCGCCATTTGAACCCGATGTCGAGCCGGGTGTTGCGGAGGCGCGAGGCCCAGAAACTGGTCCGTTCGAGCGTCGCTCCGCTGAAATCCGCGCTTTGAAGGTGGCACCGCCGCAATTTTGCCTGCGTCAGGTTGGCCGTGTTGAATCGGGCGAACCGGGCGTCGCACTGTTGAAGGCTCGCCTCGGTCAGATTCGCGCCGACGAACGAGGTGCCGCTCAGGTCCGCGTCATCGAGCCTTGCGCCCGTCAGGTTGGCCCGGTTGAGGTTGGCATTCCGCAGCGACGCGCCGATGAGGGATGACTTTTCGAAGGTTGCCCCTTCGCAATTCGCCTCGCTGAACAGCGCCCGCTCGAGACGACATCCCTTGAAGGCCGTTTCCTTCAGGTCCAGCTTGCGGAAATCGCACCCGCCAAGCGCCGACTGGCTGAACGAGGCGTTGCAGAACGTCGCCGACCGCGCATCCATATCCGTCATCGTGACGGTCAGCTTGGCGTCGTTGAAGCTTGCCCGCCGGATTGTCGCCAGCGTCAGGTTGACCTTTTCCAGGCGCGCCCCGACGAAACGGGTCAGCGACAGGTCGGTCTTTTCAAAAACCGCTTCGGGGAGGTCGGCCCGCTCGAAATTCGCGCCGGTCAGGTCGGCTCCGGAAAAATTGGCCTGCAACAGCTTGGCCCGCGAAAAGTTGGCCTCGCGAGCGTCGGCGTCGCGGAAATTGGCGTATTTCAGGCTGCTTTCCGCGAAACTCGCCCGGCGGAGGTTCAATCCGTGAAAGTCGATCTGTTCGAGCGTGACTTTCTCAAGAATGGCGCCTTCGAGAATGACGTTCTCGAAGCCGGTTCCGGTAAAGGTCGCGCCCCGCAGAATCGCGCCGGTAAAATCGGCCTGGCGGATATCCGCCGCTTCGATCCGGGCATTGGTGAAATCGGCCCGGGCCGCCTTCGCGCCGCCGAGATTGGCGCGCGTCAGGTCCGCGCCGGACAACCGCGTCCGTTCAAAGATCGCTTCCCGCAGGTCAACGCCCCGCAGAATCCCGTTTTCCATCGTCGCGCCGGTCAGGTTGACCCGGCGCATGACCGCGTTGTCGAACCGTGCCCGCTCAAGCAGCGCGTTGGAAAAGTTCACGCCTTCGAGATTCGCGCCGCTGAAATCCCCTCCCCGCAGGTCCTTGCCGGAAAGGTCGCGCCCGGCCAGTCCGGCGCGGGTGAAATCGGGAATCAGGGCCGGATTGCGCGCCCGCCAGTCGTTCCATTCGGAAGAAAAAAGAATCTCGACGTGGGCGACGTTGACCATACCTTGAATGCGCTGAAACGGGGTGAAATGCGGACCAACCGAAGGATGGCCACGCTATCACGGAATTTCAGGCGATTCAAAAAAATGTACGGGAACGAACGCTTCAGCTTACCCGAGGAAACCCAGTACGAGGGATTCGAGGGCGAGTGTCCGGTTGACATTCCGGGAGAGGTCGCGGCGCAGCCCTTCGAATCGGTCCAGCAGTTCGTCGAGCCGGTCGAGCGAAAACCGCTCGGCGATGTCGCCCAGTTTCGGGCGGACATCCGTATGGGTAACGAGCGCGTCATCCGCGCCCGCGCGCAGGCAGGCGACGTCATGCAGAATCGAGCCGGCAAGGTCGAGAAAGGCTTCGAAGTCGGGCCGCTCCTTTTTCCCGAAGTGGGCCGCGCCCTTCATCAGCCGGACGACCGGTTTGCCGCGGCCGAGCAGTTCGATGAACTCGATCGCTTCCTTGCGGCGGGCGCGAAATTCGCTCAGATCGACGCCGTGGGCGCGTCCCGGACAACCCTGCGCCACCCGCGCGAGCAGGCGGGTGTCCTCGGGCGGTCGTTTGTAATTGGCCGTGAGGAAGGATTCCATTTCATCGGTCGGAAGCGGCGCGAAGCGAATGAGCTGACAGCGTGACCGGATGGTTTCCAGCAACCCGCCGGGACTCCCCGTGACGAGAATCATCCCTGCGTGGGGCGGCGGCTCTTCCAGCATCTTTAAAAGTGCATTGGCGGCGGCGATGTTCATCTTTTCCGCCGCGTCGAAGATGACGACCCGCTTTTTGGCCTCGAACGGCTGGTAGGCCAGCTTCCCGAGTACCTCCCGGACCTGGCCGACCTTGATGAATGCCCCGTCGGGCGAAATCACCTGGACGTCGGGATGCTCGCCCGCCGCGATGCGCTGGCAGGTCGGGCACGCGCCGCAGCCTTCGCGCGGTTTGACCGGGCAGTTGTGGGCCTGCGCCACGGCGATGGCGAACTGCCGCTTGCCGATCCCGTCGGGACCGGCGAACAGAAGCGAATGGGGAAGACGGTCGGCGCGCAGCCCGCGCTGAAGCAGTTCGGCGGCGCGGGCGTTGCCGGCAAGGGAGTGGAAAGCCATGGGAGCAGTTAGTGGTTAGCAGTTAGTGGGTGAAAAAATTCCTCGAAAGTCTGCTCAATGACTATCACGAATACTGGTGTGAGTCACTCTACCCATATCGAACGCGAACCACTAACTGCTAACCACTAACCACTATTCGCTAGGTCGAGGCAAACACCCGCACGAACGTCGAACTGCCCGCGCAGTCGGGAATCTGGACCTCGATGGTGGTCGCTTCGCCGCCCTGAAGCGCCTTCACGCCGGCGGTCACGTTTTCCTCGCGCAGCACCATTCCGAAACGGTCGTGAACCGTGAAGTAAAGGTACGGGGCCTGCACCCGCGACAGTCCCGTGTTGATGACGGTGCCGGTGACGCGGACGTCTCCGCCCGGCAGCAGCAGGGCTTCGCAGGTTTCCACCCGGACGGGGTAGTTCGGAACGTTCTGGATTTCGATCTGAAGTGTTTTTTCAGTCAGGTTCATCATGCAAGTCCTCCGGGATGAGCGGAAAAGAATTCCGCGATGGAGCGGGTGAGCGCCGGAATCGTGTATTCGGTGGGCTGGATGTCCACCGTGAGGCCGAGTTTGCGGGCCGTGTCGCCGGTAATCGGACCGATGCAGGCCACGCGCGTCCGGGCGAGCAGTTCGGTGACCGGGCAGCCCTCGAACAGTTCGGCGAATTGTGAGACGGTCGAGGAACTCGTGAAGGTAATCGTTTCGAATTCCCCCGCAAGCAGCCGTTTTTTCCACTGTTCGACGTCGATGGCGGGTTTGACCGTCTGGTACGTCTCGGCGATGTCGATTTGTACGCCCAGTTTTCGCAGTTCCACCGGCAGCACGTCGCGGGCGACCCGCGCGCGGGGCAGAAGGACGCGGACGCCCGCCACCCGGTCGGGGCCGCCGTGCGTTTCGAGAAAACTTTCAATCACGCCTTCAGCTTTGAACTCGCGGGGAATCAGGTCCACGGCGATGTCGCGGTTCAATAACGCTTCGGCGGTGGCGGTCCCGATGGCGCACACGCGCGTGCCGCCGAGCAGGCGCAGATCGAAACCGAGTTCCCGAACCCGTTTGAAGAACCATTCGACCCCATTCACGCTGGTGAAAAAGACCCATTCGTAAAAAGAGGTCTGAAATCGTCCGGCGGACTGTTCCCGAAGTTTTCGGATGGCTTCGTCCAGATCGTTCCACGAGGTCGGATCGACGACCGCAATGGTCGGCAACGACTCGGCTTCCGCGCCGGTTTCCGCGAGCCGGTCGAGAAATTCGCCCGCCTGGTGGGCGGCACGGGTGATGAGGATGCGTTTCCCGGCGAGGGGCAGGGCGTCGTTCATAGGGAAGTCTGGAGTCGGAAGTCAAAAGTCTGGAGTCTGGAGTCGAGAGTCTGGAGTCAGGAAGAAGGAGTCTTGAGGGTCTTGAGAGTCTTGGGAGTCTCGGGAGTCTCGGGAGTCTCGGGAGTCTCGGAAGTTGTTGAAATGCCTTGAAGTTGCTCGGTTTATTGAAAATTTGAGTCTGAAATGGTCGTTTCGTTGAAAGTTTCCTGATCCCTGATCCCCGGTCCCTGATCCCTGTCCGGATTGAACCTGAAACCCGACACCCGAAACCCGACACCTTTTCCTTTCAACATACTTTCAAAATCGCGCGAGAAAATAGCGAAAGTCGGAGGGGTTGTGACATAGTGCGGAAATGAGTGAATTTTCAGTCTCGCATGTGCTTGCGGCGCGCGAGCGGATCGCCGGGCTGGTCCACCGAACGCCGGTTGCCACGTCCCGGACCCTCGACGCTCTGGCCGGGAACGCGGTTTTCCTCAAATGTGAAAATTTGCAGCGCGGTGGCTCGTTCAAGGTACGCGGGGCGGCCAGTCGATTGACGCTCCTCACGCCGGAGGAACGTACTCGGGGCGTTGTCGCCTTTTCGTCGGGAAATCACGCTCAGGGCGTGGCGCTGGCGGCGCGCGAACTCGGCGTTCCGGCCACGATCGTCATGCCGACCGACGCGCCCAAATCGAAAGTCGAGGCGACGCGGGGATACGGGGCGACCGTCGTGACGTACGACCGGCAGACCGAGGATCGCGAAGCCATCGCCCGGCGGATTTCCGAGGAGAGCGGCGCGGTGCTGGTCCCGCCCTACGATGATTTTCGCATCATGGCCGGGCAGGGAACGGCGGCGCTCGAACTGTTCGAGGATGTTCCCGATCTGGATGTTCTGCTGACGCCGGTCGGCGGCGGCGGACTTTTAAGCGGGTGCGCGACGGTGGCAGCCGAGCGCGACCCCAAAGTGGCGGTTTACGGGGTGGAAGCCGAGCTGGCCGACGATACGTTCCGGTCGTTTCGGTCGGGAGAACGGGTGGCGATTGCGCCTCCGGCGACCATTGCCGACGGCATGCGGAATCTGACGCCCGGCGAACTGACTTTTCCGGTTGTACAACGGAAGGTCACGGATATTCTTCTCGTCACGGACGAGGAAATTTTCACCGCCATGCGGTTTTTGCTGATCCGGATGAAACTGCTCGTCGAGCCGACGGGCGCGGTGGGCGTGGCCGCCCTGCTGGCGGGCAAGGTCCCGGTCCGGGGTGCGCGGGTCGGCGTGGTGATTTCCGGCGGGAACGTGGATGTTCCGGTTCTGACCGAGGCATTCGCGGCGGATGGAGCGCGGTCCTGAGCGGATCGCGGGGATTTCTGGTTCGACTCGTTTTTCTTCGTTTCGCGGAGGAATCGTTCAGCGATGGATGAACAGTTGGTTCAAATGATTCAGGGGCTTGAACATCTCGTCAATTTTGACGGGATTCGCCTGAACGACCCGAATTCGCCGCTTGTGAACGACCGGGCGATGGTCGACAGCTACCAACAATGGCGCGATTACTTTTCGGCCTATCTGGCGGACCCGGTCGTGTATCGCCAGTTTTCGGGCGAACTTCAGCGTACCAACCGGGGCGACCTCTGGAACTACGTCCAGCGGGCGTTCCCGTTTTCCGCGATGCTCAAGCAGGGGGCCGGAAACAGCTCCGGCGCAAATCCCGCGCCGGTGGTCCCGAATTCTCCGGCCACCCTGTCGGGTTCTTCGACCTCGCTTGACCAGTTGCTCGAATCCTACCTGAGCGCGGAAGTCGATTCGCTTTCAACCGACGAAATTTTCGAGGCGGCCAACCCGGCCAAGGCGGGAAAAACGCCGAAAACCCCGGCGACGGTGGTAAAGGCGAAAGAAAAAGCCGCCCCGCCGCCGGAACCGGTGCCTGAACCCATTGTCGCCCCGGCGGACAATCCGCGGCTGGGGGAACTCGAAGCCCGGCTGGCTCGCATCGAGAGCGAAAATGCGAGTCTGCGCAAACGGCTGGCGGTCAAGCTCGGTCGTGGCGATGGCGATGAAATCGAGGAAATCGTGGCGGATTACGAGCGGCGTGCCCTCGATGCCGAGGCCAGACTGGCCGAACTGGCCGGAGGCGGCAAAAAGAGCGGCACCACGAAGCTCAAGAAGAACACGCAGGAAAAGGACGTCATCGCCGAATTCGAGGCAAAAATCGAAAAGATTGAAAAGAAGCACACCAAGACGCTGGCCGAGGTGGCCGGGCTGGCGCAGGGCATCATCAATCACCTCACGACGTTCCTCAACGACAAGGCCTGCATGGTCGGTCCGGGCGAGCAGTTGGCGCTCGACATCAAGTTTTCCGAACTCCAGGCGCCGATCATCCAGATGGTCCGCAAGCTCAAGAAAATCGAGGAAACCTCGAAACAGCGCTGCGGCGTGACGGAACTGACCGAACTGGTGGACCAGTTGTTCGGCAAGTAACCGGTTGGCCGTTTTCGGCTTCAATCGAAAATCTTCAATCGAAAATCTTCAATCCGGGAACATGATGCGTCGAGTTTTTCGTTCAACGGTCGCCACGCTGGTCAGTACGGCGTGGCTTTTCACTTCCCTGGGCGGTGTCCCGGCCACCGGACAGCAGGTTCGGCCCCGCCCCTACACGAACAAGTTCGACAACGTTTTGAAATCCCTGCCCGGCATCAAGGCCCGCACGGTCATCACCCGCGACGACCGGGGCATTCCGCACATCGAGGCGGAAAACGATGCCGATGCGATGTTCGCCCAGGGGTACGCCACGGCCAGCGACCGTTTGTTTCAGATGGATCTGCTGCGGCGTTCGGCGAGCGGACGACTGTCCGAAATCTTCGGTCGGGCGACGCTTGAACAGGACAAACTGCACCGGACATTGGGGTTGTACCGCATTGCCGAAACCGTCGCCGCCGGGATGCCCGCCGAGGAAAAGGCGCTGGTCGAAGCGTACGCCGCCGGGGTGAACGCCTGGCTGGCCGGATTGGCCGACGACGCGCTGCCGATTGAATGCAAAATCCTGAAATATCGTCCCGCGCCGTGGCGTCCGGCGGATACGATCGTCATCGGGCGGCTGTTCGCCGAGGACCTTTCGACGACGTGGGACAGCGATCTTTCAAACGCGCCGCTCCGGCAGCTTTCGAAGGAAGATCAGGAACTGCTGTTTCCCGACGCCTCGCCGCTGGACGTGCTGGTGGTCGGCGGGGAAGCGCCCGCGAAACCGTCCCCGAAAAAGGGCGGTCCGTCGAAGCGCCGGGCGGCGGTCATCGTTCCGTCGAATGAAATCATCGCCGACGCACAACGACGGGTGGCGGAACTGCACGCCGCTCTGGAACGGGTCGGAATGGATGCCGAGGACCGCGCCGCAAGCAACAACTGGGTGGTGAGCGGCAAACGGACCGCGACCGGAAAGCCGCTGCTGGCGAACGACCCGCACCTGCGGCCCGCCGCGCCGGGCATCTGGCACATGGTTCATTTGAAGACGCCGACGATGGACGTCGCGGGCGTCACTGCGCCGGGCGTGCCGCTGGTGCTGATCGGCCACAACGACCGCATCGCGTGGGGCTGCACCAACCTCGCGCCGGACGTGCAGGACCTCTACCGCGAGACGTTCGATCCGCAAAACCCCCGCCGGTACAAAACGCCCGACGGCTGGCGCGAGGCGGACATCCGGACGGAGACGATTCAGGTCCGCAAGCAGCCGCTTTCGCCCGAAACCGAGCCGGTGGCATTGGAAGTGACGGTGACGCGCCACGGTCCGATCATTGCCGAGCGGGGCGGCGAACGCTACGCCCTGAAATGGACGGCCTTTGACGCCGATCCCGTCGAAGTCGGCTGCTATCGCAAGCTGGCGACGGCCAAAAACTGGGCGGATTTCCAAAATGCGCTCCGGGATTATCGCGGCGCGACGCAGAACTTCGTTTTCGCTGACGCCGACGGACACATCGGTTACTACGGCGCGGGGCGCATTCCGATTCGCAAAAACGGCGACGGAAGCGCTCCGGTGGACGGTTCGACCGACGATTTCGAATGGATCGGGCTGATTCCGTTCGAGGAACTGCCCCACGTTTACGACCCGCCGTCCGGCATCATCGTGACCGCCAACAGCCGGATCGCCGGGAAAAACTACAAACATTTTCTGACCCACGACTGGTCGCCGCCGTTCCGGGCGCGCCGGATTTACGACCGGCTGACTTCCATCAAACGAAAACTGACGTCGGACGACATCGGCGCGGCGCAGGCCGACGGCTACAGCATCGGCGGCGCGGAATTCGCGCGGCTTTTGATTTCAATCGGAGGGGAAATCGGCGATGACCCCGAATGGAAGGCCACGCTGGCGCGGCTTCAGGGCTGGAACGGGGAAGTCGTCCCCGACGCGCTCGCGCCGCTGCTCGTTCGCGACATCATCGAAACGTTCGGGCGGAAGATTTTACGCGGGCGCTTCAGCCCCGAAGTCGCGGGAGCCTATGCGTGGCAGGCACGGGCGCTCTTTTACCTGAAAGTGCTGGAAACCCGGCCGAAGGAATGGCTTCCGAAGGAATATGCAAGTTACGCCGCGCTGTTGAAGGACTGCAATCACGTCGTTCGCGAGGATCTGACCAAGCGGTACGGCGCGGATGACTCCAAGTGGACGTGGGGAACGGCGGTTCCGGCGCGGTATCCGCATCCGCTCGCGGCCGCGCCGCTCGTCGGCAAGACGTTTGCAATTGAACCGTTTCCGCAGATCGGCGGTTCGCGCCTGATTCCGTCGCCGAACGTCGGCGCGAACGTCTCCATGCGGTTCATTGCCGACCCCGGTGACTGGAACCGGACCCGGATGGCGATTCCGCTCGGCATTTCAGGCGATCCGGCCTCGCCGAACTGGCTGAACCTGCTGCCCGCGTGGCGCGAAGCGAAAACGCCGACGTTTCCGTTCACGACGGACGCGGTCAAGGCGGCGGCCAAGGCTCGGCTGACGCTCGTCCCGCAGTCGGTGGCGTCACCGGCGCTTTAAAACCACCAGTTTCGGTGCGCCGACGCTCCAGACCGGCTCGAACCCGCCCGCCCAGGGCGGGTTTTTCCTTAAAACCTCGCTCACGGCATCGCCATCTTTATAAATGATGTATTGCACCGTCGGCGGGACGGCCCGTTCGAGGTCGTGCCACGGTTTCGTGCCTTCGTGGATGATTTGCGCGTAGCGAAGGTCGCCGTCCGCGATGGCCTGCGCCAGTTCTCCCGTGTGCATCACCACGTCGCCTTTTATCTTTTGTGTTTTGAGAAATTCGCCGAGCGCCTTCAGTTCGCGGACTGACCGGAACGACTGCACCCGGTAGCCCTCCTGGAAAACCGAAAGCTGTCGAAATCCGTCCTTGAGCCACCAGGCCGACTGTCCGAGCGTCAGCGCGGCGAAAACGGCGCAGATGATCCGTTGTTTTCTCGCGTCCCGGTGTTCGGTGAACCAGAGGCAGAGCGCGGGAACGGCCAGCGCGAGCAGCGGCAGGGCGGGCAGGCCGTACCGGTTATTCAGAAAAAACGGATAAATCTGGATATTGCCGGTGTAGAGGCTGTAGCCGGTGAACAGCGGCGGAACCGCGAGAAGGATGAGGGATGAAGGATGAAGGATGAACTTTTTTTCGCGGATAAAGCCGGAAGTACTTTGGATTGAAGTTGTTGCAAGTCCGAGCAGGCCGAGGGCGAGCGTCGTCGGCGTTGCGCAGATGGCGATGGTGACGAGCAGGAGCAGCGCCGCGAAGTGCGGACGACCGATGACGAAATTGGTATAACTGAGTTCGTCGCTGTGCCGGGCGAAGTAGCCTCGGGCGGAGTTCATGCCGTTCAGAAATTCGAGCGCGTTGCCGAAAATCGCGTGGTTGTGCCACAGCCAGTACGCCGGGCCGACCGCCGCGCAGATTCCCCAGACCAGCGCGTCGCGCCACCGCTCACGAAGCGGGCGGCCGGATGCCAGCACGACGTACAACCCGCAAAACGGCAGCAGCGCCCAGCCTTCGTACCGTGCGAGCGTCACGAGCGTCGCCCACGCGCCCGCCCACGCGAGCGTCGCGGGGCGTTGGTCTTTTCGCCACTTTCTTAAAAAAAAGACGCTTCCGATGAAGGTTGCCAGAAAGACCGGCTCGGTGAGCGGCGTCGCCTGAACGTAAAGCAGCGGCGGGTTCGCGACGAACACACACCACGCCAGCCACGGCGCGAAAGGTGCGGCGACCGACGCAACCTCTTTCTTTGCTTCAAATTCGAGGCGGGCGAGGGAAAAGAGAAACGTCGCGCCGACAGCGAACGCGCCGACCGAGACGAGGCTGCCCGCGACGCCGTTGCGCCACCACGGGACAAACCACACGAACGGCAGCATCAGGACGTGTTGCAAGGGAAGCCACGGGCTGCCGAGTTGAACGTAGCGATCCCAGAACGTCGCGCCGGGCGCGGCGTCCACGAGTTTGCGCGCGATGCCGACGTGCGCCTGACCGTCGCCGTAGAGGTTGTTCCAGCCGAGTTTGTACGCAATGAAAAACGCCGCCGCGCCGATCAGCAGTGAAGCCGAAAAGGCGAGCGGCGTTTCAAATCGTTTGAAGTCCACGAGACGTGCGGTCGCGATTCAGGAAATCCCGGTAGCGCGGCGTTTCAGTTCCCATTCGAACACCTGCCGGGCGCGGACGTTCTCCCCCGCGAGCGCGAGGTCGGAGAGCAGGTCGTCGTCGGTGAATTCGGTGGTGCGTGTCGCGCGGGCATCGGCCTGAACATACTGGCCGAACGGCATCGGAGATGAAAAAGGGTTGGTCGTGAGGGACGTGTTGGTGATCGGTCGCTTGCCCATACCGCCTCCTTGGTCGTGGCGACAGGCGAGCGGGCGCAAGGCGGGCGTCAGCCTGTCGGAAGTGGGTTTTGAACGTTCAGTATCAGAATGGCTGCGCCCTCCGGTGAGATGGTCAGATCATTTTCGGAAAGACAACGCTGAAACGGACTGTCGGCGATAATAGCCGGGAGCCGCCGTTCCCGACAAGCGGCTCCCGGAAGTTCGAAGTTTTTTTACTTGTTCATCGTGATGAACGGCGTCGCGCCGCCGGAAACCTGCGGCAACTGGCCGTTCCACTTTTCGATGCGGCGATATTCGACAAGGGAAGGGGTCAGCGATTCCGAAAGAAGCTTGTTCGATTCGGCCTGCGCCTTCGCTTCGGTGAGAATCGCCTTCGCGTTGGCTTCCGCCGCGACGATTTTCTGCTGCGCCTCGAACTCGCGTTTCTGGAGTTCGTTCTGGGCGCGCAGTGCGTCCTGCGCCATCGCGTTTTTGGCCTCGATGGCGCGGATGATGGATTCGGGCGCGCGAACTTCGTTCAGGGTGAACTGCTTCACGACGAAACCGTAATCTCCGAGCCGCCGCTGGAGGTCTTCCTGCGTCTGGGCGACGATTTTGGCCTTGTCCTTCCCGAGAAAATTGACGATTTCCGAACGTCCGATGATTTCCTGCATCGACTGGCGGATGGTCTGCTTCACGAAGCCGTGCATGATCGTCTGGATGTCGGTCCGGAACGACGTGTAGAGCATCGGAACCTTCGCCGGGTCGAGTTCGAACGACAGCGACACATCGCAGCTTATCGGCTGGCCCTCGACTGAGTTGACGTTGATTTCATCGTTGTACGGACTGCCCTCCCGCGTCGATTTCGTCAGAATCAGCGTCTGCATGTACACCGGGTATTCGATGACCTCGTGCAGAACCGGCATTTTCAGGTGAAAACCGACGCCGAGCGGGGTTTGTGACACGCCCCCGCCGTTGCGCTTGACGAACACGCCGACGTACCCCGGCGTGATCAGCACGACGCTGTTGTAGAACAGCAGAAAAACCGCGAGGACGATGGCCACGCGGATGCCCCACTTGCGGCGGTTGTCGGGGGAAAGCGAAATCTGGGGAATCTTGAACTTGGGTGACATCTGAGTCTCCTGGAAACCGGTCGGACTTCGTTGTGAAGGCCGCCGACCATGCCGACCAGACCACATGGCCGCACGGCTTCGGGACCCGGCGCACAGGCGTCGGCATCCCGAAACGGGTCGGGGAAGGAGAACGGATGAACTTATGGTGGTGTAATGGCGCCTTTCGGGCGTGGACCGGTCGTCGGGAAGGTCGAACGGGGGAAACAGCGCGAATCAACGAAAGGGAACTTCATCGAAATCACCGTGGCTTGGAGGCCGCTGTTCAGGGAATCGAAACCATTCCGACTCCACGAAAGCCGATGTATAGCACGGTTTTTTGAACGAAAAAGAAAAATCGGATGAACACCGTTGTCCGGTCTTGGGAGAAGCCGGGTCTCGGACTCCCGACTTCAGACTCCCGACTTTCAAGTGTTTCGCAGTCCTTCCGCCGGGTCGAGTCGGGCGGCGCGCCACGCGGGGTAAATCGTCGCCAGCAGGCTGACGCCGAGCGCGATGAGGATGACCACGGCCGTGTCGGTCAGTGAAAGCCGGAACGGCACGGCCGCGATGGAGTAGATGCGGGCGTCGAGTTGAATCAGTTTGTACCGGTCACACAGCACCGCCGTCGCGATGCCGAACGCGCCGCCGATGATCGTCCCGATGGCCCCGAGGGCGAGTCCCTGCGTGATGAACACGGTGAGCATCGCGCGGGGCGTCGCGCCCATCGCGGTCAGAATCGCGATGTCGCGTTTCTTTTCGGCCACCAGCAGGATGAGCGTCGTCACGATGTTGAGCGCGGCGACCACGATGATGAGCGTGATGACGACTGAAAAGGCCAGTCGTTGCAGGTTCAGGGCGGCGAACGCTGTCCCGTTGAGCGAGGCCCAGTCTTCCGTGACGTATTCCTTTCCGAGCGCGGCCTGAACCGCGTCGCCGACGGTCCGATACCGGTAAAGATCGGTCAGCGTCACCTGCAACACGGTTGCGCCATCGCCCTCGCCCGCGATGGCGCGCGCCGCGTCGAGCGAGATGTAGGCCCACGCCGAGTCATATTCATACAGCCCCGATTCAAAGATTCCCACTACGCGAAAGGTGCGCTGCTCGGGGAGTACGCCCATTGGTGAAAGTTCGCCGCGTCCCTGCGGAATCAGCACCTGCACCGTCTCGCCGGTTTTGACGTTGGCTTCCTCGGCCAGCCGTTTCCCGATGATGATGCCTTCGAGTTCGGTGCCGTCGCCGTACTGCTTGCGCGCCAGATCGCCGACTTTCCCGCCGGGAAGCAGCGTCCGCGTGACTTCGAGCGATTCCGGCGGCGCGCTCAAATCCACCGCCTTCAGAACGCCCGCCACCGAACGGGTCGGACCGGAAATCAGCGCTTCCTTGTACGTCGTCGGCGTGACCGATTTCACGCCCGGGACTGCGGCCACCTTCGCTTTGACATCGGCGAGATTCTCGATGGGGCGTCCGCCGCGCCGCAGGACGTTGAGATGGGCCGTCCCCGCGAGGATTTTTCCCCGCAGTTCCTGTTCCATCCCGCTCTGAAACGCGAGGACGCTCACGAGCGCCCAGACGCCGACGGTGATGCCGACAACGGCCATCGCACTCACGACCGAAAGAAAACGCCTCCGGCGCGCGCGCAGATACCGGAAGGCGATGAACAGTTCGTAGCTCATTTGGGAAAAGTACTGGTTGCTGAGTGCTGAGTTTTTGAAAGGCTGACGATGTCGGCCCAAGCATTCCGTTCTGACGCCGATGAATCAAGCCCTGGTTGCGTTTGAAGGGGAACTCTCGGTAGTTTTCTGTCATTCCGAAAAGCTGTGGAGGTGGTTATGGGGTTCTTCGATTATCGCTGTTCATTGACCGGTGTCAGCCTGAAGGCCAGCGATGCCGTTTTCCTTCCTTTGCACAATATCAATGGAGAATACAAACCGCTCACGCTTGGAATCAAAGGATGCTATGACCGGCTGGGCACGATAGACGGAATTAAAAAAGATAAGAACACGGATTCGATTCTGAAGTTTTTCCAACAGGCTCACGACACGGGAGCACTGGCTTTCAATAAACTGACATTGAAGGGGCTTGATTGTTACCCGATCAAGGATATTGAAGACCTGCTTCGCTGTTTTGAAAGACATATTGCAGATGCTCCCAAGCCCGCCGAGTTGGATGGGGTGCCCATT
Organism: Blastocatellia bacterium NZW_1522; assembly: GCA_039793685.1. Lineage (GTDB taxonomy): Bacteria > Acidobacteriota > Blastocatellia > Chloracidobacteriales > Chloracidobacteriaceae > JAAFHI01. The sequence continues at coordinate 52,453 of JBDRAL010000102.1, forward strand.
CAATATGCCTTGATTGAAAAACAGACCTGGGAGTTTCTCGTCGAGCGCTCAACGTTGGCCGAGAAAGGGCCGGAGACCATGTGGGAGTCGCTCTTCCCCGGCGCGTCCGTGGCTCGCCAAATTTATAAAAAGAAGGAGTCGGAGGTTCTTCCCCAGTTGCGTGAGCTGTACCGGGTTTCCCTGGAAATGAAGGCTCACGGCATTGAATGGGAGCCAGTTGATGAACTCGGACAACATTTCAGCGAGGAAATGACGGAGTTTCTCAAGGAAGCCAAGACTCGCTTCAAGGATGCTCCATTGTTTCTTGGCGCGCTGGCGGCCTATGAAGATGAGGTTTCCGAATTTCTTGCCGATGAGGAAGACGAATAGCGCGGTTTTCGGCCCCGTTTCAATTCGCCGATTCTTTCAGTCTGGTTTCCTCGACGGGTGAGGCTTCGGATTGAAGGAGCTGTTCCTTCCGGCGGTAGTCGCCGCGGCTGAAGTATTTCTCAAGCCAGACGTAGCAGCAGATGAAGAAGTACCGGCTGCCCATTTCGGTCAGCTTCAGCTTGGCGACGCCGCTGCGCCGGTTGCGCCAGGTAATCGGAATGACCTTCCACGAAAATCCTCGAACGATGGCCTTGAGCGGCAGTTCGACCGTCAGATTGAAGTGGGGCGAAATGAACGGACGGCAGCCCTCGATGACTTCGCGGCGATACGCCTTGAAGGCGTTGGTGGTGTCGTTGAGCCGAATCTGGAAAACCATTTTCAGGCCCCAGTTGACGATCCGGTTGATGACGAGTTTGAAGTAGGGATAGTCAATGGTCCCGCCGCCCTTGATGAAGCGGCTGCCGAACACGCACTCAACCCCGGTTTGAAGTTCCCGCCAGTAGCGGACGACATCGCGGCAGTCGTCCGATTCGTCCGCCATCATGATGACGACGGCGTCGCCGCGCATGTGGTCGAGGCCGAAGACGATGGCCCGGCCGAAGCCGTGTTCGCCGGTGTTGCGCAGCGGGCGCAGGTGCGGGACCGTCTGCGTCAGGCGGCTGAGGATTTCCCAGGTCGTATCGGTGCTGCCGTCGTCCACGACGATGATTTCGTGGTCGATGCCGTGAAGGTTCAATTCGAGATGGAGGTGTTCGACCGTCGCCCGGATACACCCCTCCTCGTTGCGGGCGGGAATCACCACGGTGAGCAGTTCGAGGTTTTTTCTCGCAGACGACATGGCGCAACGGTTCTCCGGCTGGATTCCAACTGGTCGAGGAAATCGGATTTCGGCAAGCATACCACCCGATTATCGGGGAGGCGACGGAGCGGAAGTCGCAGGAACCGTCAATTCCTTCCAGACCAGCGGAGAAATCCGGTACTCGGCGATGCCCGGCCCCGTCACCCTGAATTTCCGGACCTTCCAGGTTGAAAAATTCCGCTCGAACAGCGTACCGGCATTTTCTCCGTACGGCAGGCTGCTGATGAGAATGCCTTCCTTGGCACCGCCTGGAATCAGGCGGAATGAGTGCCTCTCGCCGTTTTCGTATTCCGCTTCGATGTACGTCGGAGGAATGCGGAAAAAGAAACCCGCCGCCATCCCGACAAAGCGTGTTTCAAAATCAATGGCGGCAAAAACGGGACCTTCGCCCGACGGTACGTCAATCCACTTGTCGGCCACGATGGTGTCTTTTCCAAGTTCACGCCACTGTGCCGCGACCGGGGCGGCGCGTCGCTTCAGCAATATCCGGGTTGGCGTTTTTCCGGCCACGTCGTAGTTGAGCATCACGGCCCGCCAGGTGGCCGGTCCCGACCAAAACGGATACCGGCCGTCGATGTCGGGGAAATCGACAATCAGGAAATCCGGCGCGCGGCCGGGCGTGGAGAAATGTTCGGCGTTCAGGCGGTCGAGTCCCGATGTAAAGACGCAGTATTGTTGAAGAACCGCGTTCGGTTTCCAGTCGAGCTGATTCGATTGAATCAGGCTGATTTCCCACGGAAGAACGCCGACGGTGCCGCGTTCCCGGCGGATGCGTTCGAGCCAGTCCTCGGGCAGTCTGGCTGCTTCCGGCCCGGTGGGCGGCAGGGACGGCGGCTGGCGCAGTCCTTCCAGACCCTGCCCGACATTCTCGATACCCCGTATCGTGGCGAGGCGTTTCCCGATTTCGAGCGAATCGAATGCCTTGGCCTCCAGGTTCACGACCAGCGCGTCAAACACGAAAAACACGCTGAACAGCGTCCAGGCGGCGATGCGTTCCGCGCGGGTTGTGGCGAAGACCGCCAGCGCGACCGGGAGTGCGGGCAGGGTACAGAAAAAGATGACGAGGTGGCCGCCGTCCTGCCGGACCACGGCGGATTTGAAAAGGAAGAAAAGCTGCGGGACCGCAATCAGCGCAAGGTGCCGTTGCGGCGCGGCGCGCCAGTAGAGAAAGGCCGTGAAAAGCGCGTACGCGGCGAGGCAAATGGCACACCACAAAACCTGATGTGACGGACCAACCAGGCTCATCGCACTCGTGTAGCCGCTCGAAATTTCCAGCGAGGTCCGCCCCCACGTCCACATGCCGGCAACCGACTGAAAGTGCGTCGCGAATTGCCACAGGACGACGGTCAGCAGGGCGGTCGGGGCCAGGAAGAACGCGCGTCGGTCCGCGATTTTTTCAACCAGAAACACGCCGTGGAGCAGCGTCAGTCCGATCAGGCTTGAAAGTCCGATGCTGAATTTGGCGAACAGCCCGACTCCCGCGAGCGCGCCGAGGCAGGCCAGCCAGAGCCGCCGCGTCCGGGGCGAACCGTGCGCCGCCGCCGCGCCGAGCCAGAAAACGGTGAAAAAACGGTTTTCATATTCCGGCCAGCCGAGCAGGGAGAAGCACGCGGCCAGCGCAAAAGTCGCCAAAAGGGTGTGGGTCGTCGATTTCTCTTTCAAAAAGGCGGAAAGGGCAAATCCTCCGAACAGCAGTTGAAGCAGGAGCGCGAAAATGAACCCGTAAACGAGATTCGAACCGAGGTTCATCGGAAACAGCAGATAGCCGAGCGGGCCGTAGGTGAAATTGGTGTCGGTCCCGAAGCGGAAGCTGGTTTGTTTCAGTGCGTTCAGGGCGTACTGCCAGGAAATGTCCAGCCCGTATCCCGGCTGACGGTTGCAGTTTGGGAACGTCAGCAGCATCAGGTAGCCCGTCGCCGCCAGCGCGAGGACCGTCGGACCGTGTTTTCGGGCGCGTTCCCGCGCGGCAATAAGGAATGGCGAATTTTGAAGCGGCATAAAGGAAGCGGACGGGGTCCGAATGGGTGAAATGGAAAGCCTACGGCGCGTTACCCGTCCTCGGAAAGCGCGAGCCAGTCCGGATTGCGCTCGGCGTGATCGGCGATTTCGGAAAGGACGGAATCGAGCCGCCGGGTCGGCGACCACGACCATGTTTTTGCCGCGAGCGCGGAATCCAGCACGAGCCACGGAATGTCGAACGGTCGCCGGGCCGGGTCGCGGTCAATTTGGCGCGGGCCGAACCGGTCGGCGCACCACGCGGTCAGTTCGGCCAGCGACATGCTGTTTTCAATGCCGCCCGCGACATTGAAAACCGACGGGGTAGTGGAATCCGTACCGCCAGCCATCTGCTTCACCAGAATTGGCACGAGGTCCGCCGGGTGCAGGCAGTCGCGGACCTGATGGCCGTGGCCGTCGAAGCCGATGTACTTCAGCGGCCGCCCGCTCCGGTAGGCATGAATCCAGTAGGAAAAAATCCCCTGATCGATTTTCCCGAACTGCCCGGCCCCGGCCAGCACCCCGCACCGGTTGATGAACACCGGTAAACCGTAGGTCAGTCCGTATTCGAGGCTCATTGTCTCCGAAGCAAGTTTTGACGCTCCGTAAAGCGAAACGGGTGGCGCGGTGGAAAAGGTTTCCGTGATGCCCGCCTGACTCCATCCGGGCGCGGCGACATCGGTCGTCGGCTCGAAGCGAGAACCCACGGTTTGAATCGGAATTCCTGAAAGGGCGGGGATTGAGTAGACCCGGCTCGTGCTGAGAATGATGAGGCCGGCGTTCCATTTCCGGCAGAGCTCAAGCAGGTTGAGCGTGCCGACGAGATTATGTTCGACCAGTTGTCGGCTACTGGTCTTGCCGTCCACGCCCGCCATGACGCTCGGATTGGCGGCGCAGTCGATGATCCAGTCGTGCGGCGGCAGCGCGTCGAGGTCGCTGGTCATTCGAAGGTCGCCATGAACGACCCGGACGCCAAATCCCGCCAGTTCCCGCCGGTTCCGCTCGCTTCCACGCCGGACGAGGTTGTCGAATCCAGTGATATGAACCGATTCGAGGTGTGCCGGAAGCTCGCGGGCAATGACGTTTCCGACGAAGCCGCAGGCCCCGGTCAGTAAAATTCGCATAAAGGAGTTGTTTCGGGGTTGGCGCTTGTGCCAGCCGCGGGTTTCGGAAATGGCGGTTTGAGCGGTTCGACGTCGGTAAAAGTATCCGTCAGGCGGGTTTTTCGGCAACGATGAAAAACTGTTTCCCGAAAATCGGCCAGGCGAAGGGAAGCCGCAGATAGGTTTTCAGAAAAATCAGCGGCGGACGAAATCCGGTTGCCATCGAAAACGGAAGGAAGCGGGGAATCCGCCGCGTGACCCGAAAACCGGTCAGTTCGAGAATTTCACCGAGCGAGGCGTCGGTAAGGGGAATGTGGTGATCCCAGAAATCCCAGTATTCGCCGCCGGTGTACTTGATGTTCGGCCCGAGGCAGAGCATGCGTCCGCCGGGTTGCAGGCAGCGATACGCCTGTTCGAGAACCGTCGCAAGCTGGTTTTTATCGGCGAGGTGTTCGAGGAAATTGCTCGTGAAGACCACGTCGAGCGCGCCTTCGCCGATGGTCCAGGGCAGGGAGCAGTCCTGGGCGTGAAGCGTGATTCCCGGATTCAGTTTCGAGGCCGTGTCGGCGTTGAGGTCCATGGCGTGCTTTTGTCCCGCCCGAATGTTGTTGATGAATTCTCCCCACCCGCAGCCGAGTTCGAGGATGACCGAGTCGGGCGGAATGAATTGCTGGAAATAGTCGCGGGTCAGGACTTCCCAGACCTGATTGCGGTATGCCTGAATCGCGTCGAAGCGCAGCCGGTATTCGGTTTGAAGCTGGACGCCGCGGTCGTTGTTTTCAGAACCCATCGGTATTCCGGAATTCGTCGCGTCACCGCCTCAGTAGGCTTTGGTCAACTGAATTCCCGTGTAGAAGTGTTTCAGAATCTGCTGGTAGCCGTAGCCTTCGAGCGCCAGCCCGTAGGCCCCGACCTGGCACAGCCCGACGCCGTGTCCCCAGCCGCGTCCGCGCAGGCGAAAACTCGTGACATTGCCTTTTTCGTCGCGGTCGCGGATGACCACGAACAGGCTTTCGCGAATGCCCAGCGCGGATCGAATGCGGATGCCTTCAATCGTGGCCGTGCGTTGCGTGCCGGTGACTTTCAATGTGGCGACACGCTGCGATTCTCCGCGAGAAACGGGTTCGATGTCGAGGACGTCGCCCACGTTGACGTTGACTTTGGCGAGCCGGGCGCGGACTTCGGCGGGTGTGAGCCGCTCGTCCCACCACGAAAACTGCGAGAAGCGGTCGCTGGTCGCGCCGTTCAGTACCGGCGAGATTTCGAGGTAGTCGATTTTTCCCTTCGCATCGAGGTGAAACGCGACGGCTTCGCCGCCGATGATTTCCGCGCGTTCGACCGGAACGAGATCGCCGCCGACCTTGCGGAAAATGTAGGCGTTGGGCGCGACCGAATAGCGCGGATCGTCCTTGCCCTTCGCGCCGCGAATGGCGACCTGTCCGTCAAAGGGCCGCGCCGTGCCGGTGATGAGTTTCGGCAGGCCGCGACCGAGCAGCGCGCGGGCCATGATGCCGATGGCGGTGGCGCGGCTGAGCTTTTCCTTGAACGGATTCGTCGGCGTGAGTTTCAAGATTCCTTCACGGAACAGAAAAGCAACGTCGGTTCGAAACGTTGCCGGGACACTCGCGGCATCGGGGCCGAGCAGATAATCGGCGTCCGGAGCAGTTAAAAGTCGGGCGGGCGATTCGTCGCCGTAAATGGCGGTGAGTACGGTTCGGGCAAAGCCGCCGAGCGTGTTGGATTTTGAAACGAGGCCGGACGTGGGCTTTGCCTGAGTGAGTTGCGTCAGCGTGAACGCCCAGTTGTTGCATTCGCGTTCGGAGCATTCGCGCTGAAGATCGTATTCGTCGGTCTTATCCGAAAAGGGAAATCCGGCCACGGCCAGCAACGCGAGTTCGCGGGCGAGGGAAGCGCTTCCGGCGAGCGTGGTCGCGGCGAAGCGCCGGGTCGTGGTCACCCAGCGGTCGTTCACGCGGACGCTCGGGCGCGGCGCGACGGTCACGCTTTTGAGATAGGGAACGGCGCGGCCGTAAACGTATTCGACGTTTTCGGTTCTTCCGCCTGAGGTTGACGTGTAAAGCGCGTTGATCGGTTCGCCGTTGTAGGTCGCGATGATTCCCCGCGTTTCAAGCACGGCGCGGTCGGTCAGCGGATGTTCCGAACTGCGTCCGTTGTAAACCTGCGACATCGCTGTGGGTAAAAGATCAAAGCCTTCCGCGCCGTAATTGCCCTTGTTTTTCACGGCGTAGGTCCGCGCCGCGACCGCCTGCGCCTTGAGCGCTTCGAGTTGCGGAAAGGCGTTGGGCGACAGTTCATTCGGAACGACACCGCGAATGTAATCCTCCATCGGAAGTTCGTTCACGACCGTCATTCGTCCGCGCTTGTTGAGAAAGACTTCGAGGCGTCCGCGATAGGTCGAATTCAGGTACTTGAGCGGCGACCGGTCGGGATCGAGCGAAATAAACGCCATGCGGCTGACGCCCGAGGCCACGTCGTCGCCGTTTGAGGCGGTGGCGCTCAACCGCCAGCGTCCGTCGGATTTGGTGGTCGGAATCGAGACGCCCTCGCGGGCGACTGACGGCTGGCGATAGCCCGCGTTGGAGACGCGCACCATCATCGTCTGGGCGTCCGACGACGAGGAAAAATCGCCGAGCGACACGATGTAGCGTTCCGTGTCCTCGTCGTAATGGGTCTTGACCGGTTCATCGAAGCGTTCGCGCAGTTTTTTCGCGAGTTCCCGCGCGTCGCGGTCCGATTTGAGACTCGCGACCTGTACGCGATAGTTCCCGCCTCGGCGCTTGCGCGACTCGCCGGCGTTCAACTGCACCGTGACCTTGTTGCTCGCGATTTCCTCGGTTTCCCGCGTTTCGAGGTCGAGCCGGGCCATTGGGCCGTCACAGGCGATGTTGACGAAATCCGCGTTGGTGGCGATGCCGATGCGGATGGTCGGCTCCTGCTTCGCAATTGAGAATTGAGAATTGAGAATTGAGGGTTGCGAAGGCTCGGAGGTTTTTTCTTTTGAAACCGGTGGTTTTGGAACGGGATTTTCCGTGGGAGTCGGGACGACGCGCGGGCGCGTGGGCCGCTGCTGCGCGTGGACGGGCGCGAGCGGCGCGATGAGGAAAAGAAAAAGCGCGAATGAAACGAATCCCCGGATTCGTCGCGATGGCGAGCGAAACATGGCGATGGCTCAACGAGAAGAAGCGGCGATGTTGTTTTAACGTTCTGTGGGGAGCGATGCCCCGAGTGTGTTGAACGTTCGCCGGACGGCGTTCAGCCCTGGTCGAATCGGGTAGGTGCGGTTGGTGAGCAGAATGTAAACCCGGTCGGTGGCCGGGTCAATCCACAGACTCGTTCCGGTGAAGCCGAGATGGCCAAAGGAGCGAGGCGAAAGTTTTTCTCCGGCGGTGGAATTCTTCGTCGAAGCCAGCATCCAGCCGACCGAGCGCTCCTCGTCGAGGCCGGGTGTGAGCGAGATCGTGAACAGGTTGAGCGTTGAACTGTTGAACAGCCGGCTTCCGGGTAGAAACTGGCGCGCGATGGTAAAAACATCGGCCACCGGCGCGAACAATCCGGCGTGTCCTGAAATTCCCTCGAAAAAATGTGCGTTGCCGTCGTGAACCGCCCCGTGGACGAGCGCCGTTCGCCAGCCGTCGTAGGCCGCGACCTTTTCCTTTTCCTCCGGTGGAAAATCCATGGTCGCGATCATCGTCCGCTCATGGACGTTGCCGAGTTCGGTCGCGGCGACGCGGGGAAGAATTTCCGATGAAGGCAAATAGCCGGTGAATTTCAAGCCGAGCGGTGAAGCGATTTCCTTTTGAAACAGCGTGTCGAGCCGCGTAGCGGTGAGCGCCTCCAGCAACTTGCCGAGTAGGATGTAGCCGAGGTCGCTGTAGATGACGCGGGTTCCAGCTTTGTACGCGGGCGCGACGCAGGCGATCACGTCGAGCGCGGCGTCGGGCGCGGGGGCCAGCGCGTAGAACGGTTTCCAAGCGGGAAAGCCCGCCGAATGCGAGACAACCTGTTTGAGCGTGGCCGCGGCGTACGGCGTATTTTGAAAAACCGGAAGTCGCGCGGCAATCGGTTCATCGAGCGAAAGTTTTTCTTCCTCGATGAACTTCGCGATCAGGAGTCCCGTGACGAGTGGTTTGGTGAGGGATGCGAGATCGAAAACGGTTTCGGTCGTAGTGGGGGTGACGTCCGGGACGGCGTATCCGAACGCTCCGGTGGACAAGACCCGATTACCTTCGGCGACCAGCCAGACCGCGCCGTGAAATTCGCCGCTGTTGAAGGATTCTTCGAGAAATGATCGAAGCGCCGCGTCAGGCAAGGGCATGCCTGATGACCTCGATGAAGTCGTCCGGGAAGTAGGGCTTGGGAATAAACGCCGCCGCGCCCTGCGCCAGCAATTCCTCGATTTCTTCTTCTTCGTTGTGGCCGCTCGACAGCACGATTCTCGCCTCGGGGTTCATTCCCTTGATCTTTCGCAGACAGGCTGCGCCGGAGAGATTCGGCATGGTGAGATCAAGCAGGACAAGGGAAATGTCCTTCATCTGCGCCCCGTAAACCTCGACGGCCTGTTGCCCGTCTTCTACCAGCAGGACGGAATAGCCTGCATCGGTCAGTATTTCTTCGACAAGACCGCGAATGAGCGGTTCGTCGTCGGCCACGAGAATCGAATGGGGCATGACGGCTTGACCTGAATTTTTGGGGATAAACTCCGCCGAGTATACACGGTGAGGGGGCGACGGCCAATCCGGGACGGCAGTTGGGAAAAACGGGGAGCATTTCGAGAACGGACGACGTATGTTTCGGATGCGACGGTAGAAAAAACAACAACGTTCTTCCTGAACGGAAAGTCGGTCGCCGTGATTTATCTCGAAACCGTGAAACTGGCGCTCGAAGCGGTCTGGGCGCACAAACTCCGATCCTTCCTGACCCTGCTCGGCGTGATCTTCGGTGTCGCAACGGTCATTACCGTGGTGTCGCTCATCGAAGGGTTCAACAAGTACGTTGACGAAAAGATCTCCGACATCGGGACCAGTTCCGTCGTCATTCGCAAGTTCAGCATTGACGATTTCAAAACGCTCGACACCTTCCAGCAGGCTCAGAAGCGCAACCGCGACATCAAGATGGAAGACCTCGACGCGATTCGCGAAGGCGCGACGCTCGCCGTCCGCGTCGGCGCCCAGACGGGCGGTGGCGTCGAGGTCACGCGCGGAAACGAAGTGCTGACCGAAGTCGCCATCGCCGGACGAACCGCTTCGATGGCCGACATCCAGCGCATCGAGCCGCAGCTCGGGTTGTACTTCAATCAGGACGACGAAAACCGCAGCCGCATGGTCTGTTTTGTGGGGGCCGACATTTCCACGCGCCTGTTCCCGCGTGAAACGCCGCTCGGCAAGGAAATCAAGATTGACGGACGCCCGTTCACCATCGTCGGTGTTTCAAAGGAACTCGGCTCTGCGTTTGGCGCCTCGCGCGACAACTTCGTGGATATTCCGCTTTCAACGTACCAGAAGGTCTACGGCTCGCGACGTTCCATCTCGATTTACGCGCAGGCCGCCACCGACAAGGACGTTCCCGCGCTCGCCGACCAGATGCGCGTCATCATGCGCAACCGCCGGCATCTGATGTTTTCCGACGCCGACAACTTCGGCCTCGTCACGGCGGAGATGATTTCCAACCTGCGCGTCCGCATCTTCGGGACAATTCAGATGACGGCCATCGGCGTGACCTCGATCGCGCTCGTGGTGGGTGGAATCGTCATCATGAACATCATGCTGGTTTCGGTGACCGAACGGACGCGCGAAATCGGCATCCGCAAATCGCTCGGCGCGCGCAAGAAGCACATTGTCGCGCAGTTTCTGGCGGAATCGTTTCTGCTTGCGCTCATCGGCGGGGCCATCGGCGTCTTCATTGCCTTCTGCATTGACCAGTTGCTGCTGAACCTGACGCCGCTTCCGGCGCGACTGCCGCTGGTTGCGGTTGCAATGGCGCTGATCGTCTCGGGGGGCGTTGGCATCATTTCCGGCGTGTATCCCGCGTGGCGCGCGGCCTCGCTCGACCCGATTACCGCTTTACGTTCCGAGTAAAACCCTCGCTGACGCTCGGGGTTCCATACCGGTGGCCAAATGGTGATTCCCGGCAAACGGTATGGAATCCCGACCGTGAGGGAGGGCCGGGCGTGGGACAATCCTCAAAGTAAAACAGCCTCATTCCGTTCGCGGCGGGTTTGCGGTACAAAGCGGATTCATGGAAAACATTCTGCAACCCGAAGACCTCCGCCCGGTCTCCGACCTCGCGTTCGCCGCCCTCGACGAACTCGACCGCATTCTGCTCGGAAGACCTGAACTCCACCGTCTCGTGTTCGTCGGCATCGTCAGCCGCGGCCACATTCTCCTCGAAGGTCTGCCCGGCGTGGGCAAGACCGCGCTCGTCCGGGCGCTCGGGCAACTGCTCGGCCTCGAATTCAAGCGCGTGCAGTTCACCCCCGACCTCATGCCGGGCGACATTCTCGGCTCGCACATCCTTCAGGAAAACGCCTCGGGCGTGCGTGAACTGACGTTCCATCCGGGACCGATCTTCACCAACATCATGCTTGCCGACGAAATCAACCGCGCCTCGCCGAAAACCCAGTCGGCGCTGCTCGAAGCCATGCAGGAACAGTCGGTGACGCTGCTCGGCAACACGCGGCGGCTGCCCGATCCGTTCTTCGTCCTCGCTTCGCAGAACCCCATCGAACTTGAAGGAACGTACCCGCTGCCCGAAGCGCAGCTCGACCGCTTTCTGTTCAAGCTGAACGTGACCGGCGCGGACGTGGAATCCCTCGAACGCATCATCGGGACGCGGCGGCGCGGCGAAGCGCCGAATCCGACGCGGACCATCGGCGCGGACGGCCTCGCGAAGATCTTCGCCGCGATGGACAAAATCTTTTTGCCGAAACCGGTGTCGAAATACATCGCGCGGCTGGTGGCGGCGACTCATCCGGATTCGCCGGAAGCGCCGGGCATCGTGCGGGACTACATCGGGTACGGCGCGTCGCCCCGCGCGGCCATCGCGCTGGCCGAGGCATCGCGCGGATACGCTCTGATTTCGGGCCGTCCGACGGTGGGCTTCGAGGACGTGAAGGCGGTCGCCGCGCCGGTCATCAATCACCGGCTGGTGTTGAACTACAAGGCCCGCTTCGACGCTGTGGATGCCAATCGGGTCGTGGTCGAACTGCTGAAAACGCTCGATGAAGCCGAATTGAAACTGCCCGCCGATGTCCGTGTCGGCTAATGGTCGTCCGACCGTCGGGGAGGGCTGTCTCCGGCGGGGAACCAATCCGAGGGCGTGCGCGTCCGGGGCAGAGCGGCACTTCGAAGGATGAGGGATGAAGGATGAGGGATAAAAAAAAGCAGGTTCGGTCTGGCCGGTTTTTCACTGGCATCTTCCTTCTGTTGAATTTACTGGCGGGAATATTCGGAGTCAGTGCGGGAGCAACGGAATACGGCGACGTGACGGTGACGATGAACGCGCTGGCCGGCGGCGAGAGTACGCACGGCTATGCTGAATACATCGTGACGATCACCAACAAATCGTCCCGTCGCCGGGTTGTTTCGCTCGCGTTGCCGGCTCGGGAGTACAGTCGGGGAAACGGTATTGATTCACTGACCCGAACGGTGGCGGTTGAACCCGGCGTTGTTGCGAAGGTTTCGATGTGGCAACCGGCGCTGTCGATCAACGGCGCGCTCGCGCTTGGCGTGACGATCGATGGCATTGAAATGCAGGAGAATGTTCCTGGGGTGAGCATCAATCACGGGAATGGCTATTGGCGCGACCGGCCCCTGCTTTTGATGAGTCAGGGGGCGAGCAAGGCGGGTTTGCAGGGGGAATTCACGACGGTGCTTTCGAACCTGGTGAAAGCCCGTTCGACCCCGCCCGTGAAGACGCTGCCGGTCAAGCCCGCCACGACCGCCAAACCCGCGACGAAGCCATCCGGGAAACCCGGAACGGGAGTTGGGCCGGGGGCCGCCCCGCCACCGCCGGCCGCACCCGTGCCTCAGCAATACAGCCCAGGCGCGGAAATGGAAGGCGGCGGGACCGTTCCGGGACCCGCGGTGGCTGCCCCCGCCGTTCCCGCCACTGCCATCGCCGAGCCGTCGGAGGATGGTGAAGTTGCCGAACCGCTTTCGCCTGACGCAAAACCCGTTTCCCCTGAGTTGTTCAAGCTCATTTCGAGTTATTCGAAGCTTGAGGTGTCCTTCGCGCAGGCCGAGATTCCAGTTTCCGAGTGGAGTGATTCCTGGTGTTCCTATTCACGGTATGACTGCGTGGCGCTGACCGCCGACGAGTTCAATAGCCTTGCCGGACCAATTCGGAATGCCTTGCGTGATTGGGTCGGCGCTGGCGGTTCACTGCTGATTCTGGGGAATGTGCAGTTTTCGCCCGACTGGGAAACAAGCAAGGCGACGGGAACACCGATTGCGACGGAGTATTCGCAGTTCGGCGAAGTCCTTACGACCGGAGGAAAGGATCTCAAGGATCTGACCGGCGACGAATGGGTCGGCGTCTGGCTTGCGCTCCACCGGACGCTTCAGCCGTGGCAGCGTTCGATGTCTCCGTCCGATGCCAACCGTGAATTCCCCGTCGTTCAAAACTTTGCCATTCCGCTCCGCGGGCTGTTCGTGCTGATTCTGTTGTTCGTCATCATCATCGGCCCGGTGAATTTCTGGCTTCTCAACCGGTTCAAGAAGCGAATGTTCATGCTGGTGACGATTCCGGCCTGCGCCTTTGTCGCGAGCGTCGGAGTCTCCGGATTCGCCCTCCTGTCGGAAGGCATTTCGGGCAAGACCCGCGTGGCGTCCTTTACGGTTTTGAACGAGCCGCTGCGCCGCGCGACGACATTCGGTGTCGAGGCGTTTTACACGCCGCTCACGCCGGGCGGGGGCCTGCGCTTCGATGCGGGAACGGAAATCACGCCGATTCTGCAACCTTACGGAAGCGACGGTGTATCGCGGTCCATTGACTGGACCTCGGATCAGCATTTGAAGCAGGGCTGGATCGTCTCGCGCGTCCCGGCACACTTTTTACTTCGAAAGGTCGAATCCCGCCGGGAGCGCCTGACGATCATCAACGAACCCGACGGACGGGTGACGGTCGTCAACGGACTGGGCGCGGCGATTCGTGACCTGACGCTGATTGACGCAAAGGGCGGGCGGCATTCCGCTCAAAACATCCCGGCCGGCGCGCGCGTGACGTTGACCGCCAGTACGATGAAAACCGCCGCCAGCTTAACCGGGTTGCGAAACTTCTATGGCGGAAACTGGACGCTCGCGCTCGATAACATCGACAACGCCGAAGGAACGGCCGTGCAATGCCTCGGGCCGAACCGCTACGTCGCGGTTCTCGACGGAGCGCCGTTCATCGAAAACGACGCGCTCAAGGGCGGATTGAAGCGGGCCGAAAGCGTGGTTCTCGGTATCGCCGGAGGTGAAGGCCAATGAAGATCGAAGTCATCAACCTCAAGCGTTCGTTCGAAAACACGCAGGCGGTCCGGGGAATTTCCTTTTCCTTCGAGGCGGGACAGATCGTGGGATTCGTCGGCCCGAACGGCGCGGGCAAGACCACCACGATGCGCATTATCTCTACGCTCGACGAGCCGACCGAGGGCGACGTCCGCATCGACGGCGTGTCGGTCGTGGAAGAACCCGAAAAGGCGCGCAAACTCGTCGGGTATGTCCCTGACGCGCTGCCCGCGCACCGCGACATTTCGGTTCACGACTATCTCGATTTTTTCGCCCGGGCCTACGGCATCAAGGAACCGAAACGGGCGGAGACCCTCGAAAGCGTCGAAGCGTTCACCAATCTCCTCGGCATCCGCGAAAAGACGCTGAATGCACTTTCGAAAGGGATGAAACAGCGGGTGAGCCTCGCCCGGGCGCTCCTGCACGACCCGATGGTCCTCGTGATGGACGAACCCGCCGCGGGCCTCGACCCGCGCGCGCGCATCGAACTGCGCGAACTGCTGCGGGTCCTGTCGGGGCAGGGCAAGGCGATTCTCATCAGTTCGCACATCCTCACCGAGCTTTCCGAGATGTGTAACGCGGCGGTCATCATCGAGCAGGGGCAGGTCCTGATGTCCGGACCGATTTCCAATTTGCTCAATGAACGCGTGAGCCGCCGGGTCGTGACCCTGCGGACGCTCGACCGCCTCGACGAACTCCACAAGGAACTGCTCCAGACGCCGAACATCGAGGAAGCCCGCGTGGTCGGCAATGAAATCGAAGTCGAAATTTCCGGAAACGAGGAAATGACCGCGCTGCTGTTGACCCATCTCGTCCAGCGCGGACATCGCCTCGTCGAATTCCGTCAGCAACGCGCGAACCTGGAAGAGCTGTTCATGAGCGTCACGCGCGGGGAAGTCCAATAAATACAGTCTGAAGTCTGGAGTCGAGAGTCTGGAGTCAGGAAAGACAGAAAAAGACAGAACAGGAAAGCCTGATTTCAAAAGGGACTTTGAAACGCTCTCGGCCTTTGTTTTGACTCCAGACTCTCGACTCCAGACTCCAGACTTTTTATCCAGACTTTTTTGAGGAGATTATGACCGCTACGTTCGCCGATCGTTTGGGAGACGCCGTCAATCCGATTGTGGTCAAGGAATTGCGTCAGGCGGTGAAGGGCAAGTTCGTCTCCGTGATGTTGTCGATTCTGCTGCTCATTCAACTGGCGGCGATTTCGATTTATGTGCTGACCGTGGACCCGTCGCGCGAGGATTTTCGCGCTGGTCGCGACATGTTCATGATCCTGCACGGCATGATGCTCGGTATCGCGTTGCTGTTCGTCCCGGCCTATTCGGCCATCCGGTTCGCCGCCGAGCGCGCCGACACCAACGTCGATCTGCTGTTCATCACCACGCTCCGGCCGGTTTCCATCATTTTTGGAAAAACCTTCTGCGCGCTGGTCATTTCAGCCCTGATTTTCAGCGCCTGCCTTCCGTTCATTACCTTTACCTACTTTTTACGCGGTATCGACCTGCCCTCGATTTTCGTCGTGCTGGTTATGGATTTTCTGGTGGTCATCGGGTTTTCGCTACTGGCGATTCTGACCGCCAGCCTTCCGACCAACCGGATTTTGAAAGTCTTCGTGGGTTTGGTGGTTCTGGTCCAGCTTCCCTTCGTTTTTGGGTGGACGATTGCCGGTTCATACGGACTGATTTCCGCCGGAATCGGGAGTCGTCTGGATACATCCGAGTTCTGGTTTGGCGTGGCCGCCGCCGCCGCCGTCTATATTCCGCTGGTCGGATTGCTGTTCGTCATCTCGGTCGTGTTCATCACGCCGCTGTCGGCCAATCGGGCGCTGGCGCTGCGTGGCTTCGTGACCGCGATGTGGCTCCTGACCGGAGCGGGTATGGCGGCGATTTCGCTCAACCAAAAGCACGTCGCTCCGATCATGATCTGGGTCGTTTTTCATTCCTTCCTGTTCTCGTTGGGGTTCATCGTCGCGGTTTGCGAGCGCGAGCATCTCGGTCGCCGCGTTACCCGGACCATCCCGAAATCGCTTCTCCCGCGCGCGCCGCTGTTCCCGTTGTTCAGTGGTTCGGCGGCCAGCTTGCTGTGGTCCGGACTGCTGTTTTCCATGACCATCGGCGTGGCTCTGCTGTTCGAACGGGGAATCAAGGGATTGTCCGGAGGAAACGAATGGATCGCCGAGCGGATGTCGGGATTCGGCCTGACCATTTTATGCTACGCGCTGACGGGTCTGTGGGTACGCCGGTTCATCCTGCGGAATCGTCTGAAACCGCATCTGACGTGGGTTCCGACGATCATCCTCATCGGGTTCGGAAGCGTCATCACCCTGTTCCTGATTTTTCTGTTTTACCAGCGGATTGACAACGTCGGGTGGCTTTTGGGGAATCCGTTCATCTTTTTCGCGGAAAGGCGCGAGCTCCGCAGTCACATCTTCTTCCATTACAGCTTTCTGCTGCTCTGGCTGATTCTCGGTGTCATTTTGAATGGTCGCTGGCTGGCCGGTCAGGTTCTGGCCTTCAAGCCACACCAGCCGGAGAACGCCAATGCGTGACGAGGACCGTCAGTTTCTGGGCGAGGGAATGAAGGCGGCCGCACGGTTTGCGCTCGCGCCCGCCGTGCGGGCAAGCACCGGCGCGAGCGGGGCCGTGCTCGGAAAGAAAGCCGGAAGCTCGCTCGACTTTCGCGACTATCGTGACTACCAGTCAGGCGATGACGTACGGGCGATTGACTGGGGGGCCTATGCCCGGAGCGACCGGCTGGTCATCAAGCAGTTTCGCGAGGAAACCCTGCCTCACTGCGATCTTTTAATTGACGGGTCGGCGTCGATGGCGCTGGCCGGGACCGAGAAGCGCCGGGCCGCGGTCGGTCTCGCCGCGCTCATTGCGGAAGCCGCCACCAACGCCGGTTTTTCGCGCGAGGCATGGATGGGACGCGGTGGTTGCGAGCCGGTCGTTCGCGGCAATGCTTCGCCATTGACCTGGGATTTCGCCGATTTCGATCACGTTCGCGGTTTGTACGAATCGCTTGAACGCCTTCCCCCGCGCTGGAAACGGGACGGCATCCGGGTGGTGGTGAGCGACCTGCTGTTTCCCTGTGATCCAGCCACGTTTCTGCGACGGGTGGCGCAGGGGGCGGCGCTCGTGGTGGTGATTCAGATACTGGCGGAAACCGATGTGAATCCGCCTGAGCGCGGCAATTTTCGACTGACCGATTCGGAAACGGGCGAAGTCAGGGAAATCTCGGTGGATGCCGCTTCAGTGAAACGCTACCGCGAAAGCCTGAGCCGCTTTCAGGACGAATGGCACCGCTCGGCGCGCAACATCGGCGCGCGGTTCATTCCGCTCGTCGCGGAAAACGTCGTCGAAGGATGGCGGCTCGATGAACTGGTCCGGGCGGAGATTCTGCGGCTTCGGTAGAACTTCAATGACCTTTTTCCTGGTCTTCAGTTTTCCGAATTCGGAAAGCTCCAACAAGAAAAGTCGCCTCCGGTTTTCAGGGGCTTCTCCGGGCTTAACCCTTGCGCTCAAAGCGCTTTGAATTTTGAGGGATAGACAAAGCCCAAGGCACAGCGTACTCTGAATTCCCAAACAACCCCCAAAAGTTTTCAATCTCGGATGCAGCCCCCGTCACGCTTCCTGGATGGGTACGATTTTTCGTAACCCCTCAGTCACTACCCTCCGGAGCCTCATTGTGCAGCCCCCAGCCCACCTGTCGCCAATGATTGAGCCGACGCAATGTCGCTCGTCGTTGCTTGACGAATTTCCCGCGTCATTTGTCGTTGGTTCGGAGTTCCCGGACGGACCGATGCCATTCCTCTTTGCCAGTCGCGAGGTTCGTGACCTTTTCGGATTCACGCCGGACGAACCGGTCGCCCCGGAACAGATGTGGAGACGACTGCGCCAGGTGGACCGGGAGACGGCGCAGGAGGCGCTTCGCCGGGCGAAGAAAGAGGGAGGTGAATGCGGGTTCGGCTTTTCCCTGGGAATCTGCGACCTGACGCGCTGGTTTCAGGTCAGATTTCGGCCCGTGCCGAAACCTGAAGGTACGACGCACTGGTGGGGATTCTTCACCGATGTCACCGAAGCCCGGCAACGTGAAACGGGGGTTCGGGCCGAGCTTGATCTTTTTGTCCGCCTCTTCCGCGAAGGTCCGGTGGCTCGAATTCTTTCCCGTCGGATTGACGGGCTGATTTTCGAAGTGAATGAACAGTTCCTTGAACAATTCGGCTTTGAACGGGACGAAGTCATTGGGCGTACCTTTGTTCAGCTTGGAATTCTGACCGCTGAAAAGCGCCGGGAACTACTACCCCAGATCAACCCCGGGGATACTTCGACCCTGACCGTTCCAATGAAATTAAGGGACGGTGAAACACGAATGTTCCGGATTCTGGTTTCGCCGGTAGACTATGACGGCATGGATTGCCAGTTGGGGACCTTCTTCGACATCTCGGAACGGCTGCGGTTCGAAACCGAAATCCTTGAGAAGAACGAGGCGCTGGCGGAAGCCAACGCACGGCTCAGGGAAATCGGCCAGATCCGCCAGCGCTTCACGGCCATGCTGGTCCACGATCTCAAATCGCCGCTGACCACCGTTCAGGTCCTGCTCGATCTGGTTCCGATGGAAGACCGGGAAATCATCGAAGTGGGCGGTCTGGCCCGCCGGAGCATTGAAAAGGTGCTACGACTGGTCAACGAGATGCTCGAACTCAGCAAGCTGGATTCGGGCGAACAGGTTCTGGTTCGGGAGACGGTCAACCTTGCCGCGTTGCTGGCCGACTGTGTCTCGGCGGCCGAACGGATGGGCGTCCCAAAGAACATCTCCGTGACCTTCAATTGTGAACCGGGGCTGCCCTTCGTCCCGGGGGACCCCGGCAAACTGGACCGCGTATTTTCGAATCTGTTGTCGAACGCCCTCAAATTCACGCCCGACGAAGGCCGTATCGCTGTTGCGGCAAAGGTCAAGCGCGGGGTCGATGTCGAAGAGGGAATGAAATTCGTGACGGTGACCATCACCGATTCAGGGCCGGGGATTCCAGCGCAAGATCTGCCCTTCATTTTTGACCTATACCGCCAGTCGAAGGCCAGCCGCGGTCAATCCGGTGTCGGTCTCGGGCTGGCCATCGTTAAGAGCATCGTCGCCGCCCACGGAGGCAAGGTTTCCGTCAAGAGCAAGGTCGGGGTCGGTACGCAGTTCTCCGTCACGCTTCCCGCCGTCCGGACCACCGGAGCCTATCCGGTCGCGCGTTTTCTCGCCGAAATGGAGAAGAAGGGATTGTAGAAGGTGTCGGGTTTCGGGTTTCGGGTAGGTTTTGGGGGCTGGGTTTTTGGTTTTGGTTCAAACCCATAACCCAATATCCCCAGCACCCACCTGAAACCCGACACCCGATACCCGACACCTTTCTTACAGGTTTTCCTCCACGAACCGCGTCATCATCGAATACATGTGCTTCACGCGATAGGGCGTGACCACGCCGTGGCGCGATTGCGGATAGGCCATGAACTGGAACGGCTTGTTGGCCTTTTGCATCGCGTCGATGAACTGCACCGAGTTCTGCGGGTGGACGTTGTCGTCGATGAGGCCGTGAATCAGCAGCGCCTTCCCGTGCAGGTTGGCCGCCGCCTTCACCGGCGAACTCGCGTCGTAGCCGGAGGTGTTGTCCTTCGGAATTCCCATGTAGCGTTCGGTGTAGATCGAGTCGTAGTTGCGCCAGTCGGTAACCGGCGCGCCGATGATGCCGACCTTGAAGCTCTGGCTGTGCGTCAGCGCGTAGGACGTCATGTAGCCGCCGTAGCTCCAGCCCCAGAGGCCGATGCGTCCGCCGTCAACGTAGGATTCCTTCTTGAGGAAGGTCAACCCGTCTTCGAGGTCCTGAAGTTCAAGCGCGCCGAGGTTGCGATAGATCGGGTGCGCCGACTGCACGCCCTTCGCGCTCGCCGAGCGGTTGTCGCAGATCCAGATGATGTAGCCCTTCGCGGCCAGGACCTGATGCCAGAGATACCGCTGGCCGCCCCACCGGTTTACGACCGATTGCGCGCCGGGGCCGGAGTAGGTGTAGCACCACACGGGATATTTTTTATTCGGGTCGAAATCCGGCGGCAGAATCCGCATGGCTTCCATCGTGAAGCCGTCGCGCGTCTTGACCTGAAGGAATTCGGGTTTGCCCATTTTGTACTCGGCGATCAGCGCCTGCGCCGCCTTGTTTTCCTCGATCACCCTCAGTTCCTTGCCGTCGTTCGCGTGGAGGCGAACCTGCGTTGGCGAGGTGACGGTGCTCGAATAGTCGAAATACGCCGTGCGCTGGTTGTTGAAGGTCGCTGCGTGCGTGCCGTCCGTCTGGCTCAGGCGGGTGAATCCGGTCCCGTCGGTCTTGACGCGGTAGATGTGATTGGCAATCGCGGAATGCTCGGACGCCGAGAAATACACGAAGCCGTCGGCCACGCCGTAGATTTCGCGTACGTCCCATTCGCCCGACGTGAGCGCCTTTTCAAGTTTTCCATCGGCAGCGAATTTGTAGATGTGGCCGTAACCGGTGCGGTCGCTCTTGACGATGAACGAGCCATCGGGAAGGAAATCGGGGAGTTCGACCACGTCCACCCACGCCTTGCTTTCGTCGCGGAACAGAATCTTCGGGGCGGTGGGTTTGAGCTTCGGCGGGTAGGTCTTGAGCATCGCGATGGACGACTGGTTCAGGTCAAGGACATTCTGGATGCGGTTCTGAACCTGATAGACGACCGTGTCGCCGCCGGGCTTCCAGCCGACGCGCGTCACGATGCGGTCGTCCTCGGCGTAGGCCGAGAGGTCAATCCACGCCGTCACCCCGTCAACGCCGACCACGCCGAGTTGAACTTTCGGATTCGGGTCGCCCGACTTCGGGTACTTGGTGTTTTCGAGCCGCTGGCCCTGCGGAATGTCGTCGATGACGGTGTGAATCGGGACCGCCGTTTCATCGAGCCGTAGGTAGGCCATCATCGTCGAACCCGGATTCCACCAGTAACCGCGCCGTTTGCCGCGACCGTAGACTTCTTCCTCATACACCCAGTCGAGCGCGCCGTTGAACACGTTGACGCTGCCGTCCGTGGTGAGCTGCTTTTCCTTGCCTTCGGCGATGTCGATGAAAAAGAGGTTGTTGCCGCGCACGAAGCTGACCTTCTTGCCGTCCGGGCTGAAGTCGGCTTCTTCCTCCTCGGCATCCGGCGTGCTGGTGAGTTTCTTCGCCGTCAACTTGACGAGATCGACGACATAAAGATCCTTGCCCTGCTCGATGAGGACGCCCGTCGCGTCGGCGTTGAACGTCGCGCCGCGCAGGTTCGCCAGTTGCTTCGCTTCGGCTTCCGGAATGCCCGCCGATTGCAGCGCGGCCTGTACCTTCGCCGCGTCATGAAACGGCGTCATCTTGCCGTCGGCGGCGTTTACCCGCATGGCGGCGAGCGATTTGGTTTCGGGATTGGGGACGAACTGAAGGTACGACTTGCCGTCCGGCAGCCACTGGAGCGCGGTGAAATTGCCGGAAAACCGCTTGGTCGGGTCAAACATGTCGTCGAGGGTGAGTTGTTTGTTTTGCGCGCGCGCCGCCGGCGCGACGAGACAGAGAAAGAGAAATGCGAACAGCGCGGAGGAACGTTTCATAGGCGAAGAGGAACAGTTCAGAGTCACCCGCTTCAGCGGGGAAGAATTCGGAAATTCATCAGATAATCAGGATTGAGAAACAATTTTCCCAATCGGGTGGTTGGAACGGTTCATTTTCCCCGCTCAAGCGGGGTACTCTGAACGGTCTTCAAAAGCTCAATCGACCCGAAACATCGCGTCATCAAGGTCGAGGTTGTATTCGACCTTGGCGATGACATCTTCCTGAATGAGGCGTCCGCCGTGGAAGCGGCGTTCGCGCATCGGCGTCAGGATGCCGTGGACCTCGGAATAGTTTTCGTAGGTGTTGCGAAAACCGTTCGAGGTGTCCTCGATGAAGCGGCACAGAAAAGTTTCGGCGTCGAAGCAGAATACGACGCTTTCCGCCGGAACGGCCAGCCGAAAGACCTGTGCGCCGTCTTCGGTATCGGTCACCGGCGCGCAATAGCGATGTTCGTCGGCGTGGGCGAGAAAATTCCTCGGATAGAGCCGGACGCCCCGCTTGATGCTTTCGATCTGGTCGGAGTTCAACGGTTCGCGCGCGCCGTTCATGACGCCGTAGCCCGCAAAGCCGTTCAGTACGAACAACCGGGCGCGGCCGTCGGAAAACCGCTCCTCGATGCGGATGCGTCCCCCGAACGCCCGATAGACGTCGAGGTCGCACGGGTCGGCGTTGTCGTCCTTGTCGAAGTTTGTCCGTGAAACGGCGATGTGAATGGTTTTCGCGCCGCGCAATGATTCGATGCCGCCAATGGCCGCGATGCAGCGCTCGATGAACAGGTCTGGATGGTCGGAGAAATTCATGAAGAAAGGGATCAGGGGGCGGGGATCAGGGATCAGGAAAAAATCCAAGGTCCCAAGTCCCAGGTCCAAAGTCTGAGTTATAAAGTTCAAGATCGAAGGCGTGAGGTTCGCATGTCCGGTTTTCAAGTCAAGGAAATTTTTTATGCCTTCATCCACGGCTTTGGACCTTGGACTTGAGACGTTGGTCCTGTTTGTCCCTGATCCCTGATCCCCGGCCCCTGATCCCTTTCTTCACTCGGGCAGCACGCGGCTTTTGAACTCTCCTTCGGCCAGCTTGACGGTCACGTCGTCGCCCGGTGAGAGATCGGCGGCGCGTTTGACGACGCGGCCCTGCGTGTCGCGCACGAGCGCGTAGCCGCGCGCGAGTACGCGCAGGGGCGAGAGCGCGTCGAGTTGCGCGACGGCGCGGGTCAGCCGTTCATCGCGATGGTCGGAAAGTTTTTGAAGCGAGGTTTCAAGTCGCCGTTCGAGGTCGGAAACGTCGCGCGCATGCAGGGCGAGGCGGCGTATCCAGTCGCGGCGTTCGAGCGCGACCGTGGCCGCGCGCTCGCGTTCGCGGAGATTTCGCAGGCGCGATTCGAGCGCGTCTTCAAGTTGCTGCGAGAGGTCGTCGGTGGATTGAACCGCGTCGCGCAATCGCGCGCGAACGTCGTCGAACGCCGGGTCGGTGGCGAGTTCGTTGAGTTGATGCCGCGCTTCGAGAATTTTCAACTGGGTGTTCTGAAGCAGTTGCGCCGCCGCGCCTTTGACGTAGGCCGTTATTTCATCCCGTTTCGCCGACACCATCTCGGCGGCGACCGACGGGGTCGAGGCACGGACGTCCGCGACGAAGTCCGCGATGGTGAAGTCGATTTCGTGGCCGACCGCCGAAATGACCGGAATCTTTGAAGCGAAAATCGCCCGCGCTACGCCTTCGTCGTTGAAGGCCCGCAGCGATTCCGACGAGCCGCCGCCGCGTCCGACGATGAGGGCGTCCAGCGGGTACGCGCTGCCCGGTCCGTAATGGTCGCTCAGGTAATGAACGCCCGCCGCGATCTGTTCGGCGGCATCGTCGCCTTCAACCTTCGCGGGGTAGAGCAGCACGCTCAAACTTTCGTTTCTTCGATGCAGGACGCGCAGAATGTCGCGAATCGCCGCGCCCGTCGGCGAGGTGACGACGCCGATGCGTTCCGGGAGAAGGGGCAGCGGACGCTTTCGCTCGGGATCGAACAGGCCCTCGAACGCAAGCCGTTCCTTGAGTTGTTCGAAGGCGAGCTGCTCCGCGCCGACGCCGACCGGCTCCATCGTTTCGACGACGAGCTGGTATTCGCCCTTCGGCGCGTAGACCGAGATTTTCCCGCGACAGATGACCGCCTCGCCGTTGCGCGGACGAAACCGGATGCGCAGGTTCGACCCGCGCCAGCAGGCGCACCGAATCTGCGCGCCGCCGTCCTTGAGCGTGAAGTACCAGTGGCCGGACGTATGGGCGATGAAGTTCGAGATTTCGCCTTCGACGTAAATGCTCGAAAAGTCGCCTTCGAGCCGCCGCCGGATCTGCGCGGTCAGTTCGGTGACGCTCATCCGGCGTGGCCGGTCTTCGGTCAGTTGGGCGAGGATGTCCATAGATTGAACTCGTTCCGCTTGAATCGGTCGGTGGAATTTTGCGTCGAATTCCTCGGACCGGTTTTTGAATGATGATCAGTTTGAGGATGACTTTCCATCCTCAACGGAACAACGCGCCGGGACGTATCCTCGGCGCGTTGTTCCTGAATCGGTTTTCGACCGGTTACTCCATCATCATCGGCGGTGACATCATCATTCGGGTAATGTCTTTTCCTTCCTTGATGAAATCCTGAATGAGCTGGAACCCCGCGCTACGAGCCGCGACGAACTCAAAGTAGAGTTCGGGTTCCCCGACCTTGAATGCCCATTCGCAGTGTTTCCATCCCTCCACATATGCCGGGATGGTGTAGATGTTGCGTTCGGCAAAGGGTTCAAGCGCTTCATCCAGAAAAATGCAATGGTCGGGAAACCGGATGCCACTGCCCCGGTACAGAAAACGGGTAAAGGCAATCGGCAGAAACTGCACGAGTGAAATGGCGGTTTTCCTGTCGATGCCGTGTCTCTCGATGCGCGAAATGATTTCGTCATCGTCCAGTGGCGGGTACGTTTGAAGGTGACTGACGCCGATGAAGACAGCCTTCGACAAATCCATTCCACCAGTCTCCCGAAGTTCTTACGCGGTGCAGTGTTCTTCGAGGGCGTCGAGCAGTTCGTTCGCGCCGTCGGCGAGGAGTTTTTGAGCGAGGGCGTCGCCGAGGGCGACGGCGTCTTCGGCGCGACCACTCGTTTCGCCGCGGATGATCTTCGTGCCGTCCACCGCCGCGACGAGGCCGCGCAGGTGAATGCCGCCGTCATCGTCAACCGTGGCGAAGGCCGCGATCGGGACCTGACAGCCACCGCCGAGGCCGCGCAGCAGGGCGCGTTCCGCGTCGGTCGCGCGCCACGTCTTGGTGTGGGCGATGACCTGAATCGCTTCGCGGGTCGCCGCGTCGCCTTCGCGGATTTCGATCCCGAGCGCGCCCTGTCCGACGGCGGGCAGCATGACGTCCGGGGAGATGCGTTCGGTGATTTTCGCGCCGAAGCCGAGCCGCGACATGCCCGCCGCCGCGAGAATGATCGCGTCGTAACGGCCTTCTTCAACCTTTTGCAGCCGCGTGCCGACGTTGCCGCGCAGGTCGTCGAGTTTGAGGTCGGGGCGCAGGGCGAGCAGTTGCGCCTGTCGGCGGAGGCTGCTCGTACCGATGAGCGCGCCCTGCTTGAGCGAGGCGAAGTCGCTGACGCCGTCGTGGGAAATGAGCGCGTCGCGGACGTCCTCGCGTTCGGTCACGGCGCCGAGTTCAAGTCCTTCGGGCAGCGTCGTGGGCAGATCTTTCAGGCTGTGAACGGCGAGATCGACGCGGCCTTCGAGGAGGGCGTCCTCGATTTCCTTGGTGAACAGGCCCTTGCCGCCGATTTTGGCGAGCGGGGCGTCAAGAATCTTGTCGCCGGTGGTTTTAATGATTTCGATGGCGACGCGGCGGCCCGGAACGGCGGCTTCGAGCTGGGCCTTGACCCATTCGGATTGCCAGAGAGCGAGGGCGCTGCCGCGCGAGCCGATGACGAGGTCCGCGTCGAGGCGGTTGGGGGCGGTATTTGACATGACGTTTTCGGAGGAAGGTCAGGATTGAGCCACGAATTGCACGGATGACACAGAATCAATCTACATCGTGAAAACGCGATTTATGAAGAAAAAGTGACCGTGCGGTCCGCCAGCGCGGTCGCCTCGGCTTCATCGTGGGTGACGTAAATGATTGGAATCATTCGACGTTCCTTGAGTCCGGCGAGTTCGTCGAGGAGGCCGCGCTTCGTTTTGGCGTCGAGCGCGGTGAAGGGTTCGTCGAGCAACAGGGCGCGCGGGGAGACGACGAGGGTGCGCGCGAGGGCCACCCGCTGGCGTTCGCCGCCGGAGAGCGTGCCGGGACGTCGGTCGGCGGTATGGGCGATGCCGAAGCGGGTCAGAATGTCGGAAACGAGGTGGTCGCGTTCCTCGCGCGGACGCTCCGCGAGACCGAAACCGACGTTGGCGCGGATGGTCAGATGTTCAAAAAGACCAAGTTTTTGAAAAACGTAGCCGACGCGGCGTTCCCGCATCGGCAGATCGACCCGTGGGCGCGAATGTTCGTCCGCTTCGAAAAAAATCGTGTCGCCGAGGGTGATCCGGCCCGCGTCCGGGCGCGCGATGCCCGCGACGCAGTCGAGCGTGGTGCTTTTTCCCGCGCCGGACGGTCCGAACAGAACGGTCACGCCCGGCGGAGCGTCGAAATCCAGCGCGAGCCGGAAATCACCGTCGGGCCGGGCGTACCGTTTGCGGACCGAGACCGTGAGGGTCATTTCTTCTGGAAGGCGTAGAAGTTGTTCAGACCGAGTTGAAACCGCTTGTGGGCGATCATTTCAAACCCGGCATTTTTGAAGATGGTCGGCGTCTGGCCCACGTCGAAGCCGTGATGCGCCTCGGTTTCCATCCCGTCGAGAATCTTCACGGCCATCAGCACGTCGAGAATCTTGTCCACGAAGGGATGCGGGACAGTCAGCAGCAGCTTGCCGCCCGGCTTGAGCGCGTCGGCGCAGGACTTGGCGAAGCTCGCCATCACGTCTTCCGGGATGTGTTCGAGAATCGCCAGCATCGTGATGGCGTCGAACGGTTCCTGCGGCGGGAGATCCTGCGGAAACAGTCCCTTGAACAGCTTCATGTCGCCGTTCGATTTCGAGGGATCGGCCTCCGGGTCAATGCCGACATAGGCCGAGTATTTCCCGACCCGCCGCGCGAGTGCGCCGTCGAACGAGCCGATGTCGAGAATGCGATCCGTCGGACGCAGGTGTGGCCGCACCACGTCGATGCGCCAGTTTTGAAGGTAGTAGTCGAGAGCTTTCATAAAGACCTTATAGAACCCCGACCGTGAGGGAGGGGAAACGTTACCCTCCCTCACGGTCGGGGTTCCATACTGTTACATTCTTCGGATTCGCAGTCCGAGGACGCTGAAAAAGAGGCTGGCGAGGATGGTTTCGAAGCCGAGCATCAGGAAAAGGGCGGCGGGAATGACCGTGCGGAGCGTTTTCACCGGGTCGAGTGGTCCGTAGGCCACCTGATTCCACGAGACGACCGCCGACACCGAGCCATACAGCCCGACCAGCACCATGATCGATCCGGCGATGAGGCCGGTTTCGAGCGTGACGTACTTGAACAGGGTCGTCAGGCGCGGGTCTTCCGGCAGCAAGCCCTCGTTGATGGCGAAAACCTTGGCGAGAACCGCGAACATCACGCACTGGAAGCCGATGAGGACGCTCAATGAAGCATAGAGCAGGGTGTGAACGTCGAGGACCACGCCGCCAAGTTGCTGCTGGCCGGGCAGAAGCCAGATGCCGACCGCGAGGCCGAGAACCATCAGGAGCAGGCCGGGATAGAGAAACAGCCAGCGCGGACTGTAGAGCAGCATGAAACGGAGATGCCGCCAGCCGTCGCGCCACGGGCGCAGGTGCGGGGGCCGCGAGCGTCCGTCGGGGCTAAGCGTGGTTGGCACTTCGGCGATCTTCATTCCCATCAATGTGGACTTGATGACCATTTCCGAGGCGAATTCCATGCCCGTCGTCCGGAGATCCATCTTTTTATAGGCGTCCACCGAATAGCCGCGCAGGCCGCAGTGGAAGTCGCTCGCCGGGCATTTGAACAGCAGGCGTCCGATGCTCGTCAGGACCGGGTTGCCGATCCAGCGGTTCTTCCACGGCATTGCGCCGGGCTTGATGCCGCCGCGAAACCGGTTGCCCATAACGAGGTCGTAGCCCTCGCGCAGTTTTTCAAGGAAGGGCATCAGGCCGGTGAAGTCGTAGCTGTCGTCGGAGTCGCCCATGATGACGTACTTGCCGTGCGCCGCGAGCGTCGCGCCGTGCAGGGCCGCGCCGTAGCCGCGCGTCGGCACGTTGATGACGCGCGCGCCGAGCCGTTTGGCGATGTCCTGCGAGCCGTCGGTCGAGCCGTTGTCGCCGATGACGACCTCGCCCTTGACTTTGTACTCGGCGAAGAAGCCCTGCGCCTTGCGGATACACGTTTCGAGCGTTTCCGCCTCGTTGAGGCAGGGCATGACGACGGTCAGTTCAACGGAAGATTCCGGGGTCGATTCTTTGGGCATATCTCTAAACTGGCGCCGCGAGGAGTTCCCGCGAAAGGAGGCCACGGGATATGTGCGTACACCAAACCTTATTTCTAGCAAAAGAAACGTACCCTGTAGAAGTCATGTTTTTCCGTTTCCGGAAGAACAGGGCGATTTTTTGGGGTAGTACACAGTGGCAAGCCGCTCATTGTCAGTCGAAAATGCTTCGCGTCGACGGAAGTTTGCGCCGCGCGCGCGGAAGTTCGGCATGCGGGCGCGGAAGTTTCTCATGCACGAGCGGAAGATTGGTTCGCAGGCGCGGAAGTTCGACATGCAAACGCGGAAGATTGTTTTGCATGAGCGGAATCAAGGCGTGCAGACGCGGAAGTTCCTTGTGCATGAACGGAAGTTCGACATGCGAACGCGGAAGATCGCTTTGCATGAGCGGAAGCAAGGCATGCAGGCGCGGAAGTGCGGGATGCGCGCGCGGAAGCGGGACATGCGGATGCGGAAGACGGATGTGAACGATGAACCGGGGTTACGTCCGCCAGGGTTCATTACCGGCTCGGTTCAATTCGCCGGTTCCATCGTCATCGGCGGCGAGGAGTGAAATTCTTCGTTCCATTGTATTTTCCGTTGGCGGAGTCCCGCATAGACGAGGCCGAACCCGGCGAGCGCGGCGAGCAGCGAGCCGTAGAGCCAGCGTTCGACGTTGATCGGACGGCGGTCCACCGGCTGGCGCGGAATCCAGCACGGCCACGGACGTCCGACGTGGAAGACTTCAAAGTTCAAACGCCAGAGCGGCGATTCGTCCGCCTTTTCGGGATCGAGGCCGAAAAGGGTGTAGGTATTTTGAAAATCATACGGACCGGGCCGGAACCAGCACGCCTTTTCGGCGGCGTCCTTGTTCACCGGGTCGAGCAGTTCGCCGGGCCGCGCGAACAACTGGCTTTCCCGAAAATAAAAGGTCTGGTCGTAGGACCAGAAATGCGGACGCAGGCAGTTGTCGAGGAAAAACCGCTGGTGGTCGAGGCTGATGCCGAGCAACTGGACGCCGACGCCGATGACGATGATGGTCGGCGCGAAAACCTTGATGAAGCGGGTTTTCGGCAGAAAGGCGAAGGTCAGCCCCCAGAGCGGCAGAATCGGGATCAGGTAGCGCGGTCCCCAGCACCAGTCGCCCCCAAAGAAGCGGATGCAGGCGAGGAAGGGGACCAGCACCAGCGTTGTCGCGGCAATGGTCGTCGCCAGCATCGGCGCGCGGCGGCGCAGTCCGGCGTATCCGAACAGTGCGAGCAGAATCGGCGGGCTGAAAAAGAGGATGCCCTTTCCGGGGCTGACGAGCAGTCCGGGCAGACCGTAGAGCGGATTTCCGAAAAACGGTGGGTGATCGGGAATGTTGAACTTCCCGGTGTTGAACGGGCTGCCGAAGCGCCACGCGTTGAAGGCGAACATCACGAGCAGGCCGGTCGCGGAGGCGAATCCGAAGGCGAAGTACCGTTTGACCGAAGCACGCCCTTCGTCGGAGGCGAGTTTTTCCCTGAGCGTGTCGAGCGTGGTTTGAAAATACTCGCCGTCGAGCCGGAAGCGGATTGAAAACCCGACCGTCGCGAGGGCGAGGCAGGGAAGAATGATGGCGAAGTGTTCGACGAAGTTGATGAGCCAGCCCGCGCAGAGTCCGCCCGCGATGGCATAGGCCATCGACTTCCGTTGTGCCGAACGCCAGGCGAACCAGACCGCGCAGAGGACAAACACCGCCTGCTGGCCGTTGTCGAACGTCGTCACCATGCCGGGAAAAACGAGCGTGGCGAAGGCGTTGACGAGTGTCCAGCCGATGGCGGCGCGCGGCGCGACGCCGAGGTCAATCAGAAAGAGAAAAAAGATTCCGGCCAGCAGCGCGCCGAAAAACGGTGTCGTCAGCGAGAACATGAAGCGTTCGAATTCGCCTTTGTAATCGCTGTCGAGCTTGGCGAGCGCGATGAACGGCGCGCCCGTCGCCGAGGCCCCGATGGCGTAGTGCGAATACAGGCGGCCCTTGCGGCCCTTGACGCCCATCCAGCGCAACAGCGGGTCGCGCAGGTTGGGTTGGCCCGCCTCGACGAGGCTGCGCGAGACTTCGAACCGCGCCTGGCCATCGATCATGTCGATGCGGCCCGGACTGGTCAGGAGATAGGCGACACCTACGAGCAGAAAAAGCCCGCAGGCGACCAGAAAGGCGGAGGAAATGCGTGTCGTATTCAAAGCTGATGCTGAACGGAAGAAAATGATGCGTTGCAGGAAGAATGCAACGTGCAGTATATCCGCCGTTTCCGTTTTTTTGCATGGTTTATCACACGTTCCTTCCGGACAACGATGAACCAAGGCATGTTTTTCCGCTAAACACCTTGAAACCAAGATTTCTTGACGGTTGTCGTTTTTGCCCTCACCCCCCATCCCCCTCTCCAAATGGTCTTTGACAAATTAAACCGGTGATAGGGCAGGCGCGGATGCGCCGACAGGTAATAGCCCCACCCGTGAGGGTGGGGTGGCGGTAAGGCAAATTTCAGAGCGTCGAAGACGCGATACGGGTGGTGTCGCCGCGTTGCGGCTCGGCATTTTACCC
>JBDRAL010000103.1:0-5181 GCA_039793685.1 Blastocatellia bacterium NZW_1522
TGCGTTTTCGATTGGTTGCGCCCTCTGTCGTTGTTCGGTTTTATTAGAGCGTGCGTGTTGTGTTGTGGGAGTATCCTTCCCCAATCCAACACCCCCTCGTTTCTCGTCACACCCACCCCCCCCCCCCACGACTCCAGACTGCTTTTCATCGCGGCGATCAGGACATCCGCCACTTCGGGACGCGTGAATTCGACCGGCGGACGCTCGCCCGCCTTCAGCATTTCGCGAACTTTCGTCCCTGAAAGAAAAACGTGGTGGGACGAATCATGCGGGCAGGTCTTCGACGAGGCCATGCCGCCGCAGGTGCGGCAGAAAAACGTGTGGTCGAAGAACAGCGGCGTGATGCCGAGTTCTTCCGGCGCGAATTCGTCGAAGATGTAGTGCGCGTCGTAGGTCCCGTAGTAATTCCCCACGCCCGCGTGGTCGCGGCCCACGATGAAGTGCGAGCAGCCGTAGTTCTTCCGTACCAGCGCGTGAAAAATCGCCTCGCGCGGCCCGGCGTAGCGCATCGCCGCCGGAAAGACCGACAGCAGGGTGCGGGCCGCCGGGTAGTACTTTTCGAGAATCACCTCGTACGACTCCATCCGCACCGCCGCCGGCACGTCGTCCGACTTCGTCTCGCCCACGAGCGGATGCACCATCAGGCCGTCCACGATTTCGAGCGCGCTTTTCTGGATGTATTCATGCGCCCGGTGAATCGGATTGCGCGTCTGGAACGCCACCACGCGCTTCCATCCGCGCGCCGCGAATTCCGCACGCGTTTCGCGCGGATCGCGCCGAAACGCACCGAAGGGCAGCCCCGGCACACGGTTCACGACCGTGATCGGTCCGCCGAGCAACCATTCGCCCTGTTCATAGAGCGCGGCCACGCCGGGATGCGCCGCGTCGGTCGTGCGATAGACCGCCTGCGCCTCTTTTTCCTTGTCGTAGCGATACTTTTCTTCGAGCGACAGCACCGCCAGGAGCAATCCGTCGTGGACCAGCGCGACCGAATCGCCCGGCTTCAGGCTTTCCGCTTCTTCATTTGAAACGGCCAGCGTAATCGGCAGCGACCAGGCCGCGCCGCTCGCGAGCCGCATCGTGTCGCGCACCGCGACGTAATCCGCTTGATTGAAAAAACCTTCAATCGGCGAGTATCCGCCGGTCGCGATGAGTTCGAGGTCCGACGCCGCGCGGGCATTGATCCGGACGACCGGAAACCCGGCCGCCTCGGCAATCAGCGCCTCGCGCCGATCCGGATTCGCGACGCGATCAACCAGTACGCCGCCGTGAGGAGAGATGAGAGACATTTGGGGAAAACTCCTGATGAATTCAGTCTGGAGTCTGGAGTCGAGAGTCTGGAGTCAAAACCAAGCAGAAAGACATAAGAACGTTGAAGACAATGTGATGAGGCTTTGCGGAAACGATTTTGCCGCGTGACCAATTCGGCTTTGACTCAAGACTCCAGACTCTCGACTCCAGACTTTTTGTCCAGACTTCTTATTGATGTAATCCGCACTCCGTCTTCGCGGTGCCGCGCCAGCGTCCGGCGCGGGGGTCCTCGCCGATGCGGACCGGCGTGGTGCAGGGCGCGCATCCGACGGACGGATAGCCGCGGTCATGCAGCGGGTTGTAGGGCACGTCGTTCGCGACGATGAAATTCCAGACGTCTTTTGAACTCCAGCGCGCGAGGGGATTGATCTTTACAATGCCGAACTTGGCGTCGCGTTCGACCACGCCCGCGTTGGCGCGCGCGGGCGACTGATCGCGCCGGATGGCCGTAATCCACGCATCGAGACTCGTCACGATCTCGCGCAGCGGTTCGACCTTGCGGATGCGGCAGCATTCGTCGGGCCGCGTTTCCCAAAGCTTTTCGCCGAATTGCGTTGCCTGTTCATCGAGCGTCACGGTTGTGGCGCGGCGTTCGAAACGGATGCCGTAGCGTTCTTCGAGCCGGTCCCGCAATTCATAGGTCTCGGGAAAAAGAACATCAGTATCGAGATAGAAAAAGCGCGCCGAGGGATTCACTTGCGCGAGCAGATGCACGAGGACGCAGCCCTCCGCGCCGAAACCGGTCGCCAGCGCGACCCCCTTTCCGAACGTATCCAGCGCCCATTTCAAAACATCTTCAGGCGAAGCGGATTCGAAGCGTTCACGCCACACGGCAATGTCGGCATCGGTCGGAGCGATTTTTTCAAGGACTGGAGCGGGCATGACGTTCTCCTTACCAGCCGGAAGCGTTTGCCAGCACGGGCGTTTCGGAACGGGTTTCCGCGGTCGCCGTTTCGAACCACGCGAGACGGTCGCGCAGGGAGACAACATCGCCGACGACGATGACCGACGGAGCGCGGACACCGCGCCGCGCAACTTCGTCGGCCAACGTCGCGAGCGTCCCGGTGACGACCTGCTGGTCGTCGAAAGTTCCCCACCGGATGATCGCCGCCGGGGTTTCCGGCGCGCGTCCGGCGCGGATGAAATCGCTTGTGATTTCGCGGACATGCGACGCGCCCATCAGCACGACGACCGTGTCCGCGCCCGCGACCTTGCCGATACGATGCGAATGAAATTCTCCGTCGCCCGCGCGAACGCCGGACACCACGGCAAACGATGAAGCATGGTCGCGATGCGTCAGCGGAATCCCGGCGTAGGCGGGAGCGGCCACCGCCGAACTCACGCCCGGCACGATTTCAAAAGGAATTTCGGCTTCCCGCAGGGCTTCGGCTTCTTCACCGCCGCGTCCGAAGATGAATGGGTCGCCGCCCTTCAGGCGTACTACTTTTTCACCACGCAGGGCGCGGCGAACGAGCAGGTCGTTGATCTCCGACTGCGGCGTCTGACGTCCGCCGCCAACCTTGCCGACATAGATTTTCTCGGCGTCGGGAAGTACGAAGTTCAGAATTTCCTCGTTGACCAGATAGTCGTAGACGACCGTGTCGCAACGCCGCAGCAGATCGCGCGCCTTCACCGTCAGCAATCCCGGATCGCCCGGCCCCGCGCCGACGAGAAACACTTTTCCGCGTTCGCGCCGCGTCAGACGAAACGGGTCGTCGCGCCGACGCGCCTCGCGAATGCGGTCCACGCAGGCATCCACGACGAAATCGTGACCGCACAGCGGCTCGGCGATGCGAAACGTCACGCCCTCGAATTCATCCGCCGCCGCGCGCACTTCGACCGGCAGGTCGCCGCGCGTGTGGCGTCCGGGCGATAGGAAATAGGGCATCACCGTGATGCGTCGCGCGCCGCGTTCATACAGCTTCGCGAAGCCATCGCGGATGGTCGGGGTGGTGATTTCAAGAAAAGCAGCTTCCACAGTGTTGAAACCACCGCGTTCGCCGATGCGCCGGGCCGCGGCGCGCACATCCTCGTTCGCTTCCTCGCGCCGACTGCCGTGTCCCACCACCAGAATTCCGGTTCGTTCGTTGACGTTCATCAAAGTACCAATCGCCCCTTCCCTTACGGTCGGGGTTCCATACCGTCCGTTAAAAAGCGTTGAGGGCCGCGAGATCGTGACGGGCGATGAAGTTTTGAAAACTTTCATCCGCGCCATTGCGATGGTCGAGGTAGGTTCGGACGACACGCTCGACGTAGTGCTTCGCATCCTCAACCGGGATCTTCACGTCGAGTTCGCGCCCGAACGCATGACCGTTGCCGAGATGGCCGCCCAGATACACGCGGAACGCGTCGCGCTTGCCCTCGGGCGAGGGTAGTACGTCGCCGACCAGCCCGATGTCGCAGACCTGATAGTGCGCGCAA
The DNA here is from genome assembly GCA_039793685.1 of Blastocatellia bacterium NZW_1522. Taxonomy (GTDB): domain Bacteria; phylum Acidobacteriota; class Blastocatellia; order Chloracidobacteriales; family Chloracidobacteriaceae; genus JAAFHI01. Next base: position 3,733 of record JBDRAL010000103.1, read on the forward strand.
CTGTTCGGACAGCCGGTCACGCTGATGCGGAGCGGCACGGTGAAATCCGGCAGCGCGGTTTCGAGATGTTCAATGATGTCGGAAGCGCGCGACTTCGTTTCCACCACGGCCAGCTTGCAGAACTGCCGCCCGGTGCAGGCCAGCGTGCCGGTACGGAACGATGAGGCTTCGACGTGCAGGTCGAGTTCGCGGAGTTCGTTCGCGAGCGGCAGGCAGTTGTTTTGCGGAACGTTCAAAAAGATGAGGTTCTGCGTGGGCGTGAGGCGGATGGTGCCGTCGCCGTACTCGCGCGCCAGTCGCGCCACGTTGATCATCTGATCGCCGTTGAGGACGCCGCGCTTCGTCGCCGCGCCGACGTAAAACAACCCCGGCTGCTTCTGCGGATGAATGCCCACATGCGCGCGGTCGGCGGTCACGGGCACGTCCGGCGCGTTGCCGTCGGTCAGGCGGCGACCGAGCCGCTGTTCAAGCTCCGCGCGGAACTTCTCCGCGCCCCACTCAGCAAGGATGAACTTCAACCGCGCCTTGTGTCGCGATTCGCGGTTGCCGTGATCGCGAAAAATGGCCGCGATGTGGCTTGAAACTTCGACCGCTTCATCGGGCCGGACGTGGACGCCGAGCCGTTCCGCGAAACGCTCCTTCGAACCGAGGCCGCCGCCGACCCACAGATCGAACGTGACTTCCCCGTCCGGACGCTTCACGCCGACCAGACCGATGTCGTTGATTTCATGGCAGGTGCAGTAACTCGCGCAGCCCGACACGGTGATCTTGAACTTGCGCGGGAGATTCGAGAATTCGCGGTTGTCGAGAAAATAGTTGTGAATCGCCCACGCGGTCGGCTCGCCGTCGATGAGTTCATCGGCGGCAATGCCCGCCACCGGGCAGCCCGTCACGTTGCGCGTGATGTCGCCGCACGCGCCGGAAGTCGTGATGCCGACCTCGGCCAGTTCACGAAAGATCGCGGGCGCATCTTCAATCCGGATGTAGTGAAACTGAATTCCCTGCCGCGTGGTGACGTCGCCGGTATTGCGGCCGTACCGCTGTGAAATCCGCCCCAGCGTTTCAAGCTGGCGCGCGTCGAGCGTCCCGTTGGTGATCTTGACGCGCAGCATGAAGAAGCCGTCTTCCTGCGGCCGCTGGGTATACAGGCCGTACCACCGGAGACGCACGTTCAGGTCATCTTCCGAAATCGCGCCGAATCCCTCCCGAGCGTAGCGCTCAAGTTCTTCAAGAACGTCCAGCGGATCCTTTTCGCGCTTGATGCGCTCGTTTTTGTGTTCTCGCTTGGCAATTGTCATGGTCGTGGGTTACTCCGTCTCGGCCACCGGGCAGGCAAGGTTCAGGTCGTTTTTTTCAGGCAGGGCGTGGCGACCGAACGGAATGAACATCCAGAGCCGTTCGTGAAGATAGAAAATGCCGATTTTCGAAATGAATTCGCCGACGCCGACG
>JBDRAL010000104.1:0-15224 GCA_039793685.1 Blastocatellia bacterium NZW_1522
GCCTCGACAAGGTGATGGCGGGCGAACTGCTCGACCTGCCGCACGACGTGAAGGGAATCGCGCTGAACCTCGAAGAAGACAAGGTCGGGGCCGTGCTGTTCGGCGAATACCACGCCATCAAGCAGGGTGACCTCGTCAAGCGCACCAACCGCATCATGTCGGTCCCGGTCGGGGAAGCCTTCCTCGGTCGCGTCGTGAACGCCCTCGGCGAGCCGATTGACGGTCGCGGTCCGATTGCCAATGACGGTTTCAACCCGGTCGAACGCATCGCTCCCGGCATCGTCGAACGCAAATCCGTGAAGGAGCCGATGCAGACCGGTCTCAAGGCCATCGACGCGATGGTGCCGATCGGACGCGGCCAGCGCGAACTCATCATCGGCGACCGTCAGACGGGCAAGACCACCGTCGCCATCGACACGATCATCAACTCGAAGGGCAAGGACCTCATCTGCATCTACGTCGCCATCGGCCAGAAGCAGGGAACCATCGCCCAGGTCGTGAAGCGCCTCGAAGAAAACGACGCGATGAGCTATACCATCGTTGTCGCGGCGGCGTCCTCCGACCCGGCGGCCATGCAGTACATCGCGCCCTATTCGGGAACGGCCATCGGCGAATACTTCATGGATCGCGGCAAGCACGTCCTCTGCATCTACGACGATCTTTCGAAGCAGGCCGTCGCCTATCGCGAAATCTCGCTCCTGCTCCGCCGTCCGCCGGGACGCGAAGCCTATCCGGGCGACGTGTTCTATCTCCACTCGCGTCTGCTCGAACGCGCCGCGAAGTACAGTGACGCCAAAGGCGGCGGTTCGCTCACCGCGCTGCCGATCATCGAAACGCAGGCGGGCGACATCTCGGCCTACATTCCGACCAACGTGATTTCGATTACCGACGGTCAGATCTTCCTCGAAGGCGACCTTTTCAACGCGGGTGTCCGTCCGGCCATCAACGTCGGAAACTCGGTGTCGCGCGTGGGAAGCTCGGCGCAGGTCAAGATGATGAAGCAGGTCGCCGGGACGCTCCGTCTCGACCTCGCCCAGTATCGCGAACTCGCCGCATTCGCCCAGTTCGGTTCGGACCTCGACAAGAACACGCAGGCCACGCTCGCGCGCGGTCAGCGCCTGTCGGAAATCCTCAAGCAGGGCCAGTACTCCCCGATGCCGGTCGAACAGCAGGTTGCCGTCATCTGGGCCGCGACCAACGGCTTCGTCGATGACGTTCCGGTGTCGGAAGTCCGCCGCTTCGAAACGGAGTTCCTGTCGTTCCTCCAGAACGGCAAGCAGTCGCTCCTCAAGAAGATGGCCGACAAGAAGGACATCAACGACGAAATCAAGGGCGAACTGAAGGCCGCCACCGAAGAGTTCAAGAAGACCTTCGTCGTGAAGAAGTAGAAGAAAGAGCGTATGGAATCCCGACCGTCAGGGAGGGGCCGGGTTTCCCTCCCTGACGGTCGGGATTCCATACCGCCACTTAAAGGAACGTCATGCCGAATTTACAGGGCGTCAGACGGCGCATCAAAGCCGTCAAGAACATGCGCCAGATCACGAAGTCGTACAAACTCGTGTCGGCGTCGAAGCTGCGTCGGGCGCAGGAGCGCGTCACCTCAGCGCGTCCCTACGCGCGGAAGATGCTGGAAGTCCTCGGCGGACTGGCCGGCAAGGTGTCCGACTTTTCAAGCCCGCTGCTTGAGGAACGCACCGGCAACCGCACCCTCATCGTGCTGATGACTTCCGACAAGGGGTTGTGCGGCGGGTTCAACGCGAACCTGATTCGCGCCGTCCAGCAGTATCTGCGGGAAAATCCCGACCAGACCGTCGAGATGGTCACGGTCGGCCGCAAGGGACGCGACTTTTTCAAGCGGCGCGGCGCGACCATCGTCAAGGAATATGTCAACATCACGGCCAAGACCGTCCAGTATCAGGACGCCGCCGCCATTGCCCGCGACCTGATCGGGATGTTCGAAGGGGAATCCGACAACGAGGAATCCCTCACGATTCGCCCGGACCGGGTGTTTCTGGTCTACGCCGAATTCAAGTCGGCCATTTCGCAGATCGTGAAGTTCGACCAGTTGCTGCCGGTGGTCCGGTTCGACAACGCGGCCAAGGACGACACGGCCGCGACCGCCGATTACATTTTCGAGCAGGCCCCGGTGGAAATTTTCGACCGGCTGCTGCCGCGCTTCGTGGAAACGCAGATTTTCCAGGCGCTGCTCGAATCGGTCGCTTCCGAACACGGCGCCCGGATGGCCGCGATGGATTCCGCCAGCCGCAACGCGGGCGACGTCATCAACAAGCTGACGTTGAACATGAACCGCATCCGGCAGGCCGCCATCACCAACGAAATCATCGAGGTCGTCAGCGGCGCTTCCGCCCTGTAACCTCACGTTCAGAGTGCGCGCTTCAGCGCGTAAACGGTTTTCACCGCGCGTGATTGAGCGCGAACAAAGAGTAGGGAGAGAAATTCCATGAGCGCACCAGCCGCCGCCCCGCAAACGGGGAAAGTCGTTCAAGTCATCGGCCCCGTCGTTGACATCGAGTTCGGAAACAACTACCTGCCGCCGATGTACCAGGCGTTGCGCGTCGTGAGCGAAGGCTTCGACGTTGAAACGCCCATCGACATCGTCTGCGAAGTCCAGCGCCACATGGGCGAAGGTCTCGTGCGGACGGTGGCGATGCTCCCGACCGACGGCGTCGTGCGCGGGATGAAGGTCATCGACACGGGCAACCAGATCAGCGTCCCGGTTGGCAAGGGCACGCTCGGTCGCGTGATGAACGTCCTCGGCGAGCCGGTGGACGAACTCGGCGCGGTCAAGCACGAGAAGCGCTACCCGATTCACCGCCCGGCCCCGACCTACGAACAGCAGTCCACCGAAGCCGAAGTGCTCGAAACGGGCATCAAGGTCATCGACCTCATCCAGCCGTTCCTCAAGGGCGGAAAGATCGGTCTGTTCGGCGGCGCGGGCGTGGGCAAGACCGTGACCATCATGGAACTCATCAACAACGTCGCCATGGGCCACGGCGGATACTCGGTGTTCGCGGGCGTCGGCGAACGCACCCGCGAAGGCAACGACCTCTGGGTCGAAATGCAGGAAGGCGGCGTCATCAAGATGGACAATCTTGAGGAATCCAAGATTGCCCTCGTGTACGGCCAGATGACCGAACCTCCCGGAGCGCGCGCCCGCGTGGCCCTCTCCGGTCTGACCGTCGCCGAATACTTCCGCGACGAAATGAACCAGGACGTGCTCCTGTTCGTGGACAACATCTTCCGCTTCACCCAGGCCGGTTCGGAAGTGTCGGCGCTCCTCGGCCGTATGCCCTCCGCCGTGGGATACCAGCCGACGCTCGCCACCGAAATGGGCGAACTTCAGGAACGCATCACCTCGACCAAGACCGGTTCGATCACTTCGGTGCAGGCGATTTACGTTCCCGCCGACGACTTGACCGACCCGGCTCCCGCGACGACCTTCTCTCACCTGGACGCCAAGACCGTGCTTTCCCGCCAGATTTCGGAACTCGGAATCTTCCCGGCGGTCGATCCGCTCGACTCGACCTCGCGGATTCTCGATCCGCAGGTGGTCGGCCAGGAACACTACGACGTGGCCGAAGGCGTCAAGCGGACGCTCCAGCGCTACAAGGAACTTCAGGACATCATCGCGATTCTCGGGATCGACGAACTGTCGGAAGACGACAAGCTCCTCGTCGCCCGCGCCCGCAAGATTCAGAAATTCCTCTCGCAGCCCTTCCACGTCGCCGAACAGTTCACGGGCCGCAAGGGCAAGTACGTCAAGATCGCCGACACCATCCGTAGCTTCAAGGAAATCCTTTCCGGCAAGCACGACGACCTGCCCGAAGGCGCGTTCTACATGTGCGGCCCGATTGAAGAAGCGGTCGAAAACGCGAAGAAAATGGAGAAGTAGTCTGGAGTCGGAAGTCTGGAGTCGTGAGTCCGACTTCCTGATAAATCGGTTTGAACGACAAGGTCCGGGAATTTCAGAAATGAAGTTCCCGGATTTTTATTTCTGACGTTCGAAAAGGAAATCTGAAGTTGAGCGTCTGGAGTCCAATTCCACAATGGACTTGCCGAAAACCCGAATTCCAAAGAAACTGCCAAAGTCTTAAATCCAACTTTGGTCTGACTCGAAAAAATAGTCTTTCAGTCTTTGACTCAAGACTCTCGACTCCAGACTCCAGACGGTTCCCGCATGCCCAGTTTCCGCCGCAAACGTCTTTTAATCACCGGAATCGCCGGTGGATTGGCCACGCAGTTCGCGTCGGCGGTGCCGCCGGAATGGGAAGTGGTCGGCATCGGACGCCGTCCGCCGCAGCTTCAGATCAAGCGCGACATCATCTACAAGCCGATTGATATTCGGAAAAAGACGCTTGAAAACCTCTTTCGCAACGAGAAGTTCGACGCGGTCGTCCATCTCGCCGTGGCGAACGACGCCCGGTTGCCGATGAAGGTCCGCCACACGGTCAACGTCATCGGGACCATGCGGCTGCTCGCCTGCTGCGAACGCCAGAGCGTACCGCAGGTCATGCTGTTGAGTTCGGCGGATGTCTACGGCGCGGAGCCGACCAACCCGACGTTTTTGACGGAGGACTATCCGCTGAAGGCGATTCAGCGGTACGCCGAGATGGGCGACAAGGTGGAATTCGACACCTACTGCCGCTCCTGGATGTACCAGACGAAGGACACCGTCACGACCCTGCTCCGGCCCTGCCACATCGTCGGCCCGCACGTTCAGAACTTTCTCACGACCTACCTGCGGTTCGGCGTCGTGCCCGTACCGCTCGGCTACGACCCGATGATGCAGGTCATCGACGAACGCGACATGGTGACGGCGCTGCTGCTCGCGCTGGAAGGGAATCACGGCGGCGTTTACAACGTGACCGGCCCCGGCGAACTGCCCCTCTCGGCGGCGGTCCGGGAAGCGGGCGGCATCGCCGTCCCGGTACTCTACGAACTCGCCGCGCCGGTGATGAAACTCGGCTGGATGGCGAAACTGCTGCCGTTCCCGACCCCACAGTACGACTTTCTGATGTACCCCTGCGTCATCGACGGCAAGAAATTCCGCGAGGATTTCGGCTTCAAGCCGCGTTTTTCGCTCCACAAGGCGCTGCGCTCGATCAAGCGCAATCTGGTCGTCCCGCACGATGTCGAGGAACAGGAACCCGCCAAGCCGCGCCGCCGCCGCGCGGTCCGTCCGCGCCCGCCGATTACCGAGACTTGAAACGGCCCCACCGTAACCCTCGCTGATGCTCGGGGTTCCATACCGTTGACCCTCGGACATCCTCTCCGGGACCTGTATGGAACCCCGAGCATCAGTGAGGGGTTGTTTTGAGAAAAGGGGTGAATGAAATGTGGAAAGCTTTGATTTCTTCCCTCGACGATTCCTGCGAGTTTTCGCCCCCCGTTTCTTCCACGGAACTTGTAGCGGCCGAAAGAATTCTGGGTGGTCCATTTCCTGAATCCCTGAAGAAACTTCTGCTTGAAACAAACGGCGTGTATCAGGTCCGATTTTCAATGGCGTTATTATGGGACCTCGAAACAATTGTGGCTGCAACTCTTGAGTATAGAAAGAATTGGGAGGAATACGGGGATACCCCGTTGGATGACTTCCTGTTTTTCTCCGATGCTGCAAACGGGGATGGGTTCGCTTTTCAGGTCAGTCCCGAAATGGAATCCGAAACGGGAATAGAGGAAAAGGTTCTGTGGAGAGATCACGAAACAGGGGTACTGGACCCGGTTGCAACCACGTTGGAAGAATTCATCAAGGCCTGGCTGACGGATAAACTCAATTTTTGAATACGCCGGTTGAGAAAGGGACGGTGAAAACACCACCCTCGTAAGGGGCGGTTTTCCGCTAACCGCTTCCGCTGGCTGATTTTTGCCTGACGAATCCGAAAAAGCTGTGGTACATTCCCCGGCATTCCACGCCCTTATTTCATCCAAGGTTACAGTTTCGCTCCTCCCTTGTCCGCAGTTGCCATGACGGAAACTCTGACCAGCCTTCCAAATGCGACGTTAAGCTACCTTGACGCCAACGGGCACGCCCGTTCGGTTCGTATCGGGAACCCGATTTTCAGCATCGGACGGCTGCGTACCAACGATCTTCAAATCAACAATTCCTATATTTCGCGCCGGCACGCGGAAATCGTCTTCGAAAACAACCAGTTTTTGCTGCGCGACCAGAAAAGTACCGGCGGTTGCATGGTCAATGGCCAGCGGGTGTCGGAACACGCCCTCCAGCACGGCGATCAGCTTCAGCTCGGCGACACCCATCCGGTGACGCTGGTCTTTGAAATTCAGGACGGGGAATACCAGACGGGGTCGTCCAGCCGGACCGACGAGGAGCGCTCGACCGACCGGCTGATGACGATCATCACCAACCATCAGACCCGGTTTCTCAATACGGCCCTGCTCGACAGCGCCGAGGACATCACCGATCTGACGCTCAACCGGTTGAAGTCGCTCAACGACACGAACCGGAAGATGCTCTCGGTGAACAGTTCGCAGGGACTGCTGGAAGCCCTGCTCGACGCCGTGATGGAGACGCTGCCCGCCGAACGCGGGGTGGTACTCATCCGCGACGCCTCGACCGGCGCGCTCGAAACCCGCGTCGCGCGGACGCGCTCGGGTAGCGCGACGGGCGTCCAGCCGAGTCTGACCATCGCGAATCAGTCTTTTGAGCAAAACGTCGCCATCCGCAGCTTCGACGCGCTCGCCGACAACCGCTTCGCGCTCAATTCGAGCATCATCCAGCAGGCGATCCACTCGGTGATGTGCGCGCCGATCAGTTCGACGAACCGCGTCTGGGGCGTGTGCTACGTTGACAACCTGCTCGCCAACACCCAGTTCAGCGATGAGGAACTCGAATATTTCCTCGCCCTGACCCAGCAGGCCGGTCTGGCGATGGAAAACCTGCGGCTCATCGAGGAATTGCGGGCCACGCAGGAAAAGCTCATCAACAACGAAAAGCTCGCGACGCTCGGCCAGTTCGCCAGCGGCATCGCGCACGAACTCAAAAACCAGCTTTCGACGCTGACGGCGGCGGAAATCCTGCTCTGCGACACCGAGGATCAGGACAAGCGGAAACTCATTCAGCTCATCCTCAACGCGCAGCAGCGGATGGTCGCGATGGTGAATGAAATCCGCGATTTCGCCCGGCCGGGCGCGGCGTCCTATGAAAAGCGCCTCATGCCGCTCGTGCCGGTCATCGAGGAAGCGCTCAGTTTCGCGCGGTACGACCCATTGGTGAAGGCGTGCCGCACCAGTTTCCGCTACGATGCGAATCCGTCCATCTATTTGAATCGGGACAAGTTGATGCAGGTCATGCTCAACCTGCTGCGCAACGGCGCGCAGGCCATGATCGGCCCGACCGGGACGCTGACCGTCCATGTGGGCGAGCGCGAGGGATACGCGGTGGTTTCCATCACGGACACCGGTTGCGGCATCCCGCCCGAACAGTTGAATCGCATCTGGGAACCATTTTTTACGACCAAGGGTTCGGAAGGCACCGGACTCGGCCTCGGAATCAGCCGCCGCATTATCGAAGGTCACCACGGCTCGATTACCTGCCAGAGCGCCGTGGGGCAGGGAACGACATTCACCATCCGATTGCCGATTCCGGGAACACCATAAAAATCAGTCAAAGAGTCTGGAGTCGAGAGTCTGGAGTCCGGATGACCTCCGGAGACTTTTGACTCCAGACTCTCGACTCCAGACTCTCAGACTTTTTTGCGGAGGCACTCGTGTCCAAACCAGAATTCGAAGCAAGTTTGCGGGCGGAAGTCGAGGCGATCGTACGCGCCCGGCTCGGCGACATGGAAAAGACGCTCGTCAAGATGCACCAGCAGGTGGAGGAGGCGTTTTCGGCTTTGCGTTCTGAGTCGGCCTCCCGATTAGTCGCGGTTGGTGAAGACGCGGCCATTGCGTCGCTCGCCGAGCGGACCGTCGCCCGGCTGACCGCCGCCGCTTCGTTCGCCCCGGTCCCCGTCCCGGTCGCTGAACCCGTCCCGGCGGCACCGGTGGAAGCGGCCGCGCCGTCCGTCGATTTGAGCGAACTGCGCCGTTTCATTCTCGACATTCAGGCGCAGCAGACGCAGGCCGACGTGTTGAACCTGCTCGTCTCGCACGCCGCGACCTACGCGCCGCGCGTGGCGCTGTTCATCGTGAAGGCCGGGAATGTCGTCGGCTGGGCTTCGCGTGGATTCGAGGACGCGGAATCCGCCGCGCTTCGCGGACTTTCCCTTTCGTTGCAGTCGGATACGCTGCTTCGCGCCGTGCTGGAAAAGCAGGATACCCTGACTTCCGGTGCCGATGATCAGGCTGACAACCGTCTTTTGCTCGAACGGCTCGGTCAGAAACCGGCTGAAATTTCGGGCGTTCCGCTGCTCGTTCGCGGAAAAGCGGCAGCCGTTTTATATGTCGATTCCGGGGACGGGGCCGCGACGCATCTTTCTCCGATTGAAATTCTGGTCAACATCGCCGGGTTCACGGTGGAACTGATTTCCGCCCGCAGTCGCGCGGCGTCAACGGTTGCGCCGACGACAACAGGTGTTCCCGCCGTGGCTTCCTCGCTGACGCAGTCCCTGCCGACGCCGGTTGCCGAGGAACCCCAGGAAGCCACGGTCGAGGAAGTCAAAACCGAGCCGGAGGCGGTTGCCGAACCGGTTGAAGAAGTCGCGGCCCCTGAACCCGAGCCTGAACCGGAACCCGTTGTGGAAGCGGTGGTTGCGCCGGAACCTGAACCCGAACCGGTTGCCGAAACCGCCGAACCCGAGCCGGTCGCGGCCGCTCCGCAGTTCGTGGTCGAACCGGAACCGCCGGCCCCGATGCCCGAGTTCGTGGTGACGCCCGAACCGGCCGCCGCGGAAGAAGTGGAGCCGGAACCGGTGGCCGAGGAAAAGCCGGTCATTACGCATTCTTTCGGCGCGGTGCCTCCGCCGGAATCGGAACAGCCCGACGCCGAACCTGAGTCGCGACCCGAGCCGAGTTTTTCCTTCCAGCCGGAACCGCTGGTTGAACCCGCTCGTCCCGAGCCGACGTTCGACGTGCCGACACCCCCGATCGAACCGGAAACCCGTCCGGAACCGAGTTTTATGGTTCAGCCGGAGCCGCCATCCGAGCCATCGCACCCGGAAACCGGTTTCAGCTTCCAGCCGGAACCGCCGCCGGTCGCGCCCGTTCCCGGATTTGCAGTGCAGACTGATCCCGAACGCCCGGCCCCGAGTTTTGATTTTCAGCCGGAGCCGATGCCGGAAACTCCGGCCCCCGAGCCGCCGCCCGCTCCCGAAACAGGTGTCGGATTCAACTTCTCGCCTCCGACGGGGAACCTGGTGACGCCGCCGAATTTCGCGACGACCCAGAATTATTCCTCGTTTACGCCCCCGCCGACCGCGGAACTGCCTCCGGCCTTTGCGCCGCAACCGGTCGTTGCCGAGCCGGCCCCGATCTTCGCGCCGCCCGCGCCGGTGGTCGAACCCGCGCCGGCCAAGCCTGCGACCGGCAGTCTCCAGTCACCGCCGGAGATTCCCGAGGAAGACCAGAAGGCGCATAGCGATGCCCGCCGGTTTGCCCGCCTGCTCGTTTCCGAAATCAAGCTTTACAACGAGCAGAAGGTCGTCGAAGGGCGCCAGAACAACGATCTTTACGACCGGTTGAAGGAAGATATCGACCGTTCGCGTCAGATGTACGACAAGCGGATTACCAATCCGGTCGTCATCACCAAGTTCGATTACTTCTATGACGAGATGGTCGCTTCGCTGGCCGAAGGCGATCCGACCAAACTCGGTCGCGATTGTCCGGGGCCACAACTGGCCGAATAACCCGGCCAAGCGGCGAAGACCCACGCCGGAGACGGTTCGGAAGCGGCAGGCCGACTTCCACCCGCTCCGGCGTTTTTCTTTTCTCCCCGGCCAACCCGTCTCCCGATTCAAAATTCATACTGACTGTCGGAATGAGGGCATCCACACAGGTTTTACCGGCTTGCGCGGTTGCCGTCGGCTGAAAAAACACGCTACAAGGAGCGGACGCCATTCTTCCGGTTTCCAGAATTGAATCACTCTTTTGGCGGAATTGACGGCCCGAGCGCCGCGTTCCGATCCACCGATATTTCTAAAGAGGTTGGAAATGACTGTTGTGGTTGACTTTATTCGAAATCTGAACCAGTCGCGTCCGATGCTGGTTCGGGTCGGCTCGGGGCTTTCGCTCCTCACGGTGATGCTGCTCGGCGGCTATCTCCTCACCCGGAACTGCGCGAGCGCGGCGACCGGTCCGCAGGAAAAGACGAAAGCGCTGACTGAACTGCGCGAAGCGGTCAACCGCGCCGCCAACCAGCCCGGCGAGGGCCTTCTGGCCGGATTCGAAAAGAAATATCCGGAATCCGAAGTCGCCGCGCTGGCCCGTTTCCGCCGTGGATACGACGCGTACACCGGCCGAAACTTCGCGCAGGCGATAAAAGTTTTGGACGATCCGCTTTTCGCCAAGTACAGCCAGTTGGGCGATTACGCGCTGTTTTATCTGGGGAAGGCGCAGAACGACGCCGGGCAGTACGACAAGGCGCAGGCCACGCTGCTCCAGCTTCCGGGCAAGTTTCCAAAATCGCTGCTCGTTCGGGATGCGATTCTTCAGGCTGGGCGAACTGCCGCCTCAACTAAAAATATCGCTGCGGTGGAAGCGAATCTGAAACCGTTGCTCGACAAGGGGGACGGAGACGCTCTGATTATTCTGGGCAAGGCAAAGAAAGAGGCTGGCGGCCCCTTTTGGTTGTCCATTGTGACCCGGATTCAGGTTGAATCTCCGCAAACGGTCGAAACGCCGGCGTTCAAGGAACTTCTTGGCGTCGCGCCGACGGAATCAGGAACGCCCGGAAAAGACGTGATTTTGTTCTCAGAAATCAACGATCCGGAACTCCTTCAGACGATGGCGAATCGGAATTTTGAAGTGAAACGGTACGTGGATGCGGCCAAAGCTTTCGAGAAACTGGCCTCTGCCAATCCGGCCGCCCTTAAGAGTGATGAAGTCCGTTTCCGGTACGGCGTCAGTTTGTACTTCGCGCAGAAATACCCGGCGGCGGCCAACCAGCTTGCCACCGTGTCCGCGAAAGACAAGGAACTCCACGCGGAAGCCCTTTTCTATCAAGGGGAAGCGCAGCGGAAATCGAGTGCGCCGGGCTATCCCGCGACGGTCGAACGGCTGTTGTCGCTCTATCCGAAATCGCCGAAAGCGGGCGAAGCGCTGGCGATGCTGGCTCAGTGGTCGGAAAAACGTGGCGGGGCGGCGGGGTACTACGACCGGCTGGTCCGCAACTATCCGGAGCAGAAAGTCGGCCAGCAGTGGCACTACAAGCGGGGCTGGACGCTCCATCAGGCGGGCGATTTCGCCGCGGCCGCGCCCCTGCTGATTGAACATGTCGCGCTATTCCCGTCGTCGGATTACAAAGGCATGTCGGCGTACTGGGCGGCCCGCGATCTGGAACGCACGGGCCGGTCGGCGGACGCCAAGGCGATGTACGAAGCGATTATTCGCCGGTACAAACTTGGGTACTACGGCCAGATGTCGGCCAAACGGCTGGATTCCTTGAAATCGGTCCAGATGCCGAAACTCGACCCGAATTCGACGCTCGCGAAAGCCTGCGCGAGCATCCAGCCCGCGCGTCCGTTGCCGGAAACGATTGGTCCTGAAGGAGATGGCTGGATGGAGCGGGCGTCGCAACTTCGCATCATCGGCCTCGCCGACCTGTCGCTGGCCGAAATGGAAGAAGCCCGCAAGACCGCGCCGAACTCCCCGAAGGTCAACCGGGAAATGGCCCGCGTCTTCCGCGACCGGGGCGAAACACTGCGCGCGGTGCAGACGCTCCAGCGGGCGCACCCCGACTATCTGGCGTATCAGGGCGATGAAGTTACCCGCGAGGAGTGGGAAATCTTCTTCCCGCTGCGCGAGTGGGAAACCATCAAGCGGGAAGCGAAGGCGAACGGCCTCGACCCGTACATCGTGGCCGGACTCATCCGGCAGGAATCCGTGTTCAACCCGAACGCCCGCTCTCGCGCCAACGCCATCGGGATGATGCAGATGCTGCCCTCGACTGGTCGCCTCGTCGCTAAAAAGACGACCGGCAACTTCATTACCGGTGATCAGCTTTACAACCCGACGCTCAACATCACGCTCGGCACGTCGTATCTGGCCGAGATGTACCGGAAATACGGGCGATATGAATACGCCTTCGCGGCCTACAACGCCGGACCGGGCCGGGTCGCGCAGTGGCTGAACTCGCTGCCGACCGGCGAACTCGACGTCTGGGTGGATTCAATTCCAATTTCGGAAACGCGGCTCTACGTCCAGGGCGTCACGCGCAACGCCGCGCACTACCGCCGCCTCTACGGCGAGTAGGGAGCGTGCGAGGGAGCGCGCGTTTCCAGCGCGCCCCCATATTTCAGGATTGAGAAGCGGATTCCGCGATCATCGCGGCCCGCTTCTCCGTCAATTCTTGAATGCGCTTGGCCACATCTTTCCCGACTTCAAGAATTTCATGCGCCCGGCGGGGTGATTCGCCGAGATAGATTCGAAGACCGACTTCAAGGGTTTCGAATTTTTTCTGCTTGTCGGTATCAAGAATCAATTTCAGAGCTTCTTCCGAACATCCATCAGCGGCTGCATAAGTAAAAAAAAGTGTTGTAGCTGAAAGTCCTAATCTCTCAGTAGAATTTTTAATTAGTGTTTCTCCATAGTTTGATATTAGGCTAAGCCAAAATTCAGGTTTCTGAGGTTTGGTTTTCATCACCAAATAATTGACACAAAACCAATGAATCGCCCCTAAATCAGTTTCGTTCAGTGATTTGTGAAATGCTTGGAGAGCAGGACTTACATCATCAGTTGAACGCAAAAAGCCTAAGATTGCATGAAGAAGTAATTGTTCAGCTTCTTCATTGTTTGTTGAGGAAGTAATTTTGTTTTCAAAGACTTCAATAGCCTCTGTGTACTTTTTTTGTTCTAATAAGGTAATACCGATAACCTCAGAATAAGAACTTTTTTCTGGGTCGAACTCCATAGCTTTCTTGAAAAAAAATTCTGCTTTTTCAAACTGTCCTGTTTTCAAGAAATTTAGTCCAAGTGAATGGTGTTTCCCAATCTGGTGGTATCGCTCTTCTTCCTCTTTTGCAAATTGCTCCTGCCTCTCAGTTATTTCTAGCATCAATCTTAGTGCATCAATTATTTCACCTAGCATTTCCGGACATTCTTGAATTGCTGTATTTAAAATTTTTTCAATTTCTTCTTCTGGATAAAAACCAAAAATAAATCTCACCGCCGCGAACACTCGCCCCGATGTTTCTCCCCGTCTCCGCATCAAGTGGTAGACGTTGAAAAGCCGCTCGCTGGCTTGGTAGTACTTTCTCCCGCCTTCCGTATCCACCACCATCACCGCGCCGCGTTCGACGAGGCGCTTGAGCATGGAACTGGCCTTATTGATGTCCATCCTCGATTCGTCAGCGACTTCGCGGGCGGTGGTCGGGTCCCAGATGTCCAGAACCGTCGCGAAGACCTTCCTTTCCGTGGCGGGCAGGTATTCAAGACGGCTTTTGAAGTAATCGGTGTGTTCGTCGATGAGTTCGGTGAGGTTTTCGAGCAGGTTGCGGAACGAGCGCTTTTGAGAAAATCCGGCGAGGATGCCGAGCAGGCGCGGGTTCCCGCCCGTCAGGATTTCAACCGGCCGCATCGGGTAGCCCGCCGCCACGTCGTTTTCTCCGACGATGGATTTCCACAGGATGCCGCATTCCTCAAGGTTGAGCGGGCGGAGTTCGTGGATCGTGAACAATCCGAACCATGCCTGTGAATCGTTTTCGATGGCGTCGAACATCGATGTGGCCGTGCCGACGAGCATCAGGCGGGATTCGTTCATCAGTGTGTGGCGAATGTCCCAATCCGCGCCTTCGACCATTTGTTCGCCGAGGAGCATGTTGAGGTTTTCGACCACGAGGGCCAGTCGTCGTTTTTCACGGTCGGCGAAATCGAGAAGTTGCGCGAGCGCCCGGTCCCGCAGGCGGCGTTCATCCTTCTCGGCGAGAAGTTCCTTGTGCGTCAGCGCGAGATTGGCGTCGCCCGTCTGGCCCGCGAGGTGAAACAACGCGGCCAGCCAGAATTCCCCGGCGGTGAAAATTTCATAGGATTCCTCCCCGAAAACGATCGGATACCATTTTTCGGCCAGATCGGGCGCGCGGTGGATTTCCGCCGCCAGCCGACGGACGAGCGTCGTCTTTCCGCTGCCGCGCGCGCCGATAATGAGGACATGCTGGTTGCTTGAACCGTCGTTTCCGCGAACTGCGTCGATTAAAAGGGAGAGATGCTCCCGTCGAACGACGAACGACTCGACCAACTGGTCTTCGGTGAGAAATCCGGGGTTGTATCTCATTGCGCCGCCCCCCGTTCGGAAGCGGGGATGAAAAACGTCTCGAAGCGGCTCTTCCACCAGTCACGCAGCAGGTTCGAACAAAACCGGTAGCCGTCGTCGCGGCGTTCGAGGTAGCCGTCATGTTCAAGGACTTCAAGGATTTCCCGGACGATTTCCGGAATGGATGTTCCTTCCGGCGGCTGTATCCCGGTACTTAGAATTCGAATGGCCTGCGCGGTCAATCGTCCGGTGACGGCGGCTTCGGTCAGAAATTCGAGGGCCAGTTGGTGGGTTTCACGTTCGAACGCCAGTTTGAGCCGTTCTTCAAGGTGGCTCAGATCCGCATGGCCCCGGACGCTCAACATTCGCGTTCGATAGACTTCATCCACGAATGAAGCGGTGATCCCGCTTGTTCCGCGATGGCGACATTCCTGTTTCAGATTGTCGAAAAATACCTGGATGTGAAACGGCACGCAGTAGCCGAGCAGTTCCGTAACCCGTTCAGCCGCTTGAGGCTCAAATGACAAATCCACTCCCGCCGCCAGCGCGTTCAGACAGGCGACGGCGGTTGGAGAATCCCACGCGCCAAGGTGAAACGGGTGGCAGTGGTTGATGGTGGCGCTCAGTCCGACTTTGCGGAGCAGCGGTTCCAGCCCGATTGATCCGGTGATGACCTGCCGGACGCGGCCCGAATGGGCCAGCGCGTTGGCTCGTAACCAGGAAACGAACCGGTCCGCTTCCTGCCTGCCTTCCGGGGTTGGCCGCTGGTTTGTTCCCTTGAGGATTCTCGTCACAAGTATCGGAACTTCATCGAAGAAGATGATGACCGGACGGTCCGCCT
>JBDRAL010000105.1:0-27759 GCA_039793685.1 Blastocatellia bacterium NZW_1522
TTAAAACTACTCTACCTATCCAGAAACCAAATTTGGCGTGGTCTTTTCCACGAAGACCACAACGGATTGTGGCGACCCGCTGGCGCGAAATTCCCCACTGCTGTCCATCATGTCTGCGGCCACAGCATCACGTTCCACCCGAAACCGCTTCCCGATGTGCGACGCATCGGGAAACCGCTCCGGGTTGTGGACATAGGGACGCGCCCGGCGCAGCGCCCGTTCAAGTCGGCTCATTTTCATTGGTCTTCCTTTCGTTCTCGCCCGACCGGTACGAAACCCGCTCGTTCGGGTTTTGAAGGTGGGCATGTTTTTTTTCGTGGCACGCCCGGCAGAGCGTCACCAGATTTGTCGGATGGTTCGTCCCGTTCTGACTCACTTCCAGAACGTGGTGGCAATGGAATTTCCGAAACGACACTTTCCGTCCGCATTCCCGGCACTCGCCCTTGTCCCGCTCGTGGACGAACCGCCGCAACCGATCCCACGGTTTGCCGCGCAGCCGTCCGTACCAGCGGAACAACGCTCCCGGAAACGCCGACAACTCGAAATGCGTCCTGGTTGTTTGGTCCATGACGTCACTTCCAGCCCTCCTTTTTTCAGAATGGTGGTGAGACCGCCCTTTTCGGACGCTGCGCGCCGGAAAGAGCGGAGAACCTCTCCCTACCAAGCCATTCCTCGCCGAACCGGGCCATTCCTAACCCTGCCAATCCTCTCCAGTCCTGTCCTGCTCCATCTCAAGATTCAAAGTTCAGTGTCACCGGTCGGGGTAACGCTTTAGGCTTCTGAAACCGCGTGACCATGAAGCGGCCGAACCGGGGACGGTAATCGCCGATCCCACCGGTCTTCCCGGCCAGCTCCAAAACATCCTTCACGATCGCGACGGGAATCTGGTCGTCCACCACCTCAATCGTGAATGACAACCGCCAGCCCTTCCGGAGCGCCGGACGCAGCCGGACCACCCGCGCCTTCTGGATAACCACCGGCCGAATGTCGAGGTAGACCGCTTCCTCGGCGTTCGTCGTCAGCGCTTCCGGCAACGTGATTCCGTGGGAAAGGACCTCGGGTGTTACGAAAACGCTCGCCTTGAAGAGTTCCTTGTAGGTTGCTCCCCGCCGGCCGGTAATTTTGAATCCGCCAGCCGCCTTGATCATCGCCTGCTCGATGTGGATCGCCGGCTGGCCGATCTTCCCTTCCGGCGTCCGGTACAGGTACTCCCGCCATTCCTCCGTGTAGTCCACCGCTCCGGTCACCCGGCGTCCTCCTTGCGTCAGATCCGCAAGTTCCGGCGTCGCGAACCGGTGTTGCAGCAACGGTGCAAGGCCCTCGATTTCACAGTCCACGAGATACATTGATGTGCTCCTTTCCTTTTTTTCTTTTTGTATGCAATTTTTGTACACGAAGACAGTAATCAACAAACGCATATAAATCAAGAACTCTTTTTCAGTCTGCTATGATTGCCTGTTTCACCCAATGGAGGCGTTATGGTCAGACTCAAGGTCCAAGAACTCGCCGTCCCGCGCGGCTTCAACATCTCGACCCTCTCCCGAGAGGCCAAACTCGAAATCCGCATGGTCCGCAGGTATTGGTACAACCAGACCCGCAACGTCTCACTCGACGCCATTTCGGAAATCGCGGGCGTCCTGGGCGTCGGTTTTTTTGACCTCTTCGAAATGACCGACGAGAACGCTGCACCTTCACCAGAAAGCCCGGAAGCGTAGCTCCCCCCTTCTTTGGGGTTGGCAGTTTCGCTATTCCTCAGTTCACCCTCCGGTCACCCGGCATCTGGCCTGTTTCAGATCCGCCAGGTCCGGTGTTGCAACCCCATGTTCAGCAGCTTCATGAGGCCCTCGATCTCACAGTCCACGAGATACGTTGATGTACTCCTCCTCTCACTCCCCCTAGCCGCGTGCTAATCTTAGGATGCTATCAATAGCACGCCTCACCAAGCACTTCTTTGATAGTACCTTTCTGGGTAGGCTTTCCCCCACGATGCGGGAGGAGAAATGACCACACTCAAAGTCCAACAGGTCGCCAAAGCCAAGGGCTACAACATCGGAAAACTGTCACGCGAATCCCAACTCGACATCCGCCTTGTGCGCCGTTACTGGCACAATCAGATTCGAAGCATCTCGCTCGATGCGCTTGACGCCATCGCCACCGTTCTTCAAGTCAGTTCTTTGGATCTATTGGATGCTGAAGGAAAACTGCCCGAAAACACCTCTGAATTATCGGAAGATGAGGGGTAACCCGAGGTCATTTGGGCAGTGGAGTTTCCAAAATACGATCAACTTCTTTGAATTCGTGATTTGGGAGTTTTCTCAATGAAATTGGTTCGATGACTCGCGCCATTAACATCTTCCCGTCATAATGACCTCATCTCCGGTTCGGCTAGGTTTCCCTTTCTTCTCCCACCCGGTCACCCTCGATGAAATTCAGCGGCGTCATCTTCTCCATCCATCCGGTCAAGGGCCGGATCGAACGCACCGTCGTCCTCGATGAGGTCATCTACCTCGGACGGCGGTTCTGGAAATCCCGTTCCGATTGGTTCGCCCACGACGACGGGCGCAGCTTCAACCCGCGCGCCAAGTGGACGCTCGATCCGGCTTCGGTCACCCCGCTTCCGCCGGACAGTCCCCTCCTCCACCCGGTCAGAAAGCCGAGACCGCCGAAAAAGAAGCCGGTCGTGCCGGCGGCAGTCCTGCCCGCCGTCAAACCGGTTGGCGGTCGCGCCCGGTCGCGGGTGTAACCGAAAAAGTGTTTCGGAATTTGACGAACGACAGCCTGGATTCCAGTCCGGACCGGCGGCGGGCGGTGATAAATCTTTTTACAATCACCGCAAGTCGTTCTTTTGGTTGGTGTTCTGAATTTTCGGTCAGTCGAAGTGAGATTTCCGACGGTCCGGCACGCGGATTGTTCTAAAAACGGGCAGAAATCACCGCGAGGACACCGCAATGAACCGCTTCTTCATCGCCGCCATCGTCACCGTCGCCTTCCTTTTCGGATTCCAGATCGAATCCTTCGCGAAGGAATCACCCGCCAAAGGTGTCAAGACGGTTGCCGCCAAGCGCACGATGAAGAAGAAGCGCACCCGCAAGTATCGCCGCCACGTCAGGAAGCACGTTCGGCATTCGAAGCGGACCGTCAAGAAATCGAACACCCCGAAAGCCGTATCCGCGAAGACCACGCGGGTGAAGACCTCCGATTTCGGCCTCGCCAATTTCGCCGATGTCCGTCCCGTTTCCGCGACGGTGGCGTTCGAGTTCGCGGGTCTGGTCGCGCAGCCCGATGGGTCGAACGCCAAACTCTGGCACTCGCGCGAGTTCACGACCGACACCAAGTACGCTTATGTTGGAAAGATGAAGTTCGGCGCGGAATGGGTTCACGTCTGGATGGAATCCGAAGTCCCGGCGGCCCTTGTCGCCTCGGTCACCCCGACCGAGCCGGCGGTTGAAGAAGGTACGGAAACCTTCCCCGACGGCGGCGCGGGTATCGTCGAAGTCGCCGCGGACGATCCGCTCGCGATGGCCCGCGAGCAGGAAGAAATCAACCGGACCGTCCCGGAAGACGTTCAGGGCGTTCCGGAAGGCAAGCCGCTCCCGACCAACGGCAAGCCGGGCATCACCATTCTTCCCTCCGAAGCCCCGATTACCAACGCCGTTCCCGACCCGAACCTCAAGCCGATTCAGGTCAAGCCCGCCCAGCCTCAAAAGTAAGCAGGGCTCCGACCCTTAAAATGAGCAACGGACTTCAATCCCTGGAACTTCAAATTTGATCCGGTTTGAACCTTCACAACTTAGAAATTTCTCCAACACCCAATCCAACGCCTAATAGAAATTGACAGTTGACCGGATAGCCTGAGGGCTCTTGGAATCACATCCGAGAAACTCAGACTAGCCGGTCTTGTTTCGATTTGGCGTCTACTTTTGAAAAGTTGGCGTCTACTTTTGAAAAGTTGGCGTCTATTTTTGAAAAAATGGCGTCTACTTTTGAAAAGTTGGTGTCTATTTTTGAAAAGCTGGTGTATTTTTTTGAAAAGTTGGCGTCTATTTTTGAAAATCCTTAGCGGGAATTTTCCTTAAAGCTTTGATTATAAGTAACTTAAAGGGGAAGTACCTTTCCTGTTACATGTTTAATACTGTTTAAAACGATTTACCATGTTTTTACCACCATGGTCAGGGGAGGAGGTCAAGTGAAGCAAATCGTTCTTTTCTCAGACGATGAACCGGAATTTCTCAAAGACACCGATGAGCAAGAAAGCCTTGATGAAGAAGTACGGACCTCCATTCTACGGGTGGAACGCAACATCGAAAGGTACATGCCTTGGGCTTTAAAAGCAGAAAATCGGACTCTGACCATTCAGAGAACGCGGACACTTCCGAATGGCGGTCAAATCGAACAGGTTGTCCAGATTGAGCCATCAAAACTTGGCCTTCCAACCGCACAAGACCAAAGGCTTTACTACACCCTGATCAGCCTCTGGGATTCAAAAGGTCGTCCCTACACGCTGACCTTTTCAATGCGGGACGTCGCCCGCGAGATGCAGGTTCAGTGGTCAAAATCGACTTATGAAAATATCAGGGAGGGCATTTTGCGTTTGGCAAAAACCTCCATCACCATGGTCAATTCATTCTTCAATGCGGATTCGAATCTGATCGAAGAAGAACGAGTCCTCCGAATAATTTCTCATGCCCGGATTGTTCGACGTACAAAAGTACGTGCCACGGAACCGAATCCTCCCCTTCTCTCGGACGGATTTGCAGACCTGGAAATAGAGGATGGCTTTGAACCCCTTGACGGAGTTCCGATGCCACAACCGAAGCAAAAGAGAATCGCCGGAACCCCAGGGTGGGAACAATGTGAAGTCATCCTCGACCCGATAATTCAACAAAACCTCCGGTTGAATCACACCCGGCCCGTGCTGATGAAGGTATTTTTCAGCTTCCGATCTCGAATTGCCCAGCTCATGTATGGCTACTTCGACATTCGAACGGCAGCGCAGAAAAAGGACATCGCTGTTTTCAAAATCACTACTGAAAACTTGTTTAATGAACTAGGCCTTCCAATTGAAAACTACCAGCAGCCTTCCCGGCGAAAGTTTTATCTGGAAAGCGCTCTGAAGGAACTGACGCGAGTTGAAGTCATTAACGGCATCATGCTCATTTCCCTCCAAGAGGGAAAACGAAACGATTACATCCTCGTTGCCAAACGCATCCGGATCTATAACCCTCCGGAACGGACAAATCCGGAAGAGGTAAACCGTGAATTCGACGGAAGAGAGGCGATAAAACTCTTTATCGACGCATTTGCGCTTGGCCGGCCGGGGCGTCAGGGCGAAATTCAGAAAGCATCGCTCTTTATTCAAAATCACGGACTAACCGTAGAAGAGTTCAATCTCTTCCTTGGCGAAGCCAGAAGAAATTGTGAAAGGACAAACTTTCACGTCAGAGACTTCAGCGGAATCATCCCGTACTTCCCGATTGTCGCCTCCAAAATTCAGGAAATCCGAAAAAACAGGGCCAAGGAGGAACGCGAAACAAGGCTAAGAGCCAAATGGGTTGCTCTTGAGGAGGGTGACCGGGTTTCCAGAATTGAAAAAGTTCGGGAACGACTCATTCGCGAAGGGGAGATGGCGGATATTCTGGAAACCATCCGTGATGAAACCGCTATTGAGGGGTATCTGGACGATCTTGCTTTTCGCGAGTTTGAAGCCGAATACCTTGACAGTTAAGGGACCTTTTCAGTTTTGGACGCCACCTGAAAAATCGCGATTTGGGCAGAAAAAGGCACTCGTGACTGCCGCGCGCCTTAATTGAACAGGGTCACTTCTCTTCCGGTAGGAGCTTTTTCAATATCTCGAATTCCTCGCGGCATTGCCACGAAATCGTCATTTGACCGGTTTCGCCGGTTCCTTTCGCCCGGATTTTTAGTTTCGTCCCTTGCGCCAACCCAAGCACGAAAGCTTTTAAAATATCATCGTTGTTCTTTTGCCGTGGTCTTTCGGTGCCGACTTTTGATTCAACCACCCTTTTTAAAGCCGTGACCAACTCGTTCTCAATCGGCCAAGCTTTCCCAAGAAAACGATTAAATAAAAGATGGGTCGTAAAGGGTTCGGGATGCTGGCGGATGACTTCCTTTGCGGTTTTCGGGAAGCGAGCCAGTCGGAGAAATCCCTGTACCGTCCGCTTTTTCCGCTCAAACTTCTCGGAGAGCATCTTGACTGACCACCCTGCTTCAACCAGTTCCTGATAGGCCTCGGCCTTATCCAACGGGTGCATTTCCGTTCGAAAAATATTCTCCGCAAGCCCGATGAAAATCCGTTCGGTGGTATCACCCGGAGGAACGATAAACGCGGGAATTGTCTCCGTTCCTGCCCGGCGGGCTGCCAAAACCCGTCGCTGGCCAAAAACGACGGAGAGTCGGTAACCGCCGCTTTTTTCCTCGATAAGTTCGACCGCGATATTTTGCCGGACCCCATTGACGCGAATGTCCTCGACCAGAGTCAGAAAATCTTCGGACTCAAGATCGAGAATCGTCCGAACGTTTTTTTCAATTACCAAGGGATGGACCGGAAGCAATACGACCTTCCCGATGTTCCGACGCAGGGCCAGGAGTGTCGGGTCGTCGGAATGATCGGTTTTCGGAACAGGAGTCCGAACCGCCGAATCCAGTCCCAGCCCTTCAGACGCGATTTTTTGCAGAACTTCCGCCGCGGAACGTTTTTTCGCCATAAGCTTTCACTGGCATCGGTGGGAAAATCCTCCCCCGCCGTCTTCAAATGCTCAATCCGGTATAACGCGTTATACCGATTGAGGTCTTCTTAACTTGCCTTCGAGAAGACAACTTCCTCGATTTCTTCAAGCTCGGGTTTCAAAATCTCACAATCGGGAATTGCGGGACGCCCCGTACGCTTGCCTTTCAAAATCGTCAGGAGTTCCCCGCCAAGCGCCAAATAGGCTTGGCTGATTGGTAAGGTGCTTCTGAATTCGAGCAAAGACTTCTGATCTCGAGAAGCTGTCGAAACCGACTTCGACGCCGGAATCAGGTTTGCAAAGACCCGGACGCGAGCTTTCTTTCCGACTTTTCGGATTTCTTCAGCGAACTCCCGGTGAGTGGAACTGGATCCGTCGTATTTGGTAATCAGGATGCCGAGCAAGGAGAGCCGATGGTTGGAGGCTTCGCGGACATCACTGATGGTTTCCAGCAAATCAAAAAGTCCCCGGGCCGAGTCAGGTTCGGGAAACAAGGGAATCAAATAGTAATGCGAGACCGAAAGAGATGATTTGAGAAGGCAGTCAACCGTACCGTGGGTGTCGATGATGACGAAGTCGTAATCATCGATCCGGTTTGTGTCGATGACTTTTTTCAAAAGTTTATCCTGCCAGTGGCCCGTTCCCAGTTCCGTGATGACCCGCCGCAAAAGGGGAGTTCCCGCAAGCAGTTCCACCCCCTGAATATTGGTTTGGACCAGGAAATCATCGAAGGGTTTTTTGTCCAGCATGGCTTGACCCAGAGACCGGTTTCCGAGGTCGCCTCGTTCGACACCGAGGAGATTGGTGGAATTTCCTTGTGGGTCGTTATCGATCACCAGGACTCGCTTCCCCATACTTGCGAAGACCGCGGCCAGATTTACGACGGTGGTTGTTTTTCCGACCCCGCCTTTTTCGTTTGCAACCGTGATGATGCTGGGCATTGTCCGCTCCAAAGTGAAAGAAGGTTTTCGGAATCGAGCGCCTTCGGATTGAGTTGAGTTATTAAAAGTAGTGACTTTTTGAAAGTATCATCATTGGGTTAGTTTCCTGAAGGGAAAAGTGAAGGGATTGCTGGGAGAACGTAGCTTTTCGGAATTCGGTATAACGCGTTATACCGGTGAAATGGGGATGGATGACTTGGGAGTTATCTTGCTGTGCGAGTCTCGGAAGAAAATGGATGAAACTTAGCTTGACCCGAGCCGATGACGGCACGGCATACGAAATACACACGGATCTGATCGATTCTGGACGAACTCGCCGGTCCGCCCGCAGCAAGCCAAGGACGAAATCAGATACGAACCAAACTGGAGAAAATTCTGGCGGAAATACGGAACGCCCACACGGGAGATCAAAACTTCAGAATCTCAGACCTCGCCTATGAAGCCAAGAAACGGTGCCTGCGGGAAGGCATTGCCTGGAACGATGATGTATTCAACGAAATCATCGAAAAAAAGATGAAAAGTTGAATCTTGTGAAATAACGCAAGGGCTTCAAAAAAACGGTAAACAACAAAAGTCAAATATTGCAGAACCTGTCTGCAATATTCGATTTCAACAGCAGTTTTCTTGAAACATTAAAATACTGAATGACTGGTTGACGTACCCTGTCAGTTTGGGTTTCATGAATTTGAACGAGCATAAAAATCCATTAAAACGTAAAGCGAATCCTGCCGTGCCCCTTTCCCCAAAGGCACAGGAAACAGGGACCCGGCTATTCCACGAAAATGACTGTCTCTTTTCACGAACAACCAATTCTCAACTCGCCATACGAGTATCCCGGAAGGCATTGGGAACTGGACCCCCAGGGACAGCCAACCCAAAAGATTATTGATGCCCGAAGAATTGCCCAGTTCTTCACACCAATCCCGAAACCGCGCAAACAGCGAGGTGGAACGAAACAACAGGAATTCCTTTTTGACGAAGGGAAGGGGCTTTCCGGAAAGACCCAGCAGTACGACCAGATTCCAATCATCAACGACCTCAGAGGGGTTGTGGATGCCTGGCGAAAGCTGCCAAACCCGGCGGATTGGCATGTAACGGCGGAAACGGCGCGTCTCCTTCAACATTGGCGTACGCACGAGTTTAACGGGGTTCGCCCTTTTTTCTGCCAGATCGAAGCGCTGGAAACGGTCATCTGGTTGACCGAAGTCGCCCCCGATCTTGGAAAAACCGGCCAGCGGTTTCTCGAACACCTGGCAAACGCCAACAACGATGCCAACCCGGACTTGATGCGACTCGCCCTGAAACTGGCGACCGGGGCGGGGAAGACCACGGTGATGGCCATGCTCATCGCGTGGCAAACGGTCAACGCGGTCCGGCGACCGGGCAGCAAACGCTACACCCGTGGGTTTTTGGTCGTGGCGCCGGGGCTGACGATTCGTGACCGCCTCCGGGTACTCCAACCGAATGACCCGGACAGCTATTACCAAAGCCGGGAAATCGTGCCCGCCGACATGTTGAACGACCTCGGTCGCGCAAAAGTCGTCATTACGAACTACCACGCCTTCAAACTTCGTGAACGGATGGAATTGTCCAAGGGCGGCCGTTCGCTTCTTCAGGGAAGGGGAGAGGCCCTCCAGACGCTGGAAACCGAAGGCCAGATGCTCCAGCGGGTTATGCCCGACCTGATGGGGATGAAGAACATCATGGTCCTCAACGACGAGGCCCACCACTGCTATCGGGAAAAGCCGAATCTGGACGAGGAAGGCGACCTGACCGGAGAAGACAAGCAGGAGGCGGAAAAAAACAACGAGGCCGCCCGTCTCTGGATTTCGGGTCTTGAATCCGTCAACCGCAAAATTGGAATCAACCGGGTCATTGATCTTTCCGCGACGCCGTTTTTCCTGCGGGGGTCGGGGTACGCCGAGGGCACGCTCTTTCCCTGGACCATGAGCGATTTCTCGCTGATGGATGCCATCGAGTGCGGCATCGTCAAATTGCCCCGCGTACCGGTGGCCGACAATATTCCGAGCGGCGAGATGCCGAAGTTCCGGAACCTTTGGGACAACATCCGCTCAAGGATGCCGAAGAAGGGAAGAGGAAAAAACAAACACCTCGATCCTCTGAGCCTTCCGACTGAGCTTCAGACCGCGCTGGAAGCCCTCTATGGCCACTATCAGAAAACGTATGACCTGTGGCGGGATGCCGGGATCACTGTTCCGCCCTGCTTCATCGTGGTCTGCAACAACACGGCGACCTCAAAACTTGTTTTTGATTTCATTTCTGGGTTTCAGCGCGAACACGAGGATGGTTCAACGTCGATTGAAAATGGCCGATTCGAACTGTTTCGGAACTTTGACGAACATCTGAACCCACTTCCGCGACCCAATACCCTTCTGATCGACAGCGAGCAGCTCGAATCTGGTGAAGGTCTCGATGACAACTTCCGGTCGATGGCATCGGATGAAATCGAGCGGTTTCGGCGCGAAATCATCGAGCGAACCGGCGATCCGCGCCAAGGCGAAAAGATTTCCGACCACGACCTGCTCCGCGAAGTGATGAATACGGTCGGCAAGCAGGGCCGGCTGGGCGAGTCCATCCGATGTGTTGTGTCGGTCTCGATGCTGACCGAAGGATGGGATGCCAACACAGTGACTCACGTCCTGGGCGTCCGGGCATTCGGAACGCAACTTCTCTGCGAACAGGTCATCGGGCGCGCGCTGCGTCGCCAGTCCTACGACCTCAATGAATATGGGCGTTTCAACGTCGAGTACGCCGATGTCCTCGGAATCCCCTTCGACTTCACGGCAAAACCCGTCGTTGCCGCGCCGCAGAAACCCCGAGAAACGATTTCAGTGAAGGCGATGAGTCCCGAACGGGATCACCTTGAAATCCGTTTCCCGCGGGTCGAGGGCTATCGTGTCGAACTCCCCGATGAAGTGCTGACCGCCGAGTTCAATGACGATTCGATTTTGAAATTGACGCCCGAACTGGTCGGTCCGTCCATCACCAAGAACGCGGGCATCATCGGCGAGGAAGTGGACCTGAACCTGATCCACACGGCGACGCTCCGTTACTCGACCCTGCTGTACCACGTCACCAAAAGGCTTCTTTACACCAAATGGCGCGATCCGAACGAAGACCCGAAACTTCATCTGTTCGGTCAGCTCAAGCGCATCGTCAAGGACTGGCTTGAAAACTGTCTGGTTTGCCAGGGCCAGACATACCCGGCGCAACTGATGTATCAGGAACTGGCCGACATGGCCTGCGAGCGAATCACTGCCGCTATTACCCGCAAGGCGCTCAAAGAAGACCACCCTGTAAAGGTGGTGCTTGATCCGTACAATCCGGTCGGCTCGACCAGTCACGTCAACTTCACCACATCGAAGACGAGCCGCTGGCAAACGGATTCGCGCCTCTGCCACGTCAACTGGGTCATTCTGGACAGTAATTGGGAAGCCGAATTCTGCCGGGTCGTCGAGTCGCACCCGAGGGTTCGGGCCTACGTCAAGAATCACAACGTCGGCCTCGAAGTTCCCTACAAATACGGGTCGGTGGCTCGGAAGTACATTCCCGACTTCATCGTTCTGGTCGATGACGGCCAGCCCGACCTTCTGCACCTTGTCGTCGAAATCAAGGGATACCGACGCGAAGACGCCAAGGAAAAGAAGGCCACCATGGAAACAAACTGGATTCCCGGCGTGAACCGGCTGGGAACGTACGGTCGGTGGGCATTCGTTGAACTCACCGAGGTTTTCGAGATGGAGGCCGACTTCGCGGCGAAGATCGAGTCCGAGTTTGGACGGATGATCGACCAGGTCCTGCAACCGACCGTGGCCGTTACCTGACGCCAGCCCACGAGAAAAAACAACGACGAATTTGTCGCGCCGCCGGTGCGACAAATGAATTGCCGTCACCTTTCCTGAAGCAGAGAACTCATGGCGAAGAAAACAAGTTCAAAAACGGTCGAGACCATCAAACACGACGACGCGACGCGGAAGAATATTCCGACGGCGGAATACCAGTCCGTGCTTCGGAAGGATGAACAGACGCCGATTCGGCTCGCCTACGAGCGACGCAACCGTGACCTCGACCCGCAACTCGTCTGGCGTGGAAAAGATGAACAGGACTGGTCCGACCTGATCGTTCAGGCCCCACCGCTCTACATTCAGGAGAAAATTCATCCGAAGGTCCTGATTGACGACCTGTTGAACCGCAGTCGCGCGGACGCGAAGGCGGCGGATGCCCAGCTCGACCTGTTTTCGGATTTCAATGGAATCCCGGAGGGAGCGGATAAAACCGATTTTTACCAGCACGACCAGAACTGGTCGAACCGCATGATTCTCGGTGATTCGCTACAAGTAATGGCAAGCCTTGCGGAACGGGAAGGTCTGCGCGGGAAGGTGCAGTGCATCTACTTCGACCCGCCCTACGGCATCAAGTTCAACAGTAACTTCCAGTGGTCAACCACGAGCCGCGACGTGAAGGATGGCAACGCTGGGCACATCACCCGCGAGCCTGAACAGGTCAAAGCCTTTCGCGACACTTGGCGCGACGGTATTCACAGCTACCTCACCTATCTTCGAGATCGGCTCACCGTCGCTCGTGATCTCCTTACTGAGTCTGGTTCAATCTTCGTGCAGATTGGTGAAGAAAATATGCACCGAATCCGAGTGGTGATGGATGAAGTGTTTGGCGAAAATAATTTTGTTGGGCAGATAACTTTCCGAACTGGAAGTGGATTCGTTGCGCGCTTTATTAAGACAACCAGCGACTATTTACTCTGGTATTCAAAGAATACTGAGCGCACCAAATTTCGTCGCCTATTTAGTGATAAGTCCCACGGTGAGGATACTTATTTTGACAAGCTACAAACCCAGAATGGAGAAATCATCGATCCGAAACGAGCTACGCCAAAACAAGCAAATGAATCGACTCCAATTGCACTCCGACCCTTGGTTTCAGCGTATTCTGAAAATACAAACTATCGCTTCTGGCATCAAGGATCAGAGTACTACTGTGGTATTGCAAGGTGTTGGAAGACAACACCGGATGGGATGAAGCGATTGGGGATCAATGATCGAATTTATTCCAGCAAGAATACGCTGAAATTTATTGCCAGATTTAGCGACTTCCAGTACTCCGAAGTCGCTCATGTCTGGGAGGATACAATGGAGCTTCTCTCCAAAAATTACGTGGTTCAGACGTCCTCGAAAGTAATTGAGCGATGTATCCACATGACTACTGATCCTGGAGACCTTGTTCTTGATCCAACCTGCGGTTCCGGCACAACTGCCTTTGTCGCCGAGCAATGGGGCCGTCGGTGGATTACAATTGATACCTCTCGCGTAGCACTTGCGCTCGCTCGTGCCCGCATCATGGGTGCGCGCTATCCCTTTTATCTGCTGGCCGATTCCCGCGAAGGGCAGATCAAGGAAGCCGAAGTCACGCGAACCATCCCAAGTTCGCAGCCCGTCCACGGGAAAATCCGGCAGGGTTTTGTTTACGAGCGCGTTCCGCACATCACGCTCAAATCCATCGCGAACAACACTGAGATTGATGTCATCTGGGACAAGTGGCAGGAAACTCTTGAGCCTTTGCGCGAAAAGCTGAACGCCGCGCTCTCGAAAAAGTGGGAGGAATGGGAAATCCCCCGCGAAGCCGATCCGAAATGGACGGAAACCGCTCGGCAGCTCCACGCCGACTGGTGGCAGGCGCGTATCGCCCGGCAAAAAGAGATCGACGCTTCCATCGCCGCCAAAGCGGAATTTGAATACCTCTACGACAAACCCTACGAGGATAAGAAGAAAGTCCGCGTCGCCGGCCCCTTTACGGTCGAGAGCCTGTCGCCCCATCGGGTACTCATTGTTGACGAGGACGACAACCCGGTCGATCCGGTAAAGGAATCGAAGAATGCTGAGGCGGAGTCGCGGGATTTTGTCTCGATGATTCTCGAAAACCTCAAGACATCGGGCGTCCAGCAGGCTCACAAGGAAGACAAGATCACGTTCCATTCGCTCACACCCTGGCCGGGCGAAATGATTTGCGCCGAGGCCCGGTATACGGAAGGCGCGGAGTCATCGGCGGTTGAAAAGCGGGCGGCGATCTTCATCGGACCTGAGTTCGGTACGGTTTCGCGGCCAGACCTGGTTGAAGCCGCCCGAGAGGCCGGGGACGCCGGTTTCGACGTGTTGATTTCCTGCGCGTTCAACTACGAGGCCCACGCCACCGAATTCAGCAAACTCGGACGGATTCCGGTGCTGAAGGCGCGGATGAACGCCGATCTCCACATGGCCGACGATCTGAAAAACACCGGCAAGGGCAATCTGTTCGTCATCTTCGGCGAGCCGGATATTGAAATCGTCACATCCGGTGGCGACCAGATTCAGGTCAAAATCAACGGGGTCGATGTCTTTCACCCGAATACCGGCGAAATCCGCAGTGACGGCGCGGACGGCATCGCCTGCTGGTTCATCGATACTGACTACAACGAGGAAAGTTTTTTTGTCCGCCACGCCTATTTCCTCGGGGCGAACGATCCGTACTCATCGCTCAAGACAACCTTGAAGGCCGAAATCAACGCGGATGCCTGGGCGACGCTCAACAGCGACATTTCCCGACCGTTCGACAAACCGAAATCCGGACGAATCGCCGTGAAGGTCATCAACCACCTCGGCGACGAAGTCATGAAAGTCTTCAAGGTGAACTGATGGAGTTCCGGATTGCCGAAACATTTACGGACAGCCTTTCGAGATTGACCGGGGAAGAGCAGAAAGCGGTCAAGACCACCGCCTTTGACCTGCAACTGAACGCGGCCAATCCGGGCCTCAGTTTCCACAAGCTCGAAAATGCCAAGGACAAAAATTTCTGGTCCGTCCGGGTGAATCGGGACATTCGGCTGATTGTTCATCGGACATCGGGAAGCCTGCTGCTGTGCTACGTCGATCATCATGACGCGGCCTACGACTGGGCCGAGCGGCGTAAAATCGAGGTTCACCCCAAAACCGGCGCGGCCCAGATTGTGGAAATCCGGGAGCGGGTGGAGATCGTCAAACGGACGCAGTATGTCGAAGTCGAAAGCCCGGCCCCGAAGAAAGCGCCGATCTTTTCCGCGATTTCCGATGAAGAACTTCTGGGGTACGGCGTTCCCGCCGAATGGCTGGATGAAGTACGGCTGGCGACCGAGGATACGTTGCTCGACCTGAATTTGCCGGGCGAAGCGGTCGAGGCCCTGCTTGAACTCGCAACCGGTGGAAAACCGAAATCCGCCCACACGGTCCCGGCTGGCACGAATCCGTTTGACCATCCGGACGCGCTGCGGCGTTTCAGGGAAGTGAAAAACGTCGAGGAACTGGAACGCGCGCTGGATTACCCGTGGGAGAAATGGACCGTTTTCCTCCATCCTTCCCAGCGGGAGTCGGTCGAGAAGGATTTCGGCGGGCCGGCGCGGATCTCCGGCTCGGCGGGTACGGGTAAAACCATCGTCGCCCTGCATCGCGCCGTGTTTTTGGCCCGGATGAATCCTGATTCGAGGGTACTCCTGACCACGTTCTCCGGCCCGCTGGCGAACGCGCTGCGAAATCGCCTGCACCGCCTCATTGGAAACGAGCCGAAAATCGCCGAACGCCTTGAGGTTCATTCGCTCAACGAAATCGGGCGCCGACTCTATGAACTGAATTTCGGGAAGCCGAAGGTGGCCAGTCCGGAAATTGTCCGCGAGTGCCTGCGTGACGCGCTGGCTGGGGCCGGCGTTCAAAAATTCAACCGCCAGTTTCTTGAATCCGAGTGGTCGGAGATTGTTGACCCGTGGCAACTCAGGACTTGGGAGGCGTATCGCGACGTTCCGCGCCTGGGACGAAAAACCCGGCTTCCGGAAAAACAGCGGGAAGTGCTTTGGGACCTCTTCACTCAGGTCTGGAAGAAGCTGGACGAAGAACATCTGGTGACGAACTCGTCCATTTTTGCCCGCCTGGCCGAGTTCTACGATTCGACTGATCGGAAGCCGTTCGATTTCATCGTGGTGGATGAATCCCAGGACATCGGAATCCCGCAATTGAGGTTTGTCCGGGCAATTGCCGGAGGGAAGCCGAATGGCCTGTTCTTCACCGGGGACTTGGGCCAACGGATCTTCCAGCAGCCGTTTTCCTGGAAGTCGATTGGGGTAGACATCCGCGGACGCTCTCGAACCCTCAAGATCAACTACCGAACTTCGCACCAGATTCGGGTTTGTGCCGACCGGCTTCTGGGGGCTGACGTCAGCGACATCGACGGGAACAAGGTAGAAAGGGGAGGGGTGACCTCCGCTTTCAACGGCCCACCACCGGTTGTTCAAGAGTTGGCAGATGTGGACGCCGAAGTCGCCCGCGTGGCCGAGTGGATTTCCGGTCACCTCGCAAACGGCCTGAAACCTCATGAAGTCGGCGTGTTTGTCCGCTCGAAGTCCCAGTTGGAACGGGCAACCAAGGTTGCACAATCAATCGGCGTCCCGTTTGCCGTTCTGGACGAGCGGGTCGAAACCACCGTGGGGACGATTGCGATTTCGACCATGCACCTTGCGAAGGGACTGGAGTTCCGCGCGGTGGCCGTGATGGCCTGCGACGATGAGGTACTGCCCCTTCAATCCCGAATCGAGGCAATCGCCGACCAAGGGGACCTGGAGGAGGTCCTCAACACGGAACGTCAGTTGTTTTACGTGGCGTGTACGCGAGCGCGGGATTTCCTGATGGTGTCCGGGATCAGCCCGGCCTCTGAATTCCTGGCGGATCTGAAGGGGTAATGGTTACCCAAAACTGGGGTGACTCGGCTTGGGGCAACCTTTGCCAGTATGGAAGCCTTATCCCACTCCCGTGTCCAGTTTGGGGCAACTACTACAACCGAAGATCTGGTTTGACGGAAATTGAATTTTGACCCGTAGGCTTCCCAAAATGGATTCAAACGAAATTCTGGCCGAGGCCAAAAAAATCAGGTCTGAACTGTTGGAACACCCGAACCGGCAATTTCGGATGAAGTATAGGAATTTCCTTTTGCGGTTCGGTCTTCAACGGCGAATGCCGGCAAAGCTCCATGAGATCTACAAGAAGTTGAAACGACAAAAAGTCGAGATTTCCTTTTCAGAGGGGGGCGTTTCGCTTTTGGACATCCCGTTCGAAAAGCAAATTACCCTTCGGCTGATGGTCGGAACTTTTGCCGAACCGTCCTTGAATGAGACGACGAACCCGACTACCGAAACCCGGTCCGGGAAGGTTGGCTACGCGGGAACCATCAACGTGGCGGAAGGGAAGTGTCCCAAGGAGTTGTATCCGCATCAGGTCAAGGCGATGAAGGAGCTTGAGAAGCGAATCGTCCACGAGAACCCAAAAACATTCGCGGGACTGGTTGTCCTTCCGACCGGCGGCGGAAAAACTCATACCGCGTCCCAATGGCTGGTCAAGCATGGCCTCGACCAAAACCGGAAAGTTCTCTGGCTCGCCCACCGCCACGCCCTGCTGGATCAGGCTCAGTCGAGTTTTGCGGCCAATGCGTACCGAAACATCGCGAAAACCCGCGAGGGTTTCAATTTCAGGATTCTTTCGGGAGTTCACGACAAACCCGTCCATATCCGTCCCACGGATGACCTTTTGATTGCGAGTACGGGGAGTCTTTCCTCGGAAACCGGTTTTGAATATCTGAAGAAGAACTGGTTGTCGCACCACCGGGACGAACTTTTTCTCGTGGTTGACGAGGCCCACCACGCGGTGGCGTCGAGTTACCGGAAAATCATAGACCGGGTACGCAAGGAGGTAAGAAACCTTCGTGTCATCGGGTTGACCGCGACTCCGCAACGGACCGCCGCCAACGAGCAGGGGTGGCTGAAAAAGGTCTTCCCGGACGACATCGTGTACAGCGTGAGTTTGCGGAGTCTGATCAGTCAGGGGATTCTTGCCGAGCCGATCTTCGAATATCCCCGTACCCGAATCGATATGACCCAGTTCTTCGACGAGAAGGAGCTGGCGCAACTTCGGAGGGGATTCAAGGACATCGACAGCATCGGCGAGGCGACGGCCAAAACGATTGCCGAAAACAAGGAGCGAAACAGTTTCATCGTCCGGCAATATCTGGACCACCGGACCCGGTATCGTCAGACCCTCGTGTTTGCGCTCAATCAGGACAATGCCATCGCCCTGAACAAAATTTTCCGCAACGCCGGCGTGAAATCCGATTACGTCATTTCGTCGGTCCGGGATGCTTTTACCGGGGTTACGCTTTCTCCGAAAGAAAACGAGCGTAAGGTCCGGCAATTCGCCGAGGGTGGGCTGGACGTTTTGATCAACGTCAACATCCTGACGGAAGGCACCGACCTCCCCGCCGTCCAGACGGTGTTTCTGGCACGCCCGACCAATTCCTCGATTCTGATGACGCAGATGATCGGGCGCGCGTTACGGGGAGTCAAAGCCGGTGGAACCGAGCGGGCGTACGTCGTCAGCTTCATCGACAACTGGAACGACAAGATTACCTGGGTCAATCCCGAGCAGCTCTATTGCGAGGAAGATTCAGCCGCGTTTCCCGAAAACTCGTCCGAGTATCAGAAAAAGCTGGTCCGGATGATCTCGATTTCAAAAATCGAGGAATTCGCGGAGATGATGGACGACTCGCTGAAAGGCGAGGAACTCGCCCGCCTGGATTTCATCCAGCGCGTTCCGGTGGGTATCTATTCCTTCACCCTTCTGCTGGAGGATGCCGACGAAGACGACGAGAAGCCTTGTCAGATTGTGGTGTATGACAATTTGTCCGCGCCCTATGCCCGATTTTTGGACGACCTGCCCCGTCTTTTCAAAAAACACGGTTTGACGGTCGGCGTCGAGCCTGACCCGACAAAACTCAACCGGCTGGCGGACGAGGTCGAGAAGGAATACTTCTC
Organism: Blastocatellia bacterium NZW_1522; assembly: GCA_039793685.1. Lineage (GTDB taxonomy): Bacteria > Acidobacteriota > Blastocatellia > Chloracidobacteriales > Chloracidobacteriaceae > JAAFHI01. The sequence goes on from JBDRAL010000105.1 coordinate 18,582, forward strand.
GAAAACTGAGTCCCGGACTTTCTTCCAGCGGGAAGACGTTCGGAATGTCCTCGAATTCTTTTCGAGGACCGGAGAAAAGCCGGCGTTTTTCGAATTCAAGGACCGGGAAAAGTTCAACCTTACCAACGTTGCCGCCTCGATTTACGAGCAGGAATTGGGTGGGGCCAGGAAAACTCGGTTCATTCAGGACGTTTGGGAGCGTGAGGAAAACGGATGGAAAGCGTTTTTTGGTTTCAATCAGTCCTTTTTTGTCCGGGCTTTGAACAAGGAACTGGAGAAACTGGAGTTTCCGGAACACTTCAAAAAAGCCGAAACCGCGCCACGGGTCGCGCTTGAGGAACGGGAATTTTTGAGAATGTCCCTTGCTGAAATCGAACAGCATAACCCGGAATACGCCAAAAAATTGAGGGACCAGGTTTTCCAGGACGCGATGGACGATGCCGGGTATTTTGTCTGCGCCCAAACCGGTTATCGAAGCAAAAACCGGGGGCACTTTCATGTCGATCACCGGAAACCGCTTTCAAAAGGTGGCAAGACCCTCCCGCAAAACCTCCAGTTATTGAAATCCTCTGAAAATCTGCGAAAAGGAAACCGGTGAGCGAATCCCGTTCCTGATGTTCATTCATTTGCTCGCCTGAAAAGCCGGAAATGGACCACGCGCCCGAGTCGAATCAATCTTCCGTCTGCTGGTTTGTCGGGGCCAGTTTTTGGGGCAACGATGACCAGACGTCACGTTTTCTGTCCGAAGGCATCTGGGAAAACGGGTACGAAGACCGGTATCACGAACTGGTCCGCTCGATGCGTCCCGGTGATCGGATCGCCATCAAGGCGGCCTATACCCGGAAGAACCATCTTCCATTTGAAACGCGCGGTCAGACCGTGTCGGTGATGGCCATCAAGGCCACCGGAATGATTCTCGAAAACGCCGGGGACGGAAAGCGGGTCCGGGTTGATTGGAAAAAAGTCGAACCGATTCGGGAGTGGTATTTCTTCACGAATCGCCAGACGGTCTGGCGGGTGACCCCGGAAGATTGGGCGACCGAGGCGCTGATTGCCTTCGCTTTCGACGGAAAGGACCAGGACCTCGACCGATTTCTCGATGAACCCAAAAACCGGGCGCGCTTTGGCGTCAAGGCGAACCGGTTCCCCTGGACCGCGTTTTATCAGGCCGTGGCCGAGAAACTGCTGACGTTTCGGTCCAACCGGACGCCGCTCATCGAAGGGATTCACCAGCTTCAACTGCCCGCGCTCGGTTACCTGACGGATGAATTTCCCGACGGCTCGAAGGGGCCTTTGAAAGACATCTGTCCGTTTACCGCGATGGGGACGTTCAACCGTTCAATGACCGTTCCAAACCGAAAAGCCATTGCCCAGGCGCTCGCGGGATTCCTCGGGATCGAGATTCCGGTCCCGGATTCATTCGAGGGCATTCCGGTCCTCAACAATCAGAATTCGTGGTTCTTCGGCTTTGCGAAGAAGCGCCGCCCCGAAGACATTGATCTTCTGTGGGAGATTTTCGACGTTGCCAATGAATTTCTTCAAACTGAAGGTTCGAATCGGAATGCCTTCATTGAAGCCTTCGACCAGGCGCTGTCGGTCTGGGGCGTATCGTGGAATCTGACCGTCGGTCTGTACTGGACGCACCCGTGGGATTTCCCGACGCTGGATGGCAATTCGCGAAACTACATCGAGAAGTTCCTGGGACTGAAGATCCTTTCGCCCGGACAAAAGGGACCGTGCCGGGGATTCGACTACCTGAAAACCCACGACACGCTGAAGGAACGGTTCCGCGAGGAAAACTTCCCGGTGAATTCATTTCCCGAACTTTCCCTCGAAGCCTGGCTGTACGAGGATCCGGTTTCCCCGGTACCGCAACCTCAACCGGAGGCGAAAGCGGATTCAGGGGTAACCGGGGATGTCGCGGGGAGCGAAACACCAGTTGAAATTCTCCCGTTTCACGAATCGTATTCGGTCGAGGACATTGTGGCGGACGGGTGTTTTCTGCCCGAAAGCGAAATCGAACGGATGCTGGAACGGCTCCGAACGAAAAAGAACCTCATCCTCCAGGGGCCGCCGGGCACGGGGAAAACGTGGCTTGCCAAACGACTCGCCTTCGCCCTGATTGGCCACAAGGACCATGGAAAGGTCCGGGCGGTTCAGTTTCATCCGAATCTTTCCTATGAAGATTTCGTCCGCGGGTGGCGACCGGCCGGAGACGGAAAACTGGCTCTGGTGGACGGCGTGTTCATCGAGATGGTCAAAGCGGCGGTGCGCGATTCAACGTCGAAATACGTCGTGGTCATCGAGGAAATCAATCGCGGAAATCCGGCCCAGATTTTCGGCGAATTGCTCACCCTGCTCGAAGCGGGGAAACGAACTCCAAGCGAGGCCCTCGAATTGTGCTATCCCGACCCGGACGGCCAAAACCGGCGGACGTACGTCCCGGAAAATTTGTACGTCATCGGCACGATGAATATTGCCGACCGTTCATTGGCATTGGTGGACCTCGCCCTTCGCCGTCGTTTTGCCTTCGTCGATCTTGAACCTCGCCTCGGTGAACGTTGGAGGGAATGGGTCATTCAGAAGACCAATCTTGAAAGGGAGTTGGTCGTGGAGATTGAAGCCCGAATCAACGCGCTGAATGACCACGTCGCGGGTGACCCGAGACTGGGCGGACAATTTCGCATCGGACACAGCTACGTCACGCCGACCCAGCGCGTGGAAGCCGGAAAGACCCGTGAATGGTTTCAGGTAGTGGTGGACACGGAAATCGCGCCGTTGCTAGAGGAATACTGGTTCGACGCGCCTCAGGAAGCCCACAAGGCCAAAGCCCTTTTGTTGAAGGGCTGGTAAACCGATGGCTGAAATTCTAACTTCACCTGAAGTGGGTATGGTGGGACGGATTCCGGTCCGGAATCTGTGGCTTCTTATGCTCTATGCCTCAAGACTTGAGGTCGAGACGGGTAAAAGCGCGGTTCGGATTGAGGATGCGCCCGACGACATTCCCAATCTGGTGGCTGAATTGCTTGCCTTTTCGGTCGAAAACAGGCTCCGCCGACACCTCAGTTTTGGCTATTCCTTTCGTGAGGCGTCCCTGTCGCGGGTTCGGGGCAAAATTGATGTCCTAAAGACCGAATGCCACCAGTTGCTTTCCCGCGGATTGGTCGCGTGCCGTTTCGAGGAACTGACCATCGACACCCCTCGAAATCGTTTCGTGAGGGCCGCGCTGGATGCCATCGCAAGGCTCGTTACGGAAAAAACACTCCGGAATCGGTGTCGTTCCCTGTCTTTCGCCCTGAGAGGTCGCGGAGTCACCGGGCCTGCCCCAACCCGTTCCGAAATCGAGTTGATCCGGTTTGGTCGTCATGATGCTGACGATCAAACGATGATTGTCGCGGCCAAACTGGTGTTTGACCTGTCGCTTCCCACCGAAGAGGCGGGGAGCCACACACTTCCAATACCGGACCGGGAAGAAAAATGGGTCCGGCGTCTGTTCGAAAAAGCCGTGGGTGGTTTTTACCGGAAACACCTGGTCCCCAAAGGGTGGCGGGTCGTCTGCGGCGAGACCCTTCAATGGCCCATCCAGTGGAAATCTTCCGGAATGGACCAGATACTCCCACTAATGAAAACTGACGTGGTGCTTGAAAAGGTCGATGAAGGTAAGCGCATTGTCATTGACACCAAGTTCAATGAGATCGTCACCAATGGGTGGTTTCGAAAGGAAACGCTTCGAAGCGGTTATCTGTATCAGATGTATGCGTACCTGCGGTCACAGGAGGTACGGGGGGAGGCGATGTTCGACCGGGCTGAGGGGGTACTTCTGCACCCTGCGGTCGGTGAATGGGTGGATGAATCGGTCGTCATTCAGGGACATCGTCTGCGGTTCGTGACCGTTGATCTTTCCGCGTCGGCAAGAAATTTTCGGGAGCAACTTTTGGGGTTGGTTGAAACGGAAACGCCCGCATTTGAAAAAGAAGATGGGTGTCCCCAGACAATTCAATTTCCATGATTTGAGGCTTTCACCAATGCCAACCGTCGAAAAAAAGGAAATCCTTGTCTGCGTTTCAGGATCGACGCCGCAGATCATTACCGAGACGCTGTATGTGCTGGTTCACGAACGGAAACGTAAGATCAGCGAAATCCGCGTCATTACAACGACTCAGGGAAGAGACGAGATTGTCGCATCCCTCTTTGATAAGGGGAAATTCAGGCAGTTTCTTGAGGACTTCCAGCTTCCCTCCGAGTCATTCGTTTTTCATGAGGGCTGCATTGAATTGCTGAAAGGCGCGGATCAACAGCCGTTGCCCGACATTCGGACGGGAATCGAAAACGCACTCGCCGCCGACCAGATTTGTGGGTTCATTCGTGATTTGACGAAGAATCCATCCGTCCGAATCCATGCCACAGCTTCGGGCGGAAGAAAAACAATGGGGCTCTACCTCATGGCGGCTATGCAGCTTTACGCGCGCCACGATGACGAGTTGTCCCACGTGCTGGTCAATAAAGAGTTCGAATCCAACAGGAATTTTTTTTATCCTTCCCCAACCCCAACATCCATAGACTTTGAGGGACGGAATGGCGAAGTTGTCACTCATTCAACCGCGGATGCCAGAATTGAACTGGCCGATATTCCCTTCATTCGTCTTCGCCACCAAAAGGAATTGGGCGGGAAACGTTACACAGAGGCCGTTCAGGCCACCCAGAGCTTCCTTGATTTTTCGGAATCAAACTACCGACTTCGCATTCACCTGAAGAAAAAAGGAAGAAGCGAAACGATTTCAATTGGAAACCGAAGCATTTCATTGAAGCCGAGGGATTTTTTTCTTCTTGTACTTTGTGCCCGTTTCGTCAAACGGGGTGAGCGGGTGTTGGTGGACGATCTTTCAGTCGGAGATTTTGAGGACACGTTTCGAGCAATTACGAGAGCCAGAGGCAAGGAACGAGGAAAAGAGGATTTTCAGATTCTTTCGGACTTTTGCCGGTTTCTTCCCGATTACGTCAAACATCTTGATGAAGACATAGGCAAACTGAAGACGTTCTTTTCCCAAGCCAAAAGCCGCGTGAATTCGGCGTTGAAGGAAAAGGGCATTCCGGAACAGTTTCACCTTTCAAGTGTCGATGAGGAGGAACGAAACGTCCGTTCCTATGGGTTCGAACTGGAGCCGGACCAAATCGAATTTGTTTCCTGAGGCGAGCCAGCCCTACTTCGGCAATGTTGCCGGCAAGTTCCTCAAATCCCACAAGTGGGTGACCTTTCCCTAATTTCACGGGCGTTCGACATCCTCTCCCAAAGGAGAACGCCCGCGATGGCCGCTCAATTCTTCACTCCTCATTCGATGCAGCGCATGTCGCAGCGGAATGTAACCGCCGCCGACATCGACTTCGTGTGCCGCTACGGGCGTGAGTACCACGCCGCCGGCGCGACTTTCTTCTTCCTTGGCGAACGCGACATCCCGGCGGCCTTCCGTCATTCGGCGGAGGGATTGATCGGCGTCACCGTCGTGTTCATCGGCGAACGGCTGGCAACGGTGTACCGGAATCGGGAAGCCGTTCGTCGGATCAAGCGCAAACCCCGTCATTTTCTCTCGACCAGCAAGGAGGCCCGGTCATGATCGGCATTTTCAATTCTCCCCAATCGTCTCCGAATCGGTTGAACCCGAATCTCCCGCTTGGGGAAAGGTTGACCAGATTTTTCACGTTGCGTCCCTTCGGTAACGAACTTCTTTCACCCACCGCCGGATTTTGGCTGGCATTCGCCTTCATTCTGGTGATGACCATGGCCATCCTTGAGGCCATCGGGTGGGGATGGTTCGCCACCGGTTTCGGTTCAGGATGGGCCGGGGTGGCTTCCGGGGTGGTCGTTGGATTGATGTCGTTTCTGGTGATCTGGACGCTCGATGCCTCTTTGATGACCGCCGACCTTTCACGGGTGAATCTGGGGCGGAAGCTCGCCATGGTCGGTGGCCGGATTTGCGTCACACTCGTTTCGGCCATCGTTGTTTCGCCGTTTCTGTCCCAATTCGTTTTCCGGACCGAAATCGAATCCGAACTGCGGCGGGAAGCGGCGTCGGTAGTGTCGGACACCCGCAAATCCATTGTCGCCCGGTTCGAAGGTCGGAAGGCGGAACTCTCGAACTCTCTCGAAGCTGACCGGGATGCCCTCATCGCCGAGGTTTCCGGGAAGGGCCGTTCGGGAAAATACGGCGACGGCATCACGTCCGGGGCCATACGGGAACGCATCGTCGCGACCGAGGGAAGCCTGAAATCCCTTGATTCCGAAAAGGCTTCGGAGCTGGCCGCCTTTGACGGCGCGGTTGCCGGGGGCCGGGTCGCCGAGATCGAGCGACGGTGGGGCGTCCGGATTCCGAGCGATTCCGTGGTAGACCGTGCGACTCGAATGGAGGTGATCCTTCAGCGTCCGGAGTCGAAACGGGTTTCCAATACGGTGACGGCCTTTTTCGGAATCGTCTGCGTTTCCCTGGTCCTTTTCAAAATCCTGTTTTCGAACGGCGCGGTCGCGCTCTACCTCTCGGAGGAAAACCAGTCGTTGTGGAGGCAATATCGCAAGGGGGCCTTTGATGAATGGCTTCCCAGGGATGACCGCTCCGACGCCTTCGTCCTGATGTCGCCGGTTCAGTTCATTGCGTGGCACGCCGCCGTCCTTCCCAGGCTGGCCGTGGCGCGCCAGGCCGAGGCGGATGCCCAGGCCGCTGCCGCCGAGGTGTCCCGACTCGAAGCGGAATTAGCCGCCGAGCGGGCCGGCCTTGATGGTTACTGGGGAATCCACAACGGACGCCTCGAAGCCATTCACGCCAACCAGCTCGCCCGCGCCGCGGTGAACAATGAGGTCTTCGATTTGCAGCGCCTTTTCGATGAACTCCTTGCCGAGCCGGGGGCCAGAACCCACGATGAGTTGCGTTTTCTTCGGAAGGTGGAACTTTCCCTTCGTGAAAAACGCGGTCATTTGGAAGACCTCGGGCGGCGCGATCATGCACTGCGTCTGAAGGGCGTCGATCCGGTTGATGAATTCAACCGCCGACTGGAACGGATTGCCGAACTTGAGGCCAGCCTGAAGGCCAAAATCGCCGAGCGCGAACGGCTTTTCGAGGCGGTTCGGCGGATGCGTCACGAGATTGCCTCGGCCAGCGTAGGTGTCCCGAGCGATTCGTCATTTGCCGAATTGTCGGGGGCGCTGGCCGTTACACGCTGAAGCGGACTTTTTTAACCGTTCTTCCCGGAGGATTCCGCCATGCCATCGCGCCTTGAATCGCTGTTTGTCATTTCCTACGACATTGTGGCCGACCGGCGCCGGGTACGGCTTCGAAAAACCCTTTTGCGATACGGCGTTCCGGTGCAATACAGCGTTTTCGAGTGCCGCCTCACGCCGGAACGACTGCTCGCCCTTCAGGAAGAAGTTCGCCGCATTATCGAGCCGGGCGTGGACAGTGTTCTTTACTTCGAATTCTGCAAGGGGTGCGTCAAGGCCACCCGCAATCTCGGCATCATTCCCCCCAAGCCAATGCTCCCGGTCTACATTTTTTGAGAATGCGGAATGCGGAATATCGAATGCGGAATGAAAATCCGGGGAGGGTTATTCCGCGTTCGATATTCCGCATTCAGATCGTTTACCAGACGAGAACGTCGAGGTCTTCCAGCATGCGGGCTTCTCCGTGGGAACACCGCAGGGACCGGCAGGCCGCGCACATCCGGTAGAGCCGTACCGCGTCCGAGCGACGATTGATCACTTTTTTCAGCTCGTCGATGAGATCGCCCAACTGGTCATCGCTCAGCCAGCATTCGAAGACGCTTTTCTGAAGCCGGACGCCATAGCTCTCGGCTACCTGCATCACGCGCCGAAGCCGTCGGTCGTCCCGGATGTCGTAGGTCAGAAGAATGAACTGCATGACGCCTCCGGTTAAAGCAAATGCAGGCTGCGGCCTACCGCCACCCGCGGAAAGGAAGGTAGGGAGATCCGTTCATTACCGCCCGCTGCATCGCATGCGCCTGCTCGTGGATCGCTTTGCGAAGCGTGGTCCGTTCCTTGGTCCGGGCGTTGGTGAACTCATTGGTCATCAGCCGTTCGTACTCGATGAGAAACCGTTTGCGCGTGTCGTCGTTCATCCGCACGCCGTCTTCCTCGGTGGTCGAAAAATCTTCCGCTGCGACGATGCCGAGGTTGACCATGTTCAGCGTGAGCCGGTCGGCCGTGATCGGACGGAACTCCTCGATGAGATCGAGCGCGAGCGAACACCGACCGTAATCGAGCGAATGGAGAAATCCGAAGTATGGATCGAATCCCACGCTCGCCAGGGCGCTGACGGCCTCGTTAAAAATCATCGAGTAACCGAAGCTCAAAAGGGAATTGACCGGGTCGGTCGGTGGACGCCGCGTCCGTTTCTCGAAGGTGAATCCGCGTCGGAAAAGACCGCCGAACGCCTTGAAGTAGGCCGCCGCCGCATTACCCTCGACCCCGCGAAGTTCATCCAGCCCGGCCGCGCGGTCGATGCGTGAACCGAGGGCCGACAAAAAGTCGATGGTGTCGCGAAGATCGAGTTCCGGGTGGTTGCGCTGTTGCCGCGAGAGGTTTTCGACACAGTTCGAAACCTTCGCCTGGACGAAAACCTTGGAAATCCCGAGTGTGAACTCCCGGTCGCGGGTCTTTTCGAACTGCCTCGCCCGCAACGGGGCGTTTTTGGATTCAAGCGGTACGAGCCGGCCCTTCAGGCGGCCGGTCATGGTGACGAAGGTCGTGTCGATACCCCGTGACAGAAGGTGGCCGAGGGCGGCGGCGGAAATCTGGACCTGTCCGAAAATTACGACCCGTTCGAGCCGGAAATCGTGAACTTCGGCCACGGTTTTTCCCTCGCGCTCAAGGGCGAACCGGTTGTCGCGCTTGTGCAGGGTGGCGTTCTGCTCGGTCAGGTAAAGGGTGGTCACTGCCGTCGTCCTCCAAAAATAAGGTGGACGACACCCTACCCCGAAACGACATCAACCGGTCGTTTGGCAACATTGCCGGAAATGATGTTGGTGAAGCGCGGACATCCAGTCCGCATGACCTGCTTCCCTTAAACGGGTCCATGTAAAATGTGAGTCCGAAGCCTTTGAGAAGGGACGGACTGCCGTGAAAAAGAAGCACCACAAAGCGGAAGAAATCATCGCGAAACTGCGCGAGGTCGAG
>JBDRAL010000106.1:0-4541 GCA_039793685.1 Blastocatellia bacterium NZW_1522
GCCGCGCGGTGACGGTCTCAGCTTTGTCACCTCTCTGCGTGTTAATTTACATTATCACACAGTCTCTAACCAAGACAATCCGTGACTTTTTCTCCCATTTCTGGACGCCCCACGATGCCCCAGCTTGTAACTTTGCAAATTATCTGGCATTGATTTTGCAAATTATTTGGCAGTCTTCAGGGGGCGTTGTAGGTTTGAAAGAACCGGATGGAAGACAAACGTGCCGTAATGTTGACTGAACTCACCGAACGACAACGCAATCAAGCCCTTGAAAGACATCGCGTCATAACCGAAATCACGGAAGGTGGTCGGTCGGTCGTCGAGGTTGCGACTGAGCGGGGAATACCGTTGCGGACGTTGCATCGCTGGCTTCAAGGGGTGCGTTTGAACGGCTTTGAAGCGCTTGCCGACAAAGGGCGGTCCGACCACCGGCAATTCAGATGTTTGAAACGGGTGGTTGAATTGGTGGAGGGGATGCTTCTGACCCGCCCCAAACCGAGCCTGGCGGCGATCCATCGCCGCGTACGCGAGATTGCGAAACGTGAAGACATTGAGGTTCCAAGCTACTGGACGATTCGTCGGATTGTTCAACGGGTGGATGCTGGAGCGGTGATGTTGGCCCACGAAGGCCCCAAGGCGTATGACGAGAAATTCGGCATCATTGTTCGTCGGGAGAGCGGTCGCCCGAACGAGATGTGGCAGGCCGATCATTCGGTGCTGGACATTCTGGTGCGGGACGCCATGGGGAATACGGTTCGGCCTTGGCTGACGGTGGTGATCGACGATTACAGCCGGGCGATTGCGGGTTATGCCATCGGCGGCGCGGCGCCGTCGATTTTGACAACCGCGCTGGCGTTGCGGTGGGCCATCTGGCGCAAGGGCGATCCGGGTTGGAAAGTGTGCGGGATTCCGGAGTGCTTCTACACGGACCACGGGAGTGACTTCACGTCGCTTCATCTGGAGCAGGTGGCGGCCCAGTTAAAGATGTGGTTGAAATTTTCCACGCCGGGCAAACCCCAGGGGCGTGGTCGAGTGGAACGGTTCTTTCGGACGGTCGATCAGCTCTTTCTTTGCGAACAGCCGGGGTATTCGCCAGGTGGTTCTCCGAAATCACCCCCGGAATTGACGCTGGCGGAGCTTGATGAACGCTTTCGGACCTGGATTCGGGATGGCTACCACCATCGGATTGGCGAGGAGATGACGCGTTCCCCGCTGGCGGCTTGGGAGGATGGGGGTTTTATTCCCTCCATGCCGGAATCACTTGAGCACCTGGACCTGTTGTTGCTGACCGTCCCGAAAACTCGCCGGGTGCGGCGGGAAGGAATCAAGTTCGCCGGTGAGCGATACTTTTCGGTCGCCCTTGCGCCTTACGTCGGAGAGGATGTCGTCATCCGGTACGATCCGCGCGATATTTCCGAAATCCGGGTCTTCCTCGATGACATCTTTGTTTGCCGTGCCCAGTGTTCCCGTTTCATTGGAGAAACCGTTCCGCTCAAGGATGTGATTGCAACTCGCAACCGACGACGGGCGGATTTGAAGCGACAGGTGGTGGAGAAAACAGCCCTCGTCGATGGACTGCTCGCCGCCAAGTCGCCGGAACGTCCCGAACCGGCGCCCGCCCCCACCGTTCCGCCGAGAACCCTGAAGAGGTATATCAATGAGTAGGGACAAGGCGGGGGAATTCCTGATGACCTCGGAGCATCGGCGTTTCGTCGAGTTTTGCGAGGCGTGTCGGACATACGGTTACATCGGCATCTGCGTTGGTTCGCCCGGGGTGGGAAAAACCTCGTCGGCCTGGAAATACACCCGATGGCGGGAGATCAACGAGGTGTCGGACCGTCAGCGCCTGATGCGGGCGGCGGCGGGTTCGCTCAAACACTGTCGTGGTGTTTTGTATACCCCGCCGGTCGTGACCACGCCGAACCGCGTTCAGGAAGGAATCGAGCAGGCGGCGCAGACACTGAACACGACGGTCGCCGACGCGATCCTGGTCAAGCGCGGCGGGAATCTTGCTCATCGCTGGCAACTGGCCCAGGCCGCCAACTTCATGGAATTGATCATCATCGACGAGGCCGACCGTCTGACGATGCCGGCGCTGGAGGAAGTTCGTTCCCAGCACGACAACCGGGAATGCGGGGTGATCCTGATCGGAATGCCGGGGCTTGAGAAACGGCTTTCCCGATTTCCGCAGTTCTACTCGCGGGTTGGTTTTGTTCACCACTTCCGTCCGTTGCGCGGAGAAGAGGTCGCCGACATTGCCAAACGCAAGTGGGAACGACTGGCGGCGTACGACCCGGAAGACGCGCCAAGCCGGGAAGCCATGGCGGCGGTCATCCGAATCGTCGGCGGAAATCTGCGCCTGCTGCGTCGCCTGTACGAGCAAATGCAACGGGTGATGAAGGTCAACCGGATGAAAGTGATCACGCCCGAGGTCGTTCAGACGGCCCGCGAGAGTCTCGTCATCGGAGAGAGCTGAACCGCCCGGACATCGTGAAAGAAAAACGACGGTGCCGATTTTTCGGCGATTCTGGCCCTGGGATTCTCAATATCGACGCCGTTTTCTGGATTTCACGGAGGGGATTTGGAGAAAATGGCTTGCACAAACTGAATTTTTAGCAAACGCACCGGAGAGGCGCGACGATGACGACGAACCATCCTGAAATCGAGCATTTGCGGCGGGCGTACGAGGGCAAGAGCGAGTCACCGCGGACACGAACGCTGGTCAAGAGCGTGCTGGCCGCCTATGAACAATACCTGAACGGACTCGGCGCGGACTTCGCCTCCGCCACCGTCGAGCATGTCCAGAAGTGGCGCGACGCGATGCTCGAAGGCCGCCGCCCCTTCACGCGCAAGCTCGCGCCGGCGACCGTCGCCCTGCGGCTTTCGGTCATCCGGACGTTCCACCAGTTGCTCGTCGAGCGCGGGGCCTGCCTGACCAACCCGGCGACCACCGGCCTGGTCGTGCCGCCGGAACTCCCCGAACAACATCGGACGGTGGCGCTTTCGGCGAAACAGATCCGGACGCTTCTGGCCGCCCCGGACCGTGACTCCGTTCGCGGCGCGCGGGACGCCTGTGTCCTCTATCTCCTTGCGTATCTTGGACTTCGCCGGGCCGAGATCTGCTCCTTGCGTATCCGCGACATCGTTCACCTCAACGCCCGGAGTTCCGATGGATCGGCCATCCCGTGGGGCGTGCGGGTCAAGGTCAAGGGCGGACGGGAACGCCTTCTTCCCCTTCCGGGCCAGTGCAAGCGGATCATTGACCGCTACCTCGCCCTCAACGCCGACGACCGCAAAACCCTGCGCGCCAACCTCGCCGATTCGCCCCTGATTCAGGCCACCGGCTACGACCGCATGCAGCATCCCGGCAAGCTCTCGTCCGAAACCATCCGCCTCATCGTCAAGCGGTACGCCGAATACTGCGGATTCATTCAGCCCAAAACGAAGGGGAAAAAGAAGAAAGGGACGGTCGCCGAAAAGTCCGAAATCCGGATCAGCCCCCACGTTTTCCGGCACACAGCCATCACCCGCGCGCTCGACAAGGGGATTTCCTACCGCGACATCCAGGCCATGACCGGTCACCGAAACATCTCGACCGTCCAGCGCTACGACTCGAACAAATTCTCCCTCGAACATAACGCCGTCAACCGCCTCGATTATGAGGACTGATGGCTTCAGGATTTGTTTGACCGACAGGATAGTGCCAAATAATTTGCAAAATCAATGCCAGATAATTTGCAAAGTTACACTGATCGCTTCCCGCAGTCAGCGCGACGCGGGAGTAGGGAAGGGGGAGTTGAACAATAGATCCGCTGATTAGCGCAAAACGTTCAATTATAAAATCATTATCGGTCGCATATAAGAAAATCGCGCGAAGAGCACTCAATTTACTTCCGCAGAAAATCGAATGGCATTCTCAAAAAATGTAGCTACAATAGCTACATTCGCGTACTGATTTTTTATCGGACACTCTCCGAGAGCCCCAGCCGGGATTGAAAAGGAAGGGCACTCAATGGACAGACTCAAGGTTCGGTTGAATCGACCGTACAACAACGCGCCTTTCTTCTCAGGGGCCAGATTGGGACAATCCCAAGTCGGCTTATTCCTGCTTTCTCTAAACACTTCCGGGCCTATCAATCTGATTTATCACGGAATCTACGATGAAGATCCCCTCACGCTCCAGGTTGAACTGTTCATCGACTCCCAAGGGGATTTAAGGATGAGCGAACTCCTTTTCACAATACCTGCCATCACTGGTGAAGCTCGTCTCCACGCCCTCAAAAGCCGTAACCAAATCCTTATCGTCCCAAAGCGTCTCAACCTTCGCGACATCATTGAAAAAGAAGATGTCCAGGGCGGTCATCGAATCATTTGTTCAAGACAGGATGATACTGCTTTCGTGATCCGGCCTGGAATCAAGCGCCAATGGCCACTCATCGAGACCTTCAAAGATCTCCCCGTTGTCGTGTGAGTTTCCTCCCACCAATTCATCAAACCCCAAAAGAAAAAATACTCGCATCATGGAAGTCAACATTCGGGAT
>JBDRAL010000107.1:0-18668 GCA_039793685.1 Blastocatellia bacterium NZW_1522
TTAAAACTACTCTACCTATCCAGAAACCAAATTTGGCGTGGTCTTTTCCACGAAGACCACAACGGATTGTGGCGACCCGCTGGCGCGAAATTCCCCACTGCTGTCCATCATGTCTGCGGCCACAGCAGCCCGCGACATCCATTCGCTTTCGGACTTCAAACGCAAGACCCCCGAATTCATCGAGCGGCTGGAGGAAACCGGTGAACCGGTCGGGCCAGACTCGTCGTCCAGGACGCCGCGAGCTATCAGCGCATGCTGGAGCTTGTCCGTCAGGCCGAAACCATCGAGGCGATCCGCGAAGGCCTCGAAGCCGTCGCCGCCGGACGCACCATGTCGCTCGACGATTTTGACGCGGCGATGCGCGCCAAACACCGCATCCCGTCCGGCACATGAACGTCTTTCGCGTCAACCCCACCGACCAGGCCCTGACCGACGCCGGCGAAGCCTACTTCTGGCTCAACCAACACTCGCCGACCGCCGCGCTCCGCTGGTACGAAGGACTGCTGAAGGCGTTCCGGTCGCTCGAACGCAATCTGCTCTGCTGCCCGCTCGCCCCGGAACACGTCTTCTTTGACAAGGACATCCGCCAGCTCCTCCACGGAAAGCACCGGATTCTCTTCACCGTCGAGGGCGACACCGTCTTCATTCTCCGCGTCCGCCACGGCGCCCAGACCCCGCTCGTTCCGGACGACGACACCGACATCTGACCAACGCGGCCCGCCCAGAAACCTTCAACCACTGGCAACGGACCACGGACCACCATGACCGACACCGCCGCGCTCCAGCCCGCCGAACGGGACACCGAGGCCCGGCGCGATTACAAACTGGATGCGATGGCCAGGTACCCGCTGCAGCGCATAATTAGCCGTCCAGAAAGTGACTGTATGCAATCTCAACGTGTGGCAACTCTCTCTCAAGAAACCTCAGCGAGCGGTTGGTGACAAGCGTTTTCAACAACGACAGCCTCCTCAACTTACCGAGCAACTCTCTCAGGCGCGGAACGTCCCGCAACAAATCAATCGTCGCGTTTGTCGTGCCTGCTCCGTCGAAGGAGGCCTCGACAATCGCTCCACCCTCAATGTGAAAGCGACTCTGGCCCACATAGCTGTTGGTATGGCGACAGAGGCGGGCAAGAACCTGAGCATCAGAAACTGGAGTTGGCGGGGATGGAATCCGTGGCCCGGAAATGTGGAACGTGTTGGCCTCCCACAAACTTTCGTCGTCGCTCTCAATCCCGAAAACGGTCAATGCCGGATCAAAGGGCATGCAAGCATCCTGAAGCACCTCAATCCTGCGGTGCTTGTGTCGGCCTGAAGCGCGAGTTGACTCCGCGATGTCGTCCAACGCTGTGAAAACCCGATACTGCTCGGCGAACTCAGGTATCTCCTGCCAGTGCAACTCCCACGAGGTCTCAGGAAAGGTGAAATGGTCTGGCCCGTAGTCGTCCAGCTCCTCGATGGTCGCAGGGTAATGAAACGGCAGCACCAAACGGCATGGATGTGCAGCAATCTCTCCCTGATCGCTCACACCAACGAGAAGCGCCTGCCACTGGTCAGGCGCAAGTTGCGTCCGTGCTCGGTCGAGCTCGGACGCCAGATAATCGCGAACTTCCTTGGTTGATGCCGAAGGTGGGGCCGAATTGCTCATACGCGGCGATGGGGAAATCCCTCGGGGTTTGCTGGCAATGGAACACTTTTCGTTGTTAAGGCTGGAAACTCGACTACTCTTCGAGCGTTTTCAACGACTTACAGCCAGGGCCAATTTGATCTGGCTCTGATCACCCTTTTACTGTTATCTTTATAAACAATTGAAAATAGGCGGGTTATAGCATAACAGCGATTTTTTTCCATTGCTGGCAGAACCTTTTTCCTAACGCGACATCCAGGCCATGACCGACACCACCGCGCTCCAGCCCGCCGAACGGGACACCGAGGCCCTCGCCCGGTTCTACCGACTCGCCGACGTGCCGCCCGAGGCGGAATTCTTCGCCAACCTCGAACGACCCGGCACCCGCCGGATCTACGCCGAGGCCCTGCGCGATTTCATCGGCTTTCTCGGCACGACCGGCGGGGCGCACCTCCGGGAAGTCACCCGCGCCCACGTCATCGCCTGGCGGCGCGCCCTCATTGAACGCGGCCTCGCACCGGCCACCATCCGGCGCAAGCTCGCCGCCGTCTCCGCCTTCTACGGATACCTCTGCGAACGCAACGCCGTCCTGATCAATCCGGTCGACGGGGTGAAGCGTCCCCGCGAGGGCGCCAACGAAGGCACCACCCCCGCGCTCGGCGACGATCAGGCCCGACGCCTCCTCGAAGCGCCCGATCCGGAGACCCGCGCCGGACGCCGCGACCGGGCGATCCTGTCGCTGCTGCTCTTTCACGGACTGCGCCGCGCCGAACTCGCCGGCCTCGCCATCGAGGACCTCCAGGAACGCAGCGGCGTCAAACACCTGCGCGTCCACGGCAAGGGCGGCAAGATCCGCTTCGTCCCGGTCCATCCACACAGCCTGGAACGGCTCGACGCCTACCTCTCGGAACTGCCCGACCGCGCCGACCGCAAGGCCCCGATCTTCACCCAGCTCCGCCGCTCGAAATCCCTCCGGCACCTCTCCGCCGAGGCCGTCTATCGCATTGTCAAACATCACGCCAAGGTTGTCGGCGTTGATCCGACCGCCTGCCGGCCACACGCCATGCGCGCCACCATGGCCACCAACGCCCTCGAAAAAGGCGCCGATATCGCCAAGGTCCAGGAAGTCCTCGGTCACTCAAGCATCGCCACCACAAGACTCTATGACCGGCGACACACCCGGCCACAGGACAGCCCGGTGTTTCTTGTGAAGTTCTGAGTTCTCATTTTGTCGAGGCGGTGGGGCGAGCGCCTCAAACCTTGGCAAGACCGTCACCGTATTTGCCAAAATCAGTCATTTGGCGTCATGCCCCGTTTTGACATCCAACCAGTCAGTCAAATCCTTGAACACGGTGAAGTCCAACAGGTCATCGCTTAGAAGTTCCAATAACTCGACGGGGAGGTTCTTGATTCGAGGGATTTCAGCGTCCACCGGCGCTCCGAACCGGCGATAGAGCTGCCGGACGACCAACCTCGTTTCTCCCTCCAACTGTCCTTGTTGAAGACCTTGTTGAAGGCCTTGCTGAAGACCTTGCTGGAGACCCTGTTGAAGTCCTTTCTGAATTCCTTCCTCCATCCAACTCGTCACGATTTCCATCACGGCCTCCTTCGGCTCAGGTTCGAGCGCGGCAACTTTTTCGTCGAATTCAATCCGCTCCGCCTCATTCAGCCGGAGATAGGTGTCGATAAAGCCTGAAATCAGATGCATCCGAGCCGGGTCGAGCTTCAACGTCGCCAGCAACCGCAGGCACTCGAACTTCACCGCCACCCGATCCTCCGGCGCAATTGCCATCTTTGCCATCAAGGCACTCGCCACCGGATTCGGCAAATCGACAAAATCGCGCCAGTTCAACCGGTTCAACTGAATGGTCCGAAACTCGTAGCGCATCGGTATCCAGTCTCCAAACCGAAACTCAAAAACGTTCGGCTCGGGACTTCGCGGCGTATCGTAGGACAGAAGCGCCACCGGAAAAACCGGCAGGCGGTGTTTCTCATACAGTCGCGCGCCATAGAGGAACATCCGCTCGGCGAATCCGGCCTTCCGGTCGGACTGATTCTCGACGTGAATCAAAAAGCAGGTGGATTGCCCGCGGAACAACCCCTTGACCACCACGTCGGCCTCGCGCCGATCACCAGCCGTCACATCCGTGAAGAGTTCCTTGTCGAGAAACTCGAAGGAATCATCATCGACCAATTCGGCGGCGTCCGGCACGAACAACCGGAGAAAGTCTCCGAAGAAGACCGTCAGAAGCTCCTTGAACAAACGGTCATGATCAATGATTCGCGCCACTTGCAACGCCTCCGAGGGGTTTCACTGCTTCCCATTGTGGCCCAGCCTCAAACGAGAATCAAACCGTGGAAATACCGGTAGATGCCAGGATCGGACGATTTTGTGAATGAGTTGAGCCACCAGTCTGATTCGTTCAAATTCGCCCGGGAGTCAGGAATCAGGCGAGAATCCGACAGTCCCGATTTCCTTTCATGATGTCCGGGCAAGCTGATCAAAATCAGTGGGCGGGGCGAAGGGGCCAAGTCGATCTGCCGGGGCCAGCAGTCCATGACCCGAAGGAATCAATCCCCACCCTACCCGCGCCAACGCCACGCCACACGGTCCCACGCGGCCTCGAATGATCCGGTTTCGATCAGCCCTTTCAGCACAGGAACAAGAAAGTTGGTCAAGTCATTCACGACAACATCCAAGTCCACCCGGGTCGACCGCGTTTCATCCAGCCAAACGGACCAGGGTTTTCGGTTTTGTTCGGCAAATTCTGGTGTCAAACCTGAAAGATCGACGGAAAGGGGAACCGTCGCCCGGCGCCGAAAGGTGCTGAAAATAGCCTGCGATAACACCCCGCCCTCGAAATCATTGGTCTTCGCCAGCACCCACATATCGTGGTAATCCTTGAGCCGGGAATTGAGAAGCCCCCGATCCGTCAGCGCGTGGAGTTTTTCGGCGATCACCGCTTCCTTGGGATAAACCAAAAATTTCGGCCTGGCCTGACCGGCGAGGCAGGGAATTTCGGTTCGGATCGGTGCCGGGAAAACGGCATCCCCCAGCCCGATATCAACTTGAAGGGGAATCCTGGCCTGGCCAAGTGTGGCCCGAAGTCGCACGCGGAGACCACCATACTTTTGATCTTCACGAATCGGCGCGACGGAAACTTCCGATTCAAACTCCAAACCATCGGTCGTCTGCATCTGCGTGGCCCGCACAAAGATTTCCCGTGCCCCCTCCTCGGAAAACATTCCCAGTCCAAGCAGGTCAAGATCTCGCGTTGGTCGAAACGTCTCCCCATCCCACAGGACAAAAAGCATCGCCCCCTTCAAAACAAACCGTTCGGCGTCGCCCGCCAACTCAAGTCGCTTCAGGAGTCGCTCATACGCATACCGACGAAGAATCCGGTCAAAGTTCACGCCCGTGGTCCGGAACTCGTTCATCAACTTCTCCCGAATCGAGGCGCCCCAATTGGTGACCGGCTTTTTCATCCCAGAGCCTCCAGATAGGGACGCATGATCCTCGCCATGCGAAATTGCCCCGCCAGCTTCACCAGTTCATCGAGCGATCCTCTCCGCTCGGTCCGATATGCTCGCAACGCCTCGACGGCAATCCCCACGCCGAGGCGGTTCCGAAACCGAAAACAGTCCACCACGGTTCGGGCGGGAGTCGTTATCCGGACCGAAGCGCCCTCGATGGTGTGGTGCTCAATCCCAATCCGGAGGACCGGGAGGCCACCACGGATGATTTTGAGTGAAACACGACGAGGGGTGGCTGCCTGCTGAGGGATAAACATCCAGACTCGGGTCGGGGATTGCGTCCCCATCTCGTGAAATGCCAACGCCGAAAGCAGGCAAACGACACCTTCCGGAACGGCTGCGGCCGCAACCGCCAGATCATGGTGTTCGCTCAGAGAAAGGTGAGCAAGCCGGAAGAAACCCCGATGAATCCGTTCCAGTACCCCCTTCTTGACCAGCCGACGGAAGTGCTCCCGCGTCACGCCCTGACCGGCGAGCATCCTGGGCTGGACAATGCCTTTCTGGGCGGCTTCGAGAATGAGTTCCGTGGGGGTTGGTGAAACCATAGATGTTACGTTTCCTGTTTTTCTAATTCTATTTATATATAAAACGTAACCAAGAGACAACGTCGAGCTTCTGTAGGGGCGACTGGAACTTACATAATTTTAGCTACCAGATTTATTAAAAACGATTAGTTGCAAAACAGGTAAGACAATACTATTGTTGTCTTCATGATCCCGCCATTTGCAAGATTTGGGCTTCTCCCACCAGGAATTCACTGGACGAACTGGGATGAATTCACCAGACACTTCGGCTGGAACGAACACCGGCAATCTCTTCTGACCGGCCTCGGGAAGGCGATTGAGTGTCTTGCCTCGGCGGGGTGCGTGGAGGTTTTTATCGACGGGAGCTTTGTCACCAGAAAAGAGACACCCAATGATTACGATGCCTGCTGGCGACAAACCGGCATTGATCCGGAACGGCTTGACCCCGTTTTTTTCGACTTCAGCCATTTTCGGCGGGCGCAGAAAGAACGATTCGGTGGCGAATTCCTGATTGCGGAAACCCCGGCGGACCTGGATGGGGCAACCATTTTTGAGTACTTCCAGAAGGAAGTACGACGAGGCGTGGTGGTCCGCAAAGGGATCATTGGCCTCAGAATCGGAGACGACGCATGAAAATCACCAACCAATGGCAATATCGACACGCCAAGGCGCAGGTCGGAAAATTTTCCGAAGTTCTTGCATCGGAGACCTTTTCACGCATGAATGGTGATCCCCGATTGGTCCGGGCCCAACGCGAAGGCCTCGAAAGCGAACGCGCCGCGCTGGAAGCCGAGATTGCCGCTTACGAACAGATGAAACGGAAACGTCGGAGGGATGTGAGACTGGAACTCATCGATCAGGTCCCGGAAGCCCTGATTGCGGCCCGTCTCGCCGCCGGACTGACCCAGGCCGAACTGGCCGCCCGTCTCGGAATGAAACCACAACAGATTCAGCGATACGAAGCGACCCGGTACGCCTCAGCCAGTCTTGCGCGCCTTCGGGAAGTTGCGGCGGTGCTGACAGCAACCAGTTGAGCAACATAATATACATTATCGGACTTATTTTTTTACAGCCCTGAAACAGAGATTCAGCCTTGATTGAAGGTAGGGTTTAAGGCCTCCCGTTTGAGAATCTCTGGCAACAACTTCAACGACTCCCCTGTTACGACAACAATCTGCCGTTCCCTCGCCTGATTCAGGAAATTCTCAAAGGCCGGCTCCTGACCGCGTGGAGACTTCCAACTCGCCACGAATACCTTGGTGACGTATTTCCCTCCGACGAACTCGGCAATGGAGTTCAACTTGTCGAGCGCTGGCGTACCGGTCGTCGAGTCGTCCGTTTTGACCCAGGGATTTTTCGAGGTTTTGCATTCGGCGATCAGAAGCGTTCCACCGGATGTCGCCGCGAGGTCCAGTTCATTTTCACCCTGATGTGCGCCGACAATTGGCACGCTCCGGCGAACGTTGTCAAAACACCCCGCCCGACGGGCCGCTTCCCAGGCCCACATCTCAAGCCATTCGCCATTCGAGAATTTCCATAACGGGCCAGGGGTCACCGTCCAGCGGTAGCGATACCCTCCCAGAGTTTCCTGTTTTTTCAACAATCCCGACTCACGAAGAAGCAGGACCAGGTCGTTCCACCACCAATCCTTGCAGAACTGGGGATCAGTCGTGACGATCTGGGTTACCTCGGTCTCAACATCCTTGAGGGCCTCGAAACCAGAATGAAACAGGGCATTCCGAAAATTGAACGGGATGATCGGGTTGCCCGCGAACTTCTCCACCAGTTTCATCAGCGGGACCGACAGTGTTTCATCTGACAGCGCCGACCGGATCTGCCGATTGAAACAGGAGAAGTATTCCTCGACGGAAATCCGAAAAATCTCTCCCGACGGCGGCTCGCCGGCCAGTGTCGTCACCCGCCGGTGTGAGGAATCGAGATACCAGACATTCGCCCCACGACGCCGGGCGATTTCATGTACCGCGATGCTCATAACCTTTGTCCCGCAGGTGACGTTGACAAACCATTCCGCATCGGGCATCGCATCAAAAGCTGCATTGGTAGCCACGCCGATTTCATCGGGGCTGAATCCATCAACAACCAGCGGCGACTCCACTCCCTCCGGACACAGCCGTTCCAGCAACGGGCGGATGCGGTCCCAAGCATCGTTTTCGGCCATGGCTTACTGCGAGGCAATGGGGAAAATCACATCCGGACGCAGATGCTGCGCTGAAAGCAGGTTCGGGGTTTGCCTTCCTCCAATCAGAAGAAGAAGCGCGCGGCGGGCCATGTCTATTCCTTAATCGAAAGGGAAATTCGGCGGTCAATGCAAGGCTTTATCAAGCCGGTCAAGGACGAAAACCTCTTTCTCGTAATGTCCGAAGATTCGCTTTGCATCCTGATCGGCCCAGGCGTCGATCTCGTGGGTTGAGGGCGGCTTCGGATTCCCCCGGAGTTCCTTGAAGTCCAGTGACGGGAGATTGAACCGGGGGTCTTTCGTCTCCAGGAACCTGATGAGCTGATCGATTTTCTGGTTCACGGCAATAAGGCGATCTGAATTCAGGTTTTTCAGGCTGTCTTCAAACTGCGTTCCGAACTCCAGCTCCGTCGAAGGCGACGGATGAATCTCGCGGTACAACTCTTTTTTGGCCTGATCCCAGACGATTTCACCCCACGAGGAAAGCGCGGTTTCTTCATCCATCCGCAACAGAAAAGTTCCCGGGATGTCGCCAAGTTCGGTGGCTTCGACCCGTAACTGCAACGCCAACCGGCGAAAGACCCGAATGTGTTTGCGAATCTCGTCCGTCACTGAAAGCATGACCGGAAGGCGAGGGATGCGGAGCAACTCATTGCCCGTTTCAAAGATGTAAATGGTTTCGTCGGCGTAGAACATCGCCAAAGTCTGAAGAAAACCTTGAATACTCTTGAATCCACCGGTCAGGTTGAAAACCACCCGGTATCCGTGCCGGCGATAGCCATCAACCGTCTCGGCGCACCATTTTACCAATTCGGAGAGACCGGTCTGGAAAGTCGTCAGGTCATCGGTTCGCAAATCCGACTGGCGGTACCGAACGACATTTAAGCCCTTTCCCCTCAGCCATTCTTCAATGACGCGGGCGGCTTCCTCGCCAATCCATGAATCGGTGGCCAGCAAATAGTGGCTATCGGCTTTTGAATCCAGGCGCCCGTCGTAGAACCGGATGATCCCGTTCAGTTCAGCCGAAACTTTTGCCGCGTCGCCGAGATCGGTCACGGCATCCAGTTTTTCAGCAACCTCGAAGACCCGCTTCCGGAGCGCCCGTTCAGCAACTTCCGGAATATCCTCAAGTCGGATCGTATTGGCATACTGTCGAATCAGTCGCGCCGTTTCCGCGTCCGCCCCGTTGGTCAGAACGCTCGTTCCGACAGTTGAAACCATGAGATTGGGCTTCATCGGTTACTTGCCCTCGTTGGTTTCGATGTATTGCAGAATCGCCTGAAACCACTCCTTGCCTTTGGCACCTTTCCATGAAGAACCTTTTTCGACGATGACCTTGGCCGCCTTCAGTTTGAATGAGGAGCCATCCCGAAGGTCCTTCCAACCAGAAATGGCCTGGCCGAGCTGAGTTGGGACGTCGTTGGGTTTGAGCGCATTGACCTTTGAAATAATGAATTCAGCCTTTTCGAAATCCGGGTCAACTGGCTTGGGTGCAAGTTTCATCCGTCCGTAACCACTCGACGTTTTCGCACCGACGCCGTAATCGGCAAGCGCCAGTCCCAGAATTTCAAAAGCGGCATCGACCCACTCGTCAGGCCCCGCCAGCGCAATCAGAAAAGAACCGGTTGCCGTCAGAAATGAAACGACGGTCGGAGAATCCCAGTCGGCGGGTGGGACATTGTCTCCCCGGTAATACTCGGCGTGGTGAACCGACATGACGTCGGGCGCAAAGGGCCTCCCCTCAATCGCTCCACTACCGGGAATCCATAGCGCATCGAAGAACGTCACGAACCCGGCTTCGGCGTCGTTGTCCGCCGAGGAGCCAAAGATCGTCCGGTGCGCCGCGCCCTGCGGGCTATCTTTCGTGGCTTTCCGCCATTCATCCCCCTCAAGTTGCTGGTGGGCGTATGCCGAGGCCAGCCCTTTCAGTGCGCTGCCGGGAATGACCGGCACGCCGTACGTCCGGTGGAACGAAATGCTGGTCTCAATGACGCTTTCCGACCCGAGACCGACGGAGAGGCGCCCCGAAGCAACGGCCTCGCGCACGCTGGCGCCTGACGCCTGAAGCTGAGATTTCCAGCGGGTGTAAAAGGCTTTGTACAGTTCGGGCGAAGGGATGCCAGCCACTTCCCTCACCAGTTCGGTTTTGGGCTGGGCTTCCCCTTCGTTGGCCTGACTCGACAAAAACTTGTCGAACCACAACCCTGGATGGTCGCAGGAATTTGATTTCACTCCAGCTAACACAGCTCGTCGGGTACTCATGTCAGTTCCTCGGTCCCGGTTGCGTTAAGGACGGATTGGGCAAAACGCTTGTACCAAAGCAGCGCGGCCAGCGTTCGGCGGGTCAGGTGCATGTACTCGACCAGCCCGGCTTCCCGAATTTTTGTTTCCAGATTCGTGCCATTTTCGAGTTCAAGGGTTCGGGAAAGATGGTTCAGGAGCTTTTCCCCGTCGTCCTTGCCCCGTGATTTGACGAAAGCGACCGCCTGAGCCAACCCTGAAGTTCGAATCAGCACCGGCAGCTTCAAAGCCAGCGAGGCGTATTGACGGTTATCGGAATTTTCAGCCGCCAGTCTCGAAATCTGCTCATGGACGATTTTCGCGTATTTCTGATCGCGTGTTTTGATGTCTGCCATGACTCCCTCAATTCCTTTCCGGAACAATCGTCATCCGGCACAGCCCGCGTCCGACCGATGCCTTGCCGCCGAACTGCTGCGGGGCTTCGGTCAGGTATTCCACCACGGTAAAGATGAACTCAGTGGCAAGTTCGACCTTCTTCACTGGAGAAGCCACGGCAATCCCGTGGAGCACGGTTTCGGCGGGAAGTGATTCCTCATACCAGAGTGCCCCTTCCTGTACGGTTTTCGTATCGTCCTGGAGCTTGATGCGGGCTGTCACTTCGGTTCCGGTTTCAGCCAGAAAGGCGAAAACATCATCTCCGACCACGCACAGTCGTTGTTTCAGTGCGCCTTGCCAGTCTGCGTCACTCGGGAACAGACGGTCCCCAATCCAGGCCGCCCACGCCGAAACCCGCTCATCCGCGCGGCTTTTCAAGTCGAGGTCTTCGAGAAAGACGTTTTCGCCCTGGGCTTTCAAAGCCGTTCCGGCGTCCACCAGACATTCGACCGCCGAGGGTTCCAGATTGGCGAAAAGATTGGGATGTCCGCCCTTCTCGACCGCCGCAATGTCGCGGGCAAATCGCGCCAGAATGTAGGGCGACGTTACCCATGCAAATGTCCCGGCAAAACTACGAACCGGCAACAGCAACAACCGCTGATCGGAAAGATGAAGTGTCCCCGCATGATCGCCAGCGTTGTCGGTGTCTGGGCCGAAGACTTCGAAGGTATGATCCTTGGCCTTTTCGTGTGAACGACAGGCGTCACGGAGAACGCCTTTAACCGACGAGCCGGGGAGATAGGGAATCCCGGTCGCCTTTTCGCGGGCAATCGGCAGGTCGATGACGCCAACGCCCTGCCCCGTACCGGGATGGAGCGGCGAAAGCGCATGCGTAAATAGAAGTCGTGACGTATTCATCTTCTCGTTGCTCCTTCTTCTTTCGTAACCCAATCAAGAAAGGCCATCAGGACATCCGGGTTACCGCCTAAAGGATGAATTGCTTTCGCCTCTTGAGGACTGAGAGGACGATCATTGGCCTCTCCGCTAAAACTCCTCAAACCACTCCCCTCAAGGGAAAGCCCATCAGGTGGCGTTCGTGGAGCATTCAAGAGGATGGCCACTCCGACAAATTCATTCCCATCGCAAGCGTACGGCCGCAGAATCAACGGGCTTGCAAGACGATTAATTTGACCGCGCCCAGTGAGCGTTTCATCTGGAGTTTTCCCTTTGTCCTGCGGGAAGTGAAAAATAATGGGAAGCCCAAACACCGCCCTCGGGAAGGGGCCTTCAGCAATTCTTGAGCGAGTTGAACTCGTAACCGATCGAATGGCATTGGGTTCCGGCCAGACTGATTTTCCTTGGGCTTTGTACTGCCCTGTATCTTTGTCCACTCGATATTGGCGAAAGGTCCGCAGACGCCCAATCAGGTGGTTCCAGGTCTGAACGCAACTTTGTGACGCCCTGGTAACCCTGACCATTGAAGTGCCACGTTGAAGATGAGGTACGCCCTCGGGGGGCTTCCCTTCGGCAACATGACGAGTCAGACCGTCTTGAATTGTTTTCAAAATTTCCGAGGAGCGGGGATTCGGCAAATCGGTCCTTTGAATCGCACCGAATCCACGACGGGTTCGACTACCTAATCCGCCGAATGTTTCCCAAGCCCAGAAAGTAGCCTGAACAGCGGCCTGATCGACTTGGGGGTATGAAACTTCAATGGTGAAACTGACTCCGGGCCGAACCCCTTTCAGTGGCTTTTTTTCGCGCACGTCATCCCGACTTGGTTGCAACGGAAAAGCAGCATAGGCCGGAATTTCGTTTCCTCGCACTTCCCTCCCACTTTCATTAAAAGGGATAAGTTGGCTTTTGTCCGCATCCCAATTTTTTAAGGTGACTGAGACTTTTGACGGGCCGCCTTTATTGTCCTTTCCCGAAGCAGCACTTCCCCACAACCGGGCCTCCTCGCGGCGCATTTCCTTAATATCTCCATCGAACCTTCCACCTTGGGTCGCCCGCCACCAGAACCGCAGATGCCCGCGAATCTCGGTCGCACGAACCACCGTTACCGGATCGGATTCTTTCGGGACGACACCACCACCGAACAACGGCGTGATCAATTTGTACGACCGGGTTTCAACAAGAATGCGCTTCGGATCGTCATCTTTACGGACACGCTTCGTTACGAGTGGTGCCTTTTCGATTTTCGGTACTCGTCTCATTTCAATTCCCCTCCATTGCAACCGGCTGGCCGTCCCAGGCGCCGAGCAGCGCGCACCCGAAGCCGTCGCGGCAGGACTGTTCGTCATCGCCGATGGGTGACGACCACACCCGATCCACCCATTCGGCGCGGGCCGTTTCGGAACCGGACAGCTTCAAAAAATAAACGCTTCCCGCCGGGACAAGTCTCCGGGTGGGCTTGGCTTCGCTTTTCTCGAAATCCCAGCCTGAAACCACGACCGGACGCGGCACGACGGCGCCGACGATTTCAACGCCGAGTTCGGTAATTCCCGCGTTCAGCGCGGTTGCCGATGGTCGCCAGCCTTCCGTGAAATATCCCGGTGTCGTCAAAAACATTCGGCAGGCCCCGTCACGAAGGATCGCCTCCCGGACCCCGTCAGGGCATGGTGGAAAAGTGGTTGAATCGCTGCGCCATTCGACGAGCCGACGTTCGCCGCCAAGCGGAGCCAGACCGGAACGAAGCCGTTCGTCGCCGTTCACCTGAATCGCGATGGCGAGCCGGTGAACCCTGTCAGAAACGCCTTCAACTTCGGATTTCATGCGCCGGGTGAATTCGAGACCGCGCGTCTGAAACAACCGGCCGTCCTCGGAGGTCAGCGTTTCCGGATCGAGTCCGACATGCGTACGGCTCTCGGGCTGCGGTCCGTCATGCCCAAGCGAGGCAATGGGAACGCCGCCCCGATCTTCCGGCTTAACGAGCCACTTCTCAAACTCGCTCCATTTCCAGTACTTCGGGGCGTCAGAGCTTGGTTTGCCCTTGTGTTGCTTCGCCAACCCGACCGGGCACAATTCCTCAAACGGGCGACTGACCTGAACCCCGTTCGGTAATGCCAACGGGACAAGCCGTTTCAGTTCAATCGTCTTCGACTTGTCCTCTGCCGCATTCGGCGTAAACGCGAGCGCGTCGAGGGGCGCGGGAAAGAGCCAGTCGGCAATGCTCCCGTCTTCTTTCAATTCGACCAGAAACGGCCCGCGCATTTCGAGCCTCCGGACATCATCGAGCGTCGCCCCGAAGCTCGCCGGGTCGAAACTCCCCTTCTCGTTGAGAAAGGCCCGCGTGCGGACACCGCCCGCGATGGTCGAGGGAAACGGGAAAGGTAGTGATACGGAACGTCCGCCGCCATTCGATGAAAATGGACGGGCATCGCGAAAAATGACCGGATCGCGCGGCTCGATAATCCATGTGTTCATTTCGAACCTCCCTTGTCGCCACGAGCCGCATCGGCCAGCCGCATCACCCTGTCGAATTCGCGTGCCACGATGAGTTCATCGGCCAATTCGAAAATTGGTCGCGTTTCAAGAATTTCCGCGATCAATTCCGGCTTCAGTTTGTCTCCGCCGCCATCGCGTTTGCGCTTTAGAATCCGCCGCGCTTCGGCACGAATCCCCTCGCGAAACTCCGCGCTCGCCGTCGCTTCATCAAGACGGAGCGACATCCCGCGCAGTTCATAGGCCACGCCGTGAGGAAGCGCCCCAGCGCCATACAGATCAATCAGAGCGCCGAGCCGCGTATCGAAATCGCCCCATTTGCCGCTGACGGTCGTTTCCGCTCCGCCCCGCTTGTCGAAGATGACCGCGAAGGCGTTCTTCCCCTCCACTTTTTTCGCGACCTTTTCGGCTCGGCGGGCGCGGTCGAGGGCATCCGAAAGCGAATCGAGGTGATGCGAAACCGCGAGGCCAACGGAAAGCGTCGGCTTCTCGTCTTCCTTCGTGGGAAAACCGTCGAGGCGGGTTTTGAACGACTCCGCAAGTTCCTTCGCGCAGGCGAGCGCGGTGTGCAACGGCACGTACGCCAGCACGTCGTCCCCGCCCGCGTACACAAGCGAGCCGTCATGCCGTTTGACGATGTTGGAAACATCATCGGCAAATTTCGCGAGAGCGCGTGAAAGCTCGCGGTGCGCGTCGGGCGTCCCGCAATGATCAATCGCCGCCCCCATCCGGTCGCCGTCGGCGTGGATCAATCCGTAGTAGGCCGACGGACGCTTCCCTCCCGTCACGGCCTTCAGAAAATCGCGAAGGGCATTTACCGCTTTCGACTTTTCGGTTTTTTTGTCTTCTTTCGATTCTTCGAAAAACTCCACATAACGTTCCTCGAAAAGGAGCCGGGCGTCCTTGTCGCCGAAAACCGGGTGCATTACGCCAAAAGGTGTTTCACCAAAGAAGTTATCAAGCTTCAGATCGCGCAGGATTTGAAAGAAAGTGCTGGCGTGAGCCTTATTCGCCGGCGTATCGGCAATCCGCGCCAACAACGGAAGGGCCGCGAAATGCGACGTACTGCATACTCTGCCCGCCTCATCGTTTCGCCGCCGCTGTCCGTTGCGCTTCATTAAACCGACACCGCACAACTGTTCCTCTTTGCGGGTTCCAAACTTTTTGTACCGGGTCTCCTCCCCCTCAGTTTTCTTCAGTTTTGGAAGGACCGATTCCCGGGCGCCGTCGAGCGACGATTTCGGCTTCGAGCTTCCCCAGGTGACCGGGGCAAAATCCCGCAAAGATTTCCTTGCCGCCAACACCCGCTCGACCTTCTCCCGAGCGACCTTGTATTGGTCCGGCGAATCGAATTCCGCCGAGGCCCAGGTGAATTCGAGGAGATCGTTAATTTGTCGGAATGCAATGTCCTCATCTTCGAATCTGCCAACTTTTTTGAAGGCTTCTCGCGCCAGTTCAGTCAATCGTTCCTGTGCGAGTTCTTTTGCCCGCCCGGCAATCGTTCCAACTTCCATCGCCGGAACAACCGCCACGATTTTGTTGGCCACATTGAGACTTTTTTCAGAATCGAATTCAGGTTCAAGCTCCTCGATGTCTTTCGGGGATGGAAATACAAGCGCCGATACGCCTTCAGCTTGCGCCACGCCCTTCGCCGCCGCCTTCGACAGTTCGCTCAACAGCCACGAACCGAACCACAGGTCCCCGCTGCGTCGGGCGGACGCGATGAAGTCCTGCACCGGACCGATGGAAATGATCAGCACCGATTTCATAATCCGACGTTCCTTTCCCCAACCGGTTCAACTTCGAATTTGCCCAGACCAAAACTCGACCCGGTTCCCACATTGAGCAACTCGCCGGCCGCCAGCAGCGGCGCGAAGTCACCGATACCTTCACCCGCAAATTCGATTTCCCCCAGAAATCCGCCCAGTTTCATTTTCCCGCCCTGCCGGTTTGACCAACGCTCCCAGTCCAGCCACCGGAGCGAACTGGACTCCGTCCGAATCGGCTTCGACGCCTCCACGATCCCCTTGAAATCAAACCCGCAGGGACTTCCCCCGTGTATTTCCGTAAGCATGGCGACCCGGCGCAGCACATTGCGGACCAGAAGTTCAAAGTTCATCTCCGCCTGAAGATCGCCGTGAACCCGAATCCGCGCGGGCGTCCTGAAGGTGACCCGCAATCGTCGCGCCTCCCTGAGCCGACCCGACATCTCTCCCACCGCGTCTCCCAACGGCATCGGTCCCGGCGACTCCTTCACCAGACGCCCCTTTTCGCTATCCAAAATCGAATGAAACTTTTGATTCGCCCCCTGGACCGCCACATCCCGCAACCGGAACGGCGCCCGCCCGAATCCAAGTCCGGCCCTCGCCATGTCGGAAACCGCCTCAACCACGTATTTCAACGCATCATTGGCCTTTCCAAACAGGGTAAGCCCGAAATGGAGCGGTTCGTCCGGAGCCAGTTCGGACCGGTAGGCCGCGCGTTCCAGACCCAGCAAAAACGGATGGGGGGCCTGCTGCTGGCCTCTCGCCGGGTAGTCCCTCGGGAACGGCGTTTCAAAGACGTAGGGGTAATGACACTTCTCGGCCATGATGCAGCGGCCGCAATTTCCATGACTGACCACGCACACCGTCCGCTTGAAAGCCTGACCGAATGCCCCGCGCAACATCGAACCGGGATAGTCGGGCAGGGTCACCGCCCGACCCGAACGAAGTTCCAGCCGATAACGACCAACCATCAATCCCGAAGGCAAAACGATGTCCATTGCTCCTCCTTTCTCGATTCGGCGCCGAGCATACGACGGCCCCGCCAACCGACGAACATCGGCAACATTGCCGGCAATGTTGCCGCATCGGGGCGCACGAATGGGCAAGGACATGATCGGAACGGGATGAAATCAACCGCTCCGTCAGCCCTCACCGGGTAAAATGGATAAAGCCGGGGAATTCCTGACAAAAAATGTATCGCCCATCACTAAACGAGTCAATTCCCCGAACATTAAAAATGGACAGTTTCCCCATACTTATGGATAACTCAGGTATGGCCCGAACCCCATCGTTGTTTCGTTGTCCTTACCCATGTAGGGTAGGGTCGGGCGTGTACCTACCAATCCCTTTCGACTTCCTTTCCGGCTAACCCTGGGGAAAGTCAAAAACGGGGGTGGTTAGCCGAAACGAAAATCCGCGTGATGACACGCAATTCTGAAGAAAGGAGTCTCGATTATGACGAATTTCCAAACATGTTTTGGGCGGTTAGCCGAACCCGGTCAAACGACAGTTGATTCTACAGGGGTTACAGGCACGGAGGCGGGATCGAAGACGCACTTCAAAGCGGATTGAGACTGGTGGAACACGGGAGAAGTACCGAGGCCGTCCCATACGAGGGCGGGATCGAAGACGCACTTCAAAGCGGATTGAGACTTTGCAGTTTCTTTTTTCGCATCAAAAATCTCCTTCCATGGGCGGGATCGAAGACGCACTTCAAAGCGGATTGAGACCTGCTTCGGCCAGTGTTTGCTTCGTCCGGTGATTCTGCTGGGCGGCGGGATCGAAGACGCACTTCAAAGCGGATTGAGACGCCAAGAGAAAACCTAAACTTAGGAGTCTTTCCCCTAGGCGGGATCGAAGACGCACTTCAAAGCGGATTGAGACTTCCTTCATCAAGGTAAACAGAACAGCATCCCTAAAAGAAATATGGCGGGATCGAAGACGCACTTCAAAGCGGATTGAGACCTGGCCCGATGGTCGCGGAAGCACCGTCAGGCAGTGAAGCAGGCGGGATCGAAGACGCACTTCAAAGCGGATTGAGACCGGCTTTGACGAATTGAAGCAATCGCTCCTGTTTCTCGCTCGGGCGGGATCGAAGACGCACTTCAAAGCGGATTGAGACCTACATTATTAGCTTTGGCAACGATTTTTTTGGCCATAACTGGCGGGATCGAAGACGCACTTCAAAGCGGATTGAGACGCGCGTCCGGTAAGACCGGACTAGTATCATCTTTTTTCGCCTGGCGGGATCGAAGACGCACTTCAAAGCGGATTGAGACGCAACGTCCGAATTCCGTTGAACCACTGACGGAACGGACCGCTGGCGGGATCGAAGACGCACTTCAAAGCGGATTGAGACTGTATCAGTTCTGGCGGGCATTAAAACAACCACAAACTCGTGGCGGGATCGAAGACGCACTTCAAAGCGGATTGAGACCCGATGGACTTGTTCGCCGTTCCGCCATCGACAATTTTGTAGAGGCGGGATCGAAGACGCACTTCAAAGCGGATTGAGACTCATTTTCGCGTAATTCATTGTCGTTTTCTCCGTTTAAGGCGGGATCGAAGACGCACTTCAAAGCGGATTGAGACGAGAGATTTTTTCCAAATAAACCTTTTTGGAAAAGGGTAGGCGGGATCGAAGACGCACTTCAAAGCGGATTGAGACCCGCTTTTCGGCAATCGCCTGAATGCTTTCCATGAGGGCGGGATCGAAGACGCACTTCAAAGCGGATTGAGACCCCTGACCGTTGACGCAAATGGTTGCGGCAAGGTCTATACCGGCGGGATCGAAGACGCACTTCAAAGCGGATTGAGACTTCTGTCCCGAACATTGACCTGCCCCCGAAAGTAGTACCACTACAAATGTGAGTCGAGGCCCGGTTGGTGGTTGAAATTCTGGATTGAGCGATCAATCCATTGAACGCCATTGCGTTCGATAGTCGCTGCCTGAGCCGGAGC
>JBDRAL010000108.1:0-33951 GCA_039793685.1 Blastocatellia bacterium NZW_1522
ACGCCGTGACCGCTCCGGCCGGTGCCGCCGCCGCCAACTATGAAGTCACCAACCTTCCGGCTGTGAACTCCGGTCTCACCCGTACCGGTGACGACGCGTACTACATCAACTCCACCAGCGTCATGCGTAGCTCCGGCGCTCCCGCCACCACCCCCAACTCGAACAGCGCACCGATCCAGTAAGCACGAGTTACAGTCTTTCAAAGAGAAAGGGTGGGAATTTCTTCCCACCCTTTCTCTTTTTTACACTTCGGAACCGAAAGCCTAGGCGGAAGCTTCCCGTGCCGCTCCGGTCTCCAGCCGCCGAGGATAGAGCGGGAACTTGCGGGTCAGTTCCTCGACCTTGCCGCGAACCGACTGCTGGACAGCTTCGCTTTCCACATCCGCCAGCACTTCACAGATCAGTTTTCCGATTGTGACCATTTCTTCCTCGCGCATGCCGCGCGTGGTGAGCGCGGGCGTCCCGATGCGGATGCCGCTCCCAACCATCGGCTTGTTCTGGTCGAATGGGATCGTATTCTTGTTGACCGTGATTTCGGCCTTTTCGAGCGCCTTTTCGGCAGCCTTGCCGGTAATGCCCTTCGAAAACACGTCCACGAGGATGAGGTGATTGTCGGTTCCGCCGGAAACCAGCCGAAATCCCTCAGCGGCGATGGTTTCCGCAAGGACGACCGCATTGCGGCGGACCTGCTGCTGGTAGGTTTTGAACTCCGGTTCGAGCGCTTCCTTGAAACACACCGCCTTCGCCGCGACGACGTGCATCAGCGGACCGCCCTGGACACCGGGGAACATCGCGCTGTCGATGGCCTTCGCGTCAGCTTCGCCGCAGAGAATCAGCCCGCCGCGCGGTCCGCGCAGGGTCTTGTGGGTCGTCGTCGTCACGAAGTCGATATGACCGACCGGATTCGGATGCTCGCCCGCGACGACCAGACCGGCGATATGGGCGATGTCGGCCAGCGACCGGGCTTCAACCGACCGGGCAATCTCGCCGATCCGCGCGAAATCAATCTGCTGCGGGTAGGCGCTCGCGCCACACACGATCAGCTTGGGCCGGTGCTGTTCGGCCAGCGCCTGCAAGGCGTCGTAGTCAATGCGCTCGGTTTCCTGGTTCACGCCGTACGCCACGACATTGAAATACTTCCCGGAAAAATTCAGCGGGTGGCCGTGCGTGAGGTGGCCGCCGTGGGCAAGGTCCATGCCGAGAATCGTGTCGCCCGGCTTGAGCGCCGCCAGAAAGACGGCCATGTTGGCCTGCGCGCCCGAATGAGGCTGAACATTGGCATGTTCCGCGCCGAACATCGCCTTGGCGCGATCAATGGCGAGCCGCTCGGCGATATCGACGAATTCGCACCCGCCGTAGTAGCGCCGCCCCGGATAACCTTCGGCGTATTTGTTCGTCATCACCGACCCCATCGCCTCCATCACGGCTTCGCTCGTGTAGTTTTCGGAAGCGATCATTTCCAGCCCCGAGGCCAGCCGCCGGGTTTCGCTCTGAATGGCGGCGGCGATGTCGGGATCGGCTTCAAGCAGCGTACGATTCATCAAAGTGTTCATGATAAAAGGGTAATTCCTCAAAAGTAGCGGCTATGCCGCGCCGTTTTGCTGTTCGAGCGCGGCGATTTTCTCGATTCGCCGCGTATGGCGACCGCCCGCGAACTCGGTCGTCAGAAACTCCCGGATCATCTCGGGAAGCAGTTCCTGCTTCGTCGTCCGCACGCCCACCGCCATCACGTTGGCGTCGTTGTGTTCGCGACACAGGTGCGCGGTTTCGACATCATGGACAATCGCCGCGCGAATGCCCGGAATCTTGTTGGCGGCAATCCCGATGCCGATGCCCGAGCCGCAAAACAGCAGCCCCCGGTCGGCTTTCCCGTCCGTGACGGCACGCCCGACCGCCTCCGCGAAGTCGGGGTAATCGACCGATTCGGTCGAATTCGTCCCGCAATCGACATATTCAATGCCGAGTTCTTCCAGAATGGTTCTGGCGGCTTCCTTGCCGGGAAGCCCCGCGTGGTCGTTGCCGAGCGCGACTTTCATGCTTCAGACGGGATGATCGGATGGGATGGCGCGTCAAAAAACGCGGCGGCATCCTACTTCAATCGGGGGGAGAACGGAAGGTGTCGGGTTTCAGGTTCAAACCGGTTTTGGGTTTTGGGTTTTGGGTTTTGGGTTTTGGGTTTTGGGTTTTGGGTTTTGGGTTTTGGGTTTTGGGTTTTGGGTTTTGGGTTTTGGAAAGCGTTTGTTCGGCGCGGCGGTGGGTCAAGCCTTTTTCAGCACCCAATCCCCAAAACCCATCACCCAAAACCCAGCTTGAAACCTTTTCTTCCCCGCCGTTTTCCCCTACTCTTGCCGCCACCCGAAAACCTCCTTCACGGCACGGCGCTTCCCGCCGGTTTTTTGAATGAGCCGAAAAAAGGTCCGACGCCCCTACCGTCAGCCGGAAACCGAACGTTCCGCCTACGAACACCTCGTCATGCGCGACAACGCGCCGACGCTCGACCGCCGCGAAGTGATGGACCTCGTCCGGGGCGGCGAAGACAGTGAAGTCGAGTTCAAGGTCCGTTACAGCAATCCCGAACGCATCCTCGCCGAGATCATCGCCTTCGCCAACTGCGGCGGCGGCGCGATTCTGTTCGGCGTGAGCGACACCTGCCGCATCGAGGGCCTCGACAACGCCGACCGCATCGAGGAAGAACTGCGCGAACTCTGCGCCGCCGAGATTGTTCCGCCGGTGCATCCGTTTATGAACAAGGTGGCGTTCGACAACGGCCGCCGCGTTTTGGTGCTGGAAGTGGACGACCGGCGCGGCCCGCACGCGACGCGCGACGGGCGGTACTTCATCCGCGTCGGCGCGACCAAGCGCGAAGCCGAGCCGGACGAAATCGCCGAACTGTTCCAGAAATACAACGCGAGTGCCTACGAACAGGTCCCGCTGCTGGCCGCGCCCTTCGACGACGTGGACGAAGCCGGGCTGTGGAGCTACGTCCGGGAACTGTTCGGCGACGCGCTCAAGCTGCCGAACGGCTACCCGACGGCGATGGCGATGACCGGGATGCAGCTTGCCGTGATGACCGCGCGTGATTACGCGCCGACCGTCGGCGGGATGGTCCTTTTCGGCGGAAGTCGCGGCATCGAAAAGAGTTTTCCGCGCTGCAAGGTGGTTGCGTCGCGGTTCGCGGGCGACGCCGTGACCGATCCGCTGGTTGAGCAGACGACCTTCACCGGCAATCTCGCCAGTCTGTATACCCGGATTGAAGGTTTTCTCTCCCGTTATATTGAACTGTGCGACCAGCCGCCGCCGCGCGTCCGCGAGCGTGGTCCGGCCCGCCAGCGCGCGGCCTATTCGCGTCCGGCGGTACTCGAAGCCGTCACCAACGCGCTCGTTCATCGGGATTACTGCGCGCGGCAGGGTTTTATCCGGCTCATGATCTTCGAAAATCGGATTGAAATCGCCAACCCGGCCATCGGGAAAAAGATTTCGCGCACGGGGATGGACTACGGCGTGAGCATCCCGATCAATCCGCGCGTGAAAAGTTTTTTCCGCAACGCGGCCTACGGCATGACGACTTTCGACGGCGGAATCCCGATGATTCGCCGGGAATCGGTCCGTTTTACCCGCCGGGAACCGAAATTCACGGTTCTGCCGAATGAATTTCAAATCGAACTTCCCGGAATCTGAAATGCAATTGAGAATGGAGAATTCAGAATTGAGAATGAGGATTGAAAAGCGCCTGAAATTTCACCCTGAGATTCGCCAAGGGCGAAAATTCTCAATTCTGAATTCTCCATTCTCAATTCTCAATTACTCCGCGAGGTTTTTCCGATGCCCGTGAACCGCCGCCGGACCATCATCGCCGGTCTGATTTCGAGTTTTCTGCTTCCCTTCGTCATGAACGCCCAGGAAAAAACGCCGCCCGTCGCCGGTCCGCCGCTCGCCGTGACCGGAACCGTCAAGCATCATCCCGAGTTCAAGGCGAAAACCATCGCCGCGCGCAATGTGGATGTGTGGCTGCCGCCGGATTACGAAAAGAACCCGAAAGCGCGCTATCCCGTCCTTTACATGCACGACGGACAGAACCTGTTTGACCCGGCCACGTCCTACGGTGGAGTTGATTGGGCCATCGACGAAGTAATGACGCGGCTCATCGCCGAAGGAAAAATCCGCCCGGCCATCGTCGTCGGCGTCTGGAATTCGCCGAAGCGGTTTCAGGAATATATGCCGAAAAAGGCAATCCCGGCGGACGGAAAAATCTCGCTCGCCGTACCATCCACGCCGGTACCGTCTGGACCGGTCATTTCAGACGACTACCTGAAATTTCTCGTTTCCGAGCTAAAGCCTTTTATCGATAAGACTTACCGAACGAAAACCGGACGCGACGACACGTTCGTGATGGGTTCGAGCATGGGCGGGCTGATTTCAGCCTACGCCATCAGCGAATATCCGAATGTCTTCGGCGGCGCGGGCTGCGTCTCGACCCATTGGCCGGTGGGCGACGGCATCGTCATTGATTACCTCAAGAACCACCTGCCTGACCCGAAAACGCACAAAATCTACTTCGATTTCGGGACGGCGACGCTCGACGCGCTGTACGAACCGTTTCAGAAACGGATGGATGAGGTGATGCGGCAGGCGAACTACGTCGAGGGCCAGAACTGGATGACCCGCAAATTCGAGGGCGCGGAACATTCCGAACGCGCCTGGCGTCAGCGCGTGGACATTCCGCTGACGTTTCTCCTGAAACGATAACCACCAAAGGAGTCAACGATTTATGAACCCCGGAGCCATTCTTCGCATGGAATTCGAACGGGAAATGCAGACGACGCGGCGGGTGTTGGAACGCATCCCGACCGACAAGTTCGACTGGAAACCGCACGACAAGTCGATGCCGCTCGGCAGCCTTGCGTCGCACGTCGCGAACGTCCCGAAGTGGGTGGTCTTCACCGTCGGGCAGAGCGAACTTGATCCCGGAACGGTCCAATTGCCCGCTGCAACCTCGACCGAGGAGCTTGTTTCGACCTTTGATGCCAACGTCGCCGAGGCGCTGGCGTCATTTGACCAACTTGACGGCGAAAAACTTGCTGGCCCGTGGTCGCTGCTGAGGGGTGGAAAGCCGCTGTTCACGATGCCGCGCGCGGCGGTGCTGCGGAATTTCGTCCTCAACCACCTCATCCACCATCGCGGGCAGTTGAGCGTCTACCTGCGGCTGCTCGATATTCCCGTTCCGTCGATCTACGGCCCGTCGGCGGATGAAAATCCGTTCGGATAAGGTTCACGCTCCCGTTTCACCGCCCGGCCCGAACGGACCGGGCTACCCGGAAGCAAGCCTCGTGATGGTCTTTGACAAATTAAACCGGTAATAGGACAGGCGCGGATGCGCCGGAAGGTAATAGCCCCACCCGTGAGGGTGGGGTAACAGACGGCGGAATGCCGAGCCGCAACGCGGCGACACCGGAAAAATGGACAATTGACAATGCACAATGGACAGTGAGTCGGAATTTCATTGCCAATTGTCAATTGTCCACTGTCAATTCTCCATTCACTGGTGTGTGCCGCGTCTTCGACGCTTTGAAATTGCCTCAAACGCCAACCCCACCCTCACGGGTGGGGCTATTGTCTGACGGCGCATCCGCGCCTGTTTGGAGTAATTTCAAACCTACCGTAATTACCGTTTTAATTTTTCAACGACCATAACGAGGCTAAAAGATTGATTTCACTTCTTTTAGCTCCGTTTACGGAGCTTCGGCAAGAACAGCCCGGTCCTTGAGGGCCGGGCCAACCATCCACCGACGACGAGCGCCCCGCACCCCGCCACGAGAAGTACAAGCGATACGGCAATTTCCGGTTTTCCGAACGGATTCGCGTCGTCAGCCATTTTCGTTCCAACCGGATCAATCAGGGCCACAAGCGCCATCAACGCGACAAGCGCGCCGATACCGAACACCCCGACGCCCAGCGTCATTCGTCCGAGCATTTTCCAATCGGAAATCGTCATAACTCCTCCGTTCCGCATTCGATATTCCGCATTCCGCATTTGCCTATACCGCCGGACGCGGCGGCCGCTTCCCGTCGTGCTTCGTCAGATATTCGGCCTGCAAGTTGCGGAAGTAGGTTTCCAGCGATTCCTCGGTTTCGCGCCAGGTGAATTCTTCATAGGGGCGGTATTTCCCGCATTCGCAGCAGAACGCCGTCCCGTCGTAGAGAAACGGGTCGGCGAGATAGCTGCGAACGTGGTCTTCCGGCATTTCGGTCGTCACCCCGCAAACGGCGTGCTTGTACTGCTTCGGCACTTCGTCAATCGGTCCCGCGAACCGTTTCGCCGGTTCGAGCGTGACGTGGTCGGCCATCTGGCCGTCCGGCTGAATCTGCGTGTGCCGCGCCTTGTGCCGCGTATAATTCCAGCGAAAAACCTGCTTGTGACAGTACGGACAATGGATGAAGAACATCCCCGCGCTTACCCTTTCTTTCGTCGTGCCCGTTTGACGGGATAAAGCTTTAACAAAATGCGACCGACGCGCCGCGCCCAGTCGCCCTCGGTGTGCCGACCGCCCCGGATTTCGTGGCAAAACAGGTCGGACCGCAATTTCCATCCGTAATTGACCAGCAGATCGCGCATCAGCCGGATGCTCGCCACGCCGCCGCGCCCCTCGCGCGTCCCCATGTCGAGCCAGACGCGGACCGGCGGCTTGCGTTTGAGGTTTTGAACCAGCCGGTAGGCCACGCCGTGATCCCACCAGAGCGACGGCGATACCGCCGCGACCCGGCTGAACACCTCCGAATGATGCAGACCGAGCAGCAGCGCGGCCAGCCCGCCAAGTGACGAACCGCCGATTCCCGTGTGTTCCTGCTCCGGTTTCGTGCGGTACTGCCAATCAATGAACGGTTTGAGTTCCTCGACGATGAACCGGCCGTATTCGCGCAGTTTTCCGCCCTGTCTCACGCTCGCATCCATCGACGGCGTGTATTCCTCCATCCGGTGAACACCCGTGTTCCAGATGCCGACGATGATGATCGGCTCGATTTTGCCCTGAAGAATCAGATCTTCCGCCGTCCGGGCCATCCGCCAGTCGTTGCCCCGGATGTAGGCCGTGTCGCCGTCAAACAGATTCTGCCCGTCATGCATGTAAAGGACGGGATAGCGGCGTTCGTGGTCCTGCTCATATCCCGGGGGCACATAGACGATGACGTTCCGCGGGTGGTGGAGAATCTGCGACCGGACGTGGTGGTGCATCCGGAAACCGCCCTGATAGCGGTCGGCGTCGGACGGAATCCCCAGCGGATGAACGGGGCAGGTATCGTGAGCGTGAAGTTTCTTGCGGCGCGGCATAAGCGTCGGTCAGTTCCGAGAATGAATGTCGGGTATCTTCCGAGCCTATGTCGCGCCGCTTTTGAAAACAAGGCGTTGGAGCGCGTTGGAGCGCGTGCTTCCAGCGCGCATGTTTTTTAGAAACAAAAGAAAAGACATGCGGGCAAGATGCGCGCGCTCCATCACTTCAACGGCCGTTCAAACGCGATGGTCCGAATGAGTGTGTCGAGTTCGTTCTGGGCGGCGGCGCGGTCAACGCGCGCCTGATCGGCGTCGCCCCGCAGTTTTTCGAGCTGCGATTCCTGCGCGTCGGCCTTCGCAACGTACCGCGCGATCAACTGCTTCGCCTCCGCCTTGCCGCCGAGCGCGGTGATGTTTTCCCGCAGCCGTTTCTGGTCGGTTTCGATGGTCCGGATTTCTTCCTCGGCCCGTTGAATTCGATTCCCGGCGGCGTCGCGACGGGCCTTGATTTCAAGAATCCGGTCGAACAGCGTTTTCGACGGTTCGTCGAGGTACTTTCGATTGACGAACAGTTCCAGATCGCGCGCCGTCAAGTTTGTCAGTTCGTAAATATCCGCCAGCATTAAAGTTAACGTCACAGGGAAGGCTTTCACTTC
Source organism: Blastocatellia bacterium NZW_1522 (assembly GCA_039793685.1). Taxonomy (GTDB): domain Bacteria; phylum Acidobacteriota; class Blastocatellia; order Chloracidobacteriales; family Chloracidobacteriaceae; genus JAAFHI01. The sequence goes on from JBDRAL010000108.1 coordinate 7,921, forward strand.
GCGCGGAGCAAGTTCGATCCGGAAACGCGCCATGCCGTTTTCGACCGATTCGGGTTTCGGAACCTCGTCGGAGAACTTCCACTTGTCGGGCATCGGGAAATCGAGAAAGAGTGTTCGCGGACGGTCGGTCTGGTTGACGATGGTGAAGGTCGTCTGGTCCTTGACCGCGTAAAACGTCTCAAACCGCCCTCCCTTCACCCGTACGAGCGCGACCGGGTCCTTTGTCCGCTCGGTTTTCTTCGTCACCTTGGTCGCGAGATCCGTGCCGAACCCGATGAACCGCTTTTCCTTCGGCTTCAACCGTTCAAGTTCGCCTTCCCCGCCGTAGGAATCGCCGTCAATCACCGTCAACGGACCGTTCTCAAGTGTCAGCCCCGACGTGTTTTCGACGAAAAAGCCGTTGCGGGGGCGTTCTCCGCCGGACCTCGCGTCGAAAAGCGAAACCCGCTCGCCGTTCATTTCCTTTTGAACAATCGGAATCAGCGCCGAGCGGTTACGCGCCACCGTCACCGGCTGACCGACGCGATATTCGAACAGATCGCCCGCTTCCACGCCCTCCGCCGCCGTGGCCACGCCCGCGTCGCCCGTCCGGATGGCCTCGCCGAGATCGGCAATGGACGTTCCGGCGTAACCCGACTCCATGACCTTCGGAGCCACCGCCAGCGAGGGCGCGTCCGGTGGCGGCGGCGGCGCGGCATCGCCGGACGCGCCGACAGCCCCGCCATAGCCGCCCCCCGGCGTACCTCCGGGGACACCTCGCCCGCTCTGGACATCGAACGTCTGCGGGAGCAGTTCGACGCCTTCCGGCAACTCCTTTACTTCCCGATATTTGAACATCGGCTGCTGGAGCGGCTGGATGAACGAGGTCGGGTCGCCCGACACGAGCGAGAGCGCGACGCCGTTCCAGTCTTCCTCGCTCACGTTGTCCACGATGGCCCATCCCTGAAAGAAAGGCTTGCCCGCCTTGTCGAGCACCACGCGGTAACTCGTTTTCCAGATCGGCGCGGCGATGGTGTAGCTGACGACGAGTTCGCGCGTACCCGTGCCCTCGCTCGTGACCACGATGGTTTTTGATTCGCGGCGACGCTCGGCGGATTTCGCCTCGGTGAACATTTTGATGTCGCGGCGAGTGTCGCCGTCGATGACCTTCAATGAACGAATGTCCGAAAGGTCGAAACTCGCCAGTTCGCCGTCATCACCGGTGATGACGAGATGACGGATCGGCTTTCCGGCTTTTTCCTTTGAAGGTCCCGCATCGGATTCCTGGCGATCCTCGACGGTCAGAACCGCCCCGGTGACGGTTTTGGTCCCGCCGGTCACGGCGACCCGCGTCCCCTGCAACTTTTTCAGGACGGCGGCCAGCCCAGACGGCTCGGCGGCATCCACCGCGAAGGGAATTTCGTCGAGCCGCGCCTCGGCGGGCAGCGAGGTGTTGTAACTGACTGATTCAATTCGACCTTTGCCCAAATCGAGGACCAGCATCGACTTTAAAACATCGTCAATTTGAGATTGTTTGAAGTCGAGCGCGATTTCGGCCCGACCGGTGACCGTGCCGCGCCGCTCGAAGTAGGCCACGCCGTTGCTGTACAACACGACGCGCTTCAACGGCAAAACCTGGCGTTCGGCGGATGAAGTCGAGGAAATCGCGGGCGGTTCGGCAACCGGACGCGCCGCGCGGGTCGCCCGCCGCTGCGCGAGCGCGGGGGTAGCGAGAAACGTACCGACGAGCGCCACGGCGACGCCCGAAAGAATGATTTTTTTCGTCATTGGTGTGGTGTTTTCGAATCGTGGAATGGCGGCGGGCAAAACCGGCGCGGCTGCCTGAAAGACGCTGATTTGCGTCCGACCGTGAACCGACGACCTGAAAAAACCGCCCGCCTCCCGCGATAGACACCACCGACCGCGAAAAGTTCAATTTTGAAGAGTTGGAGCGCGCGCATCCTGCGCGCATCGTTGGAGTACTACCAGTCCAGTGCTTCCGGCGCGCGTTCGAAAAGCTCGCGAAGTTCTTGAATCCATTGATGTTGACGCTTCATTTCCGCCCAGACGGTCGGATGCTGCATGCGCTTGAGAGCAGCGATGAGACGAGTCAACCTTACTTTCGGAACGTCTGCGTCTCGTTCTTCGATGTATTCGCGCAAACGTGCCCGATAGCTATCAAACGCTTCGATTCTGGCTTCCCTCAATACATCGCGATTCAGATTCAAAGCCTCATCAATCGTGTATTCCGCCCGGCGTCCCTCGCGCGCAGTCAATTCTTCACTGGGTAGGAACATCCCACTTTCCAAATTCAGATCAAGGAAGCGGAATGGGTCTTCAAACCGGGGATTGATAAGTACGGGATCACCTGACGCCGGAGGTTCCACCGGCGCACCCTTGGCACGAGTCACATCAAGAAATCGCCCATCTGATTCGGCGAAAACGGCGAATTTGTTGTTTTTCGGGCCATTACAGGGGCCGCAGGCGTAGAGATAGTTCTCCCACCGGAAGACTTCTTCGGGATAAAGGTCTTTTGGCTTGATGTGTTCGACTTCGTCGGCGGCGGAATCCTCGCAGTAGCAACAACGATGCGCACCGGAGCACATCTCAGCCAGTCTTCGTTTAACCGTATTGAAGGTTTGATTCTCGCGTTTGTTCTTTTGCGAGAAGAGGCGTTTTGCCGCTCCGACCTGCTCGGGATAATCGCCAGCCGCGTTCACCTGAGCCTGCCAACGCTCAAGCCATGTGCTCGAAGATGCCGGAAGGTCAAGCTCAGGGAGCCGAATCATCCCTTGCCCCCATTCATCGTGTGCGCGGACGTCGGAAGCATCGTCCTTAATTCGTCCTGCTCCTTCCGCTCTTTGGCAGTCAGTCCTTTACGGAGTTCTTTTCGGTTCAACTCGGCCAATCGGATCCGCTTGGCTTTTGAGGCATCCGAACTGGTGACATCTTTTCCGAAAAGTTCCGTCCCGTAGGCATCCAGCACGTTGCCGTAAACCAGTCGGTTCAGCTCGTCATCGACGATCATGCGTCCGGTTTCATCTGTGCCGGGTCTGGGGAGACGAAAAACCGTGCCGACTTCCGCCGCCTGACAGATGAGCGGACTGTGCGTCGTCACGATGAACTGCATATTCGGGAAGTACTTGCGGAACCACTGACCGATTTTCCGCTGCCACGTCGGGTGGAGGTGGGCGTCAACCTCGTCGATGAGGACGACGCCGGGTTCGTCCACTTGAATGAATTTGTCTTTCAGAAAAATGTTGTGGTTTGGCTCAATACGTCGATATTCGAGAGTGAGTTGACGAAGTAACTCAAAGGTTAAACTCAAAATTGAACGATATCCTTCACTTAAATCGAAAACTGAGACTTTACACCCACCTGCATCGGTGAAGAGGATTTCATCTGAATTTACCTCTCTCATCCGGACTCCATAAGGCAGAAAATCTTCTTGGTTTATAAAGGCTTGTATGTCATCCAGAATCTCGCCTTCTGGTCGCGACTCAAGTTGCTTGAATTTCAAATCCTTTAGCCAATCTGGGCTATTTCCAAGTACTGCATTTAGCTGAAAAAGACTTAAATGGCGGTCAATGTCTGAGTGGTACTGAATTGCACTTCCGCCAGTAAACCTTCGAAAAGATCCAAAGGAGCAGGAAAAGGGTAAATACTTTCTCGAAAGGGCATCTGCTAAAAAAAGACCATCGACTTTCTCTCGCTTGTTTTCTTCAATTACTTCTCCCTCACTAATTTCTAAATGGATAGGTTGCTCTTCAAACGCCCATTTTTGGACGTAAGATGGCTCCACTCTGATTTTGCCGCTTTCTTTTCCAAACCGAGGCCACGTCTCCCAATTCTCGGGAAGCCGCATTGCATCTGCCCCACCAACTAATGCCAACGCCACAGCCCGCAAAAATGTCGTCTTCCCCGAACCGTTGTCGCCGATGATGACGTGCCAGCCGGCTTCCTGTCCGGCGGGGACTTCCCAGCGGAGTTTTTGAATCGACTTGATGTTTTCGATCTCGACCGACGTGATGTGCATGGCGGGTATCCGTTGATGGAAGTTGAATCGGGCGGAGAATACAAAAAAGCGGGGCGATTTTCACCGCCCCGCTCAGGGTTGACCGTTCAGACATGCGCGCAGGATGCGCGCGCTCCAACGCGATCCATTAAAGCTGGAACACCGGGTAGCCGTTGACTTCGAGGACGCGGTCGGCGATGCGGCGGCGCAGCGTGACCGTGTCGATCGGGTCGAACTTCGTGAAGCGCTTCACGGCGGCGAGCTGAATCCGCAGCGTGTCGCCTTCCGCGAGCACCGGCATGATCCGCTTGGCGGTCAGTTCGATGCGGCCAATCGCGTCGTTGATGAACACCTGCGTCGCGTCGAGCAGGTCGCGGCTCTTGTCCTCGCCTGACCGTTCGACGGCCTTGAGCGCCCGCAGGTAGCAGCTTTCCATCGCGAACACATCCATCGCAATGTCGCTGAACGCAATCAGCACTTCCTGTTCGTCGTTCAGCTTCTGGCCGAACTTCTGAACCGCGCTGCCCGCGACGAGCAGGGCGACCTTCTTGGCGTTGACGATCGCCTTCCGCTCGGCGGTCAGCAATGAATCGTCGAAATCCTCGTCGAACGACGGACCGGCGAGCAGTTCCTCGACGACCTTCTGGACGGCCTGCATCACCGGCAGTTCGCCCTTCATCCCGCGCTTGAGCAGCATGCCGGGGATGAGCAGACGGTTGATTTCGTTCGTACCCTCGAAAATGCGGTTGATGCGCGCGTCGCGGTACGCCTGGGCCACCGGATATTCTTCCGAATAGCCGTAGCCGCCGTAAATCTGCACGCCTTCGTCCGCGACGTAGCCGAGCATTTCGCTGCCGTAGACCTTCATGATCGAGCATTCGATGGCGTATTCCTCGATGCCCTTCATGATCTTGTCGGTGTCGTCGGCTTCGAGACCCGAAAGAATGTCGTTGATGAGACCCGCCGAGCGGTACGACATGCTTTCCGTCGCGTAGATGCGGACCGACATTTCAGCCAGCTTGTGCTTGATTGCGCCGAACGACGCGAGCGGCTTGTCGAACTGCTTGCGCTCCTGCGAATACTTCGCGGAATGCTCCAGCACCACCTTCGCGCCGCCGACCACGCCGCCGCCCAGCTTGTAACGGCCGAGGTTCAGACAGTTGAAGGCGATGAGGTGGCCCTTGCCGATTTCGCCGAGCAGATTTTCCGTCGGCACCGGCACGTTTTCGAGAATCAGCATCCGGGTCGAGGAACTGTGGATGCCCATCTTGTCCTCTTCCTTGCCGGTCGAGACGCCGGGGAAGTCCTTGTGAACGATGAACGCCGAGAATTTTTCGCCGTCAACCTTGCAGAAGACGATGAAGATGTCGGCGAAACCGGCGTTGGTGATCCACATCTTCGTGCCGTTGAGGATGTAGTGCGTGCCTTCCTCGTTCAAAACGGCCTTGGTGCGCGCGCCGAGGGCATCCGAACCGCTGCCCGGCTCGGAAAGGGCGTAGGCGGCGAGCATTTTCCCGGCGCCGAGGTCCGGCAGATACTTCGCCTTCTGCTCCGGCGTGCCGAAAAACGTAATCGGCCAGGTTCCGATGCCGGTGTGACCGCCGAGCGACACCGAGAAACCGCCGGTGCGCGAGACGTATTCCGACATCAGCATCTGGGAGACCTTGTCGAGTTCCAGACCGTCGTACTTCGCCGGAATGTCAGCCGCCAGCAAACCCAGTTCCGCCGCCTTGTGGAGCAGTTCCACCGTCAGACTGAAGTCGCCGGATTTGTACTGATTTTCGAGCTGGTGCATCTTCGGGATCACTTCGTTGTTCACGAAGTCCGCCGTCGTCTGCGCGATCATGCGTTGCTCTTCGTTGAAGTCTTCCGGCGTGAACACTTCCGACGGAGAAACGGTCTCGATGAGAAAACTGCCGCCTTTGATGTGGGCGGAAGCGGCGTCCTGAGCGGGTTTTACGGCTGACATAGACAAAAAATCCTTTCTCCGGCGCGCCGGGGGCGTTCCCCGCCGCGCAAAAGTTGAAGTTCCGAGTTGTTTGAGTGCGACCGGACGCCCTCCCCAGAGCGCCGCCCGGTTATTTGCCGACCTTCAGAAACGTGAAGCTTTTGAAGGCGCGTTCGAACATGGCCGTCAGTTCCGGTTTCTCCCATTCACTCACCGGAGCCGCCGCCTGAATCAGATAGAAGTTGTCGTTGTAGAACAGCCCGTACTCGATGGCGCGATAGGGCTTTTCCTCGTCAAGGTCGTAGACCAGCATCGTGGCTTCCTTGCCTCCGATGACGGCCTTTTCGAATTTGGTCAGATGAAAGCGCGAAGACTGAATTTCATTGGCCTTCAGGTCAGTCAGCGGCTTTTCCTGCTTGGTGTCGGCATAGGTCATCTTGATCTGCCGAAGGCGGGTTTCCATGCCATCGGGCATTCCGACGCTCGGCATCACGATGAGCGCAAACCGCGGCGACCACTGGTCGCTTTCCGACCGCGAGCAGAGAACCCGGTGGATGGCTTCCGGCCCGTTACTGACGAGCGACCAGTCGCGATTGGGCTTCGAAAACCGGACCTTTGCAAAGTCGTCCACATAATCGGGCGCACTGGAAGAAGCGGTTTTGTCCTTTTCGGGTTTTGCTTCCTGCCCGGCGACCGTCCCGGCCGGCGCAAACCAGCCGAACGCAGTCGTCAGCACCAGCGCCGCCCCCATCGTTTTAACGGTTGAAATCAATCGCATGCCAAACCTCCGCCGCGAATAAAAACTTCCCTGGCCAAACTCAGTCCGCGAACACTTCGAAGATGCCCGCCGCGCCCATGCCGCCGCCGACGCACATCGTCACCATTCCGTAACCGCCGCCGCGCCGCTTGAGTTCATAGACGAGCGATGCCGTCAGCTTCGCGCCCGTGCAGCCGAGCGGGTGGCCGAGCGCGATGGCCCCGCCGTTGACGTTGACCTTCGCCGGGTCGATGTCGAGCGCCTTCATCACCGCCAGCGACTGCGCGCCGAACGCCTCGTTCAGTTCGATGACCTTCAAATCGTCAAGCGTCAATCCCGCCCGCTTGAGCGCCTTCGGAATCGCCTCGACCGGACCGATGCCCATGATTTCGGGGGCGACGCCGCCGGTCGCGAACGACACAAATCGCGCCAAAGGCTTCAATCCAAGGGACTTCGCCTTGTCCGCCGACATCAGCACGACCGCCGCCGCGCCGTCGCTCGTCTGCGACGAGTTGCCCGCCGTCACCGTTCCGGCGACGTGAAAGGCCGGTTTCAGCTTCGCCAGCGCCTCGACGGACGTATCGGCGCGCGGGCCTTCATCCGTGTCGAACACCGATTCCGTGACGACCGTCTTGCCCTTGCCGTTGAGCGACGCATACCGCACGGTCACCGGCGCGATTTCATCCTTGAACCGACCGGCCGCAATCGCCGCCGTAGCCTTCTGATGACTCTGGTAGGAGAATTCGTCCGCCGCCGCGCGGGAAATTTCATATTTTTTCGCCACCATTTCCGCCGTCAGCCCCATCCCGAGGTAAACGTCGGGGTAGCTGTCCACGAGCGACGGGTTGGGCGAAAGCTTGTTTCCGGTCATCGGAATCATCGTCATGCTCTCGGTGCCGCCCGCCACGATGACGTCAGCCCCACCAGCCACGATGCGTTCCGCGCCGAAGGCGATGGTCTGCAATCCGGAAGCGCAGAACCGGTTGACCGTCACCGCGCTGACCGACACCGGCAGCCCGGCACGCAGGGCGGCGATGCGGGCGACGTTCATGCCCTGCTCGCCTTCCGGCATCGCGCATCCGATGATGACGTCGTCGATCTCGCTCGCGTCGAGACCGGTCGCGCGGTCAACGGCGGCCTTGATGGCGACCGCGCCGAAGTCGTCGGGCCGCGTGTTGGCGAGCGCGCCCTTTTTCGATTTGCCGACGGCGGTCCGAACGGCGGAGACGATCACTGCTTCTGGCATGTGCAACCTCTTGGGAAAAGGGATCAGGGGTCAGGAATCAGGGATCAGGTTTCAGAAGATTTCGAAAACCGGGGTTACGAGAATCGGATTTCACTGATCCCCGCCCCCTGATCCCTGGTCCCTTTATTCAACGGGTTCGCCGATAATCTGTAACGCCCGGCGGTACGAGTCTTCGAGCTGCGCCACTTCCCGGACACGTTCCTCGTAGTACTCGGTAAACATCGCGCGTTGCTCGTCGTCCTTGGCCAATCCGATGTACTGCTTCCAGTGCCGCAACCAGATATTGGCTTCCTTGTATCGCTTCACGGTTTCTTCAGGCGTCATAACGTCCTCGCTAAACAATTGAAATTGAGGGACTTTGGATTTTCGATTTCCCGATTGAAGATTTTCGATTTTCTGAAGATTTTCGGCTTCCTCGACTGAAGAATCTCCGAAATCGAAAATCTTCAATCTTCAATCAAAAATGTTCGGGTCTTTCCATTGTCCTTTCTCAACTGTCAATTCTCAATTCTCAATTACGCAGCGGCTTGCCCGTCTTGAGCGTGTGCTGGATGCGCTCCTGCGTCTTGCGCTCGCCGAGCAGGCTCAGGAAGCCTTCCCGTTCGAGGTCGAGCAGGTGCTGCTCCGACACGAAGGTCGGGTGGTTCAGGTCGCCGCCGGTCAGCACCTTGGCGACCTTGGTGGCGATTTTCACGTCGTGTTCGGTGGCGAATCCGGCCCGCATCATCTGGTGCGCGCCGAGCTTGAGCGTGGCCAGCGCCGACTCGCCGAGGGCGAGGATGTCGGTCCGCTGCGCCGGTTTCCGGTAGCCTTCGAGCGCGAGCGCGAGAACCGTCTGCTTGGCGTCGGCGATGAGCCGCGCGCGGTTCATCGTGACGTGGTCGGTATCGCGCAGGTAGCCGAGGCCGCGCGCTTCCTCGGCGCTCGTCGAAACCTTCGCCGTGGCGATGTTTTGGAACACTTCTTTAATAAAGGCGAACAGGTCGGCGTCCGTGCCCTTCGCGCGATCGTGCGACCGGACGAGCATTTCCTTCGTGCCGCCGCCCGCCGGAAGCAGGCCCACGCCGACTTCGACCAGCCCGATGTAGGTTTCCGCCGCCATCCGGACGCGGTCCGCGTGGAGCGTCATTTCGCACCCGCCGCCGAGCGTCATCCCGAACGGCGCGACCACCACCGGCTTGTCGGAGTAGCGCAGCGACATGACCGTGTTCTGGAAGGTGCGGATCATCGCGTTGAGTTCGTCCCACTCGCCTTCCTGGGCCGACATCAGCGCCATCATCAGGTTGGCGCCCGCGCTGAAGTTGTCGCCCTGGTTGCCGACCACCAGCCCGGTGAAGTTCTGCGCGACTTCCTTCACCGCGAAATTGATCATCGCGATGGTGTCGCCGCCGATGGTGTTCATCTTCGAATGGAATTCGAGGCAGGCCACGCCGTCGCCGATATCGAGCAGCGTCGCGCCGGGATTCTTCTTGATGACCGGCGTCCGTTCTTTCACCGACTTGAGCAGAATCACGCCCGGACGATCGGAAACATCGGCGGCTTCCTTGCGCGCCGGAACGTAGACCGTCGTCTTCGCGCCGTCGTGCTCGTAAAAGCTCTTGCGACCCGAGGCGAGCATGTCCTTGACGAGCGCCGGGACCGTCTTCCCTTCGGCTTCCATCCGGGCAACCGATTTTTCGACCCCGATGGCGTCCCACGTCTCGAACGGCCCGAGTTCCCAGTTGTAGCCCCACTTCATCGCGTTATCGACCTGCACGAGGTCGTCGGTGATTTCGGGAATCCGGTTCGCCGTGTAGATCAGCGCGTCGCTCAGGACCGCCCAGAGAAATTCGCCGACGCGATCCTTGCCGTAAACCAGCGTCTTCACCCGCTCGCGGGTGTCGGCGATGTTCTTGGCGTCGTTGAGCGACTGGAAATTCACCTTCGGCTGCGGGCGGTATTCCATCGTCGCCGGGTCGAGTTCGTGAATCTCGGTCCCCTTTTCGCCCTTCACCTTCTTGTAGAAGCCCTGCCCCGCCTTGTCGCCAACCCATTTGTTTTCAACCATTTTCCGGATGAAATCGGGCGGCACGAAGGTTGACCGGCACTCGTCGTTCGGGACCGTGTTGTAGACCGTGCCCGCGACCGCCACCGTCGTGTCGAGGCCCGACAGGTCGCCCGTCCGGAAGGTAGCGCTGTTCGGGCGACCGATGGCCGGCCCCGTCATCTTGTCCACTTCCGTAATCGAGAACCCACCCTCGGCCATCACCTGAAGCGTCCGCATGAAGCCGTAGATGCCGATGCGGTTGGCGATGAAGTTGGGGCTGTCGTTGGCGTACACGATGCCCTTGCCGAGCAGTTCATCGCACAGCTTCGACGCGAAGCAGGCGGCTTCCGGGTCGGTGTCGGGCGTGCGGATGATTTCCACCAGGTACATGTAACGCGGCGGATTGAAGAAGTGCGTGCCGAGGAAATTGCGGCGAAAATCTTCCGACCGGCCTTCCGAAAGTGACGCGATCGGAATCCCGGAAGTATTTGACGTGATGAGACTTCCCGGCTTGCGGAACGGCTCGATCTTTTCGTAGAGCGCGTGCTTGATGGCGAGATTTTCCGACACCGCCTCGATGATCCAGTCGGCGTCGCGCAGCCATTCGAGATGGTCGTCGAGGTTGCCGACCCGGATGCGGGACGCGGCGGCCTTGGTGAAAAACGGCGCCGGTTTCATCTTGTGCATCTTTTCGAGCGCCCCGGCGGCGAAGCGCGTCCGCGCGCGCGGGTCGGCGGCTTCCGCTTCCGAGAGATTCGGCGGCACGATGTCGAGCAACGTCACGGGGATACCGGCGTTCGCCAGATGCGCGGCAATCTGCGCGCCCATCACGCCCGCGCCGAGAACGGCGGCCTTTTCCATTTTCCGAGCCATAAGAAGTCTTCCTTTTGTTGAGTCCCGCCGCGCCGCGCGCGGCTAAAGTTCCGCTTTCTGAATTATTCGTTTCGTGGTCGGCGGTTTTACAAATCGCTTAGTCAACTCAGGGATTCCGAGAAATACTTTCAGCGAACCGCCAGACACCCCTCAACCGCTTCATAAAGGTTCACGAGAAGTTCCTCGAAGGTTTCACCCTGCGTCGCGCAGCCGGGAAGCGCCGGAACTTCCGCCCAATACCCGCCTTCTTCCGCCTTCTGGACCACAATCTTCAACTTCATGCGACAACCTTTTCTTTCACCCTGCCGCCGAGGAGGATTTCTCCCCGTAGAGCGCGTCAATCACCGATTTGTACTTTTCATCCACCACCCGGCGCTTCACCTTGAGCGTCGGCGTTAGTTCGCCGGTTTCGATGGTGAGTTCCTTTTCGAGCAGCGCGACCTTTTTCAACTGTTCCCACTGCGCCAGATGCGGCGTCAGGCGGTTCACTTCCTTCTGAATGAACTCGACCACCTTCGGGTTCGCCAGCAGTTCGGCGTAGCCGCCGTTCAACCCGTTGTCCTTCGCGAACTTCTTCACGCTGTCCTCGCGCGGCACAATCAGCGCGGCGGCGAATTTCCGCCCGTTGCCGATGACGATGGCCTGCGTGATGTGCGGCGAGCCAACCAGCGTGTTTTCAATGGGTTGCGGCGCGATGTACTTCCCGCCCGACGTTTTGAACAAATCCTTCTTGCGGTCGGTAATCCGCAGAAATCCGTCGCTGTCGAGTTCGCCGATGTCGCCGGTCGCGAACCAGCCGTCCTTCAGCACTTCCGCCGTCTTCTCCGGCTGGTTGTAGTAGCCCCGCATGACGTGCGGTCCGCGCGTGAGGATTTCGCCGTCCTCGGCGATTTTCACCTCGACGCCCTTGAGCGCCGTTCCGACCGTGCCGTAGCGGTTGTTGTCGGGCGTGTTCGAGGTGATGACCGGCGAGGTTTCGGTCAGTCCGTACCCCTGGAGAATCATCAACCCCATCGCGGCGAAGGCGAACGACACGTCCTCGGCGAGCGCCGCGCCGCCGGAGGAGAAAAACCGCACGCGGGGCGCGATTTTGTTCTTCACCTTCGAGAGGACCATCTTTTCGGCCAGGTCGTACTGCAAGCCGAGCAGCGGCGGAACCGACCCCGTGCGCGCTTTCGTCCGGACGTACTCCCGACCCACGCCCATCGCCCACTTATAAAGATAGAAGCGCAGCCCGCCCGCCTTTTCGGCTTCTTCCTCGATCTTCGCGAGAATCTTTTCGAAGATGCGCGGCACGCTCGTCATGACCGTCGGCTTGATTTCCATCAGGTTCTTCGCGACGGCGTCCACGCTTTCCGCGAAGTAAATCGAGACGCCGCCGTAGAAGAACACATTCATCACGGTGCGTTCATAGACGTGCGAGAGCGGAAGGTACGACAGGGCAACGTCGGCGGTGGAAATCGGCAGGCGTTCGATGTTGGCGTTGAGGTTGAACGTCAGATTTTCGTGCGTGAGCATCACGCCCTTCGGGTCGCCGGTCGTCCCCGAGGTGTAGATCATCGTCGCGAGGTCGTCGGGCGAGGCCGCGCCGACCATTTCATCCAGAAAAGCGTCGCCGTTGACCGTTTTGGCTGAACTCAGTTCCTCGAAGGTCAGTACCCGCACGCGATCCGGCGCGGCGGCGGCGTTGACCGGGTCGAAAGCCACGATGGTCTTGAGGTTCGGCAACTGGTCGATGACGGCGAGAACCTTGTCGAACTGCTTCGGGGTCGAAAGCACCAGCGTTTCCGCGCCCGCGTCATTGAGGATGAAGGCGATCTGCGGACCGGTCGAGGTGGCGTAAATCGGGACGTCCACCGCGCCGCAACTGAGCAGCGCCACGTCGGTAATCGCCCATTCGAGCCGGTTTTCCGCGAGCAGGCCGACCCGGTCGCCCCGTTTGACGCCGAGATCGACGAACCCGGCGCGGGCGCGTCCGATGCGCTCGGTGAACTCCCCGTGCGAAACCTTGACCCATTCGTCGCCCCGCTTGTAGGCAAAGGCGTCATCCTTCCGGTGGCGACGGATCGCCTGGGCGAAGGCTTCATTCAGGGTTTTCGGCAGCGCGGCGGGTTTGGGGGACGACACGACGACCTCTTAGGAAAATTGAGAGTTGAGAATTGAGAATTGAGAAATCATTTCGACGACAACCCCTTTTTCATCAGTGATTAAGACTCCGGAGTCGCGTCGGGTGACTTCGTCGTGACGAAGCCGTTAAAGAGCAAATCCACGACCGGCCCGGCGGAATCGGCCAGCCGGTTGCCTTTGTGGCTCAGAATCCAGTTGGTCACCATTTCGTCGAGCGCGCCGAAAAACACCTTCGTCGCAATCTGGGCGTTGAGTTCCGGGCGAAAATGACCGGTGCGCTGCCCGTCCTCGATGGTTTCACGAATCAGCTTCAGATATTCGCCGAATTTCTTGGTCGAAAATTCCTCCATGAACTTCGTGGAGTGCCGGATTTCGACTTCGAACACGACCGCCAGATCGCGGTCGTTGCCGAGCATTTCAAGGTGCAGCTCGGCGATGCGCTGGAGGCGCGCGCGGGGCGTCGGCAGCGGGCCGATTTCCTCGCGGACGCGGTGAATGAACGTGTCCAGCATCTCGGTGATGATCGAGAGCAGGAGATCGTCCTTGTTCTTGAAGTAGAGATAGACCGTTCCGTCGGCGACACCAGCTTCGCGGGCCACGTCGGCGACTTTCGAATTGAAATACCCGTTGCGCGCGAACACCGTGATGGCGGCGCGGAGGATGGATTCGTGCTTGCCGTTGGCGACGGCGACGGTACGAGCCATACGGGACGGGCCTTTCGGGGGCGGCGGCGCTGTGGAGGTCAACGGGAAATCAAGCGACCGAAGCGCGGTTTCGGGATGTGAATGAATCGTCATTCATCCTATTCCCGATTCGTGACGCGCGCAACCGAAAATTTTGCGTCAAGTCCGCATTCAAAAAGCGGAAGGGCCGCCTGGCAGTCCAGACGGCCCAACGCCGGTCGAACGATCACAACCGTCAATCCTTTTTATCCGCCGGGAACATCTTGGCGTACCCGCGCCAGATCGCGTCGGTGTTGAAATACATCTTGGCCTCGGTTTCGGGCTTCGCCGGATCGACGCAGGTGAGAACGTCAAAATTGTGGCCGTCCTTCCTGAGCGCCGCCTGCCCTTTCGAACGCAACTTGAACGCCCGCAGCATCGCGTACTCCTCCGAAATCGAAATTACGACAAATGCCGTGGCCTCCGACCGTCCGTCGCCCGACTTCACGATCGAGTCGAGAATGCCCTTCACCATATACAAATGATGCGCCGAACGTTTCTCGTCCTTGAGCGTGTTCGCCACCGTCAGCGCCGCCCAGTGCGCGTCAATGTCGAGGTAGTTCTCCCGGAGCGTTTCATCCGCCAGATCGAGCGCCTTCTGGTTCTCGCCCGCCGCAATCAGCTTCGTGTAGCCGCCCTGGCCCCCCATCGGCGAATAGGCGTCGAGTTCGGCGTAAAGCATCCGCGCGGCCTTGAAATCCACCGTCGTGTCCGACTTTTTCATGCGTTCGACGATTTCCTTGAACGCCTTTTCCTTCTCGGCCTTCGACGCTCCCGCCTGAGCGGACGGCGGCGCGGGTTTTGCCTCCTGTGCGAAACCTGAAATGGAACAACACAACAACAACGTGATCAGGAAATAGAAATTCATACGACCTCGGGTGTTTTAAAGGAAGTGGGCGGAAGCCCTTACGGCATCTGAGCCGTGGGCGGCAGATAGTGTTTTTCCCAGATCAAAGAATTTTTGCCAGTCTTCAGAGAGCGAAAATTCCTCAAGGTGAGGGACTGTTTTATAAAGATACCGCCCTTTTTCCTTAACCCCAGTGGTGAAAAGTTCTTCCTCTTCCTCGCCAGTGAGTAGCGCCAGCGCGGCAGCAGGCTTGAAGCAATCAAAAACCAACCCTGACTCGGTCTTTCGAAGAATTTCGATCAAATCATTGGAATGAAAAAGTCGGTCATGCCGGATATCCAGTTTCTCGATTTCAGTCCAGAACAGCCAGCGGAAATCAAGCGTAGGATCAAGGTCGAAGCGTTCCACCTCTTTCATAAACTCTTTGGACGGATCAGGCGGAAGGCCCAATTGAAACCGGCAATGATTGAAGAAGCTCTTCCGGACACCGAAGAGAATACCGAAAAGGTCATAATTTCGGGGTAGGAAATTGAGGTTTAGAACGCCTTCCCAGCCATTGTCACCCCTGATTTCGAGAAATCCATAAATATCGGTTCCCATTTGTTCACTCGGCATGAAATTGGGTCTTGAGCTTTCACCCAAGACCCAAAATCAAAAAACAGCACAGACTCTCGGGGCAGCATTTTGTCTTGACTCTCAAGACTCACGAGACGCCCAAGACTCCCCAGACTGGTTTTCCTCACCCTTCCGGCTCCATCGCCATCAAATCCTGCTTGCTCTCGGTGAGCGGGTTGGTTTTCGGCGTGAGCGGGCCGCTGTAGCGTTCGACGCGAAGCCGGACCGACCGCGCGTGGCCGTCGAGGCCCTCGGCGTCGGCGATGGTCGCGATGGATTCCGCCGTTTTCACCAGCCGGTCCATCGTGTAGCGGATGACGTTCGTCCGGCGGACGAAGTCGTACACCCCGAGCGGCGAGAAAAACCGCGCCGTGCCGCCGGTCGGCAGGACGTGACTCGGACCGGCGAAATAATCGCCGACGGCTTCCGCCGAGGCATCGCCGATGAACACCGCGCCCGCGAAGCGGATTTTTTCCGCCACGGTTTCCGGATTCGACGTCATCACCTCGACGTGTTCGGGCGCGAGCCGGTTGACGAGGTCCAGCGCCTGATTGATGGAATCGACGAGAAAGATCGCGCCGAAACTGTCGAGCGAGGCTTCGACCGTTTCGCGGCGGGTGAGCGTCGCCGCCTGATTGATGAGCTGTTCGGCAACGGCTTTCGCCACTTCCTCGCTCGTCGTCACGCAGACCGCCGCCGCCGTCGGGTCGTGTTCCGCCTGCGCGAGCATGTCGGCGGCGACGAGCGCCGCGCTCGCCGTTTCATCGGCGATGACGACGACTTCGCTCGGACCGGCGATGGCGTCGATGTCCACCACGCCGTAGACCTGCCGTTTCGCCTCCGCGACGTACCGGTTGCCCGGTCCGACGATTTTCGCGACTTTCGGAATGCTTTCCGTGCCGTAGGCCAGCGCCGCCACCGCCTGCGCGCCGCCGATCGTGTAAATCTCGGTCACGCCCGCCTCGACAAGCGCCGCCGCGATGGCCGGGTTCGACAGAAACGCCTTCGCCGGCGTCACCGCCACGATGCGCGGCACGCCCGCGACCCGCGCGGGAATGGCGTTCATTAAAACCGTTGAAGGATAGGCCGCCGCGCCGCCGGGAATGTACAACCCGACCGTGTCGAGCGGAGAAATCCGGTGCGTCAGCCGGACGCCGTCTTCTTGTTCGAGCGTCCAGGTGTATTCGCGCTGGGCTTCGTGAAATCGCCGGACATTTTCCGCCGCCTCGTGGAGCGCGGCCCGCAGATCGTCGCCCGCCTGCGCCGCAAGTTGTTCCAGCAGTGCGGGTTCCACGCGAACGTTCTGCGCCGACAGCGCCACGCCGTCAAACTGCTCGGTGTAGAAGAAAAGCGACGTGTCGCCGTTTTCACGAACTTCGCGCAGGATTTTCGCCACCAGCGAGACGGTTTCCTCGTCGGTGACTTCATTCGCGCGGTTGACGATTTTTTCGAGCCGGGCCTGTCCGGCGGGGTCCGTTGGACGATAGATTTCCATGTCGATGTGCTCCGTTGAAAACTGACTTGTTGAATAAACCTTTTTATCCGTGTTTTTCAACCGGCATCGGGCCGGGAGAAATTCCAGTAACCACCATGTCTTATTCTTTGTACTTCGCTTCGCTGGTGACAATTATCGTTCTGGCCATCCTGTTCCAAGAGTATCGCAAACTCGGCAGAACCAAAGCCGTATTGTCCCGATTGGCGACGAAAAACGGGTGGAACATCCATCTGGACAGTACTGGCAAGAAAGCGGCAGCAACAATTTCCATTGGAACCGACTGGATGTTCGACTTCCATCTTCCTCGATTCGGAGATGAAACTTCCGTTGTTTTTGGATTCGGTCAGATTTTCCCAAGAATCGAACATTCAACGTTGAAATGGGCCTTTGAACACATTCTCGTTATCCAAAAGAAGGATTTTCCGGGTCAACCTTCGCCGCGCGACATTAAAAAAACAGACCCGAACGCCTATGAATGCCGCCTGATCATTGACGACGAGCGCTTTTCCGACCTCGACGCCGTCATTCATGAAAAGTTTCAAAGCCTGATTGAGACCACGGACTGGGCGGGATATCTGCGGCTTGCCAGATTGAATCAGGGGAGCATCTGGATAAGGTTCGAACTCCCTTTAGAATTTCTGGTTGAAGAAACAGCGACTAACCTCATCACCGGCTGCGATGAATTGAAGCAATTCTTTCAAAAAGAGTGCATGTCGCGGTTGAACACATCCTGACAAACGGGGAAAGGCAACCCGTGCGACAAAAATTGCTTTCCCGGCAACAAATTAAGCAGAATGCCCGCCGCTTCGCGGAAGCGGTAGTTTGAAAGGAAAAATACTGGTCTGCCACGCCACCCGGTCTCCATCTCCACGGGAGCCTGTAGCTCAATCGGAAGAGCGCCCGCGTCGGGAGGCGGAGGTTCGAATCCTCCCAGGCACCCACCCGCGGATGACGGGATACCGCCATTCCATCAACGAAATCAGTACTTTACAAAAACTCGGGACAATTTCGGTCTGAAATGAACCGGGGAGGTTCTACCCTTTCGCGCTTGAAACCCGGACTTCGAGTCGTTCAAGCAACGCGGCGACCTCGTCGCGCTTGAGTTGGAAGGCCGCGCGGTTGACGATCACGCGCGCCGTCACCTCGGCGATTTCCTCCAGCACCACCAGACCGTTTTCGACGAGCGTCCGGCCCGTTTCCACAATGTCCACGATGCAGTCGGACAACCCGAGCAGCGGCGCGAGTTCGACCGAACCGGTGAGCGGGATGATTTCCACCGGCGTTGCCCGTTGCAGAAAGTGCCGCTGGGCGATGCGCGGGTATTTCGTCGCCACGCGCAGTTTCGAGAGAAAGTTCGAGGCGCGGAAGGCGCTGTCGGGCTTGCCTGCCACCACGACCCGGCACTTGCCGAAGCCGAGATCGAACGGTTCGTGGACGTCCGGCGCGAGTTCGAGAATCACGTCGCGTCCGCAGACACCGACGTCGGCGACGCCGTGTTCGACGTAAATCGGTACGTCACCTGGCTTTACAAGCAAAAAGCGGTACTGCTCGGCGGCATCCTCAACGGCAAGGCGGCGCGTCCCGAGGGCATCCCAATCCACCACGACCCCCGCGTTGGAGAGGCGTTCGAGCGTTTTTTCCTGAAGGCGGCCTTTGGCGAGGGCGATGGTCAACATATTGAAAAGTCTGGAGTCCGGACGGGAGAAGTCTGGAGTCTGGAGTCGAGAGTCTGGAGTCAGGCAAACGATGAATGATGAATGATGAACGATGAACGCGGAAGTTGGAAAAATCCAGAAAGTCTTTGAACCAAAGGATTTGACGGAGAAAACAAAAAACCGGCGTGCCCGGACGTTTTCGTCTTCCAGTCTTTTGTCTTGACTCCAGACTCTCGACTCCAGACTCCAGACTTCTCCCGTCCAGACTCCAGATTGATTGCTAGTTTTTCTTCACTCTCCGCTGCCGGGTATCGCCAGCGGTCTTTTTCGGCTCGACCGGAGCGGCCGTATCGGGTTTTCCGGAGGAAGGTTCGGACGTCTTTTCCTTCTCTTTTTCCTTGTCCTTTTCGTCCTTCGGCTTCATCAATTTCATCACTTCGGGCCGGAATTCCTTTACCGCGGCAATCAGGCCGTAGTAAACGGTTTGAAACTCTTCGTACCCGATGCCGCCTTCGAGCCGGAGTGACCACTTGAGGCCGATGTCCTGATCGCCGTCCACGAAAAAGCTGCCGACCGCCATGTTTTCATTGGCGTTGAGCAGGGTTTTCTGGAGCGCGGCCAGATCGGTAGCTTTGGAGACGTTGCCGAAATCGTAGACGTAGAAGCCGACCATCTTTTTCTTCGGAGAATGGACGATCACCATATCCACGGTGCCGGCTTTTTCGCCGGTGGCGTAGTGGGTAACGATGGTATCGGGTTCCTTGCCCGCCTTGTCCACCTTCACGCCCTTGAAACGGCTGAGATATTCGCGCAATTTCTGGTGCATCGGCTGGGGTTTCGGCTTGGGCGCGTTCGGATCGGGCGGAAGCTGGCTGGTCTGCGGCGGACGGGAAGCGGCGGGGGGAGCCGATCTGCTCTGTGCAAAAGCTGGTACGGTCAGCAGCAGACCGACGGCGGCGAGGGCGGAACTTTTCCGGAACGTCTGGTGCATACGAGAACTCACATAAGAACTGGGGCGGGATGACCGAAAGGTGGCGCGCACGGTAACACGCGCCTCGAAACGGTCGCAAGATTGGCGGGAATGGCCGAACGCCCCCGGAGACAACGATGAAATTTGCCAAACTGGTGTATGCCGGGGCCGGTCTCTACGGCCTGCTGGTCCTTTTTCCTCAATACTTTCTGGAAACCAAGACCGGCGTGGACTACCCGCCGGCCATCACGCACGCGGAATACTTCTACGGATTCGTCGGCCTCGGCGTGGTCTGGCAGATCGCGTTTTTAATGATTGCGAGCGACCCGTTCCGATTTCGGCCCCTGATGCCGGTGACGGTGCTGGAAAAGCTCAGTTTCGGCCTCGCCGCCATCGTGCTCTTCCTGCAACACCGGATTCCCCTGCCCGCGTTCGCCGGGGGGATGTTCGATCTGGTACTGGGCGCGCTGTTCGTCGCGGCGTATTTCAAGACCCCGGAGCAGTCCTTCGGCGGGCGGTGACACGCCCTTGAAGTTTTGAAAACCAATCGCGTCTTTTCGGGTGAAAGCATTCAACCAAACTTTTCACTGCGAGCGCCGGATGATGCGAAATTTCCGCTTTCTTCTTCTTTTTCTTGTATTTGCGGGCGGATTCAGCCTTTTCCCGACAGGTTCGCCAACGGCACAAACGGGGCCCTTTCGGCGCATTGAAAATCCTTACGCCAGCCGGTCGCCTGAAACCGAACGCCGCAATGCCGCCATCGAGGAAGAACTCAAGAACTTAAAAAATCATCCATGGGCCGGGGAATACGTCTTTGGACGGGACGTCGGCACCCGTCGCTACCTCCGACTTGCGCCGCGAGCGGGCTTTACGTTCTTTTCGGGCGGCTGCGTCATTGGTTCGTACTTTCTGGATTATGGCTCGGTGGAATGGGCCGGGGGGAAAATCCTGCTCCATCCGGCCACGAAGCCGTTGGGAGATGAATCCTCATTTGAACGATTTCGCGTTTTCTATCCGGTCAAATGGGGCGACCGACGCTATCTCATCGGCGAAGACGAGATGGTCGATTTCATTAATCGGATCAATCAGGGCTATGAACCCTGCGAGGAGATGTTCTGTACCCGTTTTTTCATCCGCGCGGACGACAAGAAGAAAAAAGTCTCCGGGAATCCGGACATCCCGGTCCAATTTCAAAGCTACCTTCTGAAAAAACCGATTCGCGCGACGATTATCGCCGTCGGGAAGTCCGAAACTACCCGGGATGAGGATCTGGAGGATACGTTGTTTCGGGATACGGAAATTACCCTGAACGTCGGAAGCGCGCAGGGTGTCTGGAAAGGAATGGAGTTTCTCCGGTCGGGTCAGGGTTCGTCCGTTTCGGCGGTCGTGACCAAGGTTGAATTGAATTCCTGCACGGCAATAATTACCGACCGCATTTTTAAGGACGAAAAACCGCCGCCGCCACCGACTCTCGGCTGGAAGTTTTCCACCTCGCGAAAGGATTGAATTCACCCTGAAACCGATGCCGAACCGCCTTCCCTCAATTCTTTTTCTTGTCTTGTCGATTGGCACGACGGCGCTTCCGGTCGGCGGCGCGGCCCAGGCGCAGGTCGCGGCGGACGCCCCGAAAAACGTCCTCGAATTTTATAAACTTTTGCCCGACAAGTACTTCGAGGCCGACCGCGAACAACGGACGACGACGCTGCTTGATCCGAAACAAGGCTCGATTGTGGATATTCCGAATGGCTATCTCTACGCGCAGGGAGACGGCGCGCAGGGGTCGCTCTGGGTCTGCGTTTTCAAGCGGCCCGACCGGTCGTACCTGATGGCCGTCAAGTTTCAGCCGCCCGAGGACGAACGCCCAACGCTCGATTTTTATGAATGGCGGGACGGCGGGCTGCAACCGGTCGAACGGAAACGGGTGTTGCCGGTAGCGTTCGACGGACGGCTCACCTACCAGATGCCGCGTCAGGGCCGGACGATCAAGGTCGTCGCCCGGGACGGCAAGCGGCTTTACGATCTGACGTGGGTCGGCGTGAGATTCGAGAAGAGGCAGCCTGAGAAATGAGCCGGATTCACCATTATCAGTGGTACTACAAAACCGATCTTCAAACTGTCTCTCTGGGGGAAATGATGCATTTCGTACCCGGCTGGCGGGGATTTTGGCTTTGGGTTTGTAAAACGTTCGGTTTCACCAGACTCCCGGTCATACCTGGGTCTGCGCCTCTCCCCTTTCGGGCAGCGTCTTTTTTGCAGCCTCCGGAAAAACTCTCAGACCAGGCGCGCACTTTTATCGAGCCGATTGCCGAAAACCTTGAACGGCTCGATTTTGAACGAATAGGGTATGAGTCAAATGATGGATTCCTATCGGACGAGATTCCCGATGGAGGCGGCTGCCACTTTCTCCATCGAAATGGACGGTGGGTAGCGAGCGTCATTTATTTCCATACCCGTATTGAGGAAATGGGCGAGACGATTCAACTCAATATTTGGGGCGTCCGTTCGGATGGGTCCCCTTTTCGGGTACTCAATCTTCCGCCTTGGCAGGTCGTCGATCCTTTCAGCAATCGAATCCTGAATAGTCTTGTGTATTGGCTTGACACAACCTCTCCGACCGAGCTTTTTCAATTTTTTGAAAAAAAAGTAGCAAAAGGCCCTGGAATAAATGGCTTTCGTCAATTCTCCGGACCGGATGACGTCCTCCGGTGTATGGAAGAGAATAGTGTCCGGGTTCTTGAAGCCAAGTTGCGCGAGGGGCGGTACATTCCGATGACCGAGGCAGAAGTTGCCGAACTTCGACGAAAGCACGGCAAAAAATAGACTTACAAGTGATTTTCATTGATTGGAACTGCCCGGCGACCCGTTACGACCGAACGTTCGGCGGCATCGGCGAAGCGGAAAACCGTCAAAACGTGGTCGAGCGAAACGTAGGCGGGCGTCCCGTGCGCGACGCGCGCGAGGAATTCGGCCACGTCGCGGGCGAACAGTCCTCCGGCGGCGGGAATCGGAACCGGTTCCGCCGTTCCGTCGGGACTGGTCAACGTCACTTCCTTCAATTCGCGGGCGGCGAGTGTGCCGTTTTCGCCGGTGACGACGAGTTCGCTCGACGCGCCGGGCGTCCCGAGGCCGACCGCGTCGTGGATGTGGCCCGTTCCGCCTGAAAATCCGAATGCAACGACGGTTTCGCGGCGACGGAAGCAGCCGTTTTCATCGCCGTCGAGCGTTTCGGTCGCGTCCACCCATTCAACCGGACCGACGCACCGGATCAACCGGCTCGGCAGCGACGCCTGCTGGAACATCGAAAAGCCCGACACGCGGTCGAACGTCCAGTCGCCGGGCGCAAACTGCCGGGCGCTCAGGTTTTTCCACGAAATTTCCCGAATCGTACCAACCCGCGGCAGGGCGTCGAGGAACGCGACGAACCACGCCGATAGAAGTTCGATATGTTCAACGTGGAGAACGAGTTGGCGCTCGTTGGCAAGCGCGGCGAGGCGTTCCGCGTCGGCCAGCGACAGCGCGAGCGGGTAATCCACGCTGACGTGTTTTCCGGCCTGAAGCGCCGCTTCAACCTGCGGAACGTGCAGCGCGTTGCGCGAACAGACCATCACGGCGTCCACGTCGGGACGCGCGACGGCTTCCCGCCAGTCGGTTGAAACGTCGGCCCCGGCGGGTTCGGCCACCTCGCGGGCGCGTTCGGGCGACGAAGCAGCAATCACGGTCACGCGGGCGTCGGCGCGGAGTCCGATTTCACGAACCCGCGCCTTGGCAACGCGCCCGGAGCCAAGAATGGCGATGCGAATGATATTTTCCATCGAAATCATCAAAAAAAGAATTGAGGGCGCGGAGCGTCCGAAAGATGAATAGCCTATGGCGCAAGCCATAGGTACACGAAAAAACACGCGGGCAAAATTGATGATTGGCAACGACCGTTACCTATGGCTCACGCCATAGGCTAACGATCTTTCGGACGCTCCGCGCCCTCATTTTTTCATTTTCAAAACAAATCGGGGGAGACGTTCACATCTCCCCCGATTTTCTTTCTGGTTAATGGTTTAGACCGTCGCGAGATCGCGCGGCGCGCGGTGCGAATCGGGCGCTTTCGTGCCCTTCACGACCGGCGGCGTCGGGTAATCCGGAATCGGTGGGGGTGCGTCAGTCAGAACCTTCATCTTGAACAGCCGCATGTAGTCCATCGTCTGCGCGGCCTTCATCGGGGCGAGTTTGACCTTGCCCGCGCCCTGGGCTTCGAGTTCTTCCATCTTGAGCAGCCGCTCGGCCATCCGGTCGAAGATTTCGACGGTTTTCGGGCTGTCGAGGTTGAGGCGGAAACCGAAAATGCGCTGCGCGTAGTTGTTCGTTTCGCGCAGAACCTTCAAATCGTACGCCCGCCAGTCCATCCCGATCGAGGCGTAGAACTTCTGCGCCTTCAAATCGCGCAGCCACATCGTGACGTAGACCGCCCACGAGAAGAACTTCATCAACTGCCGGTTGACGCCGCCGGTCAGGTACAACTCGCGCTGGGCCACCAGTTGCAGACCGATGAAGTCGCCGTGCTTGAGTTCATCCTGGCACCAGCCGCCGAAGTACTTGAAAATCGGATGGTAACGCTTGTCCGGATTCTTCTGGAGATGGTCGTAGATGTTGATGTAGCGGAAGTAGCCGATCACCTCGGAAAGGTAGGTCGTGTACATGATCAGCTTCGGATGCATGTAAACCGGTTCCTTTTCCGATTGAAGGAGTTGCAGGTCGAGGTCGGCGTTGATGTCGCGCATCGCGAGGCGGATGAAACCGCTGTGGCGGCCTTCGTCGCGGGCCATCAGCCGGTAGGTGTCGCTCAGAATCGGGTCGTCCACCCGCTCGGCGATCTTGTTGTAGAGCAGCGCGCCGGAAAATTCGCCGATACAGCCGCGAATCAGGAATTCCTTGAATTCCATGGGCAGGGCGGAAAAATCGCGGTCGAAGTCGCCGTCGTCGTCCCGTTTGAAGAAGTGTTTGTTCGGGTCGTCGGCGAACCGCTTGTGCATGGCCTTGAACTCGTCCGCCATGTGATCGAAGCGGAGCGCGTTCATCTTCTTGAAATCGGTCAGGTAGAAACGTGGACTCAGCAGGCTACTGTCGGTAGCGGCAGCTTTGGTATCGGCCTTGACGTCATGGGCGACGGCAGCGGAGGACATAAGAGAAACCTCGCTTGGGAAAGTGGCCAGTGGTCAGCGGTCGGTCGTCCGTGGCTCAGGCTGAAAAATACTGACCACTGGCGACTGATGACTGAAAACTGTTGACTGACTTCCAATCTACTTCTTGAAACGGAAAGTCAAAACGCAATTTGTGCGGTACCTGACGAAAAATGCAAAAAGGCAGTGGAATCAACAAATTCCACTGCCTTTCAAAATTGTGCCGCCCGTTCCGGAAGCTATTTGACCGGTGTCGGCGGGTAGTTGCTGCGGGGTTCGAGCGTGGCTTCGAGGATGGCGATTTTCTGCTGCGGACGGGTTGTGCCCTCGACCGTCGGCGCGCCGGCGATGATGTCCACGACGTTCATGCCCTGAATCACCTGTCCGAAAACGCTGTATTTGTTGTCCCATTCGGGATGCGACCGGCAGCAGATGAAAAACTGCGTCGTCGCGCTGTTGTTGTCGTTGCCGACGCGCGCCGCCGAGACGATGCCCCGCACATGCTTGCGGACGTTGAACTCCGCCGGAATTTTCTGGAGGTCGGGCCGTCCCATCCCCCAGGTGGATTCGGGACTGGTTTTCGAGTTCGGGTCGCCGCCCTGAATCAGGCTGTTCGGCTCGACCCGGTGAAACGCCGTTCCATTGTAAAACCCGCTCCGGACCAGTTCCTGAATCCGCGCCGTGTGCTTGGGCGCGACATCCGGGAAAAACTCGATGACGATGTTGCCGAATTCGGTCTTGAGAACCGCCACCGACTGGGACGCCTTCGGATTGCAGCCGGTGAACGTCGGGACCACGACCAGCAGCGCGAGAAAAAGCAGGGGGAAAAGTTTTTTGAACACGGTGAACAAAAGAAGCGCCGACGACGGTTCAACCGTCGCCGCTCAGTAAAATGTGACGATGCCCGGCAGAAATACCACAGAAAGGATGAGGGATGAAATCAGTCTGGAGTCTGGAGTCGAAAGTCTGGAGTCAAAACGCGAAAACGTCGCGAAAATGTCTGATGGATGTCCCCCGAGAGGGTTTTGACTCCAAGTCCGGACTCCAGACTCACGACTTCAGACTCCAGACTGTTTTCTCCCGACTCCAGACTTTATGAATCGCATCCCGGCGATCCGAAGCGCGGGAATCAGGCGGCGGCGGAAGTCGTGTCGGTCTTCGCGCCGGAATCACCGTCGGATTTGGATTCCTTCTTCGATTCCTTGCCGCCCCCGCTCTTGGCGTAGTCGTTGATGTACCAGCCGGACCCCTTGAACGTGAAACTCGGGGCGGAAACCTCGCGCGACAGCTTGTTCTTGCCGCACTCGGGACACTTCTTGAGCGGCTTGTCGTCCACTTTCTGAATCACTTCGACGGTCGCGCCGCAGTTGGTACAGGCATATTCGTAAATCGGCATCGCGTTTCTGAACTCCTTGATTCGAAAACGGTTTATTCCAATTCAGTACAATAGGAATCCCGCCACCGATTGAAAAGTGAAATTTCGTACGAAAGGAGTCGGGAGTCGGGAGTCGGGAGTCGGGAGTCGGGAGTCGGGAGTCGGGAGTCGGGAGGCGGGAGTGGGGAGTCTGGTTTGGGGAGTGGGTAG
>JBDRAL010000109.1:0-20245 GCA_039793685.1 Blastocatellia bacterium NZW_1522
TTCAGGGTGTTCCGGAAGGCAAGCCGCTCCCGACCAACGGCAAGCCGGGCATCACCATTCTTCCCTCCGAAGCCCCGATCACCAACGCCGTTCCCGACCCGAACCTCAAGCCGATCCAGCCGAAGAAATAGGTGCTGAAAAAGGTGTCGGGTTTCGGGTATCCGGTTTCAGGTTCAAACCGGGAAAAGGGATCAGGGGCCGGGGATCAGGGATTAGAAAAGGTGTCGGGTTTCGGGTGTCCGGTTTCAGGTTCAAAACCGGAAAGGGGCCAGGGATCAGTAAAAACTACTTTCACCTGTTTTTGCCCCCCAAGACCCCCCAAGACTCCCAAGACTTTCTTCAGTCCGGACTCCAGACTCACGACTCCAGACTCCAAGACTTTTTTGGAAACCATCCCCGAATCGCTGGTACACTTGGCGGACCATCATTCACTTCAAAATACCGAAGGAATCCGTCCGGACCGCCCATGAAGCCTTTTGTCTCACTCGCGCTCATCGTCTTTCTGTTTCTCACCGTTTCCTGTTCGAGTCGTCTTCGCAAGGACGAAACCGGCAAGATCAAGGTCGGCATCGTGTTCGACATCGGCGGCAAGGACGACAAATCCTTCAACGCCGCCGCGTGGGAAGGCGTTAAGCGGGCCGCCAAGGATTTGCCGATTGTTTTGCGCGACGCCGAGCCGGGCGAGCCGAACAACCTCGAACCCTGCATGCGCGCGTTCGCCGAACGGAACTTCGACCTCATCATCGGCATCGGTTTCGCGCAGGGGCCGATTCTCGAACAGGTCGCCAAGGATTACCCGAACACCAAGTTCGCCATCGTGGACGCCAAGGTGGACCTGCCGAACGTCGCTTCCCTGCTGTTCAAGGAACATGAGGGCAGTTTTCTGGTCGGAATGATCGCCGCCCGGACGAGCAAGACCGGAAAGGTCGGCTTCGTCGGCGGGATGGACATTCCGCTCATCCGGAAGTTCGCCAAGGGATACGAGGAAGGCGCGAAATACGTCAATCCGAAAGCCGAAGTGATGCAAAACTTCGTCGGCATCACCGACTCGGCGTGGAACAACCCCGGCAAGGGCAAGGAACTCGCGAAGGCGCAGTTCGAGGCGGGCGCGGACGTGATTTTTCAGGCGGCGGGAAATTCGGGTCTGGGCGTGTTTGACGCGGCGGAGGAAATGAAGCGCCTCGCCATCGGCGTGGACTCGAATCAGAACTGGGTCAAACCCGGCTTCATTCTCACGAGCATGGTCAAGCGGGTGGACAACTCGGTGTACAGCATCATTCAGGAACTCGTGGCCGGGAAGTTCAAAGGTGGAACCCACTTCTACGGACTGGAAGACGGCGGGATTTCCTATGCCCTCGACAAATACAACGAACCGCTGATTCCCAAGCCGATCCTGACGGAAGTTGACGCCGCCCGCGACAAGATCATCCGGCGCGAAATCACCGTGACCGACGCGATGGCGAAGTAGAACGACCCGGCGGCATCTTGCGCCCGGCGGATTCGCTCGACCAGACCAGTTCGAACGTTTCCGACGGGAGCGAGACGCCCGCCGAATTGAAGGCGCAAACCCGGAATCGGACGTTGCCGGATGATCGGGAAACTTTCATCAGGCAGGAACGCGCCGACGCACCGACCGTCATAACGGGTTCAAATGTTCCCGGCTTCGAGGCAAAACAGCGTTCAATCCGAAATCCCTCGATTTCTCCAGCGGCCGCCGACCACTCCAGATTCAACCGGTTTCCGTTCAACACCGTGCCGGTCAGACCGAACGGAGCGGCGGGCGCGCCGCCCTTGATGATCGTGAACGAATCGCCCACCGTGCCGTCCGCCCGCAGGTAGCGGGCATCGAGCCGGTTTCCATCAATGTCGAGAACCATCGAGCCAAGCGAACCTTCCGAAAAATACATCGCCGGATGGTTCAAAAAACCCGTTCCGAAAAGGCCGGACGTGCCGCAGACGACGTAAACCGTTCCCTCGTGGGGGCCGTGCGGGAGCGTCGGCTTGCGATACGCCCCCGTGCCGCCGACGCGTCCGTCGCCGCCATCCTTTTTCATCGCCGGGACGAACGTTCCCGACAGGCCGTAATGCCCGTCAATCAGAAATGAACGTTCATAGACGTGGCTGTGTCCCGACAGCACGAGATCGACGCCGCCCGCTTCCAGAACCGGAAGGATGTTCTGGCGCATCTCGACGAGTTCGCGTTCCGTGTCCGAATCGTGCGTCCCTTTGGTGTAGGGCGGGTGATGCCAGTAGGCGATGACCCACGGTTTCGTGTTGATGGCCAGATCGAACGTCAGCCAGGTGAGCATTTCCGTTCCCGGCACCCGCCACGACGTCATTGAATCGAGACAGACGAAGTGAATATTGCCGAAATCGAACGAATAGTACCTTTCGGTCCCGCTCGCCACGCCGCCCGCTTCCCCGAACCGCGGGAGTGAAAAGTTTTGAAAATACGGAATCGTGAGCGGCACTTTCGTCGCCTGCGCCGTGTCGTGGTTGCCGATGGTCGGCCAGAGCGGCGACCGGCGCAGCACGGACGGATACACGTTGAACAGTCCGGCCTGATATTCCGTATCGAGGCCGTTTTCATAGGCATTGTCCCCGAGCATCAGCCAGAGATCGGGTGCGGCGTTGGCATTGAACGCAAGAAAAGAATCGCGAACGGCGGCCTGCCCGGCGTTGGCGCGTCCGGAATCGCCCAGAACCCAGACGCGGGTCGGCGTCGCGGTCAGAGGCGGCGTTTGAAAGGTAAAATCGGTCGTTCCCCCGGCGAGCGTCGTTTCAAAAGTTCCGATGGAATAGAAGTAGGTCGTCGCCGGAGTCAGCCCCGTCAACGTCACTTCATGTTCCGTTTCGACGGTCATTTCGTCCGTGGTGGCGGTCAGATTCGCGGGGGACACGCCGAACCGGACGCGCCCCGACGTCGGTAAATCGGTCCGCCACCGAATCGTCATACAGACCGGGGCCGCGCTTTGCAGATATGGGCCGCGCGTAACCGTGGGGGCGGCGGGCAGTTCCGAAACGGAAAGCTCAAGATCGAAACCGATGTCGGAACTGTTGGCGGCGGCCTGATGAATTTCGACCGCCAGCGTATTGATTCCATCCATCAGCAGTCCCGGCGGGAACGAGGTTTCGGTGAAGGCGTTTTCTTCCGCGCCGGTGACGGAGGAAAGCGCGAGCGTCCCGAAGGAAACCGGCCCGGCGGGAAGGTTGTCGCGGCGGATTTCGACCCCGTTCAGCCAGACCACCGCCCCGTCGTCTCTTAAAAGTCTCAACACCGCCGACTGAAATCTGGCCGGGTTGGCGACGGTAAAGGTTTTTCGAAAGTAGGTCGTGATGAAACGGTTGTTCGGGTCGCCGCCGAAACCGACCGTGGTGGCCTCGTCGCCGTCGCCGTACCCGAGCTGGGCCGGTCCGCTCGCCCAGGTTCCATCGTCAAACCCCGGCGCGCGCCAGGCCGTCCCCTGATCCTGCCCGGTGTCGAGGTACTTCCACGTCGCGCCGCGTCCGACCGGCGTTTCCTGCCCCGGCGCGAGGATGCCGAACATCACCAGCGCGGCGCACAGCATGAGGCACCGCCAGACCGTTGCGGCGTTCCGGCAATCAGGCATCATCCAGGTCCTCTTTTCGGCGGGATTGAAAACCGTTCAGCGGCGACCACGCCCGAGTTTAGGCGTTTCCGTTCCGAAAAAGTCGATGAGCAGCTCGGCGCATTCCGCCGGATATTCGAGCATCGGGAGATGCCCCGCTCCCCGGACCGTCCCGGACTGCCCGCGCCGGATGCGGTTGAACATGAGCCGGTGCACATTCACCGGACACACGTCGTCGGATTCTCCGCGCATCAGCAGAATCGGAATGGAAAGCATTTCGAGGGCGTCCCAGAAGCGGTCGCGGACGAGCGGATCGCGCGCCGACTGCATGAAAATGTAGGAAGCCCGGGGATCGGCAATCGCAAAATCCTCGAACAGTTCCGTCCGGTGCGGCTCCGGAACGCGCCGATAGCGCCAGAGGACCAGATTCCGCAGGTACGGCACGGTCGCCATTTCCTGAAGCAGAACCCGTGCCTGCGTCAACATCAGCTCCGTATTGTCGCGCCGCTCGGCGGCTTCCCCGTCACCCGTCGGCGTGAACTCGGTGCCGATGAGGGTCAGGGTTGAAAAGTCCTGCGGGTGCATGCGCGCGGCGAGCGCGGCCACGAGCGCGCCGACCCCATGCCCGACAAGATGGGCGTCACGAAATCCCACGAAATTCAACAGATCCTGCAAATCGGCGATGGCATCGTCGATTTCGAAACCGGCGGCCCAATTGATGGCAAGGGAGCGTCCGCAACCCCGCATGTCATAGACCAGACACCGGTGCGTCTTGTTGAGTTTGCGAACCAGCGGCACCCACTCGCGGCAGGAGGCCGTCCATCCGTTGAGAAAAACGACGGCCGGCCCGGTATCGCCGGAGACCTGATAGTACAAACGCGCGTTGGCGGAATCGAAAATCGGCATGGCGGTTGCGGCAAAACAGCAAACGCCGCCGAACCTCGGGGGACTCGGCGGCGTTCGAAGTCGGGAAAACCTGAATCCGACGGGAATTACATGTGCTTTTCAAGCATCCGGGCGATGGTGTCCTTCGGATGCGCGCCGGTGAGACGTTCCTGTTCGACGCCGCCCTTGAACAGAATCAGGGTCGGGATGCCCTTGATGCCGAACTTGGCCGAAGTCTGATTGTTTTCATCGACGTTGAGTTTTCCGATCCGGGCCTTGCCGGTGTATTCGTCCGCCAACGCCTCGACGGTTGGCGCAAGCATTCGGCAGGGCGCGCACCAGGCCGCCCAGAAGTCAACCAGCACGGGCTGGTCGGAGGACAGAACTTCCTGCTCGAAGTTGCCGTCGGTAATTTCAATCACGCTGCCGCTCATTGGGGTTCCTCCACGAAAGTACGAAAAATTTCACTTTTCCAAGTTGATGAAACCGAAAAGACACGGGTTTCTAGCACAACCGTCCAGCCCGCGCCATAACCCGTGCCTTTGTGGGGCGGGGAGCCGGAAGCACTAGCGATACTCCGGCTCGGTGAACGCGGCAAATCGCCGCTGCTCCTCGCGAAAAAGGATGATTACCCCGGCGATTGCCGCCGCCGCCGCCATAAACAGAACCGCCATCCCGAGCCGGACCACGCCTTCGTTCCAGAAAAACAGTACCACCAGAGTCCGCCCGAGCAGCAGAAACAGCCCCGGCAGAAAGAAAATCAGGCAGATCCGCCAGGATTTCCCGGTGGCGACAATGGCCAACGCCAGAAAACCCGCGGTCACGAACAGGAACGTTCCGAACTCGATTCCCAGTCCGACCGTCGCTTCGCCCTGCCGCAACAGCAAAAACAGCACGAAGTTGAAAAGCTGATTCGCGGACGCAACGCCGAGAACCGCCACCAACAGGACGGCCACGAGGGAAAAGAGTTTTTTGGTCGAAATTGCTCCCCGTTGTGCCATCGCGGCCCGACTCCCGGAAACGGATGATTGGAAGACCACAATAAGACCACAACTCTCCTGGCAATGACAAACTTCCCCTTAAAAATCCAGAAAACTGAATATACCTACATATTTGTGGACACATTCACGGTCCCGGCCCCTCACTTCCCCTCCAAAAAAGCGGCTTCAGGGCACTTGACCGACCGCTACGCGATTCCCCTTACATTCGAGAGGTGTTGGAACGAGAATTGCTGTGTTCGTTCTCAAACAAAAATCCAACGTGGGTCAAACGCGGACGGGGCGATCAATCTCCCCTTCTTCCCGGTTTCGCGTTTTTCCCGACTCAAAACCAGAGGAGAACACTATGCCTTTCGCAAGACACCTCCTGGGGCGGTTCTGGACGGGATTCACTGGAATCCTGGTTCTGACCGTTTTGTTGACGGCAAATGCCTTCGCTCAGTCCGGGACAGCCACCGTGCGCGGGACCGTCACGGACGAGCAGGGCAAGGTGATCGCCGGAGCGAACATCACCCTGACCGACACCGACCGGAACTCCAACCGGACCCAGACCACCAACGCCGACGGAATTTTCAGCTTCTCGGGGATTCTCCCCGGAAACTACAAACTCACCGTGGAAGCGCCGAACTTCAAAACCGGCGTGGTTGAAAACATTCGCGCCACGGTCGATTCAACCAAGGACGTCCCCGTTTCGCTTTCCGTCGGGGGAAGCACCGAAGTCGTGACGGTTTCGACCAACACGATTGAAGCGGTCGTCAACACGCAGGACGCCAGCCTCGGAAACAACTTCATCGAGCAGCAGATCAAGCAGTTGCCGCTCGAAGGCCGGAACGTAGCGGCGCTGTTGAGCCTCCAGCCCGGCGTGACGCCCGGCGGGGCCGTTTCGGGCAGCCGCAGCGACCAGGCCAACCTCACGCTCGACGGCGTGGACGTCAACGATCAGGTCAACGGTACAGCCTTCACGCCGGTCCTGCGCGCGACCCCGGACTCGATTTCGGAATTCCGCGTGACGACCGCCAACGCCAACGCCAGCGCGGGCCGCTCGTCCGGCGCGCAGGTTTCGCTCATCACCAAGAGCGGGACCAACACCTTCCACGGCTCGCTGTTCGAATACCACCGCAACACGGTGACTACGGCGAACGACTACTTCAACAACCTGAACGGCCTGGCCCGCCCGAAACTCATCCGGAACCAGTTCGGGGGTTCGGTCGGCGGACCGATCATCAAGGATCGTCTCTTTTTCTTCTTCACGTTCGAGGGTCTGCGGACGGCGCAGGGAGTGGCGGTCAACCGCATTGTCCCCCGTGCCAACCTGGGCACCGGGACAATTTTCTACCGTGACGCCGCGAACGCCGTGCAAAGCCTCAGCCTTGCCGACCTCAACGGATTGTTCCCGTCGGTCGGCATCAGCCAGACCGCGCTGACGTATCTCGGACAGGCCGCCAGCCGCTACGCGGTCAACAACAACATTATCGGGGACGGCCTCAACACGGGCGGCTTCCTGTTCAACGCCCCCCAGCCGGTCCGTGAAAATACAAGCATCGCCAACTTCAACTGGAACGTCGATTCGGCCGGCAAGCACGTCGTTACCGCGCGCTTTAACTACCAGTTCGACAACCGCGCGCTTCAGGCGCAGCAATTTCCCGACACCCAGACCCCGAACCGGTGGCAGCATCCGGTCGGAACGGCCATCAGCCACACCTGGACCATCAGCAACAACAAGATCAACGTGGCCCGTTTCGGTCTGACCCGCGATGCCTTCACCAACGGCGGCGACTCGGCCCAGAACTCACTGCTCTTCCGCGACGTGTTCCAGCCGTTCGCCTATGCCCGGAGCTTCTCGCGCGTTTCGCCGGTGTACAACTACACCGACGACTTCACCTGGACGCTCGGCAACCACACCCTTCAGTTCGGAGGCAACGTCCGCGTCATCCGCAACCGGACCAGCAACGCCGGCGCGGCGTTTGACCGGTTCGGGATGAACTTCTCGTTCTACGCCGGGGCCGGTTCGGTTCTCCTGACCCCGATTACCAACAGCGGACGAACGATCAGCAACGGGTTCCGCGGCTCGCTTCAGGCCGCGCTCGCCTCGACCATCGGCCGCTCGCCCGACTATGCCGCCAACTTCAACTTCAACCGGCAGGGCAGCCTTCTTCCGGCCGGTCAGGAAGTGAAGCGCAGCTTCGCGACGGAGGAATACGACTTCTATGCTCAGGATTCGTGGAAGATCAAACCGAACCTGACCCTCACCTACGGCCTGCGTTACGGCGTCAGCCGCCCGGTGTATGAACAGAACGGACTCCAGGCCCGCACCACCGTCGCGCTGGGTGATTTCTTCGACCAGCGTCTCGCCGGCGCGGCCGCCGGAACGCCCTTCAACGATCTGATTTCAATCGACCTCGCCGGCCCGGCCAACGGCAAGCCCGGCAACTACGAGTTCGACCTCAACAACTTCCAGCCCCGTGTTTCGCTCGCCTGGTCGCCGAACTTCAAGGACGGCTTCTGGCATCGCCTATTCGGCAACGAAGGCGATTCGGTCATTCGCGGCGGCTTCGCGATGACCAACGACTACTACGGAACGCAGATTGCGCTCCAGTTCGACGCCAACAACCGTCTCGGATTCGCTTCCTCGTCGGCCATTTCGTCAAACACCTACAATGTGACTACCCGCCCGGCCCCGCTGTTCACCGCGCCCGGTCAGGATGTCCGCAGCCTGCCGGGGATCGTCATCCCGGGGACGCTGACCTTCCCGCGTCAGCAGTCGGCCAGCCCGTTCTCGCGCCGTATCGAAAGTTCGCTCGACGCCACGGTCAAAGCCCCGACCAACTACGTTTTCAACCTGACCTACGGCCGGAAACTTCCCGCCGGGTTGTATGTTGAAGCGTCCTACATCGGCCGCATCGGCCGGAACCTGCTCGCCACCCGTGACGTGACCGCCCTCAACAACCTCCGCGACCCGCAGTCCGGACAGGATTGGTATCAGGCGGCGGCGATTCTCGCCGATCTCCGGCAGCGCAATGTTCCGATTGCCAGCGTCGGTCCGATTCCCTACTTTGAAAACCTGTTCCGCAACTTCGACCTCGCCGCCGGTCTCGCCGATTACTACGGCGTGGACTTTAGCGGTCTGACCCGTTCGCAGGCGGCCTACGCCTTCGTCGCGCGCGGCGCGGCCGGTCCGCAGGCCATCGACGGCATCGCGGGCAGCGACTGGACGACCCTTCAGGACGCCATCGACTATGCCAGCACGGTCTTCGGGGATGGTCGGTATTTCTTCTTCCACCCGCAGTACGGCACGCTGTCGGCCTGGGGCAACAACGCCTCGTCCGACTACCATGCCTTCACCCTGTCGGTGCGTCAGCGCTACAAGGACCAGCTCTCCTGGGACTTCAACTACACCCTGTCGAAGTCGATCGACCTCGCCTCCGGCAACCAGAACTTCGGTCAGTTCGGCGGCGCGTTCGTGCTCAACCCGATTCGTCCGCGCGACAACCGGGCCTTCTCGGCCTTCGACGCGCGCCACATCATCAACTTCAACTCCTTCTGGGAGCTTCCGGTCGGCCGCGGGAAGAAGTTTTTCGGTGACATGAACAAGGTCGCCGATGCGTTCCTCGGCGGCTGGCAGTTGACCACCATCTTCCGCTACAACTCGGGCTTCCCGATTGACGCGCCGTTCGACGGTCGTCGTTGGGCCACCAACTGGAACGTCCAGAGCAACGGCGTTCTGATTCGCAACCCCGGCCAGTCGAACGGGACGATCATCGACGGCATTCCGAACCTGTTCCGCGATCCGACGTTTGCCGCGCAGAGCTTCCGCAACCCGCGTGCGGGCGAAACCGGCGGCCGGAGCGTCCTCCGCG
Organism: Blastocatellia bacterium NZW_1522; assembly: GCA_039793685.1. Taxonomy (GTDB): domain Bacteria; phylum Acidobacteriota; class Blastocatellia; order Chloracidobacteriales; family Chloracidobacteriaceae; genus JAAFHI01. Next base: position 9,331 of record JBDRAL010000109.1, read on the forward strand.
ATCCGGGCTACATCTCGATGGACTTCGGCCTCGGCAAGAACTTCACCATGCCGTGGAACGAAGGTCACAAGCTCCAGTTCCGCTGGGAAGTGTTCAACGCAACCAATACCCAGCGCTTCACGGGCGCGGACGGATCGACCAACTACCAGTTGGCTTCCGACTCGACCACCAGCGCGGCCGGTCCCGGTTTCGGACGCTTCACCGCCATCCAGGGAACGCCCCGGATCATGCAGTTCGCTCTCCGGTTCACGTTCTGATTTGAACCGGCGGCAAAACGAAAAGAGCAACGGTTGCGAAACCGTTGCTCTTTTTTCTTTTTTACTGACCGCGTGAACGCCCGGCGAATTTCGACGGAATTCCGAAACTTTGCGGCTCTCCCCATCGTACGCGCGCGATCCTTTATACATGCGGTCCGCGCGGATGCTCCCGCAACTAACCGTTGCCGGTCATGGCCTTGAGTTCATCCTTCAGCTTTTGAATCTGGTTGATTTTCTCGCCGACCTGCGCGAACAGTTCGGCCTTGGCCTTGATGCCTTCGCCGACGAGAAACGCCGCCGCCTCGGGGCGGCTCGCGAAGATTCCCGCCTCGACGAGCATTTCAATGGACTTCAACTGCTCCTCGGTCAAGGGAACATTCAGATTCAGGTCCCGCGTTGAAAGGACATTCTGAATCGCGGCCCCGATTGAGCCGGGAAGCTTGCCAATCGACTCGGGAAGATTCTTGGCCAGTTCACGAACCGAACTGGTGATTTCACCGATGGTCCCCTTGCTTTCCTCGGCGGGGGGCGGTTCGGTCGATTCGACCTTCACCACGCCCTCCTCCTTCTTCTCCACCACAACCTTGCTCTCTTCCGGAAATGCCATTTCCCTGCCTTCCTTTCCATGTGAATTCAAATCGAAGTCGATCATCACCCGTGATACGCCCGGCGATTGAAACGAAGTTCCCGCGAACTCCGCAATGGTGTCAGCAAGATACGGAACACCTTCACCTGAGCAGGTTGACCGACCGTATCCAGCCTAAGTATAGTCCTGCCGATTCGCAAGTTCGGTTCCGTTGTACCTCCGCGTTCCGCCTTACTTGACGGGTCGGTTTCAACTTCAACATTTCAAATTCGAGGTGGTTGGTTATGCCTGGTGGCACGAATGAAGTCATGACGGACTTCTTCATCCGGGTGGTTGGAAGTTCGCCCGAGGAGCGGTTCATTTACGTTGTCCGCGCCCAAAACGCCAAGGCCGCGCTCAATCTTCACATCAACAACATGGGCGATCGTCCCTGCTATGTACTTGACGGGGTCAGCGGCGAAATTCTCGAACGCTACATGGTGGATGGCGGCAAGAAGAAGTGATTATTTCCACCGAACAGTACGGAACGACGCCGATTCATTTTGAACGACGCTGACCGAGTCGGTTCCCGAAATGCACAAAGGGCGACCCGTCGGGGTCGCCCTTTGTCGTTTGTCGCCTTATTTGCGCTTCTTTCTGACCATCCTGGTCTGAATCGACGACCTCGCCGGGGTCGCCTGCATCGTCAGCAGGGCGCTTTGTACCGTGGCGTGCGTGCCGGGCGGCACCCGCAGCCGGTAGTTCGCCGGGACGGTATAGGTCAGCAGTTCCGGGTTGTATCCCTTCAACACTTCCGGCGCGACCCCCGCCTTGCCGCTGAGTGACCGCAAGTCGACCGGCGCGGTCACCGGGAGGACGTCATAGCGGATGGGCGGCTCGGGCTTGACGCTCTCGAATCCGTAATACCCCGGATTCTTCGCAATCAGAATCATCGAAAGAATGATCGGAACGTAATTCTGGGTTTCTTTCGGCAGCAGACCCTGCCGGTGAAGCGACCAGAAATCGTCATATTTGCTGCGGGAAATGGCCCGTCCGACGTTTCCTTCGCCGCAGTTGTAGGCCGCCATCGCCAGCAGCCAGTCGCCGCCGAACCGGACGTTCAGCCACTTGAGATACTTGGCCGCCGCCCGCGTCGGCTGCTCGATGCCGCCCCGTTCGTCAATCCATGCATTCTGCGTCAACCCGAACCGCGCCCCCGTCGAAGGGATGAACTGCCAGATGCCGTAAGCGGCGGCCGGTGAAAGCGCGTTGTTGTTCCATCCCGATTCCGCCTGGGCGAGCCAGACGAGGTCCTGCGGAACGCCCTCTTCCGCAAAAATCTTGCGGGCAATCGAAAGATACCGCCCCGAACGGCGCAATCCGTTGGCGATGGTCGCGCGACCGCCGCCCCGGGTGAAGTAGTAGAGGAAGCGCCGAACTTCGGGCGTCGCCGCGACTGACGTGAAATCCAGACTTCCGAAAACCTCGACGTTGGAGGCGACCGCGTCGTCCACCTGAATGTTGTTCAGAAGATCGAGCGGAGAAGGCGTGAACTTCTGCTCGCCCCAGCCGAGTTCGGTCTGCTGCATCTGCCGGTCGTACTGCCGAATGCGTTCAATCAGTTGCAGATAGTAGGCATTGAGCGTGGGGTTGGCTTTGGCCCCGCTCGAGGATTCGAGCAGCACGTCCAGCGAAAGATTGAAGTAATCGCGAGCGGCTTCGGGCCGGTTTTCGTCGAAGGCGCGCGCGCCGAGGATGAAATAGGCCTCCGCCTTGTCGGTCAATTCCTTGACCCACGGGGGAGTACCGGCGTTGTCAACCGCCGGAGCGGGCGGAAATGCAACATCCGATGCGGACGGCACGGGCGACTGGGCGCGCACGCCCACCACTCCGGAACAAACCGCCAACACCAGCATTATCGAACTGAAAATTCGCTTCATCAGACCAACCGTATGCTATAAAAGTGCGGAAACCACAAGTTTGAACGACCAACGGCGCGAAAAGTTTCCCGCAACCGAGAACGTCGCCCGAAAAAATCCAAATTTTCGGACAGCCTACTACCGATGAGTGACGTTCGCAAGCAACTCGGGAAAGTCATCGGATGGGAAAAAAGCCTTCCTTCGATGCTGGTCCGGTATTGCCAACACATCGGCACCCGCCTGCTTCCAGTCTACTTCTTTCTTTTCTTTTTCCCGACCCTGACCGTTTCGGGAGCGGAACCGCCCGTCAGGATTGATCCGACTCAGCCAGTCTCACTTTCGACGTGGAAATTTCATCCGGGCGACAATCCGGCCTGGGCAGATCCCGCGCTGGACACGGGCGACTGGCCCACCGTAACCATTCGCTCCCAATCGGACCTCGGGAAAACCTGCGACGACCACCGGATGACGTGGCACCGCCTCGAACTCGCCGTTTCCCCGTCCCCACCCGGCGCGGAGATGCCTCCGCTTGGTTTTCTGCTGCCTCGGGTCAGAGGGCTGGCCACCGAAGTTTTCGCCAACGGTCGGTCGGTCGCCCGTTTCGGCGCGTTCGTCCCGTGGCCAGCCGGCCACATCGAAACCGAAAATGAAGTCGTCGTCATCCCGCGGGAACTCATCAGCCCGGACGGACGCCTCGTTCTGGCCATCCGCCGGTGGGTGAACCCGAATCCGAGCGGAAAGCTGCGACTGTTTGCCGAACCCCGGGTCGGCCTGCTTCCCCAAATTCGCACCGAAGCCCATGGACTCAAGCAGGCCCGACTGTTTGCGGACCTCCCGGTGTTCTTCTGCGCGTTGTTCGGTCTGGCGGTCGGCCTGTTTTACTGGCAGTTGTGGGTCTCCCGACGGAGCCAGCGGGAATATCTCTGGTTCGGCTGTGTCGCGGTTGCCACCGCGTTCAACATGTTCTTCCTGACGACCTGGTGCGAACGCTGGCTGACCTTTACCTGGCAACGGGGCCTCTCCCAGTTTTTCCTCCATGTCCTGGCCCTGAGCGGAATCGAATTTCTTTGTGAAATCTTCGACCTGCGCCGCAGCCGCTGGATCAAGGCGTTTCAGATTTCGCAACTGGCCTGCATGGTCCTGATCCCACTCGCGCCGGGTCTTCTCCTTTTCGGTCTCCCGAACGCGCTTCGCTACTCGCTTTCCACCCTGGTTTTCGCCCTCATCGCCATGCGGACGCTCTCTGGGCAAATCCGAAAGGGTCATCGGGAAGCCAGAACCCTTTTTGCCGGCCTGTCCTGCATCGTCTTTGCCGTTCTATGCCAGGTGACGCTCCTTCTGCTGCCCTATTCGACGCCGCTCAAAGTCACCCTGTTTCTGACCAATGCCCCGAATTACGGGATGACGTTGTTCATTTTCTCGATGGCCGTCACCCTTTCGACCCGGTTCGTCAGGGCCTACAACGAAATCGACACGCTCAATCACGATCTCGAACGCCGCGTCGAGGAACGCACCAACGCCCTCGCCGACAAAAACCGCCAGCTTCAGACCAACCTCCGCCAGCTTGAAATCGCCCGTCAGGAGGCCGAAAAGCAAAACGAGGAACTGAACCGCAAAAACGTTGAACTGGTTCAGTCGAAACAACAGGCCGACCGCATCTTCTCGGCGCTGGCCGAGGCCCTTCCCGGCACGGTCCTCGACGGGAAATACCGACTGGATGAAAAGATCGGCGCGGGCGGCTTCGGCGCGGTCTTCCGCGCCACGCACCTTGCCCTGAACCGCCCGATTGCGGTCAAGGTCTTCAAGCCGATGCCCGGCAACGACAGCGCCAACGCCGTCGAACGTTTCAGACTCGAAGGAATCTCCGTCGCCCGGCTCAACCATCCGAACATCATCAACGTCATCGACTCGGGGATTTCGCAGGAAGGTATCGCCTACCTCGTGATGGAACTGCTTCAGGGACACACACTTTACGAGGAAGTCGCCCGCAAACGCCCCCTTTCGCTCAAACGCTGCCTGAAAGTCCTGATTCCGGTTTGCAACGCCCTCGCCGAAGCCCACCGGAACGGCATCGTCCACCGCGACATCAAACCTTCCAACATCTTCCTCAACCGGACCGCCGAAGGCGAAACCGTCAAGGTCGTCGATTTCGGGACGGCGAAGCTGCTCGACGCATCGGGAAGCGAAGAATACGAACGGCTCACCGCCACGGGCGCGCTCATCGGCACGCCGAACTATCTTTCGCCGGAAAGAATCGGCGGCATGGATTACGACGGCCGGTCGGACGTCTACGCCGTGGGGGTCGTGTTTTACCAGATGCTCTGCGGGCGAGTGCCCTTTCAATCGAATGAAGGAAATTCGATGACCGTTTTGTACGCGCACCTCAACACCCCGCCGCCGCCGCCGAGCGCATTCAATTCGTCGATCGGACCGGAAGTCGAGGAAATGGCGCTTCTGGCGCTCGAAAAAGCGCCTGAAAAACGCCCCACGGCAAGTGAATTCGCCACCCTTCTCGAAACGCTCTGGCAGCACGTCCCGCCCGAGGATTTCTCCTCAAGCGATATTGGCTGGCTCCCGCCGGGAAGCGACTTCGGGGGCGATTTCCCCACTCTGGGCAGTCCTTCGGGATTCGATAAGGCGGCAATAACCCAAAAGTATTCCGGCTCCGAAGAGGAAACGACCGCCTTCCCGACCTCCACGCTTCAGGACCCCACCCTGTCGGAAATCGAGGATTCGGCGGCTTCCGGGGAATGACACCGGGAACCAAATCCGAAGTCGGCGGTCAAAGGCGAAAAAGGAATTTGAAACCAGCGAACCGACAAAGCGTGTTGACAAAAGACTGACGTCAAACAAGAACAGCACGCCCAGCGCTCCTCGAAACGAAAAGAGACTCAGCCATGTCCTTGCCCTTTTGGCCCCTGACCGCTTCCTTTCTCCAGGAAACCGTCGCGGGTTCGATCTCCACGATTCTCGGATTCGGATTTCTCCTCGGCCTCAAACACGCCACCGAAGCCGACCATGTGGTCGCCGTTTCGACCATCGTCACGGAACAGAAACAGTGGTGGCGCTCCGCGCTCGTCGGGGCGGTCTGGGGACTGGGCCACACGGCCACCCTTCTCGTTCTGGCCGTTGCCGTGATCGGCTTCAAACTGACCCTGCCGGACAAACTGGAAGAAATCCTCCATCACGCGGTCGGCGTCATGCTGGTCCTGCTCGGGATCAACGTCATCCGGAAAGTTATCCGGGGCGACCTTCATCATCACGGCCACGCACATCTCCACGGGGACGTCATTCACGACCACCCGCACGAGGAATGCGCCCACGAAACCGGGCCGCTTAACACGAAAACCCACCGAACCCTGAGGTTTTTCCGGAACTCGTGGCGTTCATTCTTTATCGGGATGATGCACGGGGTCGCGGGCTGCGGCGCGCTGATGCTGCTCGTCCTGCTTGAAATGAAAATTGAATCGAGAGCGCTGGGATTGCTCTACGTCGGCCTGTTCGGAGTGGGATCGCTGGTCGGAATGCTCCTGATGACGCTGCTCATCGGCATCCCGGTCGCCTTTACGGCCAAACGATTCTCAAACTGGAACCAGCGTCTCCAGTTCGTCGCCGGCCTGCTGAGCATCGGATTCGGCATCCTCGTCACAACCGGACTTTGGGCGGAATAGGAAGAAAGTCTGGAGTCCGGAGTCGAGAGTCGGGAGTCAGAAGGAAAAACGATGAACGATGAACGATGAACGATGAACGATGAACGATGAACGATGAACGATGAACGATGAACAAACGTCCGGTTTCGGCCCCGGCCCGTCAAGCAATTCTTTCACCCGACATGACTCCAGACTTTTTCTTCCGTTCATTGTTCCGCGTTCATCATTCATCGTTTTCTTGACTCCAGACTCTCGACTCCGGACTCCAGACTTCCCTTTACCTACATTTTCCGCAAAGCCAGCAAGCTGTGTACGACAGCGGCAAGCAGCGAGCCGAGAATGACGAACAGCATGACCGTCACGGAAAGCCCTTCGCCGATCATCGGCGCGATGAAGTTCATCACCACCGACGCGCCGACCACCACGCCGCCAGCGAGGCAGAAGTCAATTCCGGCGACGCGGTTGGCTTCGTACCAGATACGGTCGCTTGAAAAGGTTTTCGGGACGCGAAAACCGTACCACTGATTCGGCGGAATCTTTTTCAGAACGAGCGGAATGCTCACGCCGATGAGAATCAATCCGGTAAACATCCAGAGCAGATAAAGCGGCCCCATTCGAGTCTCCTCCGTCCGCGAAATTCGTGGCGATACAAAAGATCACGGCCACAGATTACACGGATTTTTCAGCTTTCGAGAAGCCGGTTGATGGACGCCTGGAGTTCTTCGTTTGAAAGACTGGTCACGACGAACACCTCCTGCACCCCGCCGCTCGAACGCGCCTGCAACTTGTAGCCGCCGGTAATCGGCACGGTCACCCGAATCGTGAGCGGAATCGGACGTCCCTTCGCCTGCGCCAACCGCCCCGGCGTCACCGTCTTTACGCCGGGCACGTCGCACAGCTTTGAAAGCACGGGAATCAGGCCGGGAATATGCGTGGAGTGATTCCACACCAGCCGTCCGACTTCCGGTTTGTCGTTCTTCTTTCCCATTTTCGGTTTCTTTCGCGTTTCAACCTTCGAGCCACTGCCGGAACGCTTTCACCCGTTCGCGCGCCACCGGGAGCGTCGTCCGGTCGCGCAACCGCGCGTAGGCCCCGCCACCCAGCCCGCTTTCCAGTTCGGCAACATACTGCCCGTTGACCAGAGCCGCGCGATGTACCCGGAAGAACCGTTTCGGGTCAAGTTTGCGCTCCAGTTCGGCAATCGGCGCGTCCACGACGTACCGTTTTTCGGAAGTGACGGCGAAGGTCAGCTTGTCCTCGGCGAGAAAATGCGTGACGGCGTCGAGTTCGACGTAGACCAGCCGCTCGCCCGACCGCGAAGCGATTCGCGTCGGGTATTCGACCGTCTCACGCGAACTCGCCGCGAAGCGTTCGAGCAGGGCCAATGTCTGGGCTTCCAGCGCGGCGCGGGCTTCATCGGCGGCGGCGGGTTTCGTCAGCCGTTCCAGCTTCGTCAGCGCCCGGTCAAGGTCCTCGGTCGAAATCGGTTTTAAAAGGTAATCAATCGAATTGACCGAAAACGCCCGCAGCGCGTATCGGTCATAGGCGGTCGTAAAAACGACGAACGGCTGATGTTCAAGTTTCGAAATCACTTCGAAACCGTTCCAGCCGGGCATTTCAATGTCGAGAAAGAGGACGTCCACCCGTTCGCGGTTGAGAACTTCAACCGCCTCCTCCGGAACGATCGCTCCACCGACGATTTCAACCCGCCCGGTCTGTTTGAGCAGCCGTTCCAGCCGACGCAGCGCGAGCGGTTCGTCGTCAACGAGAAATACTTTCAACCACCGCGTCATAACGCGCCTCCCAGCCGAATTCCGGCCCGTTGTCACGGGGAATCCGCACCGTCACCACGCAGCCGTCCGAGTTGGTGACCGAAAGCGTTCCCTGATCGCGATAGAGCGCGTGCAGCCGGGAACGCAACAGGTCCAGACCATGACCGCGCTTCAAATCGTCCAGCGTAAAACCCGGACCGTCGTCGCGGACCGAAAGTTCGATGAACTCACCGTTCCCCCGCGCCGCGATGCGGATTCGCCCGACCGTCGAGCGGGTCCCCACGGCGTACTTCACGCTGTTTTCAACCAGCGTCTGAAGGGAAAACGGCGGAATCGGGGTTTCCAGCACGGTTTCATCCACGTCGGATTCAACCTTCAGCCGCCGCTCGAACCGGACCGCCTCAATGGCCAGATAGTCACGGGTAATCGCCAGTTCCCGCGCGAGCGGCACCAGCCGTTCGTTGTGCGCGTCGAGCGAATAGCGCAGCAGCCGCGAAAGCTGCTGGATCATCGCGTCGGCCCGGTCCGGGTCTTCATGAACCAGCGCCGAAATCGAGTTCAACGTATTGAACAGAAAATGCGGCTGGAGGCGCGCCGCGAGCGATTCGAGTTGCGCCTCGGTCGCGAGCTGACCGGCCCGCGCGGCGGCGATTTCCGATTCGCGCAGGTCGCGGTTGGCGCGTTCGAGTCTGAGTTGCGTCGAATTGATGAGATACAGCGCGCTTGAAAAGACAATCGTGTTTCCGAGGCACACATACAGCGTCACCCGGAAATCCTGATACCCGCGCGGAATCGTTGAAAAACCGGTCAAAATCAGCCAGACGAAACCGGTCGCACACCCGGCGGTTCCCGCCGCGACCAGCCCCGCTATCGAAAGAAACGCATTGAACGGGAAAACCCGCTTCAAAACCCAATCCGCGCCCACGTCGATCAGAAACGAGCCGTAGAGGGCGCAACAGGTGGAAAAAACCAGCCCTGCGTACATCCCGCGCCACCCCCGCAGAAACGGCAGCGTCAGCAGGAACGTCAGAACAAAGGAAACCACCAGTATTTTCGGAATCGAAACGACCCACCGCCGGAGGTTTCCTTTGAATTGAGCGTTCATTGCTTACCCGTTCACGAAATGGTCGGTCGTGAAGTTTCCGTGGAATCCGAGTGGGAAATGAATTCCCGTCCACGCCCGCGCGACGAAATCGAGCGTCCCCGCGTCGCGGATTTCAAGGAAGTTCTGGTCCTTTTCCCCGTCGTAGCCCTGCGTCAGCAGCCACCCGGCGTCCTCCTCAGACTTGCCCGGTTTCGGCACGAACACCGGCTCGCCGAAGGTCCTTCCCTTGCCCGCCGAAAACGTTTTTTTCTTTCCGGTCGCGGCTTCCAGCTTTACGACTTCGGTAAAACGCGAACCGTCGGTCGCATCGTTGGCTTCGGCGAAGTAGAGATACTTCGCGTCCTCGCCGGTGCGGCGGCTGTCGAAACGCGGAAACTCCCCGCCCTCGGCCAGTTCGTTCCGCGCCGCCACCGTGCCCTTTTCAAGATCGAGCGTGAAGCGCGTCAGCCGCGCGCCGAGATCGTCCGTCCGCGCGTAGCCGTCCTTGTTCCAGTTGGCGAGCCGGTCGAGGACCGCGCCGTTCGCGTACACCAGCGAATCCATCACGATCTTCCCGTCTTTTTCAAAGGCGTTTCCGTGATGGAAGATCATGCTCGACCGGTCGGAAATGACCACCGGCTTCCCCTGCCCGTCCTTGCGGATGACGATAAACCGCGTCGCTTCCTTTTCATAAAACCCGATGGTTTCGGCAATCGCCGCCTGCCCCGTGAACAGTCGTTTCAAGTCGTACTTCACGGGCGGAATCACGAAAACCAGATAATTCTTCGTCACCGCCATGTCGTGAATCATGAAAAAGCCGGGTTGCGGAACGGACGCGATCCGCGCGAGTTTTCCGTTTTTCTCCATCCGGAACACCGTCAGCGCCATGCTCGGCCCCTGTTCGAGACCGAAGGTGTAGTACTCGCCGGTCGCCGGGTCGATTTTCGGGTGCGCCGTGAAGGAAAAGTTCGGCGGAAGCGTTCCGTAAAAGTCCCAGAATTTTTCAAATTTCAACGTTCTCGGATCAATTGCCGTCGGATGCCCGCCCTCGGACAGGCCGAGCAGGCGACCGTCCCACGCGATGATGTTCACGCTCGGCTGGTTCTTGCCGCGAAACCGTTCGGTCTGCGGCGGGCGCGTGCCAAACTCACCGTAGATCATCTTCCCGGCTTTCTGTTCTTCCACCCGCGCGGGCGTGTCGAGAAAGCCGCCCCGCAGCGTCACCTTTCCTTCGCGAAACGAAAAACCCGCGAGGTAGGGATCGCCGTCGAACAGATGATTGAACGGCGTCCCGAACGAATCCTTCTGCCCCGGCGCGGTGCGATAAAGCGTACCGTTGAGGTCGCGCGGAATCTTTCCTTCAACTTTGGTCAGATTCCAGACCCCTTCCGCGCCCGCCGTCCGGTAGGCCAGCCAGCTCAACCGCCGTTTCGTGTCGGCCATCGCCCGTGTCATTGCCATCGGCTCCACCAGTCCGAGGATTCCCGCCATTCCGAGCAGTTGCGAAAATTGCCGCCGCGTCATTCCGTTCATCGTTTCTTGCCTCCGTTGCAAATCGAAAACCTTTCGCAACCCAAGGCTGACGCAATCCCGCCCGCCCGTCGTTCCCAATCGGACGAACCGTTGCGGAACACCGATGAACCGTCGAAAACGCGGGATGAACGGAAA
>JBDRAL010000110.1:0-7054 GCA_039793685.1 Blastocatellia bacterium NZW_1522
TTGCGCAGCTCACGAGCCGTCCGGACTACCCCGAGCGCCGCCGGCGCTTCCTGGAGGCTGTCAGATGCGAAAAATCAATGATGCCGGCATCGATCTGATTCGTGAGTTTGAAGGATTGCGCCTGGAAGCGTACCGGTGCCCGGCTGGTGTGCTGACAATCGGTTACGGCCACACCCGAACCGCGCGGCCTGGCCAGCGCATTCGGCTGGACCAGGCCCTGGATCTGCTGCGCCAGGACCTCCAGACGTTCGAGGAAGGCGTTGAAGCCGCACTTTCCGGCGCACCGACCACCGATAACCAGTTTGCGGCAATGGTCTCGCTGGCGTTCAACATCGGCGTGAAAAACTTTCGCGGGTCATCCGTCCTGCGTTTTCACGTTCAGGGCCTGCACGACCCGGCCGCGAATGCGTTCGGCCGATGGATTCGCGCCGGCGGGAAGGTCCTGGCCGGTCTGGTGCGCCGGCGCAAGGCCGAAGCCGCCCTTTACCGGACGCCGGACGCCTGAAAATCGACAAAAACGCCCGGCCGTAATTTCCGCATATTTTTTCCGCAGAAAAACCCGCCTTTTGGCGGGTTTTGTCTGTTTGGCGGCCGGTTGCGGGAAAAACACCCGTTTTTTCCGCAACCCGAAGGTCGTCCGGACCTCGAAAAACGCCTCAGCGGCCGAATAAACGAAAAGTTTTTTTTGGGGTGGACTGATTTTCACGCCGCCGGCGGATTTTCGGCCAGGTAGTTGCGCACCGTCTTCTCATCAATGCCGAGCGCGCGGGCGATCTCCCGGTTGCCTTTCCCAGTCATCGCCAGCTCGCGAATGGCCGCGCGACGGTCCGGACCGACCGGCGGACGTCCGGATCGGACGCCGCGCCGGCGCGCCGCATCGAGGCCCGCGCGGGTGCGCTCGGAAATCAGCCGGCGTTCATATTCCGCAAACGAGCCGAAAATCTGAAACAGCATCATCCCGCTTGCCGTCGTCGTGTCGAAACCTTCCACCAGGCACCGGAACTCAACGCCGCGCGCGTGCAGCTCGTTCACGATCTCGATGAGATGCTGAAGCGACCGACCGAGCCGATCCAAGCGCCACACCGTCAGTACGTCGCCTTTTTCCAATTTGGCCAGGACCTCGACAAGTTGCGGCCGCGCGCGCGAAGCGCCGGAGGCGTGCTCGATGAAGATATGGTGGCATCCGGCGGCGCGCAGCGCGTCTTCCTGAAGCTCGGGATTCTGGTCGATCGTCGAAACTCGGGCGTACCCGTAGATCATCGTTTCCTCACAACCGCTCGTCCGGACGGCGGGCGGTGGAAAATCGGAGTCAGGATTTACGAAGAATCCGATTCTGTTTACCGACTTGAACTGCGGCGAGCCTCAGCGAAGCCGCGTCCGCTTCTTCTTCATGTCTTTTCAATATCTTTTTTTGGCTTATAGAGCGTCCACTTCGAACCGACCTTCGGTCAGTCCTTGGCCTGGTAGCCCACATGGAACTTCATCAGGCAAAAAAAGAGCGGTGGCGGCCGCCGGCAAACGTTCCGGACTGCTCCGGGCCGCTCGATGGCGACCGCAACCGCTCCGACCAACAGAAAAGGACAGGCTGACGCCTACCTTCTCGAAAAGAAGCATCGAAAGATCAATTTGGGAGCGGGACCGCCGCTATCCGTCCGGCGGTTCAAACACCGCCGAATCTCCGTAATGCAGATGAAACTCTCGCTGAAACGCAAACTGTGCCGCTTCGCGCTGTTCTTCCAGCGTCCAGATCAATTCGTCGCCGTCCATTCCGGCAATCCCGCCAATCTCTCCCAGCCGTTGGCTAAAGGCGTCCTGCGCGGCCTGGAGCGATTCCCACGCCTGGCGTACCCTGGGAAACAAACGTTCAACCGTGACACGCTGACGGGCCACGTCCTTGCGCGACGGCTTGGCTGGCTTCGCCTTGGGCTTCTCCTCGATCGTCGCGTACCGCCGCGTCGGCGTAGCTGGAGTTTTCGATTCGGCGACCGCCGCGCCGTTTTTTCCAGTCAGGTCGGCGGCAACGCGGTACCGGTTCGCGTACTGGTCATGCCGTACCAGGATCAACCCGATGCTTTCCATTCGACGAATCAGGCCGTGAACGTACTTTGATGAAAGACCCGCGCGATCCCGCCACGTCGTCTTTTCAAACGGCTCGATGTACTCACCCTCCCGGGCCGTTGCGGCGCCGGACGCGCAGGCAATGCACTGCCCGAGCTTGCGGCACATCCATTCGATGCTGAAAAAGGTGTCCGGACGGCTGGCCGTCATCCGATGGATTGTCTGGAAAATGTACCGCGCTGCACGCGGTAACCGGTGCTTGTTTTCGGGACAGAACGCCCATTCCGCCATGGAAATGTTCGCCGGCCGTTCGAGCCAGAAATCTTCCTTTGAGACATAGCCCTCGATTGGACGTGAAAGCCATCGAGGGCCGGTCTGGTTGTAAAAAGGTGTGACGGGTTCCAACATGAGTAAAAAGAAAAGCCGCGCCGGCTATGACACCCGACGCAGCTTCACGACTTTTCTAAACGTACTGCCTACCGGCGCGACAGTTTTCGCCGGTCGGTCGGCGGCTTGGGGTTGCGCTTGGGCAACCGGGATTTCGATGGACTTCAAATAGGGCATCAAATGCTGCTCGATGCTGAACGTCACGTTGCGCCCATCCTTGTAACGGCCGATCCGCTGCTCGCGCATCAACTCGTCGAGCTTCGACTTGCTGATCCGCAAAAACGCGCAGGCTTCTCGAATGGTGAGAAGGTGAGCCATCAGAGCGACCCTCCCCACGGCGACAATTCGGCACTACGGCCTTCGGCCAAGGCGGCGGCGTACTCCGGGTCCAACTCAATGCGCAGCTCGCGCGGGGGTATCGCCGACACCGCCGGCGAAAATGGCACCTGGTGAAGATTCAGCAGGTTGACGATCCGGCGGGCCATCGATTCGTTGATGCTTCCGACACGCTGACCGCCAAAAGTGATTTCCGTTTCGTCCTCGATGAGAGGGTTCTTTTTCATTCCGTACGTCATGCCGCCCTCCTTGATTGGTTCACTTCATTTCGGAGACAACCGCAGGAACGACTGCGGCCGCTCATCAAATTCCAGGGCCGGACCAACCCGACCCATCCGCATTCACACCGGCATCGGCAGTGGGTCTGGTCGCCGTACCGCACCAGCTCTTCCACCAGCCAACGTCCGAACTTTTTTTGGAGCATCCATTCCAGCATCGTCTTCAATTCGGGTCCGCCGCGTCGGGGGTACGGGCACCGACGCGGCCCCCTCATCGCGCCCGGCCGAAGCCGCGCGCAATCCGTTATGGAATCACCAGTCCACTGGGTTCCGGTTCGGGTTCGTCGATGTAATCGACAATCTCCTTGGCGAGCTGGTGCGCCAGCTTCGCAGTGCCTTTGCAATCGACCACCAGTTCCCCGGTGGGTTGCCGGACAACGAAATAGGGCACGAGCGCCGGCGCGAGCTTCGTTGCAACATCCCGCTGAAGGTCTTCACCGGCTTCGTTCACGGTCGTTTTCTTGGCTGCCATCCTTGCCGTTCTCCTTTCCGGTGATCCGGATCACCTGGTTCGGGTCAGTTGCGACTGGCCCACGCTTGCAGTTTCAGGCGACGGCGCAGCGTCCGTTTCGAGGCGCGCAGCCGAAGTTCCATCAGACGCTCCAGCCGACGTCCGTCCGGTAGGCCGACGCACGCGGCGACCAGAGCGAAAAACAATCTGGCCGACTGGCCATACAACCGGGTCCGGCTGATCAACTCGGTATCGTTCGGATCGTGCGGAACGTTGACGGCGATAATCATTGACCACTCCCCATAACCATCCGGCGCAGTTCGTCATCCGACATTTCCTGCCGGCGCGCGGTAACCGTGGCGGGCGGTTTCTGCTTCGATTGATTGGACCGTTTCGGGAAAAGATGATTGCTCGAGTTGCGTCGGGAACACCCGCAGGCTTTCGTCACCTGGCTTTTGACGCTGTTCGCCAAAATTTCCTTGACCGTGCCGCATTCGCATTGAAAACGAATTTTGTCCGTGCTCCGGACCGCATCTTCCAGTGCGGTCAATTTTGAAATCTTGCGACCTTTCGCAATGTAGGGTTCGCGCGTCTGCCCGGGCGGACACTCGATCTGCTTTTGGGGCTGCTTTTTCGGACTGGAAGGTTGCTGCGTCGAGGGGCGGCGGGCAGGCGGTTCTGGGATGGCCTGAAACATCGGTGGCTGCGGTACCGGCGCCGCCAGCTTGGCGCGTCCGGACGGCGAGGCCTCAACCTGTCCGCGCTGCTGCATCGTGTTCACGTTGGCCAGCAGGGCCAAGGCCTGCTCCGGTGATAGCTCGGCGTCTTCGACGTGGAGCGTGATCGAAAAGCTCGCCCGTATCGTGCCCATCGTTCCTGCCCTCCAAAGTGGTAGCGGGGGTGGGAGTCGAACCCACCAAAGGCGGCTTATGAGACCGCGGAACCCACCGGGGTTCATCCCCGCAAAAACTGTGGGGTCTCTCCCTCCTGTCACGCCTGGTGCAAGGTTTTACCGGCGGCGTTCCCGCTGCTTGGTCTGCTGCGCTTCTAAATCTCGACAACGGAAGCCAGCGGCCATGTTGTTTCCCGAGTCGAGTGGGGAAACATGGTGGCACTTTTTCTTGGGGCTTTTCCTTTGGCGAGTACCCTCCCTTGCCATCTCTCCGCCTTCAGGAACTTCAAAGCCTTACTGCCACCCGCGGAATCTGTGGGGTCTCTCCCTCCTGTCACGCCTGATTCTCCGTTGGTCGCCGGAAGCGGCTGGCGTTCACCTGGCGTTGCCGATGGAAGGAAAACGGCCCCGGGACGGCTATTCCACCGACGATTCCGCTACGTCGCGGAATATCAATTTCCAACCTTTCCAAACTCGACGATCTGGAACCGGCCGAACGTCGGCCTGAAATCACCAAGGCCGACGAGCTGGCCGGCCCGCGTCAGGACATCGAGAAGATCAGCATCGGAGATGTATTCGGGGGTGTTGACCAGAAATTGGAACTCGGCTTCCCATCCAGTTTTCAGAGCAGGACGGGTGCGATTTATGCCGGCGCGCTGGATCACGACCCGGCGCTTGTCTTCGTAGTCCCACTTTTCCTTACCAACTGACGCCAAATTTGTCAGGGTAACGATTCCCGCTTTGTAAAGATCCATCGCAGACTTGCGCGGCGATCTCGGGTCCTGCCGAAACTTCGCGGCGTGAACGATGCTCTGACGAACATACTCACCGGGAATCGCCAGCTCGCCGGCGTCCGTGCGGTAGACGTAGCTTTCGAGATTGTCCGTTTTCTTGGCGGCTGAATTCTTCGCCGCCTTCGATTTCTCCTCGATCTCCTCACAGTTCCACCGGTGAAACAAAAAGTCGGCAGTGCCGCGCAACTTGGCGCGCACCATGTACGGCTCGGATGCCGCAAGCACTTCGGCTGCACCGTTCGTCACCTCAGATCGTTCAGTAGCTCTTGCCATTTTGGAATCTCTTCAAAAAATTTAGAAACCTTGCCAAACCCTGCCAAACCCTGCCGCACCGAACCTTGCCGGGCATTACCGCGCCATACCCCGCCGAACCTCGCCCAACCTATCCTGTCCATACCGAACCCGATTTCACCGAGCCTCACCGTACCGTGCCTGTCCTGACCCGACCTATCCCCGCCGTACCCCACACAACCGGACCTAGCCAAACCATTCCATTCCAAACCTGGCCAAGCCTGACCGAACCCAGGCTTTCCGCACCGAACCTACCCGTGCCAAAAATCAAATCGCTGCCGCTTCATTCCCTTGGAGCATCACCGCCAGTTCGGCGCGGTCGGCGTCGGTCGCGGTGCCGGTGGCCACGCGGTCGCACAACGCGACGAACCCGTCGTCAGTGATCCGGACCGGCTTCGGTTCAAAACCGGTAATCGTGAACTCGTTCAACTGAACATTCATTCTCGTTATCCCTTCGATTAACTGTTTCCCTTGTTCTTATCGGCAGTAATCCGAATAACTCTGAAAATCAGCCACGCCATCACCAACCACATCGGCATCCGATTTATCGGGGTCGCCACCTTCTTCTTCCGTTCGCGACGTCGCTGCCGTTTTTTGTCCCGCATCTTCTCCCGGTGCTTCCGCGTCCGTTCGCACTTCGGGTTGCTCCAACTGGTGTTGCGATTCGCCATCATTGACCGACAACCTCGGGAGTTGATCCCAGAAAATTTCACGGAGTTCCGACAAAATGCGCGTCGTCGCTTCCTTCTTCCCGACCGCGTGGCCCCATTGCCAATGCTCGGTTTTCGAAAGGTTGGCGCCGTGATTCCACTTCCCATCAGCGCCGTACATCCGCTCGAACCCAGGCCCGCCCATCATCTCCTCCAACTGCCGCTGATACAGTTCAAGGTTCGCTTCCAGCCTGTGCATCAAAAACTTGACTTGATGCCGTCGGGCTTCCTTGCGCGTCATCGGTTTTCCTCATCGGCTGGCCCTGAACCAGCCTTGCCCATAGACGATCAGTTTCATCCTCAGCCTCGATTCTGGTGCGGAGGGTAAAATTCGAACCCACGGTGCTCGTGCGGGCGGCGACGTTACAGGTCGCTGTCATTGGCCGCTCGACTCACCCCCGCGTAGACTCCAACCAAATCGTTCTCGACACGGCGCGCGCCCAAGCGGCAAGCAGCTTCACCCAACCCGGAACAATCACCTTCAGATACCGCCAGCCTCGCGCATCCAACATCCGCCGATGCTCGTTTTCGATGTTGTCCATCATCGCCCACAAAACCATTCGTGATTCGGTTTGGTTCAGCTGCGGGGGAAACTTCCCGGTCACAGGTTCAGGGTCGGGCAACTTCATTCCATGCGACGCTGCCAGCTTTCGCTTGATGGACAGCAACCGCCGCGCGGTCACCATCGCCGTATCGTCGCCACTAATAAAAGGTGAAACCTCGCGCACTTATCGTCCCCTCATTCGTCGAAACGGCCGCTTCGCCAGCGCCGTCAGCCATTCGATCCAGTACCGGCAAACCATCCGGAGCATTATTGTTTTCTCACCGGGCAACGTCTGGCCCCTACTGCCCCTCAT